>CAZEHX010000009.1:0-30903 GCA_964511745.1 uncultured Parvibaculaceae bacterium
CATAAGGGCGTCATACAAAATATTGTAAGGTTTGGCGCAATTGGGGCGTTGATTGGGGCAGGAGGCCACGAGCGATGCAAGCGGCGCAGGTATCACCTGAGAGTTGTCCGGCACTCGTGCTGAACGCTGACTATCGCCCGCTGAGCTATTACCCGCTGTCGCTCTGGTCCTGGCAGGACACCATCAAGGCGGTGTTTCTTGAGCGGGTAAACATTCTCGATCATTACGACCGTGCCGTGCACAGCCCGTCCTTCGAGATGCAGCTGCCCAGCGTTGTGTCGCTCAAAACCTATGTGAAGCCGGCGCGCTATCCGGCCTTCACCCGGTTCAACGTGTTCTTGCGTGACCGGTTCAGCTGCCAGTATTGCGGCACACCTCGCGAACTGACCTTTGATCATGTGATCCCGCGTTCACGCGGCGGGCTGACCACATGGGACAATGTGGTGGCGGCGTGTAGCCCGTGCAATTTGCAGAAGGCCAACAAGCTGCCCGCCGAAATCGGGATGATCCCCTATGATTACCCGATCCGGCCGACGGTGCATGAGCTGCATCACAATGGCCGCGCATTCCCGCCCAACTACCTGCATGAGAGCTGGCAGGATTATCTCTACTGGGATAGCGAGCTCGAGCCGTAGGCCGGTTTGTGCATTTGCAATTCATGTCATCCCGGCCTTGAGCCGGGACCGGGTGCGGCGTTTAGCATTTTGGTATGGATACCCCGGTCAAGCCGGGGCATGTGACGCTTCGCGTCACACCTTTTCCGACACGCGGATGGCTAGTCGGCAGGCGGCTTTGATGGCGCCTGAGAGGGCCGGATAGCCGGGCGCCTGTTCAGCGCCTTCAGCCAGCGCCTTTTCCTTGTGCTCGACTTCTTCCAGCCGGAATTTTTCCACCATGTCGCGCAGTTCGGCTTCGCGAGGTTCGGTGCCCAGTTCGCGCACCTGCGCCTGATAGTGCTCGTCGATGACTTCTTCGACGGCTGCCGTGCAGGCATGCGCCGCCTTCTCGCCCATCAGCGCGGTGATGGCACCCATCGCATAACCGGCGGCACCCCAAAGAGGGTTCATGAGGGTGGGGCGGACGCCACGGGCGGCGACGACCTTGTTGAAGGCGTCCAGGTGGACTGCTTCATCTTCGGCCATGTGCTCAAGATCACGGACGATCTTGGCGCGTGGATTGGCGGCGCGGAATACGGCCAGCTGGCCTTCATAAATGCGCACGGCCCCGGATTCGCCCGCATGGTCTACGCGAATCATTTCGTGCAGGCGGCGCTGGACCACGCTGTTGCCGGCCAGATCGGCGCTGTTCATTTTCTTGTCCTTGGTCGTCATTCCGCGTGCCTTTCTTTCCACTGGGCAAAAGCGGGGATGAAGGCAGCCACCGCGAGGACCAGCGAGATAATGAAATTATATCCCGCCAGCGAAATGCCAAGGAAGGTCCATGCAGCTTTGTCGCAGGGCACGACAATGGCACCTGACAGCGCTGAATTCAGGGCATCGACTGAGCCTGAGAGCGCACCGGCACCGCTGCCGCAGTCCGTCGGCCCCTCCCACCAGTCCCATTCAACGCCCATATGGCGCAGGCCGAGTGCCGCGCTGACCAGAAAAATCATGCCCACAAGTGACATCAGCCAGGTTGGCCAACGGCCAAGATTTGCTTCGCGCGAGACGACGAGCGTGACGAGGGTGAGGGGGATGGCGATGTAATATGGCCAGCGCTGCTCAAGGCAGAGGTTGCAGGGGATGTAGCCGAGCACATGCTCAAAAAACAGCGCGCCGCCGATGGTGGCGATCGACAATGCGAGCACGAATAACGGGACGCGGCGCGGCGGCATGATGGTCATGAGGAGGGTCATGGCGCTCAACTTCCAAAAGAGTTGACGACGGCGGAGATGATCGAGGCCGCGCCGCCGGCTGCCGTCAGGAGAACGAAGGTCCAGATGATGCCAAGGATTGATCCGGCCAAGACCAGAAGTCCGTCGCGTTCAATGAAACCCAGTGACGCAATGGCGATGGCGATGCCCGGCACGGTGTTGGTCAGGGGCAGGGGCACCATGATGGTGAGCGAGAACAGGACGAACAACAGGCCGACAACCAGTTCCATCGGGCTGTGAATGAGACTGTCGAGGCGCGGCTTGCTGACCCGCTCCAGCCGCTCAAGCCAGGGTTTGGCGCGGGCGACCACATCTTTGAGGCTGGATTTCTTCAGGGTACGGTTGCGCAGGGATTGTGGCAGCCAAAGCGTGTGTCGGCCGGTCGCAAGCTGGACGGCGACAAACACCATCGGCAGCGACATGATTTGCGGAACACCATAGAGAAACGGGATGGCGCAGGGGAGCGCCAGCACCAGCAGCACCATGCCGAAGGCGCGCTCGGCCAGCACGTCCAGCAGCGCGCCCAGCGTCACGGTTTCGCCTTCAATGGAGGCGATTGCGTGTTCCAGAAGCTCTGATGTGTGCTTTTTGGGCTCGGGGGCGATGGTGCTCTCACTCATGGGTTCTACGCTAACAGGGGGGTGGGGCGCCGTCGATTGACCATATGCCGCATAAAATGGCGGATTGACGCACGGTTTTGGACACCTATGATGCCGCTCCTTTCGTGGCGTCTTTATGATCCAACTTTCTTGGGCCCCTGTGGCGGAATTGGTAGACGCGACAGACTCAAAATCTGTTGGGGGTAACTCCGTGCTGGTTCGAGTCCGGCCAGGGGCACCACGAAAGCGCTTAACCCCTTAACGCCATAATTGGGGGTATGATCGGCGGATTATGAACATGCAGTCCCCGGTGGGAGACCCCTTTGGCCAGCGATAGCCAAGCCGACACACCAAAAACAGCTGAAGTGCACGATGCAGGTGATGGGGACGCAGTCTCCGCCACGCCGCTTGTGCCGGCCGGTGCCCCAGCGCCCCAGCCCGCTGCAGACGGCCTGACTGCGACGAGCGGACAGCTCGCGCTGCGGGTCTGGCGCATGTGGCTTAGCCCGCAGCTCAAGCGGGTCATGGGGGCTTTTGTGCTGATGATCCTCGTTGCCGCAACGACGAGCGTTTACCCCATTTTGATTCAACAGACGCTTGATCTGGCGAATGACCGTAACCCGCTTGTTTTTTATGTGCCGCCGCTGGTAATCGCGATTGTGGTCATTAAATCGTTGGGGCTCTATTTCCAGACCGTCGTCACCAGTTCGGTTGTTCTGCGTGTGTTGCAGAAGATGCAGATTGCGATGTTTGACCGTCTGCTGACGGCCGACCTGGCCCGCCTCAACCGGGAAGCCACCGGGCGGTATCTGTCGCGGTTCACCAATGATGTGAATGTGGTGCGCGAAGGGCTGATGCGTGTGCTGACTAACTCCGTGCGCGATGTGCTGACGCTGGTCGGGATCATCGGAGTCATGATTTACATGGACTGGTTGCTATCGCTGCTGGTGCTGGTGATCTACCCCTTAGCTGCGATCCCGATTTCTGCACTCGGCAAACGTATGCGCAGAGTATCTGCAGATGCGCAGGCCTATCTTGGCGATATGACGGCGTTGTTGAACGAGAGCCTGTCGGGCGCGCGCATGGTCAAGACCTATGGGCTTGAGGATTATGAGCGCGAACGCTCGGGCACGTTCTTTGAAGGGCTTTATGGCTGGACCATGAAGCTGGTCAGAGGCCGCGCGCGGGTTGATCCGACCATGGAAATTCTTGGCGGCGTGGCCATTGCGGGCGTTCTGGCCTTCAGCAGTTGGCGCATCTGGGAGGGCACGGGCACGGTTGGTGACTTTGCCGGCTTCGTCACGGCTTTGGCGATTGCGGCCCCCTCTGCGCGGGCGCTGGGCACGCTGCATGTGGTGTTTCAGGAAAGCATGGCTGCGGTTCAGCGGGTGTTTGAGCTACTGGATGAGGAACCCGAGATCAAGGATCGCGACGATGCCAAGCCGCTTGCAATGGGTGAGGGGCATATCGCGTTTGACGGGGTTGGTTTTGAGTATGAAACCGGTGCGCCGGCGCTGATGGATTTTGCGCTTGATGTGGCGCCGGGGACGACGGTGGCACTGGTCGGGCCGTCGGGTGCAGGTAAGACGACAGTCATCAATCTCATTCCCCGGCTTTATGACGCCACACGCGGTGCCGTGTGGGTGGACGGTCAGGACGTGAAGGATGTGACGCTGGCCTCCCTGCGCGCGAAGATTGCCATCGTCAGCCAGGATGTGACGATGTTCAACGATACGGTGCGTGCCAATATTGCCTTTGGCCGGTTGGATGCGAGTGATGCGGATATTCGCGCGGCGGCCAAGGTTGCCGCAGCGGATGAGTTCATCGCGGCCATGCCGGAAGGCTATGACACGGTGGTGGGGGATCGCGGGGTCAAGCTTTCAGGCGGCCAGCGGCAGCGCATTGCGCTGGCCCGCGCGGTGTTGCGGGATGCGCCCATATTGCTGCTGGATGAAGCGACAAGTGCGCTGGACGCAGAGAGCGAACGCAAGGTACAGGACGCGCTTGAGACCTTGCGGAAGGGGCGCACGACCATCGTGATCGCGCACCGGCTGGCGACCGTGCGGCAGGCGGACAAGATTTGCGTGATGGAGCAGGGGCGCGCCGTTGAGCTTGGCACCCATGATGAGCTTGTGGCCGCCGACGGGCTTTATGCGCGGCTGTGCCGGATGCAGTATTTTGCCGATGACAGCGCCAAGGGTGGCGCAGCGGCGCAGTAGGCGCTTTGCCTGTTGTGCCTATTCGCGGCGCAGGATGAAGTCGACCAGCACGTCGGCTGTCTTCATGTCCTGGAACCGGTCATTGAGGGCTTCACGGTCATATTCCGTGTTCACCCATGTCATGAAATCGATGGGGTCGCGGGCATTGCGGGCGTCGTATTCGTCCAAGAAAGCGTCAAGTACTCCGGTCTTTGCCTGACGGATATGCCCAAAGCGCAGCGATAGCTGTTTCTTGGCCTCACCGACGGGCCGCTTTTCTTTCAACATCAGATACAGCGCCGCGCCGATCCCGGCCCGGTCTGCGCCGGACTTGCAGTGCAGCAGTACCGGATAGTCGATCGAGGCAAATGTCTCGGCAGCGCGGTTGAGTCGGTCCACCTGCGGGGCGGAGCGGCTTTCCAGCGGCATGTCGATGAGGGTGACGCCGTACTTCTCACACGCCTCACGCTCCAGCACATAGGCACCGCAATCACGCGCACCGCGCAGATTAATGATGGTTTTGACGCCACGCTCCTTTGCCAGCCGCACATGCTTGGGCCAGGGCTGGCCTGACCGCCATGCGCGGGAGGTCACCGGCGTTGCCACGTTGATGAACAGGCGGAAGATGCCATGATCAACAAAAAGCATGTTGATGAAGGTGCGCAGGCGTTTGCCGAATGACGACGTATTGTCCTGCGTGCGGTCAATGGCCATGAGATGCTGTGCCGGAAAGCTCTGAAGGTGGAAGGCGGATTGTTGCGGCGCATCATAGGGATCATGCGCCAATATGGAAGCCATGCCTTTGCCGCGTGGTTGATGGCGCAACTGTGATTTGCCGTTGACTGCGTATCCGCCCAGGTTGCCGTGGAGGAATTCCGGAACCCAGTCACCGGGAATGTGGGGAGAAGATCATGAAACCTGTAAGTCTGCTTTTGCTGCGTGTCAGCCTTGGCGCGCTCATTATCATCTGGGCGATGGTAAAGATCGCAGCCCCGGACGCCGCCATTGGCGTGTCGGACAAATATTATGGTGGGTTACTGAGCAATGGCACCGTGCAGTTCGCACTGGGCATCGTGCAGCTCACGCTAGGGGTGCTGGTCGTTGGCGGCGCGTTCCGCCGTATTGCCTATCCGTTGATGATCGCCTGGCTGGGGTTGGGTGCGCTGGCGGTCTGGAAATCCATAATTGACCCGCTAGGGGTGATTTATGGGCAGGACAATGTGCAGATATTGTTCTTCCCGTCGCTGATCGTCTTTTTCGCAACGCTGGTGGTCTATGCGTTCCGGGACGACGATACGCTTTCCATCGACGCAAAACGCGGTGCCTGACTTACGTTTCTGACGCGCTATCTGAGGCGCGGATCCATCAAGGCTTTGAACCGGTCGCGGAAACTGGCAGCCGCATTCGGGTCGTCACCAAGGCCCGCGGCGCGATACATCTGCTTGCCGACAATCGCTTCACCGAAGGCGGCCATCGCCGACAGCAGGATGAAGAAGCGGGTTTCTGCCTTGTCAGGCACCGGGTGGCCCTGTTTGGCCGCTTGGCGGGCGCTGAACTCGTGCACAAGCTCTGTCAGTTCGCTGAGCATTTCGTGGCCGTCACCCCTGGACTCCGGGTCGACGCGGCCAGTCAGAATGAGCCAGGCCAGCAGGCGTGCATGGCCTCTGTCGGACAGTGTTGAAAAAACCTCGTCCAGCATCGCACCAGTATCAATTTCACCGGTCTGGCCACGGGAGATTACGCCCATCAGCGCGTCACGCAGATGGGCCATTGTCCGCTCGACGAGGGCGGCGACAAGGCCTTCGCGGTTCTGGAAATGATGCAGAATGGCCGGGTGGGAAATGCCCACATCCTTGGCGATATCCTGCAGGCGGATGCCTTCGGGGCCGATTTTGGCCAGCCTTTTTTCAGCCGCGTCCAGAATCAGCCTGCGGGCTTCTTCGCCGGTACGCCTTACCCGACGCGCGGTTTTTGGCGGTGTCGCCTCGGCGGGCGAAGCTTTGGGTGTCTTTGTCAGACCAGTCATGGTGTGCAGGGTATCCTGAATGCATGGTTCAAAGGGGTTATGCCTTTGGCGGACGGTCATTGGCAAGTTCGCGGCGGGGAGGTAGCGTGCGCGGCTGCTTTCAAGGGGATTCTGCGCACACTTATGACATCGACATCTGAAAAGCCGAAAAAATCAGCCGACGCCGCCTCCGAATTTCCATTGCTGGCGTTGCCTCTGCGCAGCCGGCGGCTGGTAATCCGCGATTTCATGCCCGGCGATCTGGGCTCGCTGCATGCCTATGCGGAGCGCCCGGAAGTGACCAGGCACCTGCTGTGGGGCCCCAATACGGTGGAACAGTCGCGGGCCACGCTGGGTGAGTTCATCGCCCAGCAACAGGTGCGCCCGCGGGTGCGATATGATCTGGCGCTGGCGCTGCCGGGCGGCAAGGCAATTGGTGGTGTGTCTTTGCATCTGGACGATATGCGGCTGGGAAACGCTGAAATCGGCTATGTGCTGCATTCTGACTATTGGGGCGGTGGATTTGCCTCAGAAGCCGCTCAGCTTGTTGCAGCGGTCGCATTCGAGATCTGGCCGCTCAACCGGCTGTGGGCGCGCTGCACGGAAGGCAACCGTGCTTCCCGCCGGGTACTGGAGCGGCTGGGGATGCGCCACGAAGGCACATTGCTGCGGGCCGAGCGGCTGGATGGCGAGTGGCACAATGTCATGATGTATGCGCTTTTGGCTGATGAATGGCGTGCGCAGGCGGATCAGGCCTAGCTGCCGCATTCCACCAGATAGTTGAAAACACCATCCGCCTCGCTGGAGGCTATGAGTGTGTGGCCGGACTGGTTGCAGAAGTGCGGGACGTCGATGCGTGAGGCGGGATCTGTGGCTGCAAGGCTTGCCAGATCGCCGGGCTTGAGCCCGCGGAGGGCTTTTTGCAGCTTCAGCACCGGCAGTGGGCATTGCAGTCCCATGGCATCAACATGTAGCTCAGCCTGCGGATAAGCCGTTACATCTTCTATGTATTTTCCGCTGGTGTTCACAGCCAATTCCGCCCGGTTCTGCTTGACCGCATTTCAGTGAACCTTTTATACCCGGTCTTCGTCTTGGGAGGACAATGCCGTGTTTAATCGTATCGGAAAAGAAGTCGCCTATCTGCGCAGTGCTGTGCGGACGCTTGGCCGACTCAAGGATATCAACAAGAACCCGGATCGCACCTGGGCGGATATCATTGAGAATCTGGCGGCGACCAAACCCAACAATGTGGCGATCTATGGGGAAGATGGCACGGCTATCACCTATCGCCAGCTTGATGAGCGCGCCAACCGCTATGCCCGCTGGGCGCTGGCGTCCGGCGTCAAGAAGGGCGATGCGATCGCGCTGTTGATGGAGAACCGCCCGGAATATCTGGTGGCGTGGCTCGGTATCGTCAAAATCGGTGCGGTGGCTGCCCTCATCAATACCAATCTCACCGGCATGGGGCTGGCGCACAGCCTGAATATTTCAGGTGCCAAGAACATCATTCTGGGTGCTGAACTGGCTGAGAATTTCTTTGCCGCCAAGGACCAGCTGGAAAGCGACATCAAGCCGTGGGTTGAAGGCGGGCAGTTCCAGGGCGCAGATGATCTGACGGCAGCGCTGCCACTGTACTCAGCCGAACCGCTTCCTGCGGGGACGCGCAAGGATCTGAAGCAGACGGACAACGCGCTTTACATCTACACGTCAGGTACCACGGGATTGCCCAAGGCGGCCAAGATTACCCATTTCCGCCTGCAGACAATGGCCGGCGGTTTTTCAGCGGCGACCAATGCCAGCGAAAAAGACCGCATGTATTTGGTGCTGCCGCTCTATCACTCAGCCGGTGGTGTGTGTGCTGTCGGCTCGGTGCTGACGGTGGGCGGTTCTGTGATCGTCAAACGCAAGTTCTCGGCGCGCGAGTTCTGGGATGACTGCGTCAAGTATGACGCAACGCTGTTCCAGTACATCGGCGAACTATGCCGTTATCTTCAGAACACCGATCCCAGCTCCGCTGAAAGGAAGCACAAGATTCGCCTCGCGGTGGGCAACGGGTTGCGGCCGGAAATCTGGGAGCCGTTCCAGAATCGTTTCGGCATCAAAAAGATCGTTGAGTTTTACGGTGCGACCGAAGGCAATATCGCGCTGATGAATTACGACGGTTCCGTTGGTGCTGTGGGCCGCATTCCCGGCTACGCCAAGAAAACCTTCAACGTGGAAATCGTGAAGTTCGACGTTGAAAATGAAGAACCTGTGCGCGGTGCCGATGGCATGTGCATCAAGTGTGAGCCGGGTGAAGTGGGTGAAGCGATCGGCAAGATCGTGGATGATCCCGACAAGCCAACGGGGCGGTTTGACGGCTATGCAGACCCCAAGGCGACGGAAAAGAAAATCCTCCGTGACGTCTTTGAAAAAGGCGACATGTGGTTCCGGTCAGGCGACCTGCTGAAGCAGGACAAGCGCGGCTACTTCTATTTCATGGACCGCATTGGCGACACGTTCCGCTGGAAGGGCGAGAATGTGGCGACGTCGGAAGTGGCCGAAGCCATTTCCGTGTTCCCCGGCGTCAAGGAAGCAAATGTCTATGGTGTGAGCATTCCGGGTACGGATGGCCGCGCGGGCATGGTTTCGATGGTCGTTGCGGAAGAGCCAGACTGGGACAAGTTCAAGCAGCATCTGACCGATAATCTGCCGGTCTATTCGCACCCGGTCTTCGTGCGGTTGCAGGAGGAGGTGGAAATCACCGGCACCTTCAAGCACCGCAAGGTGGATCTGGTGAAGGAAGGCTTTGAGCCGGACAAGATCAGTGACCCGATTTTCTTCTTTGACCCGCGCGAAAAGAAATATGTGCGGCTTGAAGAGAGTGTTTATCAAGACATTCAGTCCGGCGGCCTGAAGCTTTAAGGCACGCAGCAAGACAAAAAAGTGGGGCGGCAGCCGATTGGCTGCCGCCCCTTTTTTTGTTCTGATGATGAAAGCTGCTGCTTATTCAGCTGCAGGCTTGGCTTTCTTCTTTTCTTCGTCTTCGTAGTGCTGCTGGATCGTCGTCATGGCGGCGCTCATGGCCTGGCCGATGAATTCTTCGGCGTTGGTGGTGGCCCAATTGAAGCTGTCCTTGCGGGCTTCATTCATGTTGGAAATTTCCGGCGTCACATGGCGCTGCCACAGCTCGTAGGACTTCTTGGTGTTGTCGAAGTCCGCCCAGTTGTGTGCCAGCTGCAGGAAGCAGCCGAAGCCCGGCATTTTTTCGTCCAGCTTCTTGATCTGCGCAATGGCATCTTCCGGCGTACCGATGATGCCCTGACCACTTTCAATCATGGCCTCGAGCGGATCTTTGTTCTTGTCCGCATTGGGGGCAGCCATCGGGTTGATGGAGTTGAAATAGTCGGACCATTTGTGGAATCCGTATTTCACGTTTTCCATGGCCTTTTCGCGGGTCTCAGCGATGTGGATGGGGCCGACAAGGCGCATGCAATCGGGGTCCATCTCGCGGCCGTTTTCCTTGGCAACCTGCTGGGCGACTTCCCAGTTGATGGCCAGCGCGTCATAGCCCGACGCATTGGTGGCGGCGACGCACAGCATGCCCAGACCGTATTTGCCGGCCAGCTTGCCGCCTGATGGCGTGACCGAGCTGGCAACCGCAACTTCAGGGTGCGGGTCGGAGTACGGCTTCAGCTGCAGGCGCGCATTGGTGAGCTTGTACCATTCGGTTTCCTCGGTGACGGTTTCGCCGTTGAAGAGCCGCATGATCACGTCCAGCGCTTCCACCATGCGGGGGCGCTGCTTGGCTACTTCGATGCCAAGCATCATGGCGTCTGACGGCAACAGGCCCGGACCGGCGCCGAACATGATGCGGCCCTTGGTCTGATGGTCGAGCTGGATGATGCGATTAGCCGTCGTCAGCGGATGGTGATAAGGCAGCGATACAACGCCGGTGCCCAGCTTGATGCGGCTTGTGCGTTCAGCAACGCCTGCAAGGAAGACTTCCGGTGAGGCGATGATTTCATAGCCGGCCGAGTGATGCTCACCGACCCATGCTTCGTCATAGCCGAGCTTGTCGAGATGCTCGATCAGCTCCATGTCACGCTGAATGCAGAGCGTCGGGTCTTCATCCAGCGGGTGAAAGGGAGCAAGGAAAATACCGTTGCGTTTGCGAGCCATTGAGAGTTCCTCCGTATGCGGCTTTTTGTTGGTTGTTTATGAGGTGCGCGGCGTCAGGCCGCCCAGTATCAGTTTCAGTAGGTCGTTATGCAGTTTGGTGATGTTTATCTGGGTGCCGTGTCCGGACCATCGGGCGGTAAAGGCACCCCAGGTTGAAATAAGGGCTGTGGCGGCAAGCGATGGATCGGCTGACGCTGAGAACTCCCCGGTCGCCTGTCCATCCGCGATGATGGTTTCCACAAGATCAACGATCTCGCGGTTGGCGGCCTCGGCGGCGGGCACGAGAGCAGGCTGGTTCACAAATTCGCGGGCCATTTGGCGCATAACGCCGGCATTTGCCTCCCACTCGGCGACAAGGGCCGTCACGAACATGCGCAGACGTGTTTCAGCGCTTGTTGGTGCGGATTTCATGTCGTTGGCGAGACGGGAGACGAGCTGGGCGTTGAACTCCTCGATGAGCGCGGCCTTGCTGCCGAAATGCAGAAAGAAGGTCGCCTTGGCGATCCCTGCTGCCTCGCAGATTTCCTCGATGCGAACTTCATCAAAGCTGCGCGCTGCAAAAAGCTGCATCGCCGCATTGTAGATGTCGCGCCGGGTGCGGGCTTTGCGCTGGGCGCGCTTGTCGCCGGGGATGGATATGGTCTGGGAGGAAGGGATGGTGTTTGTCTCCATGTGGCTGTGTTCTCGCTAGACTCCAGTCTAGTTTTTGCGCCAAGCTGGAGTCAAAGCCGCAAATGAGGCTGTCACAACAAAAAGTATGCAGGGAGTTTTTGAGTATGAAAGCCGCCATTTTTGAAGGTCCTGGGAAACCTCTGTCCATTGGTGAGATCGCCTCGCCGGACCCGGGGCCGCATGAACTGGTTTTGAAAGTGAAGGCTTGCGGCATTTGCGGGTCGGACCTGCATTGCACCGAACACGGGCCGTTTCAGCTGCCCGAGGGCACCGTCATGGGGCACGAATTCTCCGGCGAGATTGTGGGCCTTGGGACTGAAATTGCCGGCCGGTTTGCCGAAGGCGACCGGGTCACGGCGCTGCCGGTCATCATTCCGCCGATCCCGCCGATGGGCCTTGAAAATGCCGAATCATGGATGCGGCCTGACATGAAACCGATTGGCCTTGGCGTTGTGCCGGGGGCCTATTCTGAATATGTGCTGGTCGGCGTCGGGCAGACGAAGCGGCTTCCCGAGCAGGTGACCTTCGATCAGGGCGCACTGGTGGAACCGCTTGCTGTTGGTCTGCATGCGGTCAACCGTGCCCAGATGCGCTCCGGCGACAATGTGCTCATTCTCGGTGCCGGGCCGGTTGGTCTTGCCTGTACGGCATTTGCCCATCGTATGGGGGCGGCCAATGTGGTTGTCAGCGAGATGACCGATCAGCGGCGCACGCTGGCTGAAAGCGTCGGCGCAACGGCGACAATTGATGCCAAGGGCAATGTGCTGGAGCAATTCGCTGAAAAGACCGGTGCCATCATGCCGGACGTGGTGATTGAAGCGGTTGGTATCCCCGGCATGGTGCAGTCAGCAATTGATCTGGTGAAGCCCAATGGCCGCGTTGTGGTTGTCGGCGTCTGCCAGCAGCAGGACCAGATCATGCCGATGATGGCCATCATGAAGGAAGTGAACCTGCAATTCGTGCTGGCCTATGAGCCGCGTGACTGGGACACGGTCATCACTTTCTTGGCCACCGAGCGTTTGAAGGTGGATCATCTGGTGACGCACAAGGTTGGTTTTGATGCCTTCCCGGCGGCCTTCGAAGCGCTGCGCAAGCCCAGCGACCAGTGCAAGGTGTTGTTGCAACCGTAATAAATACCGGACAAATGCAAGAGATTGAGTGGGACGATTTTGCGCGCGTTGACTTGCGGGCGGCAACCATCATTGTGGCAGAACCGCTGGAAGGCGCGCGCAAACCTGCTTACAGGCTGACACTTGATGTAGGACCTGAGATCGGCACGCTGCACTCAAGCGCGCAAATCACAACGCTCTATACGGTGGATGAATTGATCGGGCGGCAAGTTATGTGCGTCGTCAACTTTCCGCCAAAGCGGATTGCGGGTTTCAAGTCCGAGGCGCTGGTGACGGGCTTATATCGCGAAGATGGCGCCGTTGTTCTGGCGGTGCCGGATACGCCGGTTCCCAATGGTGCAAAGCTCGGGTGAAAGCAGGCGCTCCGATGCAAAACTTGCTTCCGTTGAGGTTCGGGAGTGTAGTTCTACGTCTCTCATAGAAGGGTAATCAAACAGGAGGACATTCAATGGATGTGCAATATGTTGAGGATCAGGCAGAGGCAGCTGAAGGCTACGCAAAATTACAGGCCGAAGGCGCGCGCGACGGGGGGGTAATTCTCTGTGAGAGAAAAGGTCATCCTTGCATTTTTATGTGGACTGATTGCGACGGAAATCAGCATCAGGAGAAAGTGCAGCCGGGCAAATCTCTCAATGTAAAAATCAAGAAGGTCGTGTTCGAGAAGGGCGGGGTTTCGGAAAAATGCGTTTCCGAAAAATGGAAATGTCCCTCGAAGGAACCTGCCTAGGCGGGCAGCACCCAGAAGCCTGCGCGCGGGAAATGCACAACGACTTCGCCGACGCGCTCGTCGTTGCGGGCAATGGCGATCTGGTCGGCTGTCGACATGATGAGGCGGCCCGATATCGCATCGCGGCCATAATCGTCCGCCATCACCTGTACCTGCATGCCGGGCTTGAGGCCGTTGGGCTCGTCTTCGTCGTGATAAACGGGCGTCGTGCTGTTGGCCTTGAGCGCAATGGAAATTGCCTCGTCCGTGCTCATCGCGTGGCGTGTGCCGTGGCCCAGCGCTTTGACGCGGGCCTCCCACTGGGGGAGATGCTTGAACGTGTCGAAGACGGCGCTGCATGCCGGGTTCACGGTGCGGACAAACCAGATGTTGTAATAGGCGGCAGCGTCCGCAAGGCCGGGCTTGTCGCCGCCCAGATAGGCGCGGCCATCGGCAAGCATGCTCTCCAGCATCGCCATATGGGCGCGCAGCTGCTCGGTCATGATCGGCACGGCTTGTTTCATCTGGTCGGTATCGAACGGGCGTCCCGACAAGGCTTCGCGGTCCTTCTTGAAGGCTTCGTCCACATGATCGCCGATGCCGCCGAAGATGACGGCGACCGCTGCCTGAAATACTTCGCGATCGGTCCAGAAACCAAGCGCTGCACCAAGGCCGTTGCTGTCCGGCAGATGGGTATCGGGAAAGCGCTTGTCGAGTTCGCGGATGATGATCTGACTGTCGCAATAAATGTCAGCGCCTATCTGCATCACCGGGATTTTCCGGTACCCGCCTGTGAGGCACACAAGGTCCGGCTTGGGCATGATGACCGGCTGGTCCACCGCGTGCCATTCAATGCCCTTGATGCCAAACACGACGCGCACTTTTTCGGAGAAGGGCGAGACGTCGTACTGGTGGAAGATGATCTTGTCGGTCATGGGTCAAATCTCCGGTGGCGTATGAGATCAGGCGAAGGGCCAGACGAAACGGATGGTGTCTTCTTTGATGCCTTTGGTCACGATGTCGAGGCCACCTGAGCGGATCATCCATTCAAGGCGATGGTCGCGGTACTGACGCTTGAAGAGGCCGGATGAAATCAGTTCGCCGACCTGTGACATGTCTCCCATGGAGCCAACAGCTTCCTCCTGCGTCTGTCCGACGGAGGGGCGGGCATTGGCGCGGTCGAGCCATGCGGCAAGCGGTGACCCTTCCGCCGGGCCAAGATCAAAGCCCACGGCTGCGTTGACATAGGGGGCGACAGAAAGATCGGCCCAGCCGAATGCGTCACCGCCGAACCAGTCGGCGTTGCCGAGCTGGTCTGCAAGCCATGAATGGGCCTGCATGAGTTGTCCCGCAGCGGTTGCGGTCAGCCGTTCAGCGTCCGCACCCTGCGCCCGTTTGAAGAAATTGATCTCACCCAGCGCCCAGGTGATGGCTTCGTAGTGGGTGTCCATCATGTCTTCGATCATGCGCGCGCGGGCCCGCGCTGCGGGTGCTTTGGGCAGAAGCGCGGGGGTGGGCCAAGTCTCCTCGATATATTCAAGGATAATGGTTGAATCGAAGAGGGTGACATCATTGTGGATCAATGCCGGCACTTCGATGCGTGGGGAGGCGTCGCGGAACGTGCCTCCGGCAAGACCGGTGCCCATGGCGTCGGGCACCTGAACGTCGATGCTTAGGCCCTTTTCACGCAGTGCAATTTTACACTTCTGCGCGTAGGGCGAGAGCGGGTGTTCGTAGAGGATGACATCCGGCACTGTTGTTTTCCTTACTGATCGGCGTGGTTGACGCTGGATCTGATCTTTTCAAGACGGCCTTCAGGCACCGGGCCGCTCTCGATCTCAATATCCATTGTTTCCAGAAACGAGCAGACCATCTGATAGACGCCGATGACCACAAGAAGCTCCGCGGTCTGGTTGTCGCCAAGATGGGCATGGATTGCCTTGAATATCTCATCGCTGGAGCGGGTGTTCTCAACCACGTCATCCGTGAAGGTGAGGGCGGTATTTTCAACATCACTCAGCAGCGGTGACGGGAGCGGCCCGCCGGCGGCCATGATGCGGTCTTCGCTCATTTCCAATTCGCGGGAGACGCGCTCGTGATGAAACACCTCATATTGAGCTGCGAGCTTGTGGCCGACGCGCAGGATGACCAGTTCGCGCAGTTCAGGGTTCAGCGTGCCGTCGTTCAGGTAGGCGTTGACCAGCGCCATAAAGGGCGCAAAGGCGGACCCTGAGCGGGCCATCATTTTGAAGACGTTTAGGTCTGGCAGGTCTGCAAGCAAGGCTGCGTTTTCAGGCGTGATGTCGGCGGGCGTCGGGTAGGGGATGCGTGGCATTGATGTTTTCCAGTGGATCTAGTTGTGGCCGGGGCCCTGAGGGTGCAGGGATCACTTGCGGCGTTTGTCGAGTTCGGCCATCCAACCAAACAGAGTGGCAGTGTCGGCGCGCGGCTCGCCTGAAAATTCGTGATAGAGGGTGGCAACATTGACGGCGATGCGTTCACCGTCTCCCCAGCTGTCATAGTCACTCATGTCGATGTCCTGCGCGGCTTCAAACGCCGAGAGCCCGGCGTCATAGCGCTTGCGGGCTTCGTCGCGCACATAAATCAGATAATCATGCAGGGCGGTGACGCCGCGCTTGTCGGTGATGGGACCGTGGCCGGGCACGACGGTTTCCACATCCATGGCGCAAATGGCGTTGCAGGCATTGATCCAGTTCTCGATCGGGCCTTCCCATAAAATCGGGTGGCCTTCGATGAACAGGATGTCGCCTGTATAGACGGTCTTGTTGTCGGGCACATGCACGATGATGTCGCCGGGCGTATGGGCCGGGCCGACGCTGAGCATGTGAATATCCTTGTTGCCCACTTTGCGGGTCAATGACCCTTCAAAGGTTGTCGTGGGCAATGTCGGCGTTACGCCTTTGAAATCGAAAGCGCCGAAACACTTTGTCAGATACGCGCCCAGGTCGCCGAGGTCGGGGGCCGCGTCGAGGAAGCCTTGCAGCAATGCGGGCGGCTCATGGGCCATGGCTTCGGCGGCAAGCTTGTGCGCGATGATCTCGGCACCGGCGCAGCATTCATTGCCGTAGCAATGGTCGCCATTGTGATGGGTGTTGACCAGCATGCCGATGGTGTCGGCGGCTTTCGGCTCGGCCTTGCGGTAAGCGGAAAGCATGTCTCGGGTCAGCGGTACATCAAACAATGTGTCGATGATGAGCGATTGATCGCCATCCACCACCATACCGGAATTGGACCAGCCCCAGCCGCCGTCCGGCTGCAACCACGCATAGGCACCATTGCCAAGCTCATGCAGACCCTTGGTGTAGGTGTATTTGGGCAGTCCCAGTCCCATGTGCTGTCCCATGTGAGGTGCCCTATTTTGTGCGCGTGACATTGGCGAGACCGGCAACTTCACCGGGCTCAAGATCCACCTCAAAGGTTTCAAGGAAGCGCGATACCAGCATGTAGAAGCCGATGGTGATGGTGAGTTCCTGAAGCTGGCGGGCGCCGAGTTTCTCAAGCAGGGGATTGAAGGTGGCGTCGGACGCTTTGACGTTTTTCAGAATGTCGTCCGTATAGGCCATGACCTGCGCTTCGATCTCGGTGAGGTCTTTGGTGTCGCCTGTGCGGGCGGCTGATATCAGCTCCTCGCGCATTTTTATCTGGCGGGAGATGGTTTCGTGCTGCTGCACTTCATAGGCGGCGCCGGAGAGATGACCTACGCGGAGGATGGCTAGTTCGCGCAGCTCCGGATCTATCTCGGTTTCGGACAGGATGCCGCCGCCGAACTGCATGAAGCGGCCGAATAGTGGGCCGGTATGTGCCAGCATACGGAAGATGTTGATGGAGGGTGCGTTCTCGAACGCCTTGGCGGAGAGACCTTCCAGTGTGGACGGGTCGGCATAGTCGATACGGGCCATTTTTACTTCCCTGATCCGGCAAATTGGTTGTTTGATTTTCTGTCAGTGGGCCGGTGCGGCGAGCATAACCTTGGGTTGGCACGGATTGCGAGGGCGGAATCCCTCATTTGACTGCAATTACGCCAAACATATTGCGGCGTGCGATTGCCAGTGGCTGCGGACGCGCTAGACTTAATCCCAATAAGACAAAGATATGACCCCTGAAAAATCAGGGGTATTCGGGGAGTTAGGTCATGATTGATTTTGACAGCATTAAAGTGGTGGGCGACATCACGCGCCATCAGGCGCGTACGCGGCCCGACCATGTGGCGCAGATTTTTGAGGGCCGCGAGACAACCTATGGCGAGCTTGATGAGCGCGCCTGTCGGGTTGCGCAAGGGTTGATTGCGGAAGGCATGAAGAAGGATGCGCGCATCGCCTTCATGGGCAAAGGCTCTGACCATTATTTTGAGCTGCTCAACGGCGCCTTCAAGGCGGGCGCCGTTGTGGTTGGCGTCAACTGGCGGCTGGCAGGACCTGAGGTTGAATACATCCTGACCGATAGCCATAGCCAGATGGTGTTCGTCAGCAAGGACTTTTACGCAACTGTCGAAGCGGTGCTGGACAAGTGTCCGCAGGTGCACAAGGTGATAGCGCTTGATGGCGGGCACCCGACCTGGCCCTCCTTTGAGGAGTGGCGTGACAGCTTTGAAGCAAAAGACCCGCATGTGGAAATGGGGGCGGAAGACGACATCATCCAGCTCTACACGTCAGGCACCACGGGCTATCCCAAAGGTGTGCAGCTGACCAATGGCAATTACATTTCTATTCTCGATCAGGCGGAGCGCGCCGGCTGGGCGCAGTGGGAACCGGAGGACCGCAACCTTGTGGTGATGCCGCTGTTCCATGTGGCGGGCGTCAATGTAGGGCTGATCGGATTGGCGCAAGGCTGCACCAATATCGTCATGCGGGATGTGGACCCGGCGGGTATTCTGGATGCGATCCGGGACCAGAAACTGTCCATCGCCTTCATGGTTCCCGCAGTGATCCTGTTCCTCACCATGCATCCGAATGTGAAGGAGGTGGATTACTCCTCCCTCAAATATATCCTCTATGGGGCGTCCCCCATTCAGGAGAGCCTGCTGCTGCAGGCACAGGAGATCTTCGGCTGCAGCTTCATTCAGGTTTATGGCCTGACGGAAACAACCGGTGGTGCAACTGTGCTGAAGCCGGAAGACCATGACCCGGCGCGCGGCAAGCTTCGCTCCTGCGGGCAACCGAGTCCGGGTGTCGAAGTCCGCATTGTCGACGAGGCGGGCAAGGAAGTACCGACGGGTGATGTGGGTGAGATCACCATGAAGTCCTCCTGTGTCATGAAGGGCTACTGGAACCGCAAGGAAGCAACCGAGGATGCGGTGCGTGATGGCTGGTTCTATACGGGTGACGCGGGCTACACGGATGATGAAGGCTTCATCTATATCCATGACCGGGTGAAGGACATGATCGTCTCCGGCGGTGAGAATGTGTATCCCGCCGAAGTTGAGAACGCGCTGTTCAAGCATCCGCAGATTGCCGATGTGGCGGTTGTGGGTGTGCCCGACGACAGGTGGGGTGAAGCCGTGAAGGCGATTGTGGTGGCCGAAAAGGATACCTCGCCCGACCCCAAGGAAATCATCGCCTGGGCGAAGACGCAGATTGCCGGGTACAAGGTTCCGAAGACTGTGGACTTCATTGACGCCTTGCCGCGCAACCCGTCCGGCAAGATCCTGCGCCGAGAGTTGCGCGACCCGTATTGGGAAGGCCGCGACCGCAAGGTCGGTTAGCGGCACCGAAAACCATTTTCAAAAGGCGCGGGACCGGGCAGGCTCCGCGCCTTTTGTCCGTCAAATCTGCAATCGAAGAAAATGAAGCGAGTATCAATATGAGTGAAGCTGCACGGCAGGATGACAGCCTGCCGCCGTTCAAACCACTTCCGCAAAAACCACCGCTTGTGACGGTAAAGCGTCTGGATGACGGCTCGGTTACCATCGCGTCGGACTATCCGCTGGGTGATATGCCACGCAGCGTGCCGCATATGCTGGATGAGGTGGCAGCTGAACACGGCGAGCGCAATTTTATCGGTGAGCGGGGCTTGGATGGTGCCTGGCATTTCGTAACCTATGGCGAAGCTGCCGCCCGATCCGATGCCATCGCGTCCGGCTTGCTGGCGCGCGGCATGGGGCCGGATACGCCAATTATGATCCTGTCGGGCAATGCGATAGAGCACGCCATCCTCATGCTTGGCAGCATGAAGGCGCGGGTGCCGGTGGCACCTGTTTCTGTGCCCTATTCGCTGATGAGTCCGGGACACGAGAAACTCAAGCATGTGGTGGCGACGTGCCGTCCGCGCATGATCTATGTGGACAATGCGCAGCTCTTTGCGGGCGCTATTGCCGATATCGATAAGACCGATATCGAACTTGTGGTGTGCGAGGCCAAATCGGGCGGGGCTGAGGGTGTGCCTGCTGGCGCCCTTACGTATGAGAGCCTGTGCCTGTCACCGGTGGACCGTGAGGCGGTGGCTGCCAGCATGGAACAGATTACCCATGAGACGGTTGGGAAATATCTGTTCACGTCCGGCTCGACAGGTATGCCGAAGGGCGTATTGCAGACCCACGGCATGATGTGCGCTGTCGTCGCGGGGCAAGAAGCCCTGCGCGATGAGGAGCCTGATCCGGACGAGGTGTCTGAGACGCTTGAGTGGATGCCGTGGAACCATATCTCGGCAGGCAATATCAGCTTCAACAATGTGCTGAAGAATGCCGGCACGCTGTATTTGGATGCGGGCAAGCCAGTGCCGGGTATGTTTGACCAGACGATTGCCAATCTGCGTGAAGTGTCACCGCAGGTGTTTGGGTCTGCGCCGATTGCATTCGCCATGCTGGCGGATGCGCTGGAACGCGATGAGAGCTTGCGCAAATCTTTCTTCGCCAAGCTCAAATACATGGCCTATGGCGGGGCAACGCTTTCCAACGATCTTTATGATCGGATGCAGGCGCTGGCGATTGCTGAGACGGGCATGCGCATGCCGTTCACGACCATGTATGGGGCAACAGAGACTCAGGGCGTTACCGTTGTGCATTGGATCACGGAGCGTGTGGGCCTGATCGGCCTGCCGCTGCCGGGTCTTACGCTGAAGCTGGTGCCCAACGGCACCAAAATGGAAGTGCGCGTCAAAGGTCCGACTGTGACGCAGGGGTATCTCAATGATCCTGAAAAAACGGCCGACGCGTTTGATGAAGACGGCTTTTACAAGTTGGGTGATGCGGGAAAATTCGTGGACCCTGAAGACCCTGCGCAAGGGCTCATTTTTGACGGCCGTGTGACGGAGGATTTCAAGCTTTCGTCCGGCACCTGGGTGTCGGCAGGCACGTTGCGTGCGGATGCGGTGGCGGCAGCGTCACCCATACTGCAGGACGCCGTAGTCTGCGGGCTGGACAAGCCTTATGTGGCGCTGCTGGCATGGCCGAACATGGCAGCCGTCACGGAACTGGCTCAAGGGGCGGCGACGCCGGAAGAGATTGTTGCTCATCCCAAGGTGGTTGAGGCTGTCAAAGCGAAGGTGGCCGCGTTCAACAGGGATGCGGGTGGTTCATCGGGACGCGTCAAACGCATCCACCTTATGGCGGAACCGCCCTCAATCGACGGGCATGAGATTACCGACAAGGGCTATATCAATCAGCGCGCAACGCTGGAGCGCCGCGCGCATCTCGTCGATAGGTTGTATGCGGATGACCCTGGCGACGGTGTTATCGTCATCTAGGGCGCAAACAAGAACGCCACCCTGTCACATGCTGGGGTGGCGTTCTTCGCTTTTATTGCGCCTCGGTGAGGCACTCAATCAGCAATTCAAGCTGCGCCCGGCCAAAGGCGCGCATATTGGTGATGCGGTCGGCGCTGCCGGTTTCAACCATGCGGGCGCGGGAGATGGGGCCAGAGACGGCAACGACAGCTGTTCCGGGCTTTGGGCCATAGGGCGAGCCTGCCGGGCCGGCAGCTCCCATTTCGCTTGTCGTCCACTGGCATTGCATCTGCCGCCGATAGCCGTCTGCCAGCTCCTGTGCAAAAGCGGGTGTCAGCGGCTCAAGGCCCTTCAAGTTGAGCGTTGTGCGGTCACGCAAGGCGCGGCCTGCCTGCGGTGTATAGATGACGGTGCCACCCAGAAAAAATGCAGAGGCACCAGGTTGTGCAATAAGAGCAGCGGAAACGAGCCCGCCACCGGCGCTCTCACCAATGGCGATGCTTTCGCTGCGGGCCTTGAGTGTTTCGGCAACTTTTTTTGCGAGCGGCAGGAGCGTTTCCAAATTGTCAGCCTCATAGGTGTGGGGCAGGATTGACCGTACAATCGGCCATACATTCCGCAAATGAAAGACCAGAACCTATGATGGACGACATCGCATTTGGCACCATGCTGGCCGCGCTCTTCTCAATGATGAACCCGCTCGGCAATGTGGGAATTTTTGCGGGCATGACCGCAAAAAACTCGATCGCTGAAACCCGTGCCATTGCATGCAAATGCGCCATTGCCTGTGCGGTTACGTTGCTGATTGTGATCTGGAGCGGCGGTGCCTTGATGCAGTTCTTTGGAATCAACGTCAATGAATTGCGGGCGGGGGGTGGCGTTATCGTTCTGCTGATCGGACTGCATATGCTGTTCAACAAGGAAGATCACAAGACCAGCGCGTCCGAGCGTGAATATGCGCGGACCAAAGACTCCATTGCCATTGTCCCCCTTGCCATCCCTATTGTGGCGGGGCCGGGTACCATTGCGACGGCCTTGGTTGGTGCACAGCGCCACCCAGGCATCTGGGCGCGCATTGATATGTCTTTGCTGGTCATCGGGCTCTGCGTGTTTATCGGGATCTTGTTCTGGTTCTCGAAACCCATCGCATCCTGGATCGGGCCGAATGGCATGGCGGTGGTGACCCGCATCATGGGTATGGTTCTGGTGTCCATTGCGATGGGAATGATCAGCAGCGGGCTTGTGGCCATGATCCCGGCCCTGGGGTCTTGACCATGACGGGATGCGTTTGTGCGCCGGCGGGCATATGGAGATGCTGACATGAGCAATACAACAGCGCAGGACGTTGTGAATTTCTGGCTGTCTGCGGGATCTGAAAAATGGTTCCAGAAGGATGATGCATTTGATGCGGAGATAAAGCGCCGCTTTGGTGATGCAGTGGAAGTTGCAGCGCGTGGTGAATTTGCGCATTGGTGTGCGACGCCACGCGGTATGCTTGCCGTGGTGATCCTGCTCGATCAGTTTCCGCGCAATCTGCATCGCAATTCAGGTGAGGCATTCAAATATGATCCGCTTGCGCGCGCGGCCGCGTTGGCGGCCATTGACGCGGGGCATGACATGGCACTGCCCGAAGGCGAACGTTCATGGTTCTATATGCCCTTGATGCATTCAGAAGATATTGCGGATCAGGATCTGTGTGTGGAACTGGTGCGCGAGCGCCTTCCTGCGAATGCCGCCACGCTGAAATTCGCACAGCTGCACCGTGATCTCATTCACCGGTTCGGCCGCTTTCCCCATCGCAACCCGCTTCTTGGCCGTACACCTACCGAGGCGGAGGAAATATATCTCTCCAGTGACGGCGCATTTTCCGGTTAAACTGCCGCCAACAGGAAAATCACATTAATAATTCGAGGAAACTCTTATGTCACTTGATCCTCAGGTTGAGGCTTTGCTAGCGGGGCTTGCTGAAAACGAGGCACCCAAACTGTGGGATATGCCGCTAGCGGATGCGCGGGCCAGCTATGAGGGCATGGCGGCAGTGCTGGACATGCAGGATGTGCCCATCGGCAAGACCGAGGATATTTCCATTCCCGGGCCTGCGGGCGATATTCCCGCGCGCGTCTATACGCCGGTTGCCGGTGGCGGTTCGGCGCTGCCCTGCCTTGTGTTCTTTCACGGCGGCGGATTTACGATCGGTGGGCTTGGTACGCATGATGCGCTGTGTCGGACCTTTGCAAATGAAGCAAGTGTGCGCGTGGTAGCAGTCGATTACCGCATGGGGCCGGAGCATCGCTATCCGGCAGCCGCGGAAGACTGTTATGCGGCAGCTGCGTGGGTTGAATCCAATTCAGGCAAGCTTGGTATCGATCCCAATGCGATTGCGGTTGCGGGTGACAGTGCGGGTGGCAACCTTGCTGCGGTCGTCTCGCTGATGGCGCGCGCCAAGAAGGGCCCGCATATTGCGTTCCAGCTCCTTATCTATCCGACAACCGATATGACGGATGCGGAGAAATGGGGCTCGCGCAATGAATTTGCCGAAGGGTATTTCCTCGAGAAGGAAACCATGCGGTGGTTTGAGTCACAGTATTTCGGCGACAATGATGCTGCGCGGTCGGAAGAAACGGCGTCGCCTCTCTGTGCGAAGGATTTGTCGGGCCTGCCGCCGGCCTATGTGATCACGGCGGGATTTGATCCGCTGCGTGATGAAGGCAAGGCTTATGCGGATGCGCTCAACGCAGCGGGCACGAAAGCCGAGTACATCAATTATCCAGGCATGATCCACGGCTTCTTCAACATGCAGGGCGTGCTCGACGTTGCGCGCCAGGCGGTGAAGGTTGCCTCGCAAAAGCTGGCTGCGGCGCTGGTTGACTAGGCCTGCTTTGAGGGTGGTGCGAGGTAAGGGTGATCCCGGCCTTGAGCCGGGATCGGCCCGCGGGGACGTTCAGCCCAGCAGCTTGCCGGGGTTCATCACGTCTTGCGGATCAATGCTGGATTTCAGCGATTTGAGCATCTGCATGCCGATGGGGCCTTTTTCCTGGCCAAGCCAGGGGGCGTGATCGGTGCCGACGCCATGGTGATGCGAGATGGTGCCGCCATTGGCGAGGATCGCATCCGACGCGGCGCGCTTGATGGTCCGCCATTGCGCGGTTTCACCGTCAAGGCCTGCATCCAGCCTGCGCGGGAACACGAAGGTGAAATAGAGGCTCGCGCCGTCCGCATAAGAATGGCTGATATGGGCCATGACGATGCCCTTGCGGCCGGGATCACCCAGCGTTTCGGCAATCGACTGGTTGAGTGCGTGGGTAACGCATTGATGCAGGTTCTGGATGTTCGGCCAGAAGGTTGATGTCTCAAGCGTATCAACGCCCAGCCCGTGATCCATCATCGGGTCACGCACCATGGGGCCATGGAAGCGCCCTGCCTTCCAGTTTGCGCCGAGTGACTTGCCGACATGCATGCCGCCGCATGCTGAGATGATGCGGCTGGCCCGGTCGCGGGCATGGGAGACATTGGCGGCCTGGCCTTCCATGCCCACCAGCATCACGCAGGGGCGGTCCGCATAGCCGCGCAGACGCAAATAGGCGTCGGTCAGGTTGTCCTTGACGCCCTTCTCGTGTCCGGCACTTGAGAGGGTGCGGAAGAAATAGGTTTCGTCCTTGTCGGACAGGCGCAGCATGGCGACGGGGATTTCCGCCTGCACGATGCGGCGAATGGCTTCGGCGCCTTCTTCAAAGGAGCGGAACAGATAGCCGCGATAATCCTCAGTCTCGGGAATATCATGCACCTTGAATGTGGCTTCGGTGATGATGCCCAGCGTACCTTCGCTACCGGCAAGAATCTGGTTGAGGTTGGGCCCGGCAGCGGATGCAGGCGTTGCTTCCGTACGCCATGTTCCGGTGGGGGTCGCGACATTGGCCGACACGAGCCACTTTTCGGCTTTGCCGTAGCGATTTGAGTTCTGGCCCGCACCGCGTGCAGCTATCCAGCCGCCAAGGGTCGAATACTCAAAGCTCTGTGGGTAGTGGCCAAGGCGTACGCCATGTGCAGCCAATGCGCGGTCAAGGGCTGGGCCATAAATGCCTGCCTGTGCGGTCGCTGTCATGGCGATGTCGTCGACTGAGACCAGCGCGGACATAAGGGTGGTGTCAACGCTGACGCAGATGCGCTGCTCGTCGCCTTCGCGGCCAGTGACGCCGCCGACGACGCTGGAGCCACCACCGAAGGGGACCAGAACAATGTTCCTGGCGGCGGCACACTCAACCAGCGCCTGGGTTTCATCTGCACTGCGTGGATAGACGACGGCATCGGGTGCGTTGGAGATGTCACCGGCGCGCATGTAGAGCAGGTCATGATAGCTCTTGCCGCGCGCATGGAAGGCGCGTTCGTAATCGCCGGTATGCACCTGATTGGCGCCGACGATGCGCTCAAGTTCCAGCCGGGTTTCCCCGTCAAGGCCGGAAGTGGGGAGCGTGCAATCCGCAAGCGGCTTTGCGAGCGTTTCCGGCAGGGGGGTGGTCATGCCGAGGGCGTCGGCTATCCAGTCCCATGCGGGTGCGCCTTTCGGCAAGGCGTCGGGCTGCTTTGCGGGGCCCCATCCGTTCCAGCGCAGGCTTGTGCGGTCGATGGTCATGTGTGTTGCCCCCCTATGTGGTCTTGCTTCTTGGTCGATCTGCCAGCTTCAGGCTAGCAGCGCAGCTTGATGGCGCTCGGTACAATTTCAAAACTTGCCGGCAACCGTCCCGGTGCTTCACCGTCGATATCAACCAGCACCTCGGCGGATTCATCAAGCGGCAGCGCCAGCAATGAACGGCTGCGGGTGGCAATGACTTTGGGACTTTGTATGTGGGTCCCCTTGTAGATGTCACCGTCGCCCGCAAACAGATCTTTCACAGTCGTGTCCACCATGATGATCACGTCAAACACGCCGTCGTCGGGTTCCGACATGGGCGCCATATGCATGCCGCCGCCGAAATACTGTCCGATCGCGACTGCGGCGGTGCCGACGTTGAAAAGTTCGTCGTAGCGTTCATCCATCTTGATGCGGACGGTTTGCGGCTTGTAGCGAATGGCGGCCCAAAAGGTGCACCATGCGAAAGTGAACCAGCCGCCAAAAAGTTTCTGCCAGCTGGCATTGTTGACGGCGCGGTCGACAACACCAGAAAGGCCAAATGACGCGATATTGTTGAAATAGCGCGTTGCCTTGCTGCCGTCATCGGCGATGAAACTGATGCGTCCCAGATCGACAAAGCGGGCATCGCCATTGGCGCAGATATCGGCTGCATCGTCGGGCGCTGTGGGAATATTGAATGTGCGGCGGTAATCCCCGCCGGTGCCTGCCGGCATGATGGCGAGCACGACATCAGGATTGATGAGGCGGCCGTTTTCAAAAAAGCCGTTGATGCATTCATGGATGGTGCCGTCGCCGCCAACGGCGATGATCTGCTCGGCCCCTGCGTGCAGGGCCTGGCTGGTCAGCCGCGCGGCGTCCCAGGGGGCTGAGGTAAGTGAAATTTCAACCGGGCGGCCGGTCACGGGGGTAATCGCGCGGTTGAGGGTTGCCAGAAGCTTTTCCCATCGTGCCCCGGTGGATCCGCCGGCCGACTTCGGATTGGCGATCACATGCACCTTGGAGCCTAAGCGCAGGGCGTGGGGCTTTTGCGGTGTGCCGGTTACAGGCGGTTCTGGGTTGTGTGCTGAGGTCATGGGTGCTCAGGCCGCCGCATCGTCACGGGTGACGAAGCGTCGTTTTGCCTGCTCGATCTGGCGTGCTCGCTCGCCTGCATCCCAACCCAGTTCATCCCCCATAATATCTGTGATTCGCTTCAGTGTGTCGTGGCCCGGGTCTCCCAGCGTGCCAAGGCCGGTGCGGCGCTGAACAACGTCTTCCAGCGTGCGGGCCATCTCAGTCCGCACCGAATAGAGCGCTTGTGCGCCGATGGTGACGGTGGAATTGGACAGCGGCTCCAGCAAGTCCGGGCGGTCTTCCTGCTTGGCGATGCCTACCACGTCATCTATGCGGCTTCCATAATTACGGGCCAGATTGCGGACGATCTCCGGTGACAGATCGGACAACCGCTTGACGGCGGCAGCCTCAAATTCGGCATAGCGATCGATCTCACCACCTTGCACAGGCGTTTGTGCCGTCGTGCAGGGCTCTTTGGTGTAACCCAGCTTCTCCAGCGACAAATCCACGACCTGTTCGGCCAGATGCCGTGAGGTGGTCCATTTGCCGCCAAGGGCTGACAGCAGGCCTTCGAGGCCTTCATCCGCATGGTCGAACACTTCAGCAGCCCGTGAGGCGCCGTAGCTGTCTTTCTCGCCATCCTCACCGTCCGCATTCGGATTGGTATCCACGAGCGGGCGCAGGCCGGCGTAGAAATGCTCCACGTCGTCGCGGGTCAGGTTGAGGCTGGGCAGGCCGTCATTTATGACGGCGATGAAGTCCGCAATGTCCTTCTCGCTGACGCCCAGATCATCCGGCTTGCCTTTGAACACGACATCGGTGGTGCCGATGATGGTGTGGTCGCGCCAGGGAATGACGAAGAAATGCCCGCCGAGCTTTGACTGAACGGCCAGCGCCATGTTGTCGGTCAGCTTGCGGGTGATGAGGTGGATGCCCTTGGAGCGGATAAGGCTGCGTGCGGGTGCGCCATCCTGCTCCGCCAATGCCATCACCATGTCGCCCCAGGGGCCGGTGGCATTGATGGTGAGGTCGGCTCCGATGTCATGGGTGGTGCCATCCAGCAGGTCGGTGACGCGTGCGCCGGTGACCTTGCGGGCATTGCCGTTGCCTTGCGTGAGGATTTCGCTCACCTGCGCGTAATTGGCAATCTGCGCGCCTTTGTCGGATGCGTCGCCGATGCATTCGATGCCGATGCGTTCGGGCGAATACATCTGGCAGTCGTAATAGATCATCGCGCCGGTAAGCCCGTCCTGTTTAAGCCACGGGGCACGTTTGAGGGCTTCAGCGCGTGAGATGCGCTTGTGGCGGGGCATGTGTTTGTCCGGATCGGCCAGCCGATTGCGGTCATAGGACAGGATGTCATAGAGCGTCAGGCCGATCTTGAGGGTGAGTGTGGAGGCCGCACCGTAAAGCGGAATGAGAAACGGCAGGGGTGTGACCATATGCGGGGCGATTGCTTCCCAGGTGCGACGCTCGCGCAGGGATTCACGCACCAAGCTTAATTCGAAATTGGCAAGGTAGCGCAGACCCCCATGCACCAGCTTGGAGGAGCCCGAACTGGTGGCGGAGGAAAAGTCGTTCTTTTCAACCAGAGCCACCGATAGCCCACGCAGGGCGGCATCGCGCGCAATGCAGGCGCCGGTAATGCCGCCGCCGATAATGAGAAGATCATGGCGGCGGGCGGCCATGGCTTGAAGATTGCGCTGCATCGGCAGGGGGCTTCCTTTTTATTTGGCTTTCAGACCGTGCTGCTTCATGCGCCAGATGAGCGCCTCGATCCGATCCTGTCCAAAGAACGGCTCACCTTCAAATACCATAAGTGGGACGCCCCAGTGACCTGCTGCTTTCTGTGCAGCTTCATTTTCTTCGATCACTTTTTCAAATCGCGCCGGATCAGCTTCAATCTTTGCATCCAGTTCGGCAAGGTCAAGCCCGGCGCGGGCAACGGCGTCTTTAAGATGACTGCCCTCATGCCAGTTCCTGGTGCCGCCGAAAATGACGCGGCTGACTTCGTAGACCATGTCGATGCCTTTGCCCGCTTCAGCAGCTGCAACGCCCAGGCGGGTAAGGCGGCTGATATAGGGCTGCTCGGCGGGGACTTCACCGGTGGATATGTCCATCACGATGGGATCCGGGCTGGGCCAGGCATAGGGAATGTCCTGCATCTGGGCGACGCGGACGGTGTCCTTGAGCAGATAGGGCGGCCATTGCGGATTGACGGTCTTGAAGAAGCCGGGAATCCGCACGGCGATGGGATAGACGGGCCGCACATTGATGGTGACATCGTGGGTTTTTCCAAGCTCGCGCAGGCGAGGTGTCGCCAGATAGGAATACGGCGAGCGGAACGACCAGAAGAGGTCAAATGCAAGGGGTGCTGCGGTCATTGGGCTATTCCTCGAAACAGTCATTAATTGTTGCCGGGCACGCTAACGCGGGCGGATGCCTGTGCCCAAGGGCTTTTTTGCGGTGCTTTCAACCCTGTCAGCGAGTTGCTAGGCTCGGCGCTGAAAAATGAACAAAAAGCACTTTCAACAGGAGAAACGCCATGCCTCAGGCCAAAGCCAATGGGCTGACACTGGAATATGAAACCTTTGGGGACGCCAAGAACCCGGCCTTACTGCTGATCATGGGTGTTGGCTGCCAGCTCGTGATGTGGCCGGATTCATTTTGCACCGGTCTTGCGGATATGGGTTTTCATGTCATTCGCTATGACAACCGCGATGTGGGTCTGTCGAGCAAGATCGATGAAGCCGGTGTGCCGGATGTGATGGGCGCGGTTACCGCGCAGCTGTCCGGCCAGCCGGTTATCTCGCCCTATTCGCTGGATGACATGGCGGATGATGCCGCCGGGCTGATGGATGCGCTCGGCATTTCCCAGGCACACGTAGTAGGTGCATCCATGGGCGGCATGATCGCACAGCTTGTGGCGACGCGGCATCCTGCCAAGGTCAAGAGCTTGGTCTCTATCATGTCCACAACCGGCAATCCTGATGTGCCGCCAGCAAAGCCCGAGGCAATGGGTGCCTTGCTGACGCCGCCTGCAGATACCAGCCGCGAGGGGATGATCGCGCAGGGCATGAATATGTGGAAAGTGATCGGCTCACCGAAATATCCGGCAACTGACGATGAGTTGCGGGCGACGGCCACCAAGGTTGTGGACCGGATGGTATGCCCTGAAGGGTTTGGCCGTCAGGTGCTGGCTATTCTGGCAGCCCCGGCGCGCAATGCCGCGCTGGCAAAGGTGACGGCACCGGCCATGGTCCTGCATGGGTCGGATGATCCGTTGGTGCCGGTTGAAGGTGGCAAGGATACGGCTGCGGCCATTCCCGGTGCGCGGCTGGAGATTGTTGAAGGCATGGCGCATGATTTCACGGAAGCGTTGGTGCCGGTCTATCTGGACAAGGTTGGCGGCTTTTGCCGCGAGGTTGAAGCAGGCCGCGCGGCGGCCGAATAGAATTCAAAAACAAACTAATCGCTGGGAGGCGACAGGATGCAGATCAAGGCAAACGGTATCGACATTGAGGTCGAAACATTTGGTGACAAGAACGACCCCGCCATCATTTTTGTGATGGGGTTCGGCGCGCAGCTTATTCAGTGGCCGGTGGAACTGATGGAGGGGCTCGCCGCACGCGGTTTTCATGTGCTGCGGTTTGACAATCGCGATGTGGGGCTGTCGCAGAAATTCCCTGAACTGGGCATGCCCGATGTGAGTGAAGTACTGGGCAAAATTCTTGCCGGGGAAGACCCGAAGGTGCCCTATACGCTGACCGACATGGCAGCGGATGCGGTGGGCGTGCTGGATACGCTTGGCATCGACAAGGCACACATAGCGGGCGGCTCCATGGGTGGGATGATCGTTCAGGTGGCAGCCGCTGGCTGGCCGGACCGGTTCAAGTCCATGACCTCGATCTTCTCGACGACCGGCAATCTGGAATTGCCGCAGGCGAGCGAAGAGGCAATGACGGCACTGCTGTCGCGCCCGGCCAATGAAGAACGCGAAACGGTGATCGAGCACTCGATCGGTGTGCGCAAGGCAATCGGATCGCCGGCCTATCCGGCGCCAGACGATGAAGCGCGTGAGAAGGCGGCAGAGTCGTTTGATCGCTCCTACTATCCTGAAGGTACGACGCGGCAGTACGCGGCGATTGTTGCGGATGGTGACCGGCGTGATCGCATCAAGACGATCTCATGCCCGG
>CAZEHX010000009.1:31003-105133 GCA_964511745.1 uncultured Parvibaculaceae bacterium
GCGATTGTTGCGGATGGTGACCGGCGTGATCGCATCAAGACGATCTCATGCCCGGTGCTGGTGTTGCACGGCACGGATGATCCGCTGGTGCGTGTGGAAGGTGGACGCGATACGGCGGCCAACATCTCCGGTGCCCGCATGGTGGAAATCGCCGGCTGGGGCCACGACATGCCCAAGGAACTGATGGTGCGGCTGGTTGACGAGATTGGCAATCACTGCGCCTCAGCTGAAGGCCGGGCGCAGGCCGCCGAGTAATCCGTTACCGGTTGATGCAATAAGGGCGGCCTTTGAATTTGAAAATCAGAGGCCGCCCTTTTTGTATCTGAAATCGGTGCTGACCGAAGTTAGACCTGGCTGTCGCCGCCGTCACAGGGGATGCAGGCGCCTGTTGTGTAGGCGGAGGCGCGCGACGCGAGGAAGATGGCGACGCCTGCGATGTCTTCCGGCTCACCGATGCGGCCGCGCGGGTTCGAGGCCTTGATGGCATCACCCATTTCAGCCAACGTCGCGGCCATCATGTTGGACGGGAACGGACCCGGTGCAATGGCATTGACGAGGATGTTCTGCTTTGCCAGCTGGCCTGCGAGGTGGCGGGTCAGCATGATCATGCCGGCCTTGGATGAGGAATAGGCATAGGTTTCGAGGATCGGCGGGTTGATGCCGTTGATCGACGCGGTGTTGATGATGCGGGCCGGTGCCTCATGGGTTGCGGCTTTGCGCAGCAGTGGCAGCAGCTGCTGGGTCAGGAAGAACGGGCCTTTGAGGTTGATATCAAAAACCTTGTCCCAGCCTTTTTCGGAATACTGGTCCAGCGGCTCGCCCCATGCGGCGCCGGCATTGTTGACGAGGATGTCGAGTTTTTCCTCGCGGCTGGCGATTTCCTTGGCGAAGGCTGTGACGCCTTCAACACTTGAAAGGTCAAAGGGAAGCGAGATGCAGGTGCCAAGCTCCGAGAGGCGGGCGGCGGTGGCATCGCAGGCTTCCGCCTTGCGGGCGGTGATGTAGACCTTGGCGCCTGCTTCCACGAAGCCCTGGGCGATCATCTCGCCGATGCCGCGGCTACCGCCGGTGACGATGGCGACTTTGCCGGAAATGTCGAACAGGTTTTTCATGGCTGGGTTCCCTCAAATTGATGTGTTGAGAAAGGCCATAACGCAAAGCGGCGGCAAAGAGGAGTCCTCTTTGCCGCCGCAGACGTTGCGTAAAGTGTGACCGGAGCCGTTAGAAGTTGGCGGCATCCAGCTCCATCAGGGTGCTGGCACCAGCCGTGGCGCGGACCTTGAGAGAGGCGGTCATGGGCATTTCGCGTTCCATCCAGAAGCGGGCGAGGATGAGTTTGCGCTTGAAGAACTCCGGGTTGCCTTCACCTGCGTCCAGTTTGGCCTGAGCCGTCTTGGCCATCTGTGCCCACATGAAGCCGAGCGCGACAATGCCGAACATGGTCATGACGTCATAGGAGGCAGCACCTGCCTGCTCGAAGTCCTTGGGAGCATTTTCAGCCAGCCACAGGGCGGCGTGCTGGAGGTCGCCAAGGCCTGCCTGCAATGAGGTCAGCAAGGGTTTCAGGTTTGCATCGTCCTTGTTGGCATCGATGAAGGCCTGCACATGGGCGAAGAACGCCATGGTGGCGCGGCCGCCCTTGGCGGTCATCTTGCGGCCGACGAGGTCAAGCGCCTGCACGCCGTTGGCACCTTCATAGACCTGGTTGATGCGGGCATCACGGACGAACTGCTCCATGCCGTGGTCACGCACATAGCCGTGGCCGCCGAACACCTGCATGGACATGTTGGCTGCTTCAAAGCCCTTGTCGGTGAAGTAGCCCTTGATGATCGGGGTCATCAACTGGCCCATGTCGGCTGCAAACTCACGGGTGGCTTCGTCCTTGCCGGAGCGTGCTTCGGTGAACAGCAGCGACACCCACATGGCAAGTGCACGGGCACCTTCCACGAAGGAGCGCGACGCCAGCAGCATGCGGCGCACATCCGGGTGAACGATGATCGGATCGGCGCTGGCGTCCGGGTTCTTGGCACCGGACAGCGCACGGCCTGCGGTGCGTTCGTTGGCGTAGATCGCACCGTTCTGATAGGCGACGTCGCCGATGGCGATGCCCTGAATGCCAACGCCCATGCGGGCTGCATTCATCATGCCGAACATGCCGGCCATGCCCGAGGATTTGGATTTTGGCTTGTCGCCTGTGTCAGCTGACTTTGGCTGCGGCTTGGGGCCAAGGCGATAGGCGACGGCATCGTCGAAGTTGAGCACGCAGGTGGCCTGCGCCTTGATGCCCATTTTCTTCTCAATGGAACCGGTGGAGACGCCGTTGCGGGCTTCCATCTCGCCGGATTCCTTGTTGACCATCACCTTGGGCACCATGAAGAAATTCACAGTCGAGAGGTCATTGGCCAGCTTGCCATCTTCGTCGGGGATTTTGGCGATGACCATGTGGATGATGTTGTCGGTCATGTCCTGGTCGCCACCGGAGATGAAGATCTTGGTGCCGGAAAGCTTGTAGGAGCCGTCTTCCTGCTCAACCGCGCGGGTCTTCATGAGCTTGAGGTCGGTGCCGCAATGCGGTTCGGTCAGGCACATGGTGCCGGCCCATTCGCCGCTGATCATCTTGGGAAGGACGTTCGCTTTCATCCAGTCGTCGCCGGTGGCAGCCAGTGCGCCGTAAGCGGCATTGGTGAGGCCGGGATACATGGCGAAGGACTGGTTGGCGGCATTGCCCATTTCAGCGAATGCGAACGTGACTACGGAAGGCAAGCCTGCGCCGCCGAGCGACTCAGGTGCGCCCAGGCGGTTCCAGCCGTTTTCGCAATATTGCTCATAGGCTTCCTTGAAGCCCTTGGGCACGCGGACGACGCCGTTTTCAAATACCGCGCCCTCTTCGTCGCCGGACTGGTTCAGCGGCTGGAGGACTTCTTCGCAGAACTTGGCGCCGCCTTCGAGGATGGCGCGGGTCATGTCTTCGGTGAGGTCCTCAAACCCGGGCAGATCGCTACGATCCTGGATTTTCAGGAGGTCGTGGAACAGGAACATGAAGTCGTCGACAGGTGCCTTATAGGTCGGCATGGGGCCATCCCTCACTTACTGACAAAACTGTTAGAATTGGCGCGCAGTGTACCCATAAAACACTTCTTGTCGAGTATTTGCTGCACTGCAAATACGTGCTTTCACTCCGCACTTTTGCAAATATTACGTAGCGTCTACGGGTGTTTAGCGGTCCTGATAGGCAGGGGGCCGCTTCTCGACGAAGGCGCGGACGCCCTCTTTGAAGTCCTCGGTGCCTGAACACAGGATCTGGTTGCGGTCTTCCATGGCGATGGCGGCTTCGAGGGAACCTGCATCGATATTCATGTTGAGGCATTCCTTGGTCAGGCGCAGGCCAAGGGGGGCTGTGGTGATCATCTCATCCAGATAGGGGCGGGCAGCGGCTTCAAGCTCATCGTCCGGCACCACTTCAGAGACGAGGCCGGTGGCCAGTGCGCGGTCGGCCTTGATGAAGCGGCCTGTGAGCATCAGTTCGCTGGCGACGGAGACACCGACAAGGCGGGGCAGGAAATACGAAACGCCGATATCGCAGGCGGAGAGGCCGATGCGGATGAAGGCGGCATTCATGCGGGCGCTTTCGCCGGCAATGCGAATGTCGGAGGCGAGCGCCATGGCAAAGCCGCCACCGCAGGCGGGGCCGTGCACGAGCGAGATGATCGGCTGCGGGCATTTGCGCATGCGCATGACGATCTCGGAGATGCGGCGCTGGGAGATGAGACCGGCGGCCGGGCCTGTCTGGATGGCGGATGTATCAGACCGGTTGGATGTGTCCTTGAGGTCGAGCCCGGCGCAATAGGCGCGGCCTGCGCCTTTGATGACGACGATGCGGACTGAATTGTTCATGTAGAGCGACAGGAAATAATCAAGCAGCTCATCGATCATTTGCGGATCAAGCGAATTGAGCGCGTCCGGCCGGTTCAGGGTGAGCCAGTCAATCTGACCCTCCTTGCGAATGTTGATTGTGTCGTAGGCGGTGGCTGCCGGGGCGGATGATGCCTTGGACATGGGTGTGCTCCTGGGTTTCTGGTTTATCTGGATTACGGGGCCGATTTGGCGGCGATCATCTGGCTGACAATGTCAGGCGGAAGATCAAGCCAGCGCAGGCTGATTTCGTGTGGTGGGTGTCGCGGGTCGAAATAGGGTGGCTCGACGCGGACGACATCGGCAATGAACGGGCCTTTGGCATCACCAAGCGCAATTTCACCGCTGGCGAAGTCGCCGACGGCAAGTGCCAGTGACGTTCCCTGAATGCGGGCACCGCCAAGTGACCAGTTGATAATCGTTGCGGGACCAAAGCCCAGGTCGATGACCAAAGAGCCCGGTGCCGCAGCGTCACGCTCATAAACGCGGCGCTCTTCATCCTCGTCGCTGAGCTGGTTGCTGGCTGATGTGGGAATGTTGCGCACGGTCGTGTCGGGTGCCGAATTATGGTTTTTGGTGCGGCAGTGTGCGCTGCGCGGGGCTTCGGCTCAAGGCTGGATATTGGTAGTGCGGCAGATGTTGCGCAGCACAGCATGCTGCCAACACAGACCACCGGTAACTGTGCGCATGGAGGATTAAGAGCTTTTTCATGCGCGGCGCATATGGGGTTCCCTGTACCTGCAGCTATGGCTAATGTCCGGCCAGCCCCGACAGCTGGTTGCTCCGGTGGCCGGCTCAGGGCGTGGCGGGTGTGCTGCATCACGACCGCGTTCCGCATGCCGCTTCCTCCCCGCGGTGGGCCATCTTGAAAGGCGTCATTCTTACCCGTGACAGGTACTTTGGATATCGTGCAGCAGATTGTGCTGCCTGCGGCCCTGTTCGGGGTCATGGTCACCGTGGGTATGGAACTGACCCGACGGGATTTTCGTGATCTCGTGGCGGCGCCGCGCGGCTTTCTCATTGGCATTGCCATTCAACTCCTGCTGTTTCCCGCCATCGCCATTCTGGTTTTGTGGGTCGTGCCTCTGCCGCCCGCTATTGCGGTGGGCCTTGCGATCGTAGCTGCGTGCCCAAGCGGCGGGTTTTCCAACGTGCTGACCCTGCTTGGACGTGGTGATCTGGCGCTTTCGATTTCTCTGACGAGCATGTCGAGCCTGCTGGCGGTGCTGACTTTGCCTTTGCTGCTGGCACTGGCGCTGGGCTTTGCGGATGCGTCGGCTGAAGCCGGTGGCATCATTTCGATACCGCTGCTGCCGACACTGGGGCAACTTTTCATGATTGTGTTGTTGCCGGTCGCATTCGGCATGTGGGCGCGCGCAGCACATCCCGCCTGGGTTCAGCGCAATATCGACCGGGTACAGCAGGTCGCGCAGATATTGCTCTACGGTATTGTGCTGGTGCTGGCGGTGCAGGATCGTGAAGCCTTCAGCCAGGGCATCGAAGCATCGCTCCCATTGGGTGCCCTGCTGTTCGTGTTGAGCGCAGGGGCGGCCTTCTTCGTGGCGATTGCATTCCTGCCGCGTGCGCAAGCCTTCACCATTGCCATTGAAACCGGCACCCGCAATGTCGGCCTGTCAACATTGGTGGCGATCACTGTGCTGGGCCGCGTGGATTGGGCAGCGTTCGGCGCTGTCTATATTGTGCCCGCAAGTGCGCTTGGTTTTGCCGCTGCCATAGCCCATCGGCGGGCCAAGGCACGCGATAAGCGCCTTGAACAGGCAAAGCGGCAACGCACCAAGGGGATTTAGCGCCATGTCCACCCCGGCATCCATGATCCGCGGCGTGATCAAGCAGATGCGCGACGCCTATTATGGCTGGTGGGTGGTGGCGGCCGTCTTCGTCACCATGAGCACGACGGCGGGCGTCGGCTTTTACAATCTTTCAGTCTTGCTGGGTGCGTTCTCCGAGACCCGGTTCGAGGTCAGCGCTGTCTCCGGCGCGACGGCGACGTTTTTCCTGGCGTCGGGCTTTGCCGGTATGGCCATTGGCCGGCTGATCGAAATTTACGATGCGCGCTACGTGGTGGCGATCAGCGGGGCGCTGGGCGCGCTCGTTTTTGCGTTTGTCGGATCGATCACCGAAGTCTGGCAGCTCTACGTATTCTATGCGGTGTTCGGCGTGCTTTATGCGGGCTGTGCGCTGGTGCCGGGCACAACGCTTGTGGCGCGCTGGTTTGCGCGCAGGCGGGCAGTGGCCCTGTCGGTTGCATCCACAGGGCTTTCTATTGGCGGTATCGTGTTTACGCCCGTCTCAGCGTGGATTATTCAGACGCAGGGGCTGTCGATTGCCGGGTACTGGCTGGCGGCGATGTTTTTTGTTGGTGTGGTGCCTGCCGCCTTGTTTGTCATGCGGCCAAGCCCGCAAAGCATGGGGCTGCGGATTGATGGCGATCCGCCGCTGGCCGACGGGGAAACCGAAGGCCCGCCGGATGGCACGCCGATCGCCGAAGCTATCCGGTCGCGGTTTTTTATCGGGCTCACCGGCGCCTACATATTCGCCATGATGGCGCAGGTGGGTGCGTTGTCGCATCAATTCCGGCTGGTGAGCGGGCGGGAAGATGCTGCAATGGCTGCGCTGGCAGTGTCGGTGCTGGCGGCTTCCAGCATTGTCGGCCGGTTGGTGGGCGGGGTGGCGCTGACGCGGCTGCCGATCCGCACATTCACGCTGACATTCATGAGCCTGCAGGCCTGTGGTCTCGTCGCGTTTGCGTTCGCCGATGGCGTGGTTGCGCTGATGGCGTCGTCGATTCTGTTTGGCGTCACTGTGGGCAATATCTTGATGCTGCAACCACTGCTGCTGGGTGAAGCATTCGGGCTGCGCGACTATGGCCGGATCTTTGCGCTCAGCCAGATGTGCGGCACGGTCGGTGTGGCAGCGGGGCCTGCGGTTGTCGGGATCGTATATGACATGTCCGGTGGTTATGCCGCGGCCTATCTGACCGTTGCCGGTGCGTCGCTCCTTGCGCTGACGATTTTTTCTCTTGCCGGGCCAGTTGGTGCTGCGCGGGAAGCTGCGGACGACGTGGTCTAGGCCAGCCGGGCGGGTGCCTGCGGTATGCTGTTCCAGAATTCCGGGTCATGGCCATACATGATGCGCGCGCCGCGCCGCTGCAAATCGCGCAGGGTGTGAAGAGAGGCCAGCATCTGTTCGTCATCGAACCGGAAGCGCGGCAAATGCAGCTTGTCCAGCGAACGCCGCAGATAGCAGGCATCCCCCGCCAGCACGAAGCTGCCTTTTTCGGTTCTGACTTTCAAAGATTGATGGCCCGGTGTGTGTCCCGGGGTCGGGATGCAGGTGACTGACCCGTCACCGAACAGGTCATGTTCGCCGGAAATGGTTGTGAACGACTGCCCTGTCTCGAAATCGTCGGCGACATAGCCGTATGGCGTGCCGGCAACCCGCGCATGATCCAGTTCGCGCTTCTGGACAATGACGGGCACATCGGGGGCAAGCTGATTGCCGCCGGCGTGATCGTAGTGCAGGTGAGAGTTCACGATGTGGGTGACGCTGCCAATGTCGAGTCCTGCCGTCTCAAACCGCGCGGGCAAAAGTTCGGGTTCCGACACGTGGAATGTGGTTGAGGCATGCATATGCCCCATGTAGTCGCTCGCCGGATCCACTGCATGCGGGTTGAGGCCGGTATCAAACAGCACCGAGCCTTTCTCATGGATGATGAGATAGGCCGGTACGGGGACCGTCAGCGTGCCCTTTTCGCCTTCCAGAAATGCCTGAAACGGCATTGTCAGGTGGCCGCAGGTGAAGGCGTAAAGGGTAGCGCTCATGGCCGGCGTCTATTCGCGTTCGGTGGCGTTGTGGGTATCGCGCAGGTCGCTGCGTAGCGCATTGATGAGACGCTCGGTCAGCGCCTCCTTGTTGGCCACAGGCGATGCAGTGGCAGTGGTGTTCACAGCGTTGCCGCGCCAGACCACGCGCGCCCCTTCATCGAGGATTTTGAAATTGACCGTGTACGTGGAAAGCGGCGGGCAGTCTTGCGGGGTGCTGTCGAAGCTATAGCGGCCGATGGCTTCAGGTTCCCGGCCGCTTTGCACGCTGGACTGGATGGAGAAACGCCGATCCTTGGGTTGTCCCTGGCTGTCGCTCTCGTAGACAAGCTGCCAGAAGGCGTTGGGGTCAATCTCAAAGCCCAGAGTTGCCAGGCGGGCGGCGATGCTCTCCTCCATCACCACATCGCGATCAATCTCGCGGCGGCTGGCAAGTGAGATCGGCCCGCCGAGCGGAATATCGCCACTCACACGGCTTTCGACACGGATGCCGGTGGTGCGGGTTTCATCCTGCAGGCTGGTGCAGCTGCCGGGCTTGTCCAGCGGTTGCTGCGCGGTCGTATTCGCTGGCGTGTCAGCTGTTTCCTGTGCCTGGGCGATGGCCGGAACAACGCTCAGTGCTGCAACAAGCGCGGTGCAGGCCAAGGGGAGTGCAGCCGCGCGGGGCAACAAGCGGGTGGGGACGAAAGGGTTGGTCACGGGCAGGCACCTCACAAAAATTGGTCACGGCGCGGCATGCGGTGCCGCCTTGTTCCGCTAAGCTACCGCGAACGCATCATAATGCGAAAGGCGTCCATTCAGGTAAGGTTGCCAGGGGTCGGGATATCCCTCATTAGCCTTGCTTGGACAGTGGCAAAGCCCGAATAAGAAGTGATGTCACAGGGGATCAGTGCCCTTGCCGGCATAGCCACCGGCGCGATGCGATGCTAAAGGCAAATGCGCTCAAAAGTCGGCCCCGTAGCTCAGCAGGATAGAGCATCAGATTCCTAATCTGAGGGTCGGTGGTTCAAATCCACCCGGGGTCACCAATGCGTATGCCGGCTGCGCACCCGTTGCCGCTTCATCAATTTTGCATGAAAAAGCCCGCCGGCATTTACACCGGCGGGCTTTTTGTGTGTCGGGACTCGCTGCGCGTCAGAATGCGGCGGAATAATAAACACCTGCGGCGTTAACGCCTGGATTGGTGTCGGAGATGCCGGCATTGGACAGGTGCCAGAAATAGGCTGAGACCATGTCGCCGCCGTCAAACTGCCAACCGAGTTCAAGCTGCTCGCGGAATTCGAAGGTCTGGCCAAGAGACATTGAGTTGCCTTCGCCATACGCGCCGAAGCCCCACTGAATGCGGGCGAGGAAATTGTCGGTGATGAAGATCGAACGTGACAGGCCGATATGCGCATAGGCTGCGCCCTTGGAGTTCACGAAGCCACCGATCAGCGGCCGGATTTCCCAGATGATGTTGTAGTCGGGGATGTAGCCGATATCGAAGACTGCGGCAGAATCTTTCTGGCTGTCACTCACATCGAAGAGACCGATACCCGCATAAAGGTGGGCCGGCTGCGATGCGGCCAGCTCCTCAGCCTGTGCTGCGGTCGAGACGGCCAGCGAGCCGAGCGTCATTGAAAAAGCTGCGGCGATGATGGCCAAGCCCGAAAGTAAGTGTTTCACTTGATATTCCCCTGGTGCCGGTCACGAATGTGCCGGAATCCCTCATAAACCCGGCGGCAGTTTATGGGGCAATTCCCTTCTGAGGCAAATGCCCCGGCACCGCAGAGAGAGGCCGATCAAATGAAATGTTGCGAATGGGCCACATGATGGTTCCAAGATCTGGATTTTGGGCCGCTGGGATGCTCGCAACGCTGTTGCTGGCGGGCTGCGATGAGGCGCAATCTGCTGGATGCCTGACACCCCCTGCAAGCGCACAGGGCGGCTGGTCCGTCATATCGGTGGTCGATGGAGACACTATCGTGCTGGATGACCGCAGCGAGGTGCGCATGGTCGGCATTCAGGCCCCCAAGCTGCCTTTGGGGCGGCGCGGTTTCGCGGAATGGCCGCTGGCACGAGAGGCGCGTGATGCAGCGGTTGAGCTGGCCGATGGCGGCCGCGTCATGTTGTGGTCCGGTGGTGCGGATGAGGACCGGCATGGCCGACGATTGGCGCATACTTATGTGCAGGTTTTCGCCGGTGAGCCCATCTGGTTTCAGGGTGAGATGCTGCGGCAGGGGTTAGCGCGGGTCTATACGTTTCCGGATAACCGGGCCTGTGTGGATGACATGCTGGCGTTGGAAGCCGAAGCGCGGGACGCAGGCCGGGGCATGTGGGCGCTTGATACCTACAGAATCATCCAGGCTGATGAGATCGACCGGCTGAATGCACGTGAAGCGTCCTACGAACTGGTGGAGGGGCGGGTGCTTGAGGCAAAGATTATCAGCGGCCGCGGGTACCTCAATTTTGGCGATGACTACCGCGATGATTTTACCGTCTCGGTTAGCCCACGCGATATGAAACTGTTTCGAGATGCAGGTGTTGATCTGGTGTCGCTTGCCGGGCGCCGGGTGCGTGCGCGCGGCTGGTTGCGCGACTTCAACGGCCCGGCAATTGAGGCGACGCATCCCGAGCAGATAGAGGTATTGCGATGAGGATGAACCGGATGGGCCGGGTGTCGGCGCTGCTTCTGGCGGCGCTTTTTTTGCTGGGATCACCGGCATCGGCGCAGCTTTCGCAGCGCGACCGGCAGCAAAGCGCCAGCCAGCACGAGCAGATTATTGCCGCCTATGGGGGCGTTTATGATCACCCGGAAATCGGGCCCTATGTTGCGCGGGTCACAACGCGGATTGCCGGTGCCTCGTCCATGCCGAATGAATCATTCCGCGTCACGGTGCTCAACAGCCCGGTCGTCAATGCGTTCGCGTTGCCAGGCGGCTATGTGTATGTGACGCGTGGGCTGGTGGCGCTGGCCAATTCGGAGGCTGAGCTTGCAAGCGTCATCGGCCATGAAATCGCGCATGTGACCCAGAAGCACGGGCAGGGGCGGCAGGACCGGGCCATCGGCGCCACATTGCTGGGCGCAATTCTTGGCGTTGCTGTCGGCAGCGACATCGTCAACCAGATTTTCAATATCGGCGCGTCGGGCTTTCTTGCCGACTATTCGCGTGATCAAGAAGAGGAGGCGGACAGGGTCGGTCTCGATATGCTGGCGCGCGCTGGCTATGACCCCTATGCAGCCTCGTCGTTTCTGGCATCGCTTGGGGCGCAAAGTGCGCTGCATGCGCAGTTGCAGGGAAGTCAGTACGACCCCAACCGTGTGGATTGGCTGGCGTCACATCCGGCAACCGGCCAGCGGGTCAACGCCACGCGCCTGCAGGCCCAGCAGACCGGGCTGGCGCCGGGCACACGCGCTGTGGGCGCAGATGCCCATTATGCTGCGATAGACGGGATGATCTACGGGGATGATCCTGAGCAGGGTTTTGTGCGGGGGCGAAAATTCATCCACCCGAAAATGCGGTTTCAGTTTGAGGTGCCTGAAGGCTTTCAGATGGCCAACGGCTCTACCGCTGTGATTGCGCAGGACACGTCCGGCGCGCAGATAAAGTTCGACGGGGCGCCGCGTGGAAGTGCGCCCAATATGGCGGCCTATATCACGCAGGTGTGGGCACGGGATGCGCGCATCAGTCAGATCGAGGCGATTGAGGTCAATGGCATTGCGACCGCGACCGGTGTCACGCGGGTGAAAGGCAAGGATGTGCGGCTGGTTGCTTATGATGCGGGCGATCAGAAGGGGGTGTTCCGTTTCCTCATTTCAACGCCGTCGCAACAGACCGCCAGGCTTGCGTCCCCGATGCGCGACATGGTGGTCAGCTTTCGCCGGTTGACGGCGTCGCAGGCTGAGCAGGTGTCTGCGCTGCGTCTGGATGTCCGCACTGTGACGCGCAGGGACAGTGTTGCATCGCTCGCTGCGAAGTCAGCATTTGAGGATGCTGTTGAACAGCGCTTTCGCGTACTGAACGGGCTTTCAGAGGGTGACGCGCTTGTGTCGGGTCAGAAAATCAAGCTGGTAGTCGACTAGGCGACGCCTGCCTAGTGGGATGTTGTCTGGATGGGGATCAACTCATCGGCTTCATCGGTTTCTTTCAGCAGTGCAGCGCGCAGCTTGTTGATGGCATGGTGTTCCACCTGCCGCACGCGCTCCTTGGAGATGCCCAGCTGCTTGCCCAGTGATTCAAGTGTTTCACCTTCCTCGCTCAGACGGCGACGCTGGATGATGAAGAGTTCGCGCTCCGTGAGTGTTTCCAGCGCGCGGGCAAGCCAGCGTCGACGCACGTCTGCGTCGTGGCTTTCCATCGTCATATCTTCCGGGTGCGGACGATCATCCGCCAAAATATCCTGCCATTCCATGCTGCCGCCGTCGCCGGCTTCGGCACCGGGGAGGGTGGCATTCAGCGACCGGTCGCCGGCGGCAAGCCGGGATTCCATTGATTCCACGTCGCGCATGGGGACGCGCAGCTGGGTTGAGACAAAGGTCCGGCTTTCCGGTGTCATGCTGGCCCGGCCGCCGTCGTTTATCATTGCCCGGAGACGGCGGAGATTGAAGAACAGGGACTTTTGTGCCGATGTGGTGCCGGTGCGCACGATCGACCAGTTCCGCAGGATGTAATCCTGAATGGAAGAGCGGATCCACCAGGTGGCATAAGTGGAAAACCGGACGCCGCGTTCGGGATCAAACCGCTGGGCGGCCTGCATCAGGCCGACATTGCCTTCCTGCACCAGATCGCCCATCGGCAGACCGTAGATGCGAAACCGGGCTGCCATGGCGATCACAAGGCGCATATAGGCGGAGGTGAGTTCGTGCAGGGCGTTCTCATCCTTGTGGTCATGCCAGGCACGCGCAAGATCCCGCTCGTGGTCGGCCTCCAGCAATGGTGCCTTCATGGCCGTGCGGATGAATTTCCGGTCTGATCCCTGTGAGGTTCCGGCGGACGCGGTTGCCATTCGATGCCCCTTTCTACTCCCTGCGCCAACCGAGAATTATGCGCGGCAGCAGGCGTTTTACGGTTTCTAGGGATACGCAGGCGGGGGCGGTCTGGATCAGTGCGGCGGGCACAAAAAAGGCCCGGAACCGAATTGGTCCGGGCCTTGATTGGATTGTGGCGGGAAGCGGTGTCAGGCGGCTTTTTCAGCGCCTTTTTCAGTGCTTTTCTCCGCACCTTTTTCGGCGGCTTTCTCCGCACCTTCTTCCTTGCCCTCTTCTTTTTCGGGCTTGTTGCGGCTGGGGGCTTTTTCCAGAATGCCTTCAATCTTGGTCACGGCCTCGTCGTCGGTGGCCTTTTCAACGGCGGCGACTTCGCGGGCCATGCGTTCGAGTGCCTGTTCATAGAGCTGGCGCTCGGAATAGGACTGTTCGGGCTGTTTATCGGAGCGGTAAAGATCGCGCACCACCTCGGCGATGGAGATCAGGTCGCCGGAATTGATCTTGGTTTCATATTCCTGGGCGCGGCGGCTCCACATGGTGCGTTTGACGCGGGCGCGACCCTTGAGCGTCTTGAGCGCCTGGGCCACGACATCATCGGGAGACAACCGGCGCATACCAACGGATTTCACCTTGGCGACGGGCACACGAAGGGTCATCTTTTCCTTCTCGAAATTGATGACGAACAGCTCGAGCGAATGGCCCGCAACTTCCTGCGTTTCGACGCCGGTGATCTTGCCGACGCCATGTGCCGGATAGACGATGAAGTCGTTCGCCTTGAATTCCAGCTTTTTGGTAGCAGTCTTCTTTTTCGCGGCCATGCTAAGTCCCAAACTGCGTGACGGAAAAAGCCGGTGCACCACGCACAGGCTCGACCCGCCCACGGGTAAACGTTTACTCGGCGAAATACGCGTCAATGCGCCGCAGACATCCCCGGCAGGGCTCAGATGCGTACCTGAACCCATGCAGCAGGGCCGATTGCGGGCATGACCAATCCAGTCGCTTCAAACCGAAAAATCCTATAAAACTGCCAAAACGTGGCGTTTTAAGGACCAAATCAAGCGGTGAAGGCTGGCAATTCGCCTTGAGCCTTTGGCAGGACCAATCCCGCCAAAGTGCGGGGACATGCCCCACAAGTGCTTATAACCATACACTAAAAATGGCGGAAAATAAAGTCAGCACGGGAATCATCCGCCTGCTGACACGGCAAAAGGTTAACGGGCTGATGCCCCGACAGGCCTTCAGGATGCCAGAGGAGGCATCAGTCGCCGGTGCCCGGCTCTTCCTTGAAGAACTTCTCGAACTTGCCCTCGACGTTGAGGAAATCGTCCGCGTCCGCAGGTGCGTCCTTCTTGACCGTGATATTCGGCCAAACAGCGGCAAATTTGGCATTTACCTCAAGCCACTTCTCAAGCCCGCCTTCAGTGTCCGGCTTGATGGCTTCGGCAGGGCATTCGGGCTCGCAAACGCCGCAATCGATGCATTCGTCCGGGTCGATGACGAGCATGTTATCGCCTTCGTAGAAACAATCGACCGGGCAAACCTCGACGCAATCCGTGTATTTGCACTTAATGCAAAGGTCATTGACGATGTAGGTCATGTGTCGGTGCTCCGGTTGGGCTGCGCGCAAAGGCTATGCGGCCGCGCTGCTTGCCCTGATCCATATATTGCAGCGCTTATACGAAGTGGATGCCGGGGGCCGCAAGCCCTGCAATTCCCCAATAATTTGAGGGAAATGCAGGGCAGCCATACGTAAAATACTATGTGACGGTTCAGCTGCCGGACTTCAAGCTGCGCAGACGTGCCCTGTCGCGGCGGTTGGGCGATGCAGGGGGCGCGGGGTTCGCCGATGAGTGCTTGCGCTCCTCAGGTGTGGGCGGTGGCGGGCTTTGATCCTCATACAGGCCTTGAGCGATCGTTGCTGATCCGCGCCGCTCAACGAAGCTGAGCACCTCCACCACCCGGATGCGCTCGGCGAGGGGGAAAGTCAAAACATCGTGAGGCCGCACGGTATGGGATGCCTTGGTAATGCGGACGCCGTTGGCCCGCAGGCGCCCGGTTGAGATGAATTTTGCAGCCAGTGACCGGGTCTTGAAGAAGCGCGCGCACCACATCCAGCGGTCGATGCGCTGGCGGGGATCCTGCCCGGCGGCATCAATATCTTCATCTGCCGGTTTTGACGGGGATGCTGCCAAGATGGATCAGTTTTTGTTTTTGAGCTGGCTCAGCACAGCGAAGGGGCTGTCTGGGTCAATCGGCCTTTCAGCGCGTGCCGGTTTGCCCTTCGGGGCGGCGTTGCGGCCATTTGCCTTGTCGCCGCCATGTTGTGGCTTTCTGGCCTTGGCCGGGCGGCGGCGTGGTTTGCCGCGGCCTGCGGGGGGCTGTGCATCTGCGGTGGCATCGGCGCTTTCGCCCGCAGCGTTGGACTTGGCCGCCACGGCGGGGGATTTGGCCTGATTGCGTCTGCGCGGCGGTCCGCCACGGGATTTGCGTGCAGGACGCCAGAGGATGATGTCCTCCATCTCTTCGTCAGCCGGCGCTGCTTCGGGTGCAGCGGCATTGGTGGCGGCTTCTTCCAAGGGGGCGGCTTCCGGTTCGGCCGGGGTAGCGTCCGCCGGAGCTGCAACGTCCGTTTCCGGCTGGACCTTAGGCGTGGCTTCTGCCGCCGCTCCATCCGGGGCTGGCGTTTCAGCGGCCGGTGTATCGTCTGTCGTTGCGGAAGCTGCTGCTTGCGCTGGCGCTGCGGCTGGCGCTGCCGGGGTGGCTGCTGCGGGCGCGGGCATTTTCCGTACGCTGATTTTGTGCGGCTTGAACCCGAGTGATGCCAAAAGGCCGTCAAAGACTTCGCCGGAGCAGCCAACAAGCGACATCAGGTCTGCGTCAGCCAGAAAGCCTGCGCCGCCATATCCGTTGCCCAACTGGGCGCGGGCGGCGATCTTCGGGCGGATGGCGTCCGCCAGCCGTTCCAGCATGTCAAGGCGTACGGCGCGCGGTCCGCAGATGCGAAAACCCAAAGCGGGATAGAAGAAATCGGGCATGCCGGGTTCAACGGCTGCAGACGTGAGCCCCGGTGCAGGCGGGGTGGGCAGATCAACAATGCCGCCCTGTGCTTCATGGACTGCATGCAGCAGCAAGATGAGATGCGCCGGTGCTGGTTTCAGCAATGCGGGCATGAAGATGGAGAATGCACCAAAGCGCACGCCGTATTTGCGCAGCATGGCGCGGTCAGGCTGATCGAGGGCTGTAATATCTTCGGCCGCTTCATCGCGGCGGATAGCGCCAAGCGCTTCCACCATGCGGAAGGCGACGCCGCGGGCAAGGCCGGTCACGTCTTCGGCGTCGCGCAGTTTGATCAGCGGCTCAAGCGTCGTGGCAATATGCGTTGCCAGCCATTTGTCCATGCGCTGGGTCACGGCGATGCGGTCGGAGGCTTCAAGCTCCTCACCGCAGATGATCTCGGTATGCGCGGAAAGCCGGTCAGGCCCGGTGACAACGCGGCCGACAGCCGCCTTCTCCCACAGGATGCGGCCATGCTCGGTCATCTCGAAGGCCGCGTCATCGGCAGCGGTGATACGGTGGGCGCGACCGGTGATCTCGCCTGTAACCGCCTTGTCGGAGGCGGCGCGCAGTGCTTTGCCGTCAATTCCCTCCGCGCGGGGATCCGGCACGAAGACGAGCCCTGCCAGGCGGCCGACGAATTCGCCTTCCACCATTACTTCGCCATCTGCGTTTACTGCCGCCATCAAATCCTCGCTTTGCTGCATCCGTTTGAGCAGCACACTTGTCCGTCTGTCGGTGAATTGCTGGGTAAGCCGTTCGTGCAATGCATCCGATAACCTATCCTCTATAGCGCGCGTGACGCCCTGCCAATACGCAGGATCAGCGAGCCAGTTCGACCGATTGGCAACATAAGTCCAGGTGCGTATATGCGCCAGCCGTGATGCGAGGGTGTCAATGTCCCCATCTGTGCGGTCCGTGCGCTTGGTCTGGGTGGAAAACCAGTCCTCCGGAATGCGGCCCGGAGAGGTGCCGCCAGCACGCATCAGATGGTCATAAATATTGGCCAGAAGGCTGGCGTGCTCGTCGATCATGACCTTGCGGAAGTCAGGCACCTGCGCCACGTCCCACAGCCGCGTCACGGCCTCTTCACCCTTGGCAAAAGGGCCGACGCGCTCATCGCGCACCATGATCGCCATTGCGGCCATGTCGGTGGCGTTGCGGGCACGCATCAGACCGCGAGCCGGTGGCGGCATGTCCAGACTTGTGAACAGGGCATCGACAGAGCGGAAATCAAGATCCGCGTTGCGCCACATCAGGGTTCTGACGGGCTCGAAGCGATGCTCCTCGATTTCCAGCACCTGTTCGCTTTCAAGTGCGGAGGCCTGTCCGGTCACACCAAACGTGCCGTCATCCATATAGCGTCCGGCGCGGCCTGCGATCTGGGCGATCTCGGCTGAGGTGAGGCCACGATGGAAGCGGCCATCGAATTTTTCCAGTGATGCAAAGGCCACATGGTCCACGTCCATGTTGAGGCCCATGCCGATGGCATCCGTGGCGACGATGAAATCGACGTCGCCGGACTGATAAAGCGCCACCTGCGCGTTGCGGGTGCGCGGGGACAGGGCGCCCATGACCACGGCGGCGCCGCCGCGATGGCGGCGGATCAGCTCGGCGATGGCGTAAACCTGATCCGAGGAAAACGCGACAACGGCAGAGCGGCGCGGCAGGCGGGTGATCTTCTTGGCACCGGAATAGGAAAGCTCCGAGAAGCGCAGGCGCTGCTCGAAGCGGCAGCCTTTTACGAGGTCGCGGATGCGCGACTTGATGGTGTCAGAGCCCAGAAACATGGTCTCCAGTTCGCCGCGCATATGCATCAGCCGGTTGGTGAAGACATGGCCGCGCTCGGGGTCGGCGGCCAGCTGCACTTCGTCGATGGCGACAAAATCCACATTGATGCCGGTGGGCATCGATTCAACGGTGGTGACCCAGTAGCGCGGATCGTCGGGAATGATTTTTTCTTCGCCGGTCACCAGCGCCACATTGGCGGCACCTGCGCGTATCTTGACCTTGTCATAGACCTCGCGGGCCAGAAGCCGCAGCGGCAGGCCGATCATGCCGGTTTCGTGGCCCAGCATCCGCTCGATGGCCAGATGCGTCTTGCCGGTATTGGTCGGCCCCAACACTGCCCAGACGCGCGCGTCCGCATCCACGCGGGGGACGTGACCTGTCTGGATCTGTCGGGGAGAGAAGGGTTTACGCGGCATTACCGGCGCAACTTCGCCGCAGGGCAGGGCAATAGCAAGACGGAACTGGCCCGGTCAGGCTCGCTGGATGGCGAGGGGAGGGGGCATCCGCGTTTACGTTTGAGACCATGCAGGGAACGAAGCGTGTCCGAATCGCGGACGCGCAGCGATTCCGGGTTCGTTCACGGCTATATGTGGTGGATGGGTGCCGCGTGCCTCATAGAGCAGCACCTGTCAGGCGGGTGCCTGACAGGTGCTGATTTACGCAAATTCGCGGATTGAGAATCCAATGGGGGTGATCAGGCAGCTTTGTCCCGGTTTTGTTCCTTGTGGGTCACGCGCATGGCCTTGAAGGCGGCTTCATCCACCGGCGTCCAGCGATAGCGCTTTGCCATTTTCTTGAGGGCCGCCTGGAATGTGGGGCTGTCCACATAATTGGCGTGGCGCGGGCTTTCGATGAACTTGATGCCGCCCGACAGATCCGGCGTGGTTCTGGTTTCCTTGAGGAACTGGGCAGCGCGGGCCGGGTCGCGGTCGCGGTCGGCAATAGCGTTGGCGATGCAATTGGCCATTTCGTCATAGAGGAAATAGCCGCCGGAATTGGTCTCCTCAAAGCCCATGGCGAAGAAGCCGGGCAGGTCACGGCCAAAGACGGTGAGGTAGAGATCAGGGCGCCCGGCGCGGAAGGGAACGGTGCCTTCGGGCAGATAGGGCATGTTGTAATTGTAGCCGGTGGCGAAGACGACCACGTCGAGGGCTTCGCGGCTGCCGTCCTTGAAAACCACGTCATTGCCGTCGAACCGCTCGATATCGCCCTTCACGTGGATATTGCCATGGGACAGGTGGTGCAGCAGCTCTGAATTCACAATCGGATGGCTTTCAAACACCTTGTGATCAGGTGCCGGCAACCCGTAGCGGGTGATATCACCCACCATCAGGCGCAGCAGCTTGCCCAATACCCATTGCTGAATGGGCATCGGCAGCGTGGGGCCGCTATGGGCGAACACGTCTGCGGGCATGCCGAATATGTGCTTGGGCAGGAAATGGTAGCCGCGCCGTACACTGATGAATGCCTTGTCCGCATGGATGGCAGCATCGCTGGCAATGTCGCAGCCGGAATTCCCCGCACCGACAATCATCACGCGTTTGCCGCGGAACAGGTCCGGGCTTGCATAATCCACCGCGTGAATGGCGGTTCCGTTGAAATGGCCCGGAATATCCGGCCGGTTGGGGTGCCAGTTGGTGCCGGTTGCGACAATGAGATTGGCGAACTGTTTTGTTTCGCCATTGGCCAGGGTCACGGTCCAGCCGCCCTTGCCGTCAGGCTCTGCGCGTTCAACAGCCGTGTTGAAACGGACTGCATCCTTCAACCCATATCGTTCGGCAAAGTGGTGGATGTAATCCAGAATCTCACGGCCTGAGGGGTAATCGGGATACTCGTCCGGCATCGGACAATCAGTAAAAGCCGACTGGGTTTTGGAGGAGATGAAATGGGCACTGTCATAAACCGGCGTGCCGGGATTTTTCGGGTCCCACAACCCGCCCACATCGCTATGGCGCTCGAACTGCTCATAGGGGATGCCGTAGCGCTTAAGCGCGCGGGCAGCGGCAAGCCCGCCGGGGCCTGAGCCGATGATGCAGGTCGTGGTTTGGGATGCGGGTGCGGACATGGGTGGGCTGGCCTCAAAAAGGGGTGATCCTTAAATGTGATGGTTCCTCATGTTTACATTTGATGTCAAGTAGGCCAGAAATAATCCCATGCAGAGCCAAAAGCAGCTTGATGCCCTGACCCCCCGCCGCCCCAAGCAGGCGCGCAGCCGCGCGCGGTTTGAGGCCATTCTCGATGCGGCCGAAGCGGTTGTTGCGAAAAACGGGATGGCGCATCTCACCATGAGCGAGGTGGCGTTGTGCGCGGGCGTGTCCATTGGCTCGCTCTACCAATACATGCCGACACCCAAGGCGCTGCTGCGGGCGCTGACGGACCGTTTTCTGGCGGCCTGGCGCGAAGACCTGACGCAGCGCATCGATGATGCGCGCACGCCGCAGGAACTGTCGGACGCCATCGCGGCGGTGATCTGGCAGATCTATCAGGACATGCGCCTAAAGCCGCAGCAAAGAGAGCTGTGGGCATATCTCAATGCGGATCGGGATCTTGCGGCGTTCAATCTGGCGGACAGTCGGGCGAACTCAGCCCTGTTTGTGGCAGCGCTTGTCCGGGTGGGGGTGATCCCGCAAGACCTGACTGACGACCTCCTGCCGGATGCCTTGCTGGTCACACATCTCTCCGGTGCCGCTACGCAAATGGCGGCTGAGCTTCCCGCCGCCGAAGGCGACCGGCTGGTGCAGGTCTTTGCCGGGATGGCGGCTGAACGTGCCGGATTGCCCGCGCCGGGCATGTTGTCCCCATCAAACAGGTGACCCTGCCTCCTGCCTCACGTTAGACTGATGCTGAAACAACAATAAGTCGCGCACGCCTGAAGGGGTGCCGCGCCGGGGAAGCATCATGGTTGAGGCGCTCAGGGAAATTGCCCTTGTCGCAGAGCACGCGCGTTTGCAGCGCCTGTTGCCGTGTCTGCGCGCGCCCTCCCGACATTTTTTTGAAACTGCGTAATTCGTAAACCGCCGACCGGAAAGGGCGTCTGTCATGGACTTTAGTATTCCAAAAGACATCACCGATTATCTCGATGTGCTTGATGATTTCATCGAGAAGGAAATCAAGCCGTTGGAGCAGCAGGACGACAATATCCGCTTCTTCGATCACCGCCGCGAAAACGCGCGCACGGACTGGGACAATCAGGGCCTGCCGCGGCATGACTGGGAAGAGCTGCTTGGCGAGATGCGCCGGCGGGCCGATGCTGCGGGCCATCTGCGCTATGCGCTGCCCAAGGAATATGGCGGGCAGGACGGCACCAATCTGGGCATGGCAGTGATCCGCGAGCATCTTGCCGCCAAGGGCCTTGGTCTTCACAACGACCTGCAGAATGAAAGCTCGATCGTCGGTAATTTCCCGACCGTGCTGATGTTCCGTGACTTTGGCACCGAAGCGCAGAAGGCCAAATATCTCGAAGGCTCGATGACGGGCAAAGTCCGCGTTGCATTCGGCCTGACTGAGCCTGATCACGGCTCCGATGCCACATGGATGGAAACAGCCGCGAAACCTGAAAAGCGCGACGGCGTTGATGGTTATCTCATCAACGGCATGAAGATGTGGAACACAGGCGTCCATGTTGCGACCCATGACTTCGTGTTCGCGCGCACCTCAGGCCCGGATGGTTCTGCCGTCGGCATCACATGCTTCATCGTGCCGATGGATGCGCCGGGCGTCGACATTCAGGAATATATGTGGACCTTCAACATGCCGACGGACCACCCGCGCATTGCCTTCAAGGATGTGTGGGTGCCCGCTGAGGACAATCTCGGCGGCATCGATCACGGGCTGCAGCTGGCGCAGCACTTCGTGCATGAAAACCGTATCCGGCAGGCGGCATCTGGTGTTGGTGCGACGCAGTACTGCATCAATGAAAGCGTGAAATATGCCAAGGAACGCAAGCCTTTCGGCAAGCCGCTTGCAGTCAATCAGGCGATCCAGTTTCCGTTGACGGAATTGCACACGGACTGCGAGATGGTCCGTACACTGGTTTACAAGACTGCATGGCAGATGGACCAGATGTCGAAGCGTGATGTGGCACGTCACCTCTCGGACAAGGTGTCCATGTGTAACTACCGGGCTAACCGCATGGTGTGTCAGGCGGCCGATACGGCGATGCAGGTGCACGGCGCGATGGGCTATTCACGCCACAAGCCGTTTGAACATATCTACCGGCACCATCGGCGCTACCGCATCACCGAAGGCTCTGAAGAAATTCAGATCCGCAAAGTCGGCGGGCATCTGTTCGGATTTCTGGGTGGAGAAAAAGCCGCCGCCAAAGCCGCGGAATAGCAAGCCTATTCGGCGGCTTCTGCCGGGCGGGCACCAACAGCGTCCTTGGACGTCCGCCAGGCCGGGATCGTAATGGTCACGCAGGTGCCCTCACCGGGTTGGCTTTCCAGGGTGAGGGTGCCGCCGTGCATTTCAGCAAGCGACTTGGTGATCGGCAGACCCAGTCCGGTGCCGCCGAAATTGCGCGTCATCGGGCCTTCCGCCTGGCCGAAGGGTTCCATGACCCGTTCGATCATGTGGGGTTCGATGCCGATGCCGGTGTCGCGCAGTTTGATGACCATGTCTCCTCCCGGCTCATGGGTGGCAGACAAGGTGACCGTACCGCCTGCGGGGGTGAACTTCGTGGCGTTGGACATCAGGTTCAGCAGGACCTGTTTGACGCTGCGCTCATCCACGTAGATCTCCGGCAGGCCTTGCAGATCTTCGATGACCATGTGGACGCCACCCTGCTCGGCGCGATGGCGCACCAGTTCGAGCGACCACTTGGCGACGGTGTTGAGGTCGATCCAGCATTCTTCCAGCTCGAACTGCCCGGCCTCAATCTTGGAAATATCCAGAATGTCGTTGATCAGCTCAAGCAGGTGACGGCCGCTTGAATGAATGTCGCGGATATAGTCGGCATATTCGGGCACGCCAATGGGGCCGAACATCTCTTCACGGATCATTTCCGAGAAGCCGATGATCGCATTGAGCGGCGTGCGCAGCTCATGGCTCATATTGGCCAGGAACTGGCTCTTTGAGTGGTTGGCAATTTCTGCGGTGCGAAGGGCTTCTGCCAGCCGCTGCTCGGCGCGCCATCGCTCAATGACAATGGCGGCAAGCTGGGCGGCGTTGTTGAGAAATTCCAACTCGTTTTCAAGAGGGCTACGGTCGGTTTCATAGATCATGGCAACGGCGCCGAGAATGGTGCCGTCGCGTGAGGCGATGGGCTGCGACCACATGGAGCCGATGCCCAGTGCTTCTATCAGCTCTTGCTTGGTTGCAAATTCGGGGTGCGTGCGGGAGTCGGGTATAATCACGAGCTTGCCGGTTACCATTGCTTCGCCGCAGGGGCCGGCTTCGCGCGAGGCGGTCATGCCGTCGAATACCTGTGCATATTCCGGCGGCATGGACGGGGCAGAGCCCAGACGAAGGCAACCCTCATCATCAAGCAGCAGGATTGATGCCCGTGTCTCTGGATTAAGGGCTTCCATTTCGACCGTGAGTTCGTTGAGCACGTCGGTCATACCAGCGCCGGTGGCGAGTTTTTCCAGCACGCCGAGATGCATTTGCAGCACATGGTCGGCGCGTTTGCGCGCAGTGGCGTCGCGGATATTGAAGACGACACCGTTTACATTCGGGTCGTCGATCATGTTGCGGCCGGTTGCTTCAATCCAGATCTTGTCGCCGGTCATTGTTTCGGCCCAACCCGCGAAGCGTTCCAGTTGGCCTGAACTTGCGGCAAGAGACTCGACTGCTTCTTTGGTCTTGGCACGTATGTCATCGGTTGCCAGATCGGGGATATCGCGTCCGGTAAGTTGACCCGGCGTTGCGTTGAACATGCGGGCAACCGCATCGGTGGCAAACTGGATGATGCCGTCGCTGGAGGCGATCATGATACCGTCAAACGCATTGTCCACGAGTGCGCGGAACCGCTGCTCGCGACCCGCGAGGCGGGTATTGGCGGCTTCTGCCTGACGCAACGCCGCGTCGGATTCCCCTTTGGCGGAAGCCAGGTCGCGGATCAGATCGTCATGTTCAAGACGCAACGCAATGGCAGACGTTGACTGGGCGATGACTTGCCGCGCCACCGTTACCGTGAACGCATAAACCATGACGATCAGGCAGCCGACGCCGATATAGACATTGTCGCCTGATTGTAAGGTGACAACAGTCGTGGCCAGGGTAATTGGCAGCGTGCAGGCAAAATATATCCGCCATTCATAGCTGGTGGTGGCGGTGGCGACCGACAGGTGCGAAATGAAAAGAAGCAGTAAGAAGAAATTCTGTGTCTCGCTCTGAGGATACCAGAACAGAAAGAACATCGCCGACCAGACCACATTGGCATTGAAGTAGCGTAGTGCCAGTGACCTGCTCAGCCGGTCGGGATCGTCCGGCAGTTTGCCTGCGAAATACCGTGCCGAGAAAATGGCAATTTCAAGCCAGACCAAACATACGGCGCCTGCCCATACGCTGATTGTGAATAGCGATGCTTTGGTGTCGAGCGTTGCGATGATGAGGGCAGCAATCAGGGGAAACAGCAGCGACAATGCGCGGTGGTTGCACATGATCCGGTTGAACAGCGCAAGCCGGATGGCTTTTGCATGTCCAGAGCTGGTTACAGCTCCAGAATGCAGCGCATCAAGCTGAATTGTTTCAGGCCGGTTTGGCACAACTTTTCCCCTATCCGGCAGCAGGTTCTAATGGGACCTGTCACGGACACTAAATTATGGGGATCACTGGTAAATCTGACGCTAACGAGGATTTCGGCAGTTTTCGGGGTTTTTGCAGCAAGGGTCCTGCATTTCCAATGCCTTAACCCTAAGAGCGCTGATTTTTGAGGCTATTGGGCTGGCGTCAGACTGGCCTGCATCAGGGCGTGTCCGCCTGCCTCGACCGATACGAGGTGGATGACCGCGGTGCCCCATTCGCTTTCCAGCTGCATGCGAACCGGGATCATCACGTCTGCGTTTGTTCCATCGCGCCGAAACGGAGCCATCCACAATTCGACGGGCGGCGTGGGGTTGCGGGCCTGTTCAAGCTTCCATTCACGACTCTGGCCTGCCAGCGGGACATAGTTCAATTCACATTTGACGGTGTCGCCTGCAAAAACACCCTCAGTGCCGGGGGTGAGCACTTCTGCACCTTTGCGTTTGAAATCCAGATTGAAGACGCGCCGCCCGTCAAACACGCGTAGCTTTTCCGTGCAGACGGCTGCGGCCGGGCGCAGGGATGAATACAAAATGGCGGTTAGCGGATCGAGCGTGCCGTCCGCGAGGCCTGAGCGAAGGGCTGCGGCTTGTTGCGGCTCAAGTTCCGGCTCGGCTGTTACGTCAAATGTGCCGTTGCCGTCGCGGATCATTTCAAGGCTGCGAACGCCAAAGCGGGTATCGGAAAAATTGCGGAACCGATGTGGCCTTGGACCCGCGCGGCCAAGCGAGCCGGTGGCTTCAGATTCAAAGCGCGCACGGGCAATTGTTTCGGCGAGGCCCGACGATTTGCCGCTGCTTGAAATTGAGTAGCTGTCATCTGTGAAGCGGGCTGTTGCCTGCATGGAGGCGAGCTGGAAGCCCGCGGCATAGAATTCATAAGCCAGATTGATCGGCGCCGGCTGGCTGGTTGCCGGGGCCGGTGTTTCCAGAGGAGCCGCGCCTACAAGGCCAAACAGCGCCACAGTGCTGATGGTGGTGCTGATGGCGGCGCTGATGGCCGCATTGCGGCTACTATGGGTCCATTGTCGTGTCGTACTGATGAAATACCGCATGACGTGCCGGGCTCCTGTGCCATTCGAGACCGTCCGGTTACCCAGCTTCACGGACCGATTATGGACCGCAGCAATACCGGACCGGGGAGGCGCTAAGCACTGTCCCCTAGGTTAGTGTTCGCGAATGGCGGTACTTCGGATCACTGCGCCGCCATAAGGCGTTGGGGCAATAATGCGTACGGGTACGAGGAAACCGGCGGATTTCAAAGGTGCAAGCCAGATTTCCACCGATTGCGCTTCTTCCCGCAGCTTGATCATTGCCTCTGCACTATAGCCTGCAACCGGGGTCAGTCGCCCTTCACATTTATGTGCTGGGCCAGCGTATCCATCAGTCGCCTCAATGGTGGTTTCGCCCATATAGGCGATGGTGATGTCAAAGCGCCGCCAGCCGTCAAATACGGGCACGGGCTTGGTGCAGGGGTCAGTGCCGCTCATTACGGTGAGGGCCAGCAGGGCGCTGACCGGGTCCACGGCACCTTTCTTGTGGAAATCAGACAGGGTGTCCGGCTTTTTCGCCGGTGGCGGCAGCGCCAATACGCTGGCCGGGCCGGTTTCGTTGAAGGTGATCTGCAACTGGCTGGACTGGCCTGCGGCCGTCACATAATCGGACGTAAAAATCTGCGGCTGCAGGACCATGCCTTCCTGCGCACCGGCGGCAAAAAGGGTGAGCGTTGCATCCTCGGTGGCCCCAGCCACCTCCTCAGTATTAATTGTGGTTTCCAGCTGGTAGCGGGCGGGCTCAACGTCCGCGATCAGCGTCATGGTGCCGATCTTTGCGCCGCCGACATAGACCACATAGTCAATGGTGGTGACCGCGCGTGCAGCCGTCGATGCGGCAAGAAACAGGAATGTTGCTGCAACGGTTTTCAGAATGCGGTGCGGCGTCTGGGCTGCAGGGAGATGCATATGGCGGCCTTGGGTCAGAATCGGGAAAAAAGCAGGCGCAATAGATCAACGCCGTGCGGTTCACCGGATAAGCAGTAGCACACAGGTTATTGCGTAATCATGGCCGCTTGCGAATGCGTGGCCGGGCTCACAGTAAATTTGTTGGCGCGGGCCACCAGCGTGCCAAGCGGCGTTGAAACTTCAATTCGCACTGGCACAAGCGCATCGGCATCGGGTACCGCTCCTAGCCAGACGCTGATCGGCATCGGGTCGCGGCGCATCTCCTTGATGGTGTCGCGGGTATAGCCTGCGACCGGCACCAGCTTTGCGTCACAGCGCACGGCTGTACCTGAGAACCCGTCCTTGCTGTCGATCTCGCTCATGTGCGCAAACTGCATCACGAAATCATACCGCCTGCGACCGTCATAGACCGGGATCTTGCGGTTGCAGATTTCCGGTGTGGGCGCTGCTGCGGGAATGATCATGGCGGACAGGGGATCGACCGTGTTTTGCAGATCAAAGGTGCTTGGGGTTACCCGATCTGAATTATCGTAAGGCGGGTCTGCGGCAACTAGCGGTGCGCCGGTCTTGCCATAGCTCATGTCAATGATCTGGATATTATCCTGGTCGGTATTGCGGGACTTGTGGCGGGCGGTCTGCATAAGATTGCCGGTCCGCGTACCTGACGATGTGAGATCAAACACCGACCGAAACACATGGTCGGTGATGCCTTCGGTGCGCACGACGCTGCGGACGCTGTAGGCATCGCCGCCGAACTGCGCCTGCATGGCGATGGACCCGAATTTGAGGCCGCCCAGGCGCACATCCATGCCCACATCCAGGTGGATGTCCGGGCCGGTGGGCGGTGTGCCTTGTGGCGAGGCTGAGGGGGCTGCCAGCGAAATGCCGGCAATGCCGAGTGACGCGAAAGTGGCGAGAACGGCCAGCAGATGCAGCGGCATGCTTGTGTTTTTTGTCGTTGAGGTAGTCATATGGCGTCTCTCCCGGGCCCAAATTCGTGGTCTCATAGTGATGATGGCCGGTGAACGCTGGCTGAATGGTGCAATCCGGGGTTGACGTGGAGGGCTTCAGGCCCCTATATCCGCGCCTCTTAAACGCGTTTCAAAAGAATTCAGGAGTTGGGCATGGCCCGCCGCTGCGAACTAACCGGCAAAGGCGTCCTCACAGGTAACAATGTGAGCCACGCGGTCAACAAGACCCGCCGCCGTTTCTTGCCGAATCTATGCAATGTGACCTTGTCGAGCGAAGCGCTTGGCCGGAATGTGAAGGTGCGCGTCAGTGCTGCTGCTCTTCGCACGGTTGAGCACAAGGGTGGGCTGGACCTGTTCCTGGCCTCCGCTCGCGAAGAGAACCTGTCGTTGGCACTTCGCCGCATGAAGCGCGAACTTGCCAAGGCAAAGGCGCAGGCAGCCGCTTAGCGGTTTCGCCGATCCGTCACGTTAACGAATTAAGGGTTCGCCGGTTCCACCGGGCGGGCCCTTTTTCGTGTCTTGTAGCCCGCCAGGGCGCATAAAGCCTCAAAACCCACATGGCATGGCGGCTGCATTGCTCTTTCCTGTGATATGAATCATTTGAATTCGGGAGAGCGGGTATGGTCTTGGCAGACAGCCGGTTTCATCAGTCAATGGAACAAAAACCAAGCGTTATGGCAGATATTTTACGCTTTTTAGGCCAGTTACTGGCACCGTCGGCGCTGCTTTTGGTGGCGATGGTCATGGCATTCATGGCGCGTGGCGAGGCTGTGCCGCTTTTGGGCATCTTGTCCTTTAACGGCATGAGTCCCGATGCGGGATCATGGTTCACCATGGGCCATATCTGGATCTTCGCATTGTTCATGCTCGTCAACCTCACCGGACGGCGCCATGGCGCTTCGGTGGCTACTGGGTCGCTGGTCCTTGCGGCGGTGGTTGCTGCCGGTGTGTGGGCCTATGCCACCTATGGTGCCGCACACGTATTGCTGCCCGCCGATGTGATTGCGGCACTGGGTGACCAGACAATGGTTCTGGCGATTGCCCTGTCGGTCGTTGTGGGCCTGCTGGTGGATATTGTGGTGTTTGACCTGGTGCGCGGGCGGCCGTGGTGGAAAGCGCCACTGATGGCGCCCCTGTTCGGCGGTGCTGCATTTGTCGCGCTGTTTCACGGTCTTGCAGGCAATGTTCTCGCCGGGCCCTACATGGACCGGGTGGTGACGCATATGGTCCTGGTGGTCGCTGCAACCTTGTTGATGGTGCTGGTCTATCACCTGCTGCGCTCGGTCATCCGCCCGCGCGCGGGCTATGGTGGCGCTTAGTCAGCGCTGGCATTGTCCTGGTCGGCGGGGTCCTGGTCTGCGGGGTCCTGGTCTGCGGGGTCCTGGTCGGCGGGCGGCATCAATTCAAACATCAGCAATAATGTGCGCTGTAGCGGATTGAAATTATCGTCCGAGACCACATAAAGCAGCGTTGCACCATCTGCGGCGGTGCGCACTGCAAGACCTTCCATATTGTCGATGGTATGGCCCGCGGTTGAGCGATAGATGATATCGCCATCCAGCGGGCCATTGCCGTTCAGCGATGCGCTTTCAATGAGCCGCAATTGCGCACCGACGCCGCCGATAAGGCTGAAGCGGCGTTCCAGCGTCAGCAGGTCGCCTGAGGGCAGCAAGGCTGTGTCAGTCAGATCGAATGGGGGGCTGCGCCTGAGGGCGACGGGCGTGCTGGCATTGCCGGATACGCGCCAGCCCTTGATGTACCCCTGAGCATCGTAGCTGCCTTCGGTGAGCGCAATCAGCGATCCGTCCGGCAGGGTCTCGATAGCTTCCAGACCCTTATTGTTGACCGCGTTTTTGAGATCGGGGCTGATCGGCACGGGCGTTGGGAGGGAGATCATGCCGGTGGCGTCGAAATCATAGGCTTCGACACGGTGGTTGCGTTCAAAGCCGACGATCAACCTGCCATCGGGAAGGCGCGCAAGGCTCTCGGCGTCGCCCCGGCGTTTGCTGTCGGCGACGGATTTTCCCTCGGCATCCAGCAACGGCGCGAGATAGGCGCGGGAGACCCCGTCAAGATTGCCGTCACGGTAGTCCAGCTGCGCACTGAACCAGTATCCGCTGTCGGAGACGGCAACCATCTCGCTGCCGTCTTTGCTCACCAGCAGGCCTGAGAGGCCGCCGAAGCGGTTATCTGGTGATTGAATAATGAGGCCGCCGCGATAGGTCAGACGCCTGCTGGTGGTTGCCGTCGGGTCAGCGCTGTTCAGGGCCACATGCGCATAGCTCAGGGGGATGGCATCGCCTGCATGGCTGCTTGTCTGTGCGGCAGCGGGTATGGCACAGGCCAGGATGGCGGCTGTGGCGACGATTGCCCGGATAGGCATGGGGCATGGCTCCTGGGGGACGCGTTAGCTGGAGGCTGCAGTCTGGGCTGGTGTGCGCGGCAGGCCTTCGCCCCGGCGTGATACGCGGGGAGCTGATTTGTTCTTCTTGCCGGGCCGCACGTCATCTTCAAACAGTTCAGCCAGCTTCTCGGTCATTGCGCCGCCGAGCTGTTCCGCATCGACGATTGTCACCGCGCGCTTGTAGTAGCGGGTGACGTCATGGCCGATGCCGATGGCGATCAGCTCGACCGGCGATTTGGTTTCGATCTGCTCGATGACCTCGCGCAGATGCCGCTCCAGATAGTTGCCGGAATTGACCGACAGGGTGCTGTCGTCCACCGGGGCACCATCGGAAATGACCATCAGGATGCGGCGCTGTTCGGGGCGGCCGAGCAGGCGATTATGCGCCCAGATCAGGGCCTCGCCGTCGATATTTTCCTTCAGCAGCCCTTCGCGCATCATCAAGCCGAGATTGCGCCGTGCGCGCCGCCAGGGGGCGTCGGCGGCCTTGTAAATGATGTGGCGCAGGTCATTGAGGCGACCGGGGGATGCGGGCTTGCCATCCGCCATCCACCGTTCGCGGGACTGGCCGCCTTTCCAGGCGCGCGTGGTGAAGCCGAGGATTTCAGTTTTGACCGAGCAGCGCTCCAGCGTGCGGGCGAGAATGTCTGCGCACATGGCCGCGACTGTGATCGGGCGGCCGCGCATGGAGCCTGAATTGTCCAGCAGCAGGGTGACCACCGTGTCGCGGAAATCCATGTCCTTCTCCATCTTGTAGGAGAGGGAGTGCATGGGGTCGATGACAATGCGGGAGAGGCGGGCTGCATCGAGCAGGCCTTCATCAAGGTCGAATTCCCATGTGCGGTTCTGCTTCGCCTGCAGGCGGCGCTGCAGGCGGTTGGCGAGCCTGCCGACGACGCCCTGCATCTGCTGCAGCTGCTGGTCGAGATATTGCCGCAACCGGCCTAGCTCTTCGATGTCGCACAGGTCTTCTGCGGCGATCACCTCGTCATTGGCGGTGGAATAGACCTTGTAGCCGACGCCGCGGCGTTCATCGGACGTGCCGTCGGGGTGCCAGGGCTGCTGACCTTCGGCGCTGTCGTCGGGGTCGCCCTCCATCTGCTGGTCTTCGGCTTCAACTTCCACGGCCTGCTCTTCGCCGTCGTCGCCTTCGCCGTCTGCCATTTCCAGCTCTTCAGCGGACATGCCTTCGGCCTGCTCGGCGTCGCCACCTTCGGCGTTTTCCTCGCCGGGAGCATCGCCGTCTTCCTCGTCTTCGCTGTCTTCGTCGGATTGGTCCGGCGTGTCACCGAGTTCATCCGCCATATCCAGGTCGGCGATGATCTCGCGAGTCACGCGCGCAAATGCTTCCTGATCGTGGCTGAGCTCGTTGAGGCGGGCAAAATCTTCGCCGGCTTTTTCTTCAACCCAAGGGCGCCACAGATCGACCATTGCGCGGGCGCTTTCGGGCGGCGGGGTGCCGGTCAGCCTTTCGCGCACCATCATGCTCACCACCTCTTCGAGCGGCGCATCCACCTTGTCGGTAATGGTGGCAAAGCCGCGCTTGTCGCATTTGTCGTCAAGCGCGGCGGTCAGGTTGTTGGCGACGCCCTTCATGGCATTGGCGCCCAGCGCTTCAACGCGGGCGGTTTCGGCTGCTTCAAACACAGCGCGCGCGGTGCCGCCTGTGGGCAGCATATGCTGATGGGTCGCGTCGTCATGGAAGGCGATGCGCAGGGCGATCGAATCCGCCGAGCCACGGCACTGCGCCACTTCGTTGTCGGGCAGCTCACGGCTGGGCAATGGCAGCCGCACATGGGTGCCGCGCAGGCTTGCAGGCTCGGTGCCGAAATTGACCGTCAGGTCGTCACGCCCGGCGATCGAGCGCAACGCCATGGTCACCGCCCGCTTGAAGGGCTCGACCGGATTTTCCTTGCCGTTGGACACGTAAAGAGCCTGCGTTCTTGTTAGGCGACAGCCAGATTGGCGGTGGACTGCGGCAGTTCTTCACCGAAGCAGCGCTGATAGAATTCGGCAACCGTGCCGCGTTCCAGCTCATCGCACTTGTTGAGGAACGTCACCTGGAAACCGAAACCAATGTCGCCGAAGATTTCAGAGTTCTCGGCCCAGGTGAGCACGGTACGCGGGCTCATCACGGTTGAGATATCGCCATTGATGAAGGCGTTACGGGTCAAATCCGCGACACGCACCATGGCGGCGACGGTCTTTTCCCCTTCCGGGTTCTGGTAGTGCTTGGCCTTGGCCAGCACGATGGCAACTTCCTGATCATGCGGCAGATAGTTCAGCGTGGTGACGATGTTCCAGCGGTCCATCTGACCCTGGTTGATCTGCTGGGTGCCGTGATAGAGGCCGGAGGTGTCACCAAGACCAATGGTGTTGGTGGTGGAGAACAGGCGGAAGGAAGAGTGCGGACGCAGCACCTTGTTCTGATCGAGCAGGGTCAGCTTGCCGGACACTTCAAGAATGCGCTGGATCACGAACATAACGTCCGGGCGGCCTGCGTCGTATTCGTCGAACACAAGTGCGACGGGGTGCTGCAGCGCCCACGGCAGAATGCCTTCGCGGAACTCGGTGATCTGCTTGCCGTCCTTCAGCACGATCGCATCCTTGCCGACAAGGTCGATACGGCTGACATGGCTGTCGAGATTGATGCGGATGCACGGCCAGTTGAGGCGGGCGGCCACCTGCTCAATGTGCGTGGACTTACCGGTGCCGTGATAACCCTGCACCATGACGCGGCGGTTGTGGGCAAAGCCCGCAAGAATCGCCAGCGTGGTTTCCTTGTTGAACAGGTAGTCCTCGTCATAGTCGGGGACGTAGTCGCTCTTTTCCGTGAAGGCGGGAACTGTGAGTTTTGACTCGAACCCAAAAACTTCCTGCACCGAAACCGTGGTGTCGGGCGCGTGGGTTGGCATCATTCCGGTATGGGTTTCGGTCATAGGGCTGAAAAACGCTCTTCTTAATCAATCAGGACGACGCCACAGGCATGAATAGACTTAGTGTGCGGCGCATGCGGACCGGCGCTGGGGCATTTTGTGCCCAAACGCTGGCATTGGTTTTATCCGGGTGATTGTCTCAACCCTTAAGGGGCCAATGCAACACTAAGGATGGCCGGTGCATATGGCTTTGCGCATATCGTGTATTCGCAAAACCGCATGGTGCCAGCCTTGAGGCCGGCCCGGGAAGTCTACCAACTCTACCAGTCTAGCAAAACCCGGGGCTTAGCAGTAACCCGTGGATTTCAGGTAGTTGTAGGCGTCGATGACGCTACGTAAACGGTCTTCGGACGACCGGTCACCGCCATTGGCGTCGGGATGGTGCAGTTTTACCAGCCGCTTGTACTTGCCTTTGATATCGTTCGCCGAGGCTCCGCCTTCAAGGCCCAGGGTTTCAAGCGCTTTTGCTTCCTTTGGCCGCAGGCGGCGGCGGGCGCCGTCATCGCCTTTTGTGGTGCCGCCATCCGTGGCAAGGCCGTGCGGGTCATAGACGGTGGGGTCAGCTTCCGAGCCGACAAACCCAAACTTGCTGGCCGCGGCAGCGCCGCGATTTGAGCCGACTGACCAGGTTGGCCTGTGGCCGGTTGCGGCTTCGCGCTGGAACCGGGCCACATCCTTGTCGGACATGCCCTCGAAGTAATTCCAGGATTTGTTGAATTCCTTCACATGTTCCACACACAGCCAGCGGTAGCGGCGGGCGTCCCCTGTGGATGCCTTGTCGGTGGGGGCCTTGTGAACGCCTTCCGAATCGCAGCCGGGCCAAGCGCAATCATGCTTGCGGGCGCGCCGTTTGGCAGCCTGCTCCTCTGCCTGCGTGCGTGAACGCGGCGGGACTTTGACAAACTCGCGGTATTTGGACCAAGAACTCATGTTGTGATTATGTGAAGCCACTGGTTACGAAACAACCTAGGTGGCTTGGTTTCTCCCAAATTTCAAAATGACAGCCCTTCGTTCAGGACCACTTCCATGCATGTTGCCGAAACCATCAAGCAAAAGCTGACGGATAGTCTTTCACCCGAACGGCTGGAGATTATAGACGATTCAGCGCGTCATGCGGGACATTCTGGTGCTGCTGCCGCGGGCGAATCACATTTCAAGGTGGTGGTGGTCTCAAAGGCGTTTGACGGAAAGTCCCGTATTGAGCGGCATATGCTGGTGAATGAGGCGCTGGCTGATGAGCTGCGCGGGCCCATACATATGTTGTCGATCAAGGCGATCACGCCGGCGGAAGAGTGGCAATAAGGGCTATTACGCCGATGCAGCTTTGCGCGGCGGGGTGATTTTCATCGCCGTGATCTGGTTGCGGTGACGGCGCAGGATCTGAAACTTGTAGCCGTAGAATGAAAATGTCTGCCCGACTTCGGGGATCGTCTGCGATTCGTGAATGACGAGACCGGCGACCGTGATGGCTTCATCTTCCGGCAATTCCCAATCCAGCGCCCGATTGAGATCGCGCACAGCAAGTGTGCCGTCCACATTGCAGCTGCCGTCGGGCTGCTGGCGCAGGCCTTTCACTTCGACATCATGTTCGTCGGAAATCTCGCCGACGATTTCCTCGATGATGTCTTCGAGCGTCACCAACCCCATGATGCTGCCATACTCATCCACCACCAGTGCGAAATGCAGCTTGCGCTGGCGGAATGCGTTGAGCTGTTCGACTAAGGATGTGGTCTCGGGCACGAACCAGGCTTCGGTGGCCAGTGACTTGATGTTGAGGCTGGTGGGGTCACCATCGTGAGAAATGAGCGCGCGTAGCAGATCCTTGGCGTGCAGCACGCCGACGATGTTGTCCGGGTCGGCTTCCCACAAGGGAATGCGGGTGAAGGGGCTGGCGAGCACCTGTTCGACAAGCGTCTGCGGTTCATCATCAAGGCTCAGCGCCTGCATGGTCTTGCGGTGAACCATGACGTCGGCCACTTCAAGGTCGCGCAAATCCAGGATGCCGCCGAGCATGTGGCGGTCATCAGAGCCCACGCCGCCTTCCTTGTGGTGCAGGTCAATGGCGCCGCGCAGTTCCTCATGCGCGGACAGCACTTCAGCGGCGTCGTCAATATTGGCACCGACAAGCCGCAGCGTCCGCCGCACGATGAACTGGACGGCAGCGGTTACAGGCGCAAACGCAAACACCACCATGCGGATGACAGGTGCCACGGCGAGCGCCATGCGATCCGGATTGGTGATGGCGTAGGTCTTGGGCAGCACTTCTGAGAAGATCAGCACCAGGGCTGTCATCACCAAAGTTGCATAGACAACGCCGGTGTCGCCGAACAGCTCCAGGAAAACACTGGTGGCGATGGCGGACGCCATGATGTTCACCAGATTGTTGCCCAGCAGAATGGCGCCGATCAGCCGCTCGCGGGTTTCAATCAGCTTGTTGACGATGCCTGCGCGCTTGATCCCGTCGCGCTCCATCGTGTGCATGCGCGCACGGCTGGTGGCGGTGAGAGCTGTCTCCGAGCCTGAAAAGAAGCCGGAGAGAATCAGCAATACCAGAATGGCGCCGATAGAAATCAGAAGGGATGTGGTGATCACGCGGCCAGCCTTTCGGAAAGAACGCGTGCGACCATTTCCATGTCCACATCAGTCGCGACGAATGATTTACCGATGCCGCGGCTCAGGATGAATGTGATTTTGCCACCGGATACTTTCTTGTCCTGACCCATGAGGCGGATCAGTTCATCCGTATCGGGAATGATGAGACTGTTGCGCTTCTCAAGGTCGCTTATGCTGGCGGGCAGGTCGCAGGCGCGCAGATGCGCCTTGGCGCGTTCAGCGTCGGCCTTTGGGCACAGGCCCAACTGCACGGACACGTCGAATGCTATGCCCATGCCGGCCGCCACGGCTTCGCCATGCAGCAGGTCGCCAGAGTAGCCGGCGGCGGTTTCAAGCGCATGGCCGAATGTGTGGCCGAGATTAAGTAGGGCGCGCTGGCCGCCTTCACGCTCATCGGCGGCAACCACACGGGCCTTGGCGGCAACGCTGTGGCGCACGGCTTCGCTTCTGAGGTCTGCATCGCCGTCCAGCAGTTTGGGCCCATTGGCCTCAAGCCATTTGAAAAAGTCCGCATCATCAATCAGGCCGTATTTGACGACTTCCGCATAGCCAGCACGCAGCTCGCGCGCGTTCAGGGTTGCCAGCACGTCAATATCCGCCAGTACCAGGCGGGGCTGGTGAAAGGCGCCGATCAGGTTCTTGCCCTGCGGTACATCGATTGCGGTCTTGCCGCCGACGGAACTGTCCACCTGGGCAAGCAATGTGGTGGGGATCTGAATGAAATCGACGCCGCGCCGCAGGATGGCGGCGGCAAAGCCTGCAAGATCACCGATGACACCACCGCCCAGCGCGACAACCATGTCGCTGCGTTCGACGCCTGCATCCATGAGCTGGCCAAGCAGATCTTCCAGATGTTTGAAGCTTTTTGTCGCTTCGCCGGCGGGCAGGATGATCGGCAGGCTTTTGATGCCTTCTGCCTCAAGACTGCTGGTCAGGGCCTTCAGGTGCAGGGCCGCGACCGTTGCATCGGTTACCACGGGCACGAAGGGGCGCTTGAGCAAAGGCGCTATTTCCGCACCTGCGCGCGCCATCAGTCCGCTGGCGATGCGCACCTCGTAGGAGCGGTCGCCGAGGCTGACCGGCACGATGTGCGCCGGTGATGTAGGGGGTGTACTGGTCATGATTGTGGGCATATGGCCCCTAATATGGCCTGCGTCCAGCCGATTTGGACATAGGTGATCACCGGTAGGACTCCAGTTGTGCCGCCAGCCGGTCGACGACGTCCTCGTGCGGGCCGTCGCCGGTCTCCAGCGCGATATCCGCATGGGCATAAAAGGGCTCGCGTTCCTTCATCAGCTTTTCCATCACCGCGCGCGGGTCGTCGGACTTCAGCAGCGGGCGGGTCGGGCGTTTGCCGACGCGGCGCATCAGCACATCAAGGTCGGCCTTTAACCATACCGATATGCCGCGTGCGGCAACGCGGGCTCTGGTATCGGCGTCCATGAAGGCGCCGCCGCCGGTGGCGAGCACCTTCGGGCCGTCATTGAGCAGGCGGGCAATCACCCGGCGCTCGCCATCTCTAAAAGCGGGTTCGCCGTGGGTTGCGAATATTTCAGCGATTTTGAGGCCGGCTGCGGCTTCAACCTCCGCGTCGGCGTCCACAAAGGGCAGGCTGAGGCGTTGCGCCAATCTGCGGCCGACGGTTGTTTTTCCGGCACCCATCAACCCCACAAGCACAATTGATCGGCCGCCATAGGGCTGGAGGTCATCAATTGCGTCTGGCTTGAGGGACTGCGGGTCTTCTTCTTTTTGGTGGGCGGACATGAAAACGGGGTGGTCCTGTACGGCAAATATGCGGGTTGCGTCTGTTACAATCTAGGCCGAGACCGGGCTGAGTGCCAGAACTGCCGTAATTCTGCCAAACGGGCGATATCTGGTGCGGCTTAATGGGCAGTGTTGGGTGCGGTGGTCGCAAAGCGCGTGGTATGCTTCTGCCCAAATCAACCTGCCTGCCGGACCATGGTTCCATGTGTCCGGGCCGGTGACGTGAAAGAGGCTTCTTCCCGTTATGACAGCTATGCGCCTTCTCATTGTGGTGATCGTTCTTCTGGGTGCGGGTTTTGCCGCGCTGGTCTTGATCGGGGCCAGCCTTCAACCACAGGTCGCAACCGTCGAGGTCACATTGCCTGATGACACGTTTGCCGAATAGGCGGAGACGGGCTCCAGGCGCTGCATTGTGCTGTGTGCTGATGCTGCCGGCGCCACTATTGGCCGGTCATGCGCTGGCCCAGGACGCAGCAGCGCCTGCCGCGCTGGAGAACCGGCCAAGCCTGACAGAGCAATTGCTGGATCCGAATCAAACGCCTCTTGCACGGGCCACGGGACCGCGCTCGCTGGCGCCGCCATCCAGCGTTGATGAACCGGTGCAGTCTGATCTGTTCGCGCCTGCAACGCCGGATGTCTATTTTCCGTCCGGCGGGCAACGCAGTCTTCCGCCGGTTGAACCGGCAGTCTCATTGGCCTCGCGTCCGGGTGAAGAAGGTACGGGCATCGAAGTGTCGCGCCTTTCGGGCCTGGCGGATGACGGGATAGGGCTTGTCGGCCCGATGGAAGGTGGGTTGCCGCCCACGCTCTGGGCGGGAAGCCGCCGCATTGTCATTGAAGACGGCCTGGCAGCGCTGACGCCGCCACCCCCCTCTGCGGCGCTGGGCAGTCTGTTCCGGCGGCTGCTGATTTCACGCGGAGAATTGCCGCAGGGCGCAAGCACGGGACGGTCGATCATCGCCCTGCGGCTTGATGCGCTTTATGCGGCGGGCTTTGTCAAAGAGGTCGATGCGCTGGCGGCGCTGTTGCCTGCAGGCGAACTGACACCGGAAACAGCCGCCCCTGCGGCGCGTGCGGCACTGGCGCTGCGGGATCCCGACAAAGCCTGTGGCTATCTGACCCGTCTGCCTACGGAAGGTGCGGCTGACGACGTCTACGCGCAGTTTGCGCTTGAGCTTGGCGCGCTGTGCCAGGCGCGTGCGGGGCTGCAGATGGCGGCCTTGCTGTCGGTTGATCTGGTGCGTGAGCAACGCGGCGGCGACAATACATTTGTGGCGCTTGCGACGCGTGCTGCGGGTGGACCTGCCCTCAAAGTGCCGTCGGATGAAATTTTCACCAGCCTGCATTATGCGCTGGTGCGCGAAGCAGATGGCACGTTGCCTGCCAATGTGGCGGACCGGGCGGAGCCTGCTCTGCTGCAGGCTCTGGCAAACGACAAATCTCTCAGCTGGGATGATCGCCTGACTGTGGGCGAAAGAGCATCTGCCCGTGGGCTGATGGCCCCGCGCGACTTGGCTGAACTTTACCGGCAGGCAATCGTTGAAGGTGAGGGCGACGTCAACCCACGCGTCAAAGCTTTTGCGGCTGCGTTTGACGCATCGGACCCCACATTGCGGGTCGGTGTTATTGCGGCAGCTTTTGCGGAAACACCGGTGGAACTTTGGTCCGCAACAATACCGGCATTTGGTGGCTCGCTGCGCGCGATCCCGCCTGCCATGGGGTATGCAGACCATGCGGTGTTCATGGTCGAAGCGCTGGCGTTGCTGGGAGATGCGGCACGGGCGGACGCATGGATCGGTATCGCGACCACGTCAGCACCGGGTCAGATAGCGCGGTTGGAGGCGCTGACGCGGATTGCGACGCCCAGCCATTCGTCTTTCGCGCTGCCATGGAACCCCGAGCTTGCGCTCAAATCCGTTGATGTGCGGTTGGCCAATGACGGGCCGGATGCGAAATGGCTGACGGCATTTGAAATGCAGACGCTGGCAGCGCTTGGTCTGCCGGTGCCGCAGGTGATCTGGGCGCAGTTTGACGATTTGCAGATGCCCGGCGTTCGTCTGGGCGATGCGCCGCTGCGGGCTTTGCGGGTGGCGGCGGAAGGCAAACGCATGGGTGAAGCAGCTCTTGCGATCCTCAATGCACTCGGCTCGCTGGAAAGCGGCGGCGGCATCGGTGAATTAGGGCCATGGGCGCTGACGCCCGGTTCGCTTTCCGCCGCTATCACCGCATTGTCGCGTGGCGGGCTTGAAGCGGATGCGCGCGCGCTTGCGGTCGAAGCCCTGATTGTGCGGGCCCATGGCGGCGCCTAAGCCAAGCCGTAAATCCGGTGGGCGGCTGCGTGGGCCGGGCGCGAATCTGGCTGATGCCTTTCTTGAAATGCTGGTGGCGGAACGCGGTGCAGCGGCGAATACGCTCACGGCCTACGCGCATGATCTGGATGAATTTGCGGAGTTCATCGCGCCGTTAAGGCTGGGTGAGGCGGATGCTCATCACGTGCGGGACTATCTGAGCTCGCTGGCGGAACGCGGACTGTCGCCGCGCACGCAGGCACGGCGCTTGTCGGCGATCAGGCAATTTCACAGGTTTTTATTGGGCGAGGGGCATCGTGATGATGACCCGACAAGCGTTGTGGATGCACCGCGGCTTGGTCGTCCGTTGCCGCGTCTGTTGAGCGAAAGCGATGTGTCGCAACTGTTGGCGGCAGCGCGCGACGCGGTTGATGCGGGAGAAGGCGCTGCACGCGGCAAGGCGCTGCGGTTACTGGCGCTGGTTGAACTTCTTTATGCATCCGGCATGCGGGTGAGCGAACTTGTCGGGTTGCCTTTGTCGGCAGCGCGCGGTGGTGAACGCGTGTTGCTCATTCGCGGCAAGGGCGGGCGGGAGCGCATGGTGCCGCTGACACAAATTGCCCATGATACCCTTCAGGACTGGCTGCCTGCCCGGGCGCTGGCCCTGTCGGCCCGCAAGCAGGAAAGCCGGTGGCTGTTTCCCGGCACCGACCCTGACCAGCACATGACCCGGCAGCGTCTGGGGCAACTCCTGAAGGCGCTGGCCGTTGATGCGGGGGTCAATGTGCAGGCGGTGAAGCCGCATGCGTTGCGGCACGCCTTTGCAACGCATCTGCTGGCGCACGGGGCGGATTTGCGCTCGGTGCAGCAGATGCTGGGGCACGCGGATATTTCAACGACGCAGATTTATACGCATGTGCTGGACGCGCGGATGGCGGCGTTGGTGGAGCAGCATCATCCGCTGGCTAAATCCGGCGGACGGCGCGGCGATTAACTCACGCGTTTCCAAGCGGTGGGTCCAGCAGCCGCGCCAGTTTGTCCGGGTTGCGCATCATGTAGAGCGCGGCGATGCGGCCATCTTCCACATCAATCGAATAGCTGACTTCGACCTTGCTGCCGGTGCCGATGAAAAAGCCGGGGCGGCCATTGATGCGTAGTGGCGTAATTTCTCCAGTGAGTGCTGCGGCATTTATAGCGATGTGGGCAACGAGTTTCGCCACCTCTTCAGCGCCCGAGACAACACGCAGGGCGGCTGTCGCTTTGCCGCCACCGTCCGACGTCAGGGTGATGCCGCTTGAGAAAAGCTGCATGAGGCCTGAGATGTCGCCGGCCTGAGCGGCGTGCGAAAATGCAGTCAGCAATTCTTCATGATCCTGATCGCTTGCCTCAAACCGGGGGCGGTTGGCGCGTAGGCGGGTGCGGGCGCGCGACACCATCTGGCGGCAGGCATCTTCGCTTTTGCCAAGTGCCGCCGCGAGGTCCTGGTAGGACATTTCAAAGGCTTCGCGCAGCAGGAATGCGGCGCGCTCTTCGGGGGCCAGGGCTTCGAGGACGGTCATCATGGCCAGCGACACATCCTGCGCCAGTTCAAGCGCGTGGCCGGGCTCAGGCTCAGTGGGCTGGTCGGTCACAATGGGCTCCGGCAGCCACGGGCCCACATAGGTCTCGCGGCGGGATTTGATTTTGCGCAGGTGATCTATAGCCAGCCGGGCGACGGTACGCGACAGCCATGCGCGTGGGTTTTCTACAATGGATGTGTCGCTGCGGTGCCAGCGCAGCCAGGCGTCCTGGACAATGTCTTCAGCTTCGGCCCGCCCGCCGGTCATGCGGTAAGCGAGCCTCAGCAGGTCCGGGCGGACTTGTTGAAAGACGTCTGTTTCATCGGCGGTGCCGGTCATGGCTGCACTCTTCAAACGGGTTATGCGGCTATGGCGCGGTGTGCATCGACGTCCTGGCCACCGACGCGGACTTTAAGACATGTTTCGCCAAAGCCCATGGTGCGCTTCATCATCGGGTAGACCTGACCCGACGCAATGGCGGATGCGAGATCAATGAGGCCCTTTTCGCCATAGATGCGGATGACTTCTTCGCGCATTTCGCCAGCCTGATAGTCACCGGCGACGATTGCCGACGCGAACCGGTAAATGAGGGCGAGGTTGGCGGGCAGGGCGTCCAGATTGCCGCTTACGGCATGCTCAAGGATTTTGGGGTCGACGCCCGCCTCAAGGGCTATGTTGACGCTGATCTGGGTGCAGGGGCCGCAATCCGCATGCATGGTGCTGACAATGCCCGCAATGGCCGCGGCATCTGCCGGCAGGGCGTCGCGGCCTTTGGCAAACCACATAAAACCGAAGGAAAACCGCCGAAAAGCGGAACGGGACGTGTGCCACATATATCGGACATAATCGAAGCTATAGTCGTAGCGGGTTTCCATTTGGCGCAGATTGCGCTCAACGAAGAAGGAAACGGGGCTGGTTTTGGGTGAAAATGTCATCGGGCGCCTCCTGGTTGGATGATCGGCTCTGATGACATGACGGGTGAAACTACCATTCTGTGACTGGCCGGGGGGCCAGATAGGGGCCAATTTTACATAGCGGCATCCTGTAACGCGCTGAAAATCAGGCAAAATTCCGGTGCGATTTGTTGACAAGCCTAGGCCGCGCAAGCCAGTTTGCCGCGTCTTCATCAAAGGGTTGCAGTTTATTGTCCATGCACAGCTATCTTGAGTTTGAAAAACCCGTCGCCGAACTGGAAGGAAAAGTCCAGGAGCTGCGGCGCATGGCGGCGGAAGACCCAACCATGCAGGTCGGTGATGAGGTTGTGCGGCTTGAGACCAAGGCGTCTCAGCTTCTGACCGACACCTACTCAAAGCTGACGCCGTGGCAGAAGACGCTGGTGGCGCGCCATCCCAACCGCCCGCATTTTAAAGATTATGTCAGCAAGCTGATTACGGATTTTACGCCGCTGGCCGGCGACCGTGTCTTTGGTGAGGATCATGCGATTGAAGGCGGGATTGGCCGGTTGCACGGCCGCCGTGTTGTCGTCATCGGTCAAGAAAAAGGGTCGGATACCCAGTCCCGCGTGAAACACAATTTCGGCATGGCGAACCCGGAAGGCTACCGCAAGGCCGTGCGGCTGATGTCGCTGGCCGAACGGTTCCAGATGCCGGTGATCACGCTGGCGGATACGTCGGGTGCCTATCCGGGCAAGGATGCCGAAGCGCGCGGTCAGGCGGAAGCCATTGCGCGGTCCATTGACCGCTGCCTGTCGCTGCGGGTGCCTTTGATCTCCGTCATCATCGGTGAAGGCATGTCCGGTGGCGCTGTGGCCATTGCGGCCGCCAACAAGGTGTTGATGCTTGAGCATTCCATCTATGCGGTGATTTCGCCTGAAGGCTGCTCGTCAATTCTCTGGCGTTCGTCTGACAAGGCGCAGGAAGCCGCTGCCGCCATGCGTATTACTGCGCAAGACCTGCTGTCCCTTGGCATTATTGACCGCATTCTGCCTGAGCCGATTGGCGGCGCCCATCGTGAGCGCGCGCAGATCATTCAGGAAGCCGGCAAGGCCATCGAGCAGGAACTTACAGCGCTTGACGGATTGTCCGGGGATGAACTGATTGCGCAGCGCCGCGACAAATTCCTGAAGATGGGCCGCGAGGGAATCGCCTAGCGATTCAGAAGCTCGCGGAAAGCGTCTCGCACATCGGCGGTGAACAATTCGGGCTCCTCGAGGGCTGCAAAATGCCCTCCGCGCTCCATATGCCGCCACCGCTTGATATTGTAGCAGCGCTCGCCCCAGTGCTCGGGCGTTTTGGGCAACGTATCCATGGGGTATTCCGAATACGCCGTCGGCACTTCCACGCGCTGACCGGCCTTGAGCTTGTCCGAGCGTTCTGCCGGGCCTGCCTTGTAGAGCGTGTTGGCGGAATTGATGGTGCCGGTGAACCAGTAGATTGAGAGCTGGGTCAGGATGGTGTCGAAGGGAAAGCGCTGTTCCATCCCCTCGAATGTATGGGCCTTGTCGGTGTCGCCGAGGCGGTAATATTTGTCGGCCAGCCAGCCGGCCAGACCCGAGGGACTATCCATGAGGGCAAAGGCGAGGGCCATGGGCTTGGTGCCCTGAATGACGCGGTAGCCTTCTTCCTGTGCCCACCATTCACGCATATGCCCGATCCATTGCGCTTCTTCCTCGGTCACCGGCTTGCTGCCGGTGGTGGGGCGCAAGGGCAGCATCGTGAGGTGGATGGCGTCGATCTGGTCGCCATGTGCAAGCGCAAGGCGGGATGTGACGTAGGAGCCCCAGTCACATGCCTGCGCGCAGTAGCGGTCATATCCCAGCACCCGTGTCATCAGTGTGTGCCAGAGTTCGGCAATTGCTGCGGGGCCAAGCGGCTGGCGCGGCTTGGACGAAAAACCGAAGCCCAGAAGCGACGGGACGATGACGTCGAACGCGTCTTCCTCGCGCCCGCCGAAGCGCTCCGGGTGGGCCAGCGGCTCAATCACATTTTCAAACTCTGCAAATGTGGAGGGCCAGCCATGGGTGAGAATCAGCGGGCGTGGTGATTTGCCCGAGCCGCGCTCATAGATGAAATGGATCTGGTGGTCTTCGTCGGGCAGGCCCAGATCATCGCCTGAAATGGTGGCGCGGTAGTGGTCGAACCGGTTGAGGCGAGCTTCCGCGGCGCGCCAGTCATAGTCGTCGCGCCAATATTCGATCAGCCGTTCCATATAGGTGAGGTTGGTGCCGTAGTCCCACCCCTCGTTGCCGTCCGGCTCATTGGGGAAGCGCGTGGCGGCGAGGCGCTGTTTCAGGTCAGCTATTTCGCCATCGGATACGCGAATTGTGAATGGATCGGCGGCGATTGTGCGGTTCATGCTGTGGGGACTTTCTTGAGGAATGCCATCAGGTCCGCGACGAACGCTACGGGTTGTTCGAGGGCTGCAAAATGCCCACCCTTGTCATGGTCCGTCCACTGAATGATGTTGCTGAACCCCTGTTCAAGCATGCCGCGTGGCGGCCACGGGTATACGGTTTCACCGACAAAATTTGCGATGCCCGTGGGCACGGTCACGGTTTCACCTGCAGGCATATTGACGCCGCCTTCATCAAAAACGCCGCGATAGATCCAGGTGGATGTGTTGAAGCTGCCGGTGGCCACATAAAGCATCAGATTGGTCAGCAGCTGGTCCTTGCTCAATACCGAATCAAGATTGCCGTCGCGCACATCGGCCCAGGTGTGGAACTTCTCCAGAATCCATGCGGCCTGTCCGACCGGGGAATCAGACATGGCGAAGGCCAGTGACATGGGCTTGGTGCCCTGCAATTGCAGATACGCTGTCTCAAGCATCTGCATGGCGCCCATATGCTGCAGCCAGGCATTATCCTCATCGGTCCTGGGCTCCATGTTGGAGCGCAGGCCGAGCATGTTGAGGTGGACGGCAAGGCAGCCACCGGATTTTTCGGTCGAGTGGTCGAAGGCGATCCAGCCGGAGATGATCGACCCCCAGTCGCCGCCCTGGGCGATGTAGTTTTCATATTCCAGCGTGTCGCGCATGAAGGCGTTCCACAGGGCTGCGATGGCGCGCGGACCCATCGGCTTTTTCGGCCGGCCTGAAAAGGCGTAGCCGGGGATCGAGGGCGCAATGACGTCGCGTCCGTCTGCGGCATCGCCGCCAAACTGTGACGGGTCGGCGATCTGATTGATCACCTCATAGAATTCAAAGAACGAGCCGGGCCAGCCATGGGTGATGAGGAGCGGCGGGTTGGCCGGGTTTGAGCCTTTGACATGCACATAGTGGATGTCGTGGCCGTCCACTTGCGCGATGAATTGCGGCAGGGCATTGAGTTTGGCTTCCCATGCACGCCAGTCATATGTGTCGAGCCAGTAGGCGCAGAATTCCTTCAGGTAGTCCTGATTGGCGCCATAAGCCCAGCCGCCATCCTGTGGGAAATCAATCCACTCAAAGCCGCGCACCTTGTCGGCAATTGCGTCGAGTTTCGACTGGGGAATGTTGATGGTGAAGGGGGTGGGTGATGACATGCTACTGATCCTGCTGGCCGCGCGACTTGTGGCGGGGCGGCATTATGGCAGGCAGGCGCAGGCCTTCAAGCAGCTAGATCAAACCGGTGGCGCGGGATGTCATTCGGCGGCGCGGGATACCGGTTTTGCACTGGTCTTGCCCTGGGGGGCCGGGAAGGTGAGTTCATGATCGATGGGCTTGAGCGTCTCCAGATCATAAACGGTTCGGGACTTTAGTTTGCGATCCTTCATTCCCGCCCGGTCGGCGTCGGAGATTGGTTGCCCCACTACGAATGCGCCGATCACATAAATAATTTCGTCGGTTGCAGCGCAGATGAACGGCACTTGCAACTTCTCCACCTGGATTTTGTCACCTGCAAGCGTCGTGATGGAGCTGAGGGAATGAATGATGAGGGGGTGTGAGAATTTGATGGCCTGCATGCGGTCCAGATCTGCCAGCTCCCTGTCGCTGTAGATATTGTTAACCGGGGTTCCGAGCAAATTCTCATTGAGCAGGTTTTCCACGACGCTGCCTGCATAGGCAAACCGGCAGGATCCGTCAGATGTCCTGAATTGCAGGCAGACATTCTTGTTGACGCGGGTGTCGCGGGCGAAGATGGCCGCATCCATCCGGGGCAAGCCTTTGTCATCTCTGGCCGCAAGCCAAAGACCCATGATGTAGTGGTTGTCGGGTGTGAAACGCATTTCTTGGTACAGCACCAATTGTGACAGGTGAGAGACCCTAATTTTGAGCCGGTTAAAGAGTTGTTGATATCGGCTGCTGCGCCCCTACCGTTTTTGTGGTGAACACCATAGAGTCATTCGCAGAACGGTAAAAAATGCCGCTAAGGGCTGGTTTAGCTCAGGGGAGAGAAATTAAGTGACAGATACAACATCAGGTGGCGTTCCGGCCGCCGGTGAGTTTTCACCTGCCTATCGGCGTTATGCGCTGTTTGTGCTGCTGCTGGCCTACATATCAAGCTATGTGGACCGCCAGATCATGGGCGTGCTGCTGGAACCGATCAAAGGTGAATTCATGCTGACGGACACCCAGATGGGGTTTCTGGGTGGCATCGCATTTGGCATTTTTTACGCAACGTTGGGCATACCTATCGCCTTTCTGGCGGACCGCCGGAGCCGGCGTAACATCATCTCGGTGGCGGTGACGATCTGGAGCTTCATGACGGTCGCCTGTGCGTATGTCACAGGCTTTGGCACGCTGGCTATGGCGCGCATTGGTGTTGGTGTCGGCGAGGCCGGGTCGAGCCCGCCATCCCATTCCATGATTGCCGATCTGTATCCCGCCAAGCAGCGGTCGGGCGCGTTGGCGATATATGCGCTTGGTGTCTATGTCGGCATCATGCTCGGCTTCTTGGTCGGGGCCTATATCGCCAGTGAATATGGCTGGCGGACGGCTTTCATCGTTGTTGGTGCGCCCGGCATCCTCATTGCCGCTCTTGTCCGCTTCACGCTGAAGGAACCGACCCGCGGCCATTCGGATGGCCTGGTTGCTGATGACCAGGGTCCGATGGAGTGGGGGAGTGCTTTTGCACAGGTCAAAGGCGGGTTCGTCCACCTGTGGACTGATAAGGTTTCACGGCATGTGGTGATCGGCGTCACGCTGGTGTCATTTGTCGGTTATGGCGGCGCTTACTGGGGGGCCGCATTCTTCATTCGCAGTCACGGGATGACGCTGCTTGAGGTCGGGCAATATCTGGCAGCCGTTATCGGTGGTGCCGGTGTTATCGGTGCGCTTACCGGCGGGCGGCTGGCCGACAGCCTCGGCGCGAAGGACCCGCGCTGGACCATGTGGATCGTGGCGCTGGCCAAACTCATCGCGGCGCCGATCATCGTCGTGTTCTTTCTCGAGATGAACACGGATGTGGCGCTTATTCTCTACATCCCAACCGTATTGTTGGGCGCGTTTTATCTGGGCCCGAGCTTTGCGATGATCCAGACGCGCGCGCCGCTGCATATGCGTTCGCTCAGCTCGGCGATCATGCTGTTCATCCTCAACATCATCGGGCTTGGTTTGGGGCCGCAGGTGGTGGGTATCATAAGTGATGCGCTGAAGCCGGAATATGGCGCGGAGTCGCTGCGCTATGCGCTGCTGCTTCTGTCCTTCATCAGCCTGTGGGGCGGATACCACTACTATCTGGCTGGCAAGCATCTGGCTGTTGCCAAGACCTGACACAGAAGCACGCATAAACAAATCACATAGAAGCGGCTCAGGGAGAGTTCATGACCAGGATTGCAGCGCCGGACGCGGTGGGTGCGGGCGCTTCCGCAATCACGCCGGGCTATCGGCGCTATGCGCTGTTCATTCTTGTCGTGGTTTACACGTCGAGCTTCGTGGACCGGCAGATCATGGGCGTGCTGCTGGAGCCGATAAAAAATGACCTGGGCCTCAGTGATACGCAGATGGGGTTCATGTCGGGTCTGGCCTTTGCATTGTTCTATGCGACGCTGGGTATGCCGATTGCGTTTCTGGCGGACCGGCTCAACCGACGCAATATCATTTCCATCGCGGTTGGCATCTGGAGTGTCATGACAGCGATGTGTGGTCTGGCGACCGGCTTCTGGACGCTGGCGCTGGCGCGTACAGGTGTGGGGGTCGGCGAGGCGGGGGCGAGCCCTCCGGCGCATTCCATGCTCGCGGATCTCTATCCGGAAGGTGAGCGGTCTGGGGCGCTGGGCATTTATTCGCTCGGCATCTATTTCGGCATCATGATCGGTTTTCTGGTCGGTGCCTTTGTGGCCGATGCTTATGGCTGGCGGGCAGCGTTCTTTGTGGTCGGGCTGCCGGGGCTGGTGATTGCAGCGCTTGTGCGGTTCACCTTGATTGAGCCGGTGCGCGGTGCAGCTGACGGTATTGAAGCGCGCGAACCGGACCCTCTGGACTGGTCAAAACTCATCAGTGAAGTGCGTGGCGGGTTTGTGCATCTGCTATCCGACCCTGTCTCGCGTAACGTCGTGCTTGGCATCATGCTGGTGTCGTTTGTCGGATATGGCGGCACGGTGTGGGGGGCCTCTTTCTTCATCCGCAGCCACGGGCTGACGCTGGTTGAGGTGGGTGTCTATCTCTCATTTGCAATCGGTGTCTTTGGCGCATTCGGCGCATTTCTCGGCGGTCGGCTGGCGGACTGGGCGGCCAAGAAACACGCAGGGGGTACAATGTGGATCGTGGCCGCAGCCAAGTTTGCCGCAGCGCCGATGGTTGTGTGGTTCTTCCTTGAGACGAACACCAATGTTGCGATGGTGATCTATCTGCCGACGCTGCTGCTGGGCGCGTTTTATCTGGGCCCGAGCTTTGCGATGATCCAGAGCCGGGCACCGCTTGCGAAGCGGGCGCTGGCATCCGCCATCATGCTGTTCATTGTCAATCTGGTGGGGCTTGGTCTGGGGCCGCAGGCCGTGGGTATCGTCAGCGATCTGCTGGCGCCGGAATTCGGCGCGGAGTCGCTGCGCTATGCGCTGCTGCTGCTGTCATTCGCAAGCGTGTGGGGCGGCTGGCACTACTACCTGGCCGGCCGGCATCTGGTGCGCATCAGGCAGGCTGAAGCCGCCTAGGCGTGCGCGCCGTGGCAGTGCTTGTATTTCTTTCCTGAGCCACAGGGGCACTGGGCGTTGCGCGCGACTTTTCCCCATGTGGCGGGGTCGTTCGGGTTTTGCGCCGTGCCCGGATTATTACGCATGGTGCCCTGCGGGCGCTCGGCAAGCATTGTATCGCCGCTGATGTCGCGGCGGGCCGCACGGCTGGCGGCGATGTCCGCATCCATCATTTCATCACGGCCGGTTTCCGGGTCGATGTGACGGGCTTCCATTTGCGGCAGTGCGCGGCCTTCAACCGGCGGCGGCACGTCGTCGGCCTGACGGATCTCCACATGCATCAGCTTGCCGGTGACGTCCTGGCGCAGGCGATTGAGCAGGGCTTCGAACAGCTCGAAGGCTTCCGTCTTGTATTCGTTCAGCGGGTCACGCTGGCCGTAGCCGCGCAGGCCGATCGTGTGGCGCAGATGGTCGAGCATCTGCAGGTGTTCGCGCCAGTGATTGTCCAGCGTTTGCAGCAGGATGCTCTTTTCCACCTGCCGCATGACGTCGGGGCCGACCTGTGACGCGTTGCGCGCAAAGGCCTGATCTGCGGCACGCTTCAGGCGGTCATGGATTTCCTCGTTGGCGATGCCTTCTTCCTTGGCCCATTCGGCGATGGGAACATCAAGGTTGAGATATTTCAGGGCCTGTTCGCGCAGACCTTCAGTGTCCCACTGTTCGGCATAGGCCTTTTCGGGGATATGGGTTGCGACCATGTCCTCGATGACTTCGTGGCGCATGTCGGCGATGGTTTCCGACAGGTCTTCTTCATGCATCAGTTCGATGCGCTGTTCGAAGATGACCTTGCGCTGATCATTCATCACGTCGTCGTATTTGAGCAGGTTCTTGCGGATGTCGAAGTTGCGCGCTTCCACTTTGGACTGCGCGCGCTCCAGCGCCTTGTTGATCCACGGATGCGCAATCGCTTCGCCTTCTTCAAGGCCGAGCTTCTGCAGCACCCCGTCCATGCGGTCGGTGCCGAAGATGCGCATCAGGTCATCTTCCAGTGACAGGAAGAATTTTGAATGGCCGGGATCGCCCTGACGGCCTGAGCGGCCTCGCAGCTGGTTGTCGATACGGCGGCTTTCATGGCGCTCAGTGGCGCACACATACAGCCCGCCTGCATCCAGCGCCTGTTTCTTGAGCACGGCGATCTCCTCGCGGATGGCCTGTTCGCGTTTGTCGCGCTCGGGGCCTTCCACCATATCGCCAAGTTCGTTTTCAATGCGCATATCCGCATTGCCGCCAAGCTGAATATCGGTGCCGCGGCCGGCCATGTTGGTGGCGATGGTGACCGCGCCGGGCACACCTGCCTGTGCAACGATCACGGCTTCCTGTTCATGGAAGCGGGCGTTGAGCACGTTGTGAGGGACTTTCTTCTTCTTCAGAAGATCCGCGAGCATCTCCGACTTCTCAATTGAGGTCGTGCCGACAAGGATCGGCTGGCCACGCTGGACGCAGTCCTTCACCAGTTCAACGATGGCGTCGTACTTTTCTGCCGCTGTCCGGTAGACCTCGTCGTGTTCGTCGATGCGTGAGACGGGCACGTTGGTCGGGATGGACGAAACTTCGAGTTTGTAGATGTCGAGGAATTCGTCGGCTTCGGTCTGTGCCGTACCGGTCATGCCGCCGAGCTTGCTGTACAGGCGGAAATAGTTCTGGAAGGTAACGGAGGCCAGCGTGACGTTTTCCGGCTGGATCGTCACGCGTTCCTTGGCTTCCAGCGCCTGGTGCATGCCGTCTGAATAGCGGCGGCCTTCCATCATGCGGCCTGTGAACTCATCGATGATGACGACCTTGTCGTCTTTGACGATGTAGTCCTTGTCGCGCTGGAACAGCTTGTGCGCCTTCAGGGCCTGATTGATGTGGTGGACGACGGAGACATTCTCAATGTCATAGAGGTTGTCGCCGCGCATCAGGCCGGCTTCGGTCAGGATGCCTTCGAAATATTCATTGCCCTCTTCGGTGAGCGAGGACGTGCGCTGCTTTTCATCCAGCTCGTAATGTTCCGGCGTCAGCTGCGGGATGAATGCGTCGATGGTGGCGTAGAGGTCTGAGTTGTCATCAGTGGGACCTGAAATGATCAGCGGCGTGCGGGCTTCATCGATGAGGATCGAGTCCACTTCATCGACAATCGCGAAGTTGTGGCCGCGCTGTGTCATCTGCTGCAGCGAATATTTCATGTTGTCGCGCAGGTAGTCGAAGCCAAGCTCGTTGTTGGTGGCGTAGGTGATGTCCGCGGCGTATTCCTGGCGGCGCTGGGTATCGTCAAGCGCATGCAGGATGACGCCGATCCTGAGGCCAAGGAACTCGTGCACCTGGCCCATCCAGCGGGCGTCACGTTCGGCCAGATAGTCATTGACCGTCACCACATGCACGCCCTTGCCGGCTAGCGCATTGAGGTAGGCAGGCAGGGTGGACACAAGGGTCTTGCCTTCGCCGGTCTTCATTTCGGCGATGCGGCCATCATGCAGCACCATGCCGCCGATCAGCTGCACATCAAAATGCCGCTGCCCAAGCGTGCGCTTGGCGGCTTCGCGGACGGTGGCAAAGGCGGGCACCAGCAGATCGTCAAGCGACGCGCCTTGCGCGATCTCCTTGCGGAATTCGGCGGTGCGGGCACGCAGTTCTTCGTCGCTCAGGGCTTCAAGCTCTGGCTCCAGCGCATTGATGGCGACAACTTTTTGCTGGTATTTGCGCAAATGCCGGTCGTTGGCGGAGCCGAATACGCGTTTTGCGAAACTTCCAAGGGAAACCATGAACGATTTGGACCTTAACTGCGGCAACGGAAAATGGCTCAGGCGGGCTCAACACCCAAGGCTGAAAACCAGCGGATACAGGCGAACGAGAGATAGTGGTGGGCCAATCAAGTGTCAACGCAGGGGAGGGGCTCCCCTGATTGTCATATATGCCGCATAAATGCCTGAAAATCCGTCATAAATGCGGCTTGTGGGCGACGCTGCTTCGTGGTGAAGATGGCGATTGGCGGGTTCCCGCCCTTTTTGACCACATTCCTCGTGGGCGTGTATGGCCCGTCTTGCCTGAATTTGAAGTGAACCGGAGTAACCCGAATGGCTAATGGTGCCCTGCTGCGACCCCATGTCCGCCCGACTTTCCGCCCGCTGGTGCGCCAGGGGGCGCTGACGCTCGGCTTATTTCTGCTGGGCGGGCTGCCGGCAGTTGCACAGGAAGAGGCCGCCCCGGCGGCTGAGCCGGCGGTTGAGGTTGAGGATGTGGTCGTCGCCACCGTAAATGGCGAACCTGTGCGGTATTCCGATATTGCGATGGCCGAGGCTGATCTGGCGACCGAGCTGTCAGGTGTGCCGGACGAAGTGAGATTTGAATATCTCTCGAGCCTGATGGTGGACCGCAAGGTGCTGGCGGGTGCGGCGCGCGAAGCGGGTCTTGAAGATGATCCCGAGGTTGCGCGGACCATGGCGTTCTATCTGGAAAAGACCCTTGGAGATGTTTATCTGGCGCGCCAGCTGGCCGATGCGGTCAGCGACGAGGAAGCGCGCGCCTTCTATGACAAGCAGGTAGCGCAGGTTGAAGTAAAAGAAGAAGTCCGCGCGCGGCATATTCTGCTTGAAAGCGAAGAAGATGCGCTGGCGGTCATTGAGCGGCTGAAAGCAGGCGAAGATTTCGTCGCGGTCGCCAAGGAAGCCTCAACCGGGCCAAGCGGTGCCGGAGGTGGGGATCTTGGATACTTCACGGCTGACCGCATGGTGCCGGAATTTTCAACCGCCGCCTTCGCACTTGAGGCCGGTGAGATTTCAGCGCCGGTCAAATCTGATTTCGGCTGGCACGTCATCAAGCTTGAAGACCGCCGCATGCAGCAGGTGGTGCCGTTTGAGACTGTGAAGGCCGATATCAAGGCGCAGCTGCGTGATGAAAAGGCTGCCCCCTTCATTGAGGGCAAGCGCAATGAAGCAAAAATTGAATACACGGAAAGTCAGGCCAGCAGGCCGCAGATTGTACCGCAACAGTAACGCGTGTATTTTTATCCGCATACGGTGTAATTGACTTTGAAACACGGGCGCTTGGACAACATGGCAAGCAAGACAAAAAAGAAGACCTCCGGTAAATCAGCTGGCAAATCCCTGTCCCGTGCAAAAAAGGCATTGCGCGCGGCGACCGGTAAGCGGGCTGTGAAGAAACCGACGTCGAAGAAGACACCGGCAGCCAAGAAAGCGGCCGGAAAGGTTGCTGCCAAGGCAACGGCAAAGACATCCGCGAAGAAAGCGCCCAAGGCTGCTGCCAAGAAGACGTTGCCGACGGTATCACCCCTTGCACCCAAGGCGTTTCCCAAGGTGGCGGATGTGCCCGGTCTGCTGATGGCCACGGCGCGTGCGGAAATCAAATACAAGACCCGCGAAGACATGCTGGTGGCTGTAATGCCGGCGGGCACAACGGTTGCCGGGGCGCTCACGCGCTCGCGTACTGCATCCGCGCCGGTGGACTGGTGCCGTAACAGCCTTGAAAGCGGCGAAGGCCGGGTGCTGGTTTCAACCTCCGGCAATTCCAATGCGTTTACCGGCAAGGCAGGCGTTGAGACTGTGAAGGTCACGGCGGCAGCGGCGGCAAAGCTTGCTGGTGTGCGCCAGAAAGATGTGTTCATCGCGTCAACCGGCGTCATCGGAGAACGGATGCCCGATGACAAGATCACGAGGACATTGCCGCTCGCATTCGATGCGCTGGCACCGGGCGGTTTTGAGGCGGCGGCACGCGCCATCATGACAACGGATACGTTTCCCAAGGCGTCATCGCGTATCGTGGAAATAGATGGTAGCCCGGTTGTGATTTCCGGCATCGCAAAGGGGTCGGGCATGATCGCGCCTGATCTGGCGACCATGCTGTCTTACATTTTTACCAATGCCGCGATCTCCCAGCGCACCTTGGGTGCCCTGCTCGATATCAATCTGCGCGACAGCTTCAATGCCATCACGGTGGACAGCGATACCTCCACCAGTGACACGGTGCTGCTGTTTGCAACCGGACGCGGACCGGATGGGGAAAAGGCGCCCTATGCGCCGATCTCCCGGCCGGGTGACCCCAAGTTGCGCGCCTTCCGGACGGCACTGGCGGAAGTCATGCAGGACCTTGCAATGCAGGTGGTGCGTGATGGCGAAGGGGCGACGAAGTTCATCTCCATCACGGTCACGGGTGGCGAGAGCCACAATTCGGCACGCCGGATTGCTATGTCGATTGCCAATTCGCCGTTGGTCAAAACCGCAATTGCCGGTGAAGACGCCAATTGGGGCCGCGTGGTGATGGCAGTGGGCAAAGCGGGTGAACCTGCGGATCGGGACAAGCTTTCCATCAGCTTTGGCGGCATTGAGGTCGCCAAGGCGGGGCAGGCTGTGGACGGGTTTGACGAGGCACCTGTGGGCAAACATCTCAAGGGTCAGGACATCAATATCGAGGTTGATGTGGGTGTGGGGCCTGGTGCGGCCACGGTCTATACGTGTGATCTTACCCATGGCTACATCTCCATTAACGCCGATTATCGCAGCTAACCATTGATTAAGGCTGAGGCGATGCTGTCTGCGTGTAGTGGATTGCCGTCATGTCTTCTTAACGGGCTGATGCAAAGATTTAGGCAAATCTGAATTGGGCGCTTCCATGCGGATTGTTCTTGTTGCGGCTTGCGCGCTTGTGGATGCCGACGGGCGCGTGCTTTTGGCAAAGCGTCCGCAGGGCAAAGCGATGGCGGGGCTTTGGGAGTTTCCCGGCGGCAAGGTTGAGCCGGGAGAAACGCCGGAAGTGACGCTTATTCGTGAGTTGAAGGAAGAGCTGGATATTGATGTGACGGCGGCGTGTCTGGCACCGCTGACTTTTGCCAGTCACACCTATCCCGGAGACGGGCCTGACGGTGACGGGTGGCATTTGCTGATGCCGCTTTACGTCTGCCGCCGCTGGGCGGGCACGGTGACGGCGCTGGAACATGAGGCGCTGGAATGGGTCCGGCCAGTCAGGATGCGTGATTATGATATGCCACCGGCCGATGTGCCGTTGGTTGCACTGTTGAGGGATTTCTTGTGATGGCTCGTTTGACGGCGAAAAAGGTTCTGGCCGATGACAAGGGTGCGACCGCCATTGAGTATTCGATGATTGCGGCGGGCATTGCAGTGGCCATCATGACGGCGATCAGCACGCTGGGCACTAATGTGACGGCCCTGTTTACGACCATTGCAGGCGGCTTTTCCTGATACCTATCCGCCGGGCTTTTCGCCGGTGGGAATTTCGTTCGTATTCAGCGCATCCGCCAGCCTTTGGGCGGCACTGCCGGGTTTCAATGGCTGTTGCTGCGCCTCATGCGGCGCCCAGCCTGACAGATACCCAATCTGAAATGTTGCGTGGACGCGCCCTTCGGGGGTTGAAAAGCGTTGCGCGTAAATCTCCGCCATGCGCAGCAAAGTCGCCCGGCGAAGGGGCTGTTTGCGGCGGTCCATGAGCGCATTGGTCTCGCCCATGCCGCGCAGGTCGCGCAACAGGGCAAACGGGGTGGCGTAGGTCACGCTATGCCGGTCCACATCTACCACGGGCAAGGCAAAGCCTGCGCGTTGCATTAGGCCGCCCATGTCCCGCACATCTGCAAACGGGGCGACGCGGGGGCTGATACCGCCTTCGATTTCGTTTTCGGCTTCTGCAAACGCGGTGCGCAACTCTTTCAGGGTTTCTCCGCCCAGCATCGCACCCAGAAACAATCCGTCGGGCCGCAGCGCACGGCGGATCTGAATCAGCGCGCCTGGCAGATCATTGACCCGGTGCAATGCCAGTGCGCTGGCGATGAAGTCCACCTGCCCATCGCCGATCGCAAGATGCTCTTCGTCCATCACAAAGTGCGGGCGTGGTGCCCGGCGTGCCATCGCGGCGCTGCTGTCTGCGTGGATCAGATGGGTCAGCCGGCCCGTTTCCATGAGCGGCGCATGCAATTCGCCGTGATGGCTGCCGATATCAACGCCACAGTCAAAACTGCGATTGGCATCCAGCAGGCGCTCGGCCAGTTGTGTGGCTGTGATGGTCTTGAGGAAGTTGAAGTCCGCATAGGTGCCCGCGGCACGGGTACGCCTTTGGCGTATCAGCCGTGTATCGAAGGGGGTGATGGGCGGAGCAGGGGGCACGGGGCAGCCTTGGCTGAGAGGGGATGGGACGTATTGCTACAGGCGCACTTAGCTTACCGTGTGGGGATGGGTAAAGCGCTTGCAACGATTGGGGCGGCTCTTGGCGGCATCTGGAGGATGCTGGTGGCCATCATACTGCCGCCGGTGTGCCCTTTGACCGGGGAGCGGGTGCGCGAGCCGGGTACTTTGGCGCCTGCGGCCTGGGCGGAGCTGACTTTTGTAACGCGGCCGATATGTGAGGTCTCGGGCATGCCGTTTGAGAGTGATCCGGGCCCCGGCGCCATAAGTGCTGCGGTGGCGGCGCGGCCGCCTGCCTATGATCGGGCGCGGGCGGCATTGGTTTATGAGGGCCCGGCCCGGCGGCTTGTCCATCAGCTCAAATACAGCGACCGGATGGATTTGACGCCGCTGATGGCGCGGTGGCTGGTAATGGCCGGGGCTGAGCTTTTGGAGGGTGCTGATTTATTGGTGCCGGTGCCACTGCATCGCCGACGGTTGCTGTGGCGGCGTTTCAATCAGTCGGCTGCGCTGGCGGCATCGGTAAGCGCGGTGTCGGGAATACAAGCCGTGCCGGATCTGCTGGAGCGGGTGCGGCCGACGCGCAGTCAGGTGGGGCTGAGCCGTGCCGGGCGGCGGCGCAATGTGCGCGGGGCATTCAGGATCAGCGGACGGGCTGCGGTTGAGGGACGCCATGTTGTGCTGATCGACGACGTGATGACATCGGGGGCGACTGTTGAGGCCTGCGCCTCAGTTTTGCGGCGGGCTGGTGCTGGCCGCGTTGATGTTCTCACCGTTGCGCGGGTTGTCGCGCCGCAGGACACCACCATATGATGTGGCGTATGATGGCGTCCAAGAGACGTTCCAAGGAATGCTGTAACCGGGTGAATTTATGAGCAAAGTCAAAATCTACACCACTCAGATATGCCCCTATTGCCACCGCGCGAAGGCGCTGTTGCGCGACAAGGGTGTTGCCTATGAAGAAGTGGATGTGATGGCGGTGCCCGGCGCGCGTGACAAAATGATCAATCAAGCCGGCCGCACCAGCGTGCCGCAGATTTTCATCGGCGATACTCATGTGGGTGGTTGCGATGAGCTGTTTGCACTGGAGGCAAAGGGCGCGCTTGATCCGATGCTGGCAGGCTAGGCTGTGACGCACACGCCGTTCCGCGCTGCCTGTGTCACACTTTGCTCAGGTCGGGACCCTGCTGCCAATATTGAAGCGGTGGCCGATTATGTGCGCGATGCGGTGCATGACGGTGCCCGGTTCGTTTTCACCCCTGAAAACACCTTGCTGATGGAAGCAGGTGGCAAACAGCTGTTTGCGGCCGTCCATGCCGAGGATGCAACGCCCGCGGTAGCGCAGCTTGCCGCCTTGGCAGGTGATCTTGGCATCTGGCTGAGCGTTGGCTCGATGGCAATCAAAGTGGCGGCGGACAAGGTTGCCAACCGCTCGTTTTTGATGGGGCCGGACGGGCGCATTCATGCGCGCTACGACAAGATCCATATGTTCGATGTGTCGCTGCCCAATGGCGAAACCTACCACGAATCAAAGAACTACCGGCCGGGAGACGAGGCGGTTTTGGTGGAGACCGGGTTTGGGCCGATGGGCCTGAGCATCTGCTACGACCTTCGCTTCGCGGCGCTTTATCGCGCGCTGGCCAAGGCCGGTGCCCTGTATCTCACCGTCCCGTCGGCGTTTACGCAGGTGACCGGCGAGGCGCACTGGCATGCATTGCTACGGGCGCGGGCGATTGAAACGGGTGCGTTTGTTTTTGCTGCGGCGCAATCAGGCGAACACGAGAACGGGCGCAAGACCTATGGGCACAGCCTGATCGTTGACCCCTGGGGCAAGGTGCTGGCGGATGGCGGCATTGATACGGGCTTTGTGACGGCGGATATCGACCCTGCGAAAGTTGCAGAAGCGCGCGGGCGCGTGCCGTCGCTTGAGCACGACCGGGAGTTCAGCCTGCGTCGGGTTGATACGGATGGCGAGGCCTGAGCCATGATCCGCTACAGTCTTGTCTGTGCAAAGGGGCACGAGTTTGAAGCATGGTTTGCGTCCAGCGATGCCTATGACACCCAGCTCGCCCAAGGGCATCTGTCCTGTGCCGTCTGCGGATCATCCAAGGTTGAAAAAATGCTGATGGCGCCTGCAATCAGCCGCAAGAGCAAAAGCACGGACGACATGCCGGTGAGCGACAAGGGCGAGGCACTGAAAGCCGCGCGTGAGCTTGCTGCCTTCATGGAGAAAATCCGCAGCCATGTTGAGGCGAATGCGGAATATGTGGGGGACCGCTTTGCGGAGGAAGCCCGCGCCATTCACAACAAGGAAAGCGAGATCCGGGAGATCTACGGTGAGGCGACGCTGGAGGAAGCGCGTGATCTCATAGAGGAAGGCGTCGCCGTCGCGCCAATTCCCGTATCCCGGAAGAAGCGGCACTGACGCGCGCTCGTCAGGTGGTGGGTTTGGTTGCCGTCATCATGTAGTTGACCCCGGCATCGCCGGACAAAGACCATTTATCCGTCAGCGGATTAAAGCTGACCCCGGTGACCGGGCCGGGCAGAAGGCCGGCCCCCTGCATCATGGTGCGCATTTCATCGGGCGTTACGAATTTGGACCACTCATGGGTGCCGCGCGGCAGCCAGCCGAGCACATATTCGGCCCCGACAACGGCCAGCGCGAAGGCGCGCGCCGTGCGGTTGAGGGTGGCAGCGATCATCAGCCCGCCGGGTTTGAGGCAGCTGCCGCAGGCAGTCATGAATTGCGTCGTGTTGGCGACGTGCTCGATCACTTCCATATTCAGTATGACATCGAACTGTTCGCCGCTTTCAGCCAGTGCCTCGGCAGTGGTGGCCCGGTAATCGATGTCGAGGCCCTGCTCTGCGGCGTGGACGGAGGCGGTTTTGATGTTCTTTTCGCCTGCGTCAGCGCCGGTTACCTGCGCTCCCAGCCGGGTCATAGGCTCGCTCAAAAGGCCGCCGCCGCAGCCGATATCCAGCAGCCGTAGCCCCGCAAGCGGCCGATCCGTGCCGTTGGGGCGGGCAAAATGGGTTGTCAGCTGATCGCGGATAAAACCCAGCCGCACCGGGTTGAACTTGTGCAACGGGCGGAATTTGCCGTTTGGGTCCCACCATTCAGCCGCCATTGCCGAAAATTTGGCTATTTCCTGCGCATCTACAGTGCCGTTATTGGGGGTCTCTTCGGCATGTGGGGCGGACGCAGGCATCGGATTTATCCTTTCGGCGGGCGATAGCGGGAGTGTGCAACGCACCTTGCATGCCGCGTTAACCTTGGGCGCGCTGGTTGCAGGCAGCGGGCGCTGCGGTTATGTGTACGCCGCGATCCGCGGTTGGTCGCTTATCTATCACGTTTGAACAAGGATATGGCGCGCCATTCGTTTCGGTCCAGTGACCGGCGGCAGGCCGTGCTTCTAAGTCACATGTCACGACTGGTGCTCAAATTCGGCGGAACCTCGGTAGCGGATATCGAGCGTATCCGCGTTGTCGCTCGCCATGTGAAGCGCGAGGTGGATGCGGGCCATGAGGTCGCAGTGGTCGTCTCGGCAATGGCAGGCACGACCAACCAGCTCGTGGACTGGTGCAAGGATGCGTCTGCGCTGCATGACGCGCGCGAATATGACGTGGTGGTATCGGCGGGCGAACAGATTACGTCCGGCCTTCTGGCCATCGTGCTGAGCGAAATGGGCGTGCCTGCGCGCTCCTGGCTTGGCTGGCAGATCCCCATGCACACCAGCAATGTGCACGGCGCTGCGCGCATTGAAGATATTGATACCGCAGGGCTCGAAGCAGCCTTCGCCGAAGGGCGGGTGGCGGTTGTGGCGGGTTTTCAGGGGATTGCCCCGGACAACCGCATTGCGACGCTTGGACGGGGCGGGTCAGACACCAGTGCCGTCGCGCTGGCGGCGGCGCTGAATGCGGAGCGCTGCGACATTTATACGGATGTGGACGGGGTTTATACGACCGACCCACGGATGACGCCGCGGGCGCGCAAGCTCGACAAAATTACCTATGAAGAGATGCTGGAAATGGCCAGCCAGGGTGCCAAAGTATTGCAGACCCGCTCGGTGGGGCTTGCCATGGCGCAGCAGGTTCGCACGCTAGTGCGTTCGTCTTTTGACGAGCCGGACGCACCCGCACTTATTTCAGCAAGCCGAACCAATACCGGGTTACCGGGTACGCTCGTCTGCGACGAGGAGGAAATTGTGGAACAAGAACTTGTGACAGGCATCGCGTATTCGCGCGACGAAGCCAAAATCACGTTGGTGGATATTGCGGATAAGCCCGGTGTTGCCGCGGCGATTTTCGGGCCGCTGGCGGATGCAGGTCTTAATGTTGATATGATCGTGCAGAACGTGTCGGAAGACGGCTCGATGACCGATCTCACCTTCACGGTCAGCCATGCAGAGCTGGACAAGGCCCGTGCGGTGATTGAAAAGGCCAGCGATGAAATCGGATATCAGCAGCTGATTGCTGATGGTGACGTTGCCAAGATTTCTGTGATCGGTGTCGGTATGCGCAGCCATACCGGCGTGGCGCAGAAGATGTTCCGTGCACTGGCCGATCGCGGCATCAACATTCACGTCATCTCGACATCCGAGATCAAGGTGAGTGTTCTTGTTGATGCGGAATATACCGAACTGGCCGTGCGCGCTCTGCACACGGCTTATGGGCTGGACGGCGAAGCCGCGTAACGCCTACTGCCCCCGTTTTAGACACAATACAATTTGGTTGCCGGGGCGGCACCTGAGCAAGAGTTGGGCATTCGTATTTGCCCGTTGCTCCCTTATGATTTGAACAGGCTGAATGAGAAGGTTGAACGCCGGTGGTTGAAACCTCGCATGGTCCGCGCACACTGTTGAGACGCCTCCGCGAGGTGATGGCGCAAACAGGGTCGGCCGACGACCGGTTGCAGACGGTCGTGCGCCTTATTGCGTCCAATATGGTGTCGGAAGTCTGCTCGATCTATCTGCTGCAGCCTGACAACCGGCTGGAACTGTTTGCGACCGAGGGGTTGCGGCAGGAAGCTGTGCACAACACCTTCCTCAGCCTTGGGGAAGGTCTGGTGGGCACCGTCGCCAAGACCGCGCGGCCTCTGGCGCTGTCTCACGCGCAGCGCCATCCGGCCTTTGCCTACCGCCCTGACACGGGCGAAGATACGTATCTCTCCTATCTTGGTGTGCCGCTGTTGCGCGGCGGGCGTGTGCTTGGCGTGCTGGCGGTTCAGAACGTCACCACCCGTTCCTACCGGCTGGAAGAGATGGAGGCGCTTGAGACGGTTGCCATGGTGCTGGCCGAGATGGTGGCGTCGGGCGAGCTGGTCAATCTTCAGGCGCTGCATCAAGCGGAGATGATCGACGACCGGACGATGCGCCACCGTGGTGTGCCGATCTCGGAAGGGATCGCGCTTGGCCACGCGGTGCTGCATCAGCCGCGCTTTCACGTCACCCGAATCATTGCCGAAGATACCGGCGAGGAACTCGACCGGATCGAAGATGCGGTTGGCCGCTTGCGGGCGTCGGTCGATGAAATGCTGTCGGGCTCGAACTTTTCAAATGCGGGCGAGCATCGCGAAATTCTTGAGACCTATCGCATGTTCGCCAATGACCGCGGCTGGCTGGCCCGGCTGCGCGAGGCGATTGAGAGCGGACTGACGGCGGAAGCCGCCGTTGAGCGGGTGCAGAATGAAACCCGCGCGCGGCTGATGCGGCAGACCGACCCTTATCTGCGCGAACGGCTGCATGATCTTGATGATCTGGCCAATCGGTTGCTGAGCCATCTGGCGGGCGTGCCGCTGACAGCGGCGGGTGATGACCTGCCGGCCGATGCCATTGTGATTGCCCGCAATATGGGCCCTGCAGAATTGCTTGATTACGACAGCGGCAAGCTGCGGGGGTTGGTGCTGGAGGATGGCTCGGCCACGGCGCATGTCTCAATCGTCGCGCGAGCGCTTGGTATTCCGATGATCGGCCGGGTCGCCGGCATCACGGATTTGCTGGTGGCCGGTGATCCGGTAATCGCTGACGGGGATACGGGCGACGTTTATGCGCTGCCCTCACAGGACATTGTTGAAGCCTATTCGGAGAAAGCGCGGTTCAGGGCGCGGCGTCAGGCGCAGTTCCGCAAACTGCATGACACACCGGCGGTCACGCGCGACGGGCATGCTGTTTCGCTGACGATCAATGCCGGGCTGATGGTTGATCTGCCGCATCTGCATGAGGCAGGGGCTGACGGTATTGGATTGTTCCGTACCGAGTTGCAGTTCCTGATTGCATCGGCCATGCCCAAACTCTCCGAGCAGCGGGAGTTTTATACAAAGGTTCTGGACGGGGCCGGGGACAAGCCGGTGACGTTCCGCACGCTGGACGTGGGGGGCGACAAGGTGCTGCCCTATCTGGCGCATGCCAAGGAAGAAAACCCGGCGCTGGGCTGGCGCGCCATCCGTATCGCGCTCGATAGGCCGGGTTTGTTGCGGTACCAGTTGCGGGCGCTGTTGCAGGCGGCTGTAGGCCGTGACCTGCGGGTGATGTTTCCGATGGTGGCTGAGGTCGCTGAGTTCCAGCAGGCCCGCGGGTTGCTGGACAAGGAAATCGCCCGCGCCAAGAAGACCGGACAGGAACTGCCCGCCAGTATCAAGGTCGGGTCAATGCTGGAAGTGCCGTCGCTGGCCTGGCAGCTGGATGCGCTGTTGCCTTTGGTGGATTTCGTGTCGATCGGCTCGAATGACCTGATGCAGTTCTTTTTTGCCAGCGATCGGGGCAATACCCGCGTCGGCGACCGATATGACCTGCTGAGCCCGGCGGTGCTGGCGTTTCTGAAGCATGTTGTGACCCAGTGCGGGGCCTATGACGTACCGGTCTCGCTGTGCGGGGAGATGGCGGGGCGACCGCTGGAGGCGATGGCGCTGGTGGCGCTTGGGTTCCGTACCCTGTCCATTCCGCCCGCCGCAATCGGACCGGTCAAGACGATGATTCTGGAGCTTGAGGCCGACAAGCTGGCCGAATTTGTGGGTGAACGGCTGACCTTGCCGGACCGCAGCCTTCGTCCACAGCTTTTGGAATTCGCCCGAAACAACAGGATTCCTCTGTAACCCATTGCAGTTACGGGCCGTTTTTTGTTTAGTAACCATCTTTTGACAGTCTGTTCGCAAGATATCCACAGGTGCCGCTCTCGGGTGGTGGCTTGGCAGCTGATCCGAACGGGATTGATGCCGTAATTTTGACGCCAAAACAGGATATGCAGGCCGCTTATGGGCAAGGTGACCAAACTCAATCTCGATAGTTCTCATGTCAGCGCCAATGCGCGGCTGCATTTGCGGGACATTCACGACGAGAATCCTGAGCCGCGTGGGACGACGGGCGCTCAGATGCATGCGGCACGGTTGGCGATGGGGGAGGATATTCCCGCAGTTGCCAGCAGGTTGCGCATCCGCCGTGACCAGATTGAAGCTATTGAAGGCGGCGATTTTCAGAAACTGCCGGGCCGGGCCTATTCGATCGGCTTTGTGCGGTCGTATGCGGAGTATCTCGGTCTGAACGAAACTGAGGTGGTGACCGCTTTCAAGGCTGAGTTCGATGCGGCCATGCTGCCGGGCTCGGAATTGCATTTTCCCGATGTGGAAGAAGATACGCGACTGCCACGTGGTGCGGTGATTGTCATTGCCGTTGTGGCGCTGGCGGCGCTTTACGGCGTGTGGACGCTGACGGTTTCCGCTGACCGCATGGTTGAAGAACGTGCGTCGGCACCATCCGTCGCGCCGGCAACCCGCGTGGTTGCGCCGCCAAAGGCACCTGAAACACTTGCCGCGACGCCGGCAGAAAACATCGACCGGACCGCCTCTGAGGCGTCCGCCGTGGTGCTGCCTGCGGCTGGGGAACCTGCCGCTTCATCCTTGAACTCCGATGGGGATGTTGCTGCAGCGCCGTCCGAAAACGCCACCGATGCTGGCGGTGTTACTGCTGAAAACGCTGTGACGCCTGAAACGGCGCCGCAGGCGGTGGCAACGGATAATGAGACGCAGACTGCTGCGATCAAGCCTGCTGAGGAGTCCGGTGGCGATCAGCTGTCGCCGCTGGAGACTGGCGCTGAACGGGCCTGGGAAGGTTTCGTCTACGGCCAGCAGAATCACGATTCCCGGGTATTTATCCGCGCCAATGCTCAAACATGGGTGCGGGTTGAAGATGCGGATGGCAATGTATTGCTGTCACGGACGCTGCGCGCCGGGGAAAGCTACCGGGCGCCGAACCGTCCGGGCATGGTGCTGGCCACGCGCAATGCGGGGGCTTTGCAGCTCTTTTTGGACGGCAAGCCTGCGGGCACGGCCGGTGCGCCGGGGCAGCCTCTGGTCGACAAGCCACTTGATCCGGCGGCGCTTTCCGGGCAGTAGCCACCATCGGCGACGTTTTGCGTAGCTGAATTGTGTGTCCCTCCCGTTTGAATAGCGTTGGCGCCCATGCTCTCCGAGCAAAAAATTGAACAGATCCTCTCCAGGCAGGCCGGGCTTGAGAAGAAGATGTCCGCCAATCCGGACCCTGATGCCTATGTGGCGCTTTCCAAGGAATTTGCAGAACTGCAGCCGGTGGTTGTCGCTGTGCGCAAATTGCAGGACGCCCGCGCGGAACTGGCTGATCTGACGCAGATGCTGGCGGACAAGGATATTGATGCGGATATGCGCGAGATGGCGCAGGAAGAAAAAGCAGCGCTTGAAGAACGCATGCCGGATATCGATCACGAAATTTCGGTGCTGCTGCTGCCCAAGGACATTGCCGACGAGCGCGACGCCATTTTGGAAGTGCGCGCGGGGACCGGTGGCGACGAGGCGGCTTTATTCGCCGGCAGCCTGTTCCGCATGTATCAGCGCTACGCAGAACTGCGCGGCTGGAAGATGGAAATCATTTCAGTCTCGGAAGGCGATGTGGGCGGCTACAAGGAAATCATCGCCAGCGTGAAGGGTCAGGGCGTGTTTGCCCGGATGAAATATGAATCCGGCGTGCATCGCGTCCAGCGGGTGCCGGAAACCGAAGGCTCAGGCCGCATCCACACGTCAGCGGCAACGGTTGCGGTGCTGCCGGAAGCTGAAGAAGTCGATGTGCATATCGAGGAGAAAGACCTGCGGGTTGATGTGTTCCGTGCGTCCGGTCCCGGTGGCCAGTCGGTGAACACGACCGATAGCGCGGTGCGCATCACGCATATTCCGACCGGCATCGTGGTGTCGCAGCAGGATGAAAAGTCACAGCACAAGAACCGCGCCAAGGGCATGAAGATTCTCCGTGCCCGGATTTTTGATGCGGAACGCGCCAAGGTTGACGCGGAACGGGCGCAGGCCCGCAAAGGCCAGGTGGGTACGGGTGACCGGTCCGAGCGTATCCGGACTTACAATTTCCCGCAGGGTCGCGTGACCGATCATCGGATCAATCTGACGCTGTACAAGCTGGATCAGGTGATTGCCGGGGATGCGCTGGACGAAGTTGTGGATGCGCTGATTTCCGAAGATCAGGCAGCGCAGCTTGCAGCCCTCAACGACTCGGCGGACGATTGAGCGTCTCGCCCAGGGGTGACACGTATTCAGCGGCGATGCTGCGCGGTCGGCAAGTGCTCCAGGCCGCAGGCGTTGCGACAGCGGCGCTGGATGCCCGGCTACTGATGCAGGCGGCAAGTACTCTTTCCCATGAACAATTGGTGATGGGTGGCGATGATCTGCTCCCCGCGGATCAGGCCGCGCGGTTTGACGGATTTGTCGCGGCGCGGGCGGGCGGCAAGCCGGTGTCGCGGATTTTGGGCACACGGGAGTTCTGGGGGCTTGAGCTCGCTGTAACGTCGGCAACGCTGGATCCCAGAGCAGACACCGAGACCCTGGTGAGCGCCGTGCTGGCGCGGCTTGGGTCCATGCGGCAGCCATATATTCGCGACATGGGGACCGGCAGCGGCGCGATCCTGCTGGCGCTTCTGCATGCCCTGCCGCAGGCGCGGGGGCTTGGCAGTGATCTTTCATTTGGCGCGCTGAAGACGGCGCGGGCCAATGCCCGGGCGGTGGGGGTGTCGGACCGTGCCTCGTTTGTGATGTCTGATTGGGGGCAGGTGCCGACACGGCTTGCGGATATTCTGGTGTCCAACCCGCCCTATATCGCGCGTGGCGAGTTGCCGGGGCTGATGCGCGAGGTGCGCGGGCATGACCCGGTTCAGGCGCTGGATGGCGGGGCGGATGGGCTTTTGCCTTACCGGCAGATCGCCGCGCAATTGCGGTGGCTGGTGAAGCCGGGCGGATTGCTGGCCTTTGAGATGGGGCCAACGCAGGGAAAACAGGTGCAGGCGGTCCTGGCGGCGGTGGGGGCACAGGTGCGCGGAGCCGGGCTGGGGGTAGTTGCGGACCTGGCCGGGCGGCCCCGGGTGGTTGTTGCGCGCGCGCCACGGCGTTGACGGCTCATTTACGCTGGCAATGGGTCGGGTCAAAAAAGGCTTGGATCGAGGGAAGCGAGCGGCTAGGGTCCAATTCAAGGGGAATTTGCGCATATTTGCGCACCGGCCTTTTCAGGCGCTCTCCTGTCCATCATAGACCATCACAGACGGACCCTGCGGATATCGCGGGGCAACCGAGTCAAAAGATGGTTTGCTCCTAATCGGGCACGATGGCAGTGGCCGAAGGGGTCCAAGACAGGAAGCAGCGGCTGGGCATGCTGGGAGCATGAGCTGTGAGCGGCGCGGCAATGATTGCCAGACGCGCTCAACACGACATTTGCGCAATAGAGCGTTGCTCGCTGGCGTATGGCGCTGAGGCCCGGTCCTCAGCTGCGAATTCAAGACATCTTGCGCCTCCCGCGTCCCAATGGATCGCAGCACGGGGGCGGGGCAGAACCAGACAAGTCGCCGCAAAATTTATGGCGCAGCAAGACAATCCGACTGACCACGTAACGGGATATATCAGTGGCGAACAAACCCAACAGATCACGAGGCCGCGGGCGCAAGCCGGGCAATAACACCAACCGCTCTTATGAGAGCAACGGCCCGGATGTGAAGATCCGCGGCAACGCCGCTCATATCAGCGAAAAGTACCAGCAGCTTGCGCGCGACGCGTCGGTCAGCGGCGACAGGGTTGGTGCTGAGAATTATTTGCAGCACGCGGAGCATTACTATCGCCTGGTGCTGGCAAGTCAGCAGCAAAATCAGGAGCGTGAGCAGCAGCAACAGCGCAGCAATTCTGAGTCCGGCGATGCGGACAACCAGTTCGACAGCCAGAACAATGCGGGTGACGATAACAACGGTGGCAATAATGACGCTGGCGAACGTGGCGAACGCGCTGTTCGCAGTGAGCGCAACGACAATGGCGGTGATGCAGATGGCAATCGTGAGGGCACCTCACGCCGCCGCACCCGCCGCCGCCGTGACACGGTGAAGGAAAACACCGGCGGCCAGCCTTCTGAAAACCAGTCTGATGATAGTGACGGCAATCGCGATGCGGCTCCCGTGGAAGTGGCTGAGAAAAAGGCCAAACCGGCAGTCTCCGAAGGCCCTGCGGACACCGGGGACACTGCGGGTAATGACGATACGCTGGTTGAAACCGCCTAGCGGTATCCGCCGGGGCTGTGCCCGCGTGCTCCCGATTTAGGCCGGGGGCGTGAGTGTATTACCGGTGGCGAGTGTGCCACCGGTGATGACATCGCAGTAAATACCCATATCCATATGGCCATAGCCGGCGCGCAGCGCCTGCGGCAGGTTCATATCGCGCTCGGCGGTCTGCGGGTTCACATTGGTGGCGGCGCACCGCTCGATGCGCATGACGCCTTTGAGCGTCAGGGCACCGATCGTGAAGGTTGCACCTTCCCAGTTCAGTTCTGTCCATGCGGGCAGTCCATCCACATATACATTGGCGCGGAAGCGCAACGGGTCCACCGGTTCGCCGGTGATGCGCTCAAGGTCGCGCACGCTTTCCAGATTGATGAGGGATATGACCTTCATCGGCACATCTGAGAATGAGAATGCGGGGGCCGTCACGATGTGGGGTGGGCCGCGCAGATCATCCGGCATGTAGCTGGTGAGAAAATGCTCAATCAGCTGACGGCCGATGCGCGAGGTGATGTCACCCTTTGCCACCTGCTTGCCCTTGCGGCTGATTATGAGCGTGCCGGTCGTATCGTCGAACGTTGTCTCGAGGGCGGCGAGCCGCTCATTCTTCATCAGCATCAGGAATTTGGTCTTGGGGAAATAGTGCGGGTCCGCAGGGTCAAAATCAGTGGTGCCGTTTTCAATGGCGAAGGCCCGGTCCGAGGGCATGGTGCCGCCCGGCTCCAGCACCGCATTTTCAAGCTTTTCCGCCGACAGGCCCTTAACAGGATAGCGGTAGAGGGCGGATACGCTGGCGGCTGAGGGCATGGAGCAGGTGCTTTCATTTGACGCAGTGACCGCGATGGCAGCGCCGTTCAGGTTGGATGTCAAATAAAGTGCGGAAAATCGACACCGTGGCCTTGTGTGGCTCATAAGACACACCACATATTATTGGCAGGATCGTGCCAGTTTCGGGCGGTTCAGCGCAAGTAATTGGTTTCATATAGAGTTTTGGCGGCGTTGCCCGATAGGGGACGCAATTTTGACGCTGAGACTGACAGTGCCGTAACGGGCTGAGTGAGAGGGACCCACCAAATGAATCTCGAGAGTTATACAGATCGCGTCAAAGGCTTCCTGCAATCCGCGCAGGGGCTGGCCGTCCGTTCGGGCCATCAGCAGTTCCGTCCGGAGCATGTGCTGAAAGTGCTGCTCGATGACAGCGAAGGGCTTGCTGCCAATCTGATCCGCAAGGGTGGAGGCCGCCCCGAGGTGGCGCTTCAGGCTGTGGAACTGGCGTTGGACAAACTTCCCAAGGTGGAAGGTACCGGTGCCGGGCAGCTTTACATGGCGCCTGAGACAGCGCGGATATTCGATACCGCCGAAGAAATTTCCAAAAAGGAAGGCGACAGCTTCGTCACCGCCGAACGGGTGCTGCTGGCGCTTGTGATGGCGACGGAGACCGAAGCCGGACGCATCCTCAAGGAGGCGGGCGTTACGCCCACCGGCCTCAACACTGCCATTCAGGATCTGCGCAAGGGCCGCACAGCGGACACGGCAGGTGCTGAAGACCAGTATGATGCGCTGAAGAAATACGCGCGTGACCTGACTCAGGCGGCGCGCGACGGCAAGCTGGACCCGGTGATCGGCCGTGACGAAGAAATTCGCCGCACGATTCAGGTTCTGTCGCGCCGGACAAAGAACAATCCGGTGCTGATTGGTGAACCCGGCGTCGGCAAGACGGCGATTGCCGAAGGGCTGGCGTTGCGAATCGTCAATGGCGATGTACCTGAGAGCCTCAAGGAAAAGAGCCTTTTGTCGCTCGACATGGGCTCGCTGATTGCCGGTGCCAAATATCGCGGTGAATTTGAAGAGCGGCTCAAGGCCGTGCTCAACGAAGTGACGGGTGCCGATGGCCAGATCATCCTGTTCATCGACGAAATGCACACGCTGGTGGGCGCGGGTAAGGCGGATGGCGCAATGGATGCGTCGAATCTGCTGAAGCCGGCCCTTGCACGCGGCGAGCTGCACTGCATCGGTGCCACCACGCTTGATGAATATCGCAAGCATGTGGAGAAAGACGCAGCCCTTGCCCGCCGGTTCCAGCCGGTGATGGTTGATGAGCCGACCATTGAGGACACGATCTCGATCCTCCGTGGGCTGAAGGAAAAGTATGAGCTGCACCACGGGGTGCGAATCACGGATTCCGCCATCGTTGCGGCAGCTCAACTGTCAGACCGTTACATCACCGACCGGTTTTTGCCGGACAAGGCGATCGACCTTGTGGATGAGGCCGCCAGCCGCTTGCGGATGCAGGTGGACAGCAAGCCCGAGGAGCTTGATGAGCTCGACCGGCGTGTCATCCAGCTCAAGATTGAGCGCGAGGCGCTGAAGAAGGAAACCGACTCAGCGTCCAAGGACCGGCTGGAGACGCTGGAAAAGGAACTGTCCGAGCTTGAAGAGCGTTCGAGCGAATTGACGGCGCGCTGGCAGGCTGAAAAGCAGAAGCTGGCGGGCTCGCAGAAGCTCAAGGAAGATCTGGATCACGCACGCAGTGACCTCGAAAAGGCGCAGCGGGCAGGTGACCTCGAAAAAGCCAGTGAGCTTGCCTATGGCATCATCCCCGAGCTTGAGAAGAAGTTGGCCCAGCCTGAGGGTGCTGACGAAGGCACGATGCTGGACGAGGAAGTCACCGACGAGCATGTGGCGGGCATCGTCTCGCGCTGGACGGGAATTCCCGTCGACAAGATGCTGGAAGGCGAGCGCGAGAAGCTGTTGCAGATGGAATCAGCGCTGGCCAATCGCGTGATCGGCCAGAAGGAAGCTGTCGCGGCCGTCAGCCGAGCGGTAAGGCGGGCGCGGGCCGGTTTGCAGGATCCCAACCGGCCGATCGGGTCGTTCATGTTCCTCGGCCCAACAGGTGTCGGCAAAACGGAGCTGACCAAGGCGCTGGCCGGGTTCCTGTTTGATGACGACACCGCCATCGTGCGCATGGATATGTCGGAATATATGGAGAAGCACTCGGTGGCACGGCTCATCGGTGCACCTCCGGGCTATGTGGGCTACGAGGAAGGCGGCGCGCTGACCGAAGCCGTCCGTAGGCGTCCTTATCAGGTGATCCTGTTCGACGAGATCGAAAAGGCGCACCCGGATGTGTTCAACGTGCTGTTGCAGGTGTTGGATGATGGCCGCCTTACGGATGGCCAGGGACGCACTGTGGATTTCCGCAATACGCTGATCATCATGACCTCGAACATGGGTGCGGAATATCTGGTGGCGCAGGCGGATGGTGAAGATTCATCCGCGGTGCGTGAACAGGTTATGGGCTCGGTGCGGTTGCACTTCAGGCCTGAATTCCTCAACCGGCTGGATGAGATCATTCTGTTCCACCGGCTTGGCCGCGACCAGATGGCGAGCATTGTGGAGATCCAGATGGCTGGCCTGCAGCGGTTGCTGGAAAGCCGCAAGATCACCTTGTCGCTCAGCGATGACGCGAAGCTGTGGCTGGGCGAGAAGGGCTATGACCCGGCCTATGGCGCACGTCCCCTGAAGCGTGTCATCCAGCGCGCCCTGCAGGATCCGCTTGCGGAGCTTGTGCTTGAGGGAGCCATCCATGACGGGGAAACCGTCAAGGTGGAAGCCGGCGACGGTGGCCTGGTCATTAACGGCCATGATGTGAGTGCCGACATGTCCGGCCTCGGCTCCGACCTGCCGACAGGTCTGCCGGGCAAGGATGTTGACGATACCGGCGAATCGCTGGTGCACTAAGGGGTCGATTGCGCGACCAAGAAAAAGGGCGGCTCCAAAGAGCCGCCCTTTTTGTATCTGCTGTGTTGCCTGACCTATTCGACGGAGGTCCCTTCGTCGGCCTTGGAGGCGCTTGCTGTGTCGATGCGCTTCAGCGGGGCAACATTGGCCATTTCGGCGGCCATGCCGTCACGGGCGCTCCTGAAGGCTGTGAGGGCCTTGCCCTCGAGCTTGCGGCCGGTTGGCACGCGGATGGTCATCGGGTTCACCTTCTTGCCCTTCATATGCACTTCGTAATGCAGATGCGGGCCGGTGGAGCGGCCGGTGGTGCCGACGCGGCCGATGGTCTGGCCCTGGCTGACGCGGGCGCCCGGCGTAATGCCCGAGGCGATGCGGCTCATATGGGCGTAGGCGGTCTCATAGCCATTGGCATGGCGGATCTTGACGTATTTGCCGTAACCACCCTGCCAGCCGGCCTTGACCACGGTGCCGTTGCCGGCGGCGTAGATCGGGGTGCCGGTGGGGGCCGCGAAATCGGTGCCCGTATGCATCTTGGTGTAGCCGAGAATCGGATGGCGGCGCTTGCCGAAGGTCGAAGAGATGCGGGCGCCATCAATGGGGGTGCGCATCAGGAACTTCTTGGTGCTCTGGCCGTTCTCATCGAAGTAATCGACGGTGTTCTCGCCGGGAATCTCGAAGCGCCACAGGCTCATGGGCGTTTTGCCGGTCTGCAGCGAGGCAAACAGGATATCGCCTGACTTCACATACTCACCGTCTTCGTCGGCGAATTCCGTGTAGTAGACCTCGAACTTGTCGCCCTTGCGAATCTCGCGCTGGAAATCCACCGAGTAGGAGTAGAGCTTCATGAAGCCGACCATGACCGAGTTGGGCACGCCCAGCTTCGCGGCGGAGCCAAACAGGCTGCCTTCGATTTCGCCTTCGGCACGCACAACGCGCTGGGTCAGCTCACGGAAGATTTCCTGCGACTCGAAGCCGGAGGTCTCCGCATTGTAGGTCACGCGCAAGGAGCGCTCGGTGTCGGCCTTCAGTGAGAACGCGACAAGAGAAGCAGGTGCTTCGATGGTCTGCTCTTCAAGAGACGCCACCTGAACGGGTGTCGTTTCGATTTCGACTTCGAGCTTCTGGCCAACGCGCAGTTCACGTGGGCTGAAGTGTTTGCTCAGTGCATTGACGGCGGCGCGGGCATCAGTAGCGGGAATACCCAGATTGGTCAGCACACGGCCAAGTGTATCGCCGCTTTCGATTTCAAGCTGCACCGTCTGCTGTACGGGAACCGGCGGCTCCAGAAGCTCCGTAGCCTGAGCATCTTCGATTTCTTCATCAAAGGATGCGTTGAGTGCTTTGAGAGCGTTGCCGGCTTCGGCAAGGCTGCCCCGCAGAATGCTGCCGGGTGTCGGCGCTGTGCTGCTGGTGATGATGTCGTCTTCACCGGATGCCGGATCTGCAAGGACCAGCGTCGCGGTGTTTGCGGCGACGGGGAGCAATGCAGCCTGGGCGGAAGGTTCTGGTGCCGGTGCGGGAAGCGGTGCGGCCGAGGCCACGTGGATCACGGCCTGATCGTCGATGGCGGCGAGCCTTGGCGCATGGTCACTGGCGATGGGTGCCATCGCAGCAAGGAGACCGACGCCGAAGACGGCGCCGCCTGCCAGGGCCAGCGTTGATACGGACGCGGACCGGGTTGCAGCTGTGCGCTGCAACATATTCTGCATTGTACCGGCCATAGTTGCAGCCATATCGCGTGCATAAGCAGCCGCGGGCAGTGTCCTGCTCAAAATGGCTTTGGCCGAAACGGAATTCAAAATCAGCGACATGCCGCTGTAGCGACGTTCCCCACGGGTCACGCGCGCCCCCCAAATAAAAATTCAACTTACCCCAGTCCCCGCAAAAACGATGCCGGGATGGGCATACCTTGTCAACACTGAAACCCAAGCATCTCTCGGCTTTTGGAGCCAATGCTGTGGGCCACATATAGGCTGCGCACTCAAAACTGTCTCATGCCGGGCGCGCATGTGGCGGATTCCAACGCCCCAGTATGGGACAAATCGGGTTTCTCAATGGTTAACGCCTCTTTACTGTGCTGCTCGCTATACCCATATGTGTTTGGCAGCAAACGGTAATTTTGTGCGCTGCACACGAAATTCGAGAAATCGTGACATTTGTGCGAATTCACGTGTTGACAGGTCCGGGGACCTCCAATAGAACAGCGCTCCTCGGCACAGCGCGGTTGCGGCCCTTCGAGAGAGGGGCCTGACCGGCTTTTTGTGCCGGGAGTTCACTGTTTGAGTGAGTTAGGCTTGCGGCCTTGAGGATTTATCCCCGGGGCAGCACGAGGTTTTCGCCGCTTTATTGGCTGGTTTTGGCCAGTTAAGAAAAGCTGAAAAAAACTTCAAATGCCTGGTTGACTGGACGGTGAGGATGGGGTCTAAACCGCCTCCCGCCGCAAGGTGGAAACGAAGGCCAGCGGGGCGTTCCCGGGAAGTTTTCAGCTCTTTGACATTGTAGTTTGAGAAAGAGAAACGTGGACGGCGGCGTCCTGGCGGATCTCGATTTAGCGGCCAGACCTTCGGGTTTGGACGGTGGAGAGAGATCACACAGAACGATCGACTGTCAGACGTTTCTACACATACCCTGTTGATTGGTATCCGGTTCGCCGGATGCTGAAAAACATTGATGTTAAAATTGCGTCGACCCCGGATATTCCACCGGGGTGCAGTCGGATCAACTCTATAACTTGAGAGTTTGATCCTGGCTCAGAACGAACGCTGGCGGCAGGCCTAACACATGCAAGTCGAACGCCCTCTTCGGAGGGAGTGGCAGACGGGTGAGTAAC
>CAZEHX010000010.1:0-34325 GCA_964511745.1 uncultured Parvibaculaceae bacterium
CAGTTTCGCGGATGCGCTCGTGAATAAACATCAAAAGCTCGTGCTGCTTACGTGTGAGCATGTATCAAACCCTTCTTCGATCCGCCGCGGCTTCGACCCGTCAGGGCGCGCCGGCACGGATGCCACATTCTGTGTACGGCGCATTTGCCCGCCCGCATGCGGATATCGCAAAACCACCGTTGTTGCGTCTTCGTTCCAGTTTTTACATGGGGAACAAAACCGAAACCGTTTAAATGTTCTAGTTTGGTTCTCAGATTCCGTCAAGCGTAAATAGGGCCGCTTTTTTCGCGGCAGTGGCCTGGGGTCTGGCCTGCTTGTGTTGCGGCGTCAGGCGGCGGTGTAATCACCCGACGCGCCGCCCGATTTTGTCAGCAGGCGGATATCACTGATGACCATGCCTTTGTCCGCAGCCTTGAGCATGTCGTAGAGGGTAAGGCAGGCCACGCTGACCGCAGTGAGCGCTTCCATTTCAACACCCGTCTGTGCAGTGGTGCGCAGATGCGAGGTAACAGCAACGCTGTGGCTAGCCGCATCCGGTTCAAACTCGATTGAGACTTTCGAGATCGGCAGCGGATGGCAAAGCGGGATGAGGTCGCTGGTGCGTTTTGCGGCCATGATACCGGCGATGCGGGCGGCGGCTATGACGTCGCCCTTTGGCGCCGTACCTTCCACCAATAAGGTGAAAGCCCCTGCGGACATGGTAATGCGCCCGGCGGCTGTTGCATTGCGCGTGGTCACCTCCTTGGCGGAGACATCCACCATCTGCGCATTGCCCTTGGCATCCAGATGTGTGAGCCGGTCCTTGGTCATCAGATGTCCCGTCGCATGATGCAGCGATTTGTGAGTCCGATATCCATCTCGTGATTGGCCACCAGATGCAGACCGGGCGAGAGTTCATTATTGCCCAATATGCGAAAGCCGACGCGCTCATAAAATGGGCCATTCCACGCGACATCAGCAAATGTCGAAAGGGTCACCGCATCAAGCCCGCGCGCCTTGGCGGTATCACACACGGCTTCAATGAGCGCTCGGCCCAATCCTTTGCCTCCATGCTCGGGCACCATCGCAAGTTCATAGAGATGCAAAGCCCCGTCCAGCACACCACATGTCGCAAAGCCAACCGGTTTGTCCGCATCATCAACCATCACAAAGCATAGATTCTGGTTGATATGGGCGGTAAAAAGCTGGGGCGAGCCGGGCTGATGCTCATCCACTTCCGGATGAACAGATTCCAGAAACAGCTTTCCGGCCTTGTCTTCAATGGCCGGCAGAATAACGGCTTCGTCGGGCCGTGCCTGACGAATGGCGTAACCGTGGGGAAGGAGCTTGTGAGCTATGGATCTTATCCTTTGAGAAGTTTGGTTGTTGCAGCGGCAACATCCGCCTGCCGCATCAGGCTTTCGCCTACGAGGTAAGTGCGCACGCCAGCAGCAGCAAGTCGTTCGATGTCGGCATGGTTGCCGATCCCGCTTTCGCCGACAATGAGGCGGTCGCCTGTCACCATCGGCGCAAGGCCTTCGGTGGTCGCAAGCGTCGTCTTAAACGTGCGCAGATTGCGGTTATTGATGCCGATCATCTTGCAGTCGAGCCTGAGCGCACGGGTCATCTCTTCGGCGTCATGCACTTCAACAAGCGCATCCATGCCGAAGTCACGTGCAGCGGCTGCAAGGTCTGCAGCTTCCGCGTCCGTGGTGGATGCCATGATAATGAGAATGCAGTCCGCGCCCATCGCGCGGGCTTCCGCCACCTGATAGGGCTCAAACATGAAGTCCTTGCGCAATACGGGTAGGGAGCACGCCGCGCGCGCTGCTTCGAGAAATTTCGGGTGGCCCTGAAATGACGGTGTATCTGTGAGAACGGAAAGGCAGGTGGCGCCGCCCGCTTCATAGGCCGCAGCATGTGCAGGTGGATCAAAATCCGCGCGGATTAGTCCTTTGGACGGGCTGGCTTTCTTGATTTCTGCAATCAGTCCGTATCCGGATGACTGCGCGACCTCAAGTGCTTTGGCAAATGGCCGCACGGGCGACGCATCAGCCGCGCGTTTTTCCATCTCGTGTGGCGGCACGGCCTGCTTGGCAGCTTCAATCTCTTCACGCTTGTATGCGGCAATCTGGGCGAGAATATCCATTGCGATCACTTGCCGTTGCTGGCATCGACCAGCGCATCAAGGGAGGCGCGTGCCTTGCCGCCGTCAATCGCGGCAGCAGCAAGTCGGGCGCCTGCTTGAAGCGTATCCGCGTGGCCGGAGACTTTGAGCGCCGCCGCCGCATTCAGCACCACAATATCGCGATAGGCCCCGGCCTTGCCATCCAGCAAGGCGCGCATGGCGTTGGCGTTTTCGTTTGCATCGCCGCCGACAAGGTCGGCTGGTTTGGCCTGTGCAATGCCCACATCTTCCGGTGCCACTTGGTAATTGTGGACAACCCCGTTGCTCAACTCGCTGACATAGCTGACGCCGGTGGTGGTCATTTCATCAAGACCATCCGACCCGTGCACGATCATTGCATGGGTGGCGCCAAGGTTTTGCAGGACATGCACCAGTGGCTCACACCATTCGCGTGCATAGACGCCAACAAGCTGACGTTTGGTGCCTGCTGGGTTTGAAAGCGGTCCGAGCAAGTTGAAGATGGTGCGGGTGCCGATTTCACCGCGCACGGGGCCTACATATTTCATGGCCGCGTGATGCTGCGGCGCAAACATGAAGCCGAGTCCGGCCTGCTCAATGCAGTGAGCTATGGCATTGGGCTCAAGCTCAAGCTTTACGCCAAGCGCACGCAATACATCCGCAGAACCGGACTTGGAGGTAAGGGCCTTGTTGCCATGCTTGGCGACCTTGGCGCCAGCACCCGCCGCCACAAAGGCAACTGCGGTGGAAATATTATATGTGCCCGACGCGTCGCCGCCGGTGCCGCATGTGTCGATGGCGTCAGCCGGCGCGGGGACTTTAAGAGCCATCTCGCGCATGACCGTGGCGGCGCCAGTGATCTCGTCCACGGTTTCGCCGCGCACCCGAAGCGCCATGAGGAACGCACCGATCTGCGCCGGGGTGGCCTCGCCTGACATAATGTATTCAAAGGCCGATTTTGCGTGCGCCTGATCCAGCGCATTGCCATCGCCCAAATGCACGAGAATGGTTTTGAAATCACTCATGCGGGTTCCACCTTGCGGGCCTTGTTGAACGTGTCGGCTATCTCAAGGAAATTTTTGAGTAGCACATGCCCCTGTTCGGACGCGATGCTTTCGGGGTGGAACTGGACGCCGTGCACCGGCAGGGTTTTATGCTGCAGCCCCATGATGACGCCGTCAGGTGTCTCGGCGGTGATTTCCAGCACATCCGGGAAGCTGTCGCGTTCAACAGTAAGCGAATGATAGCGGGTGGCATTGAAGTCGTTATGGACGTCATGGAAGACGCCCTTGCCGGTGTGGTGCACAGGGCTGAGCTTGCCGTGCATGAGTGTCGGTGCGCGCACCACCTTGCCGCCAAACACCTGGCCGATGGTCTGATGGCCCAAGCATACGCCGAGCACCGGAACCTTGCCAGCCGCTTTTTCCACCAGTTCAAGGCATATCCCGGCCTTGTCCGGATCACACGGGCCGGGCGACAGCACGATGGCGTCCGGCTTCAGGGCCAGCGCTGCGTCGGCGGTGATCTTGTCATTACGCACAACGCGCACATCCGCCCCCAGCTCGCCAAGGAAATGGACGAGGTTGTAGGTAAAGCTGTCGTAGTTATCGATGAGCAGCAGCATGGGCGCGCCTGTGGTGCAGGTGAGTGTGCGCGACATATAGGGGCCTTGCCGCCTTCTAGGCAAGAAAAGCACGCAAATCAGGCCCTCTGGGCAGACTTATCCCCGGTTTTCTGAGCTTTTCGCGACAGTCGCCGATTTACCGCCACTACATATGGTGTTAACAATGTCTTAAGGCGCAGCATATGCGCACCATCTAGGGCAGGAGCGGGCGTGCGGCACCGCAGACAGCATAAATCGACGGATTGGCAGAAGATCGTGCAGACCGTGAAGCGGTCAGTGCCGGTCATGGCCTTTATTGCCGGTCTGTGCGCTGGTGCCGTGATCCTGGGCGCAACATTTCTGTTGGAGGGCGCAGGCTCGTCTGCAAGAGCTTCAGTGGACCCACTGCCAAGCGATCATGTCATGGCTCTGGCCACAGACCCCTCAAGAATTGTGATTGCGTCGGGAAAGGCCGCGTTGGCTGATGCGCCGCCGCGCATGGTGTTTTCGAGCATCACGCTGCCGGCACCACCGGTGCAGTATGCCAAGCCGCAAATGCACACGGCTGCGCCTGTCATCCTGGCGTCTGGCAAGGCGGACATGATGCCGCAAATGTTGGGCATTGTGACGGGCGCTATACCGGGGGCCATGCCGGACACAGTGCGTGATACGCGTCCGGCAATAGCGCTGGTGATTGATGATCTGGGCGTCGTCCCGGATCGGTCTGCACATGCATTGGGGCTGCCCAATGAGGTGACGCTCTCTTTTTTGCCTTATGGCATGGTCACGCGCCCGCTGGCGCAGGCAGCGGCGGCCAAGGGTCACGAAATTTTCGTGCATGTGCCGATGGAGCCCTTGGGGGATGAAGACCCCGGACCTGAAGCGCTGATGACCCGCGACAGTGACCGCAGCCTGCGCGCTAAGCTGGACACGCAGCTAAACGGCTTGATGTCTTTGGTGCCGGTCGCGGGTCTCAACAATCACATGGGCAGCCGGGCGACCGCTGATCGCCGCGTGATGAATGAAGTCATGCGCGGCGCTGCCGAGCGCGGGCTGATCTATGTGGATTCAGTGACAACGCCGGGCAGCAAGGCGCGCGCCAGCGCTGCCGCCCACGACGTGCAGTTCATTGCCCGCGACATCTTCCTCGATCACGGGCAGGGCGCTGATTATCTACTCGCTCAGCTTGATACACTGGAGCAAAGTGCACGGGCACAAGGCGTCGCGGTTGCCATTGCCCATCCTCACGAGACCACGCTCGAAGTTCTGTCGGTGTGGGTGAAGGGGCTGGAGCGCAAGGGCTTGCGGCTGGTGCCGGTAAGCGAAGCTATCGACATTGAAAGCCGCCAACGCATGCTGGCGATGCTGCGTTAGCGATTACTGCCCGCGCTTGGCGGCGGATGCATACCGGATTGCCTCTTCGGCAGCCCTGAAAAGCGCCTTGGCCTTGTTGACCGACTCCATGCGCTCGGCTTCCGGATCACTATCAGCAACAACGCCGCCGCCCGCCTGCACATAAAGCGTGCCATCCTTGACGATGCCTGTACGCAGAACAATGCAGGTATCCATATCGCCACCGGCTGAGAAATAGCCGACGCAGCCTGCGTAAAGACCACGTTTTTCCTTTTCCAACTCATCGATGATTTCCATCGCCCGCACTTTTGGGGCACCGGAAACCGTGCCCGCCGGGAAGCCCGCGACCAGCGCGGAGATGGCGTCATAGCTCGGGTCGAGTTCGCCCACCACATTGGAGACGATGTGCATGACTTGGCTGTAGCGCTCAATCGTGTAACTGGCGGTGACTTTGACGCTGCCGATCTTGGCAACGCGGCCAACATCATTGCGGCCAAGATCCAGCAGCATCAGGTGTTCGGCACGCTCTTTTGGGTCGGCCAGCAATTCTTCTTCAAGTGCCAGATCCTGCTCCGGCGTCACGCCGCGCGGGCGGGTGCCTGCGATGGGACGGATCGTGACTTTTGAGCCCTCGACCTTGACCATGATTTCCGGTGACGACCCGGCAACGGCAAAACCCTCAAAGTCCAGGAAGTAGAGATAGGGCGACGGGTTGGTGCGGCGCAGCGCGCGGTAGAGCGCGAAGGGCGGCAGATCGAACGGCACGGAGAAGCGCTGGCTCGGTACCACCTGAAAGATGTCACCTGCTGCGATGTACTCTTTCGCGGTATTCACCATCTGGTGATATTCCGCAGGCTGAGTATTGGACTGCGTCTCCGGCAGTGCTGCCACATCCATATAGGCGTTGGCCGTGTGCGGCAGTGGCATGTCCAGCGCATCGACGATGGCTGACAAGCGTTCTTCCGCGCGGGTCATGGCCACGCGCACGGAAACGTCCTTGGCCGGGCGCACCGGCGTGATCAGCACGATTTCGTCACGCACGCTGTCGAACACGGCAATGACTGTGGGGCGCACCATCAAGGCGTCGGGCAGGCCCAGACTGTCCGGGTTTTGGTCCGGCAGATGCTCCATCAGCCGCACCATGTCATAGCCAAGATAGCCGAACACACCCGCCGACATCGGCGGCAGGGACTTGGGCAGGTAGATAGCGGATTCAGCCAGCAAAGAGCGCAATGCGTCCAGCGTGCCTTCGGTGCAGGGTTCGTATGCGGTTCGGTCGAAAAGCGCCTTGCGGTTAATTTCAGCCTTGTCGCCTATGGCGCGGAACAGAATGTCCGGATCGACGCCAATAATAGAATAGCGCCCGCGCACAGCCCCATCTTCAACCGATTCCAGAAGGAATGAGTTGTGGCGGCCTTCCTTCAGCTTGAGCATGGCTGAGACGGGGGTCTCAAGGTCGGCCACAAGCTTGGTCCATACGACCTGCGGCTTACCCGCGGCATAGGCCGTTTCAAAGGCTGGAAATTCCGGTTCAACGATCATGACTGGTGGCCGGTGCGGCGTTCAGCGGTAAGCCGCTAAATACCTGCACCTCCCTCAAGACGACCGCTGTCGCCGATCACGTAGTCAATGGCCCGCTGATCAATCTCGACGCCCTGCTGTTCACGGACCGCGTTGACATACTGCACCATCAGGTCGTCCGAGATGGCACCCTTGAGCCGGGTCTGGAATTCAGCAAATCCATCGCCGGTTTCAAGCGCGTCGCCGGAGATCACCTGCGTCGCCTGCATGAGCACGACGCTATTGCCAAAGCCGACGGGGCCGTAAGTCGCCTCACCCTCATCAACGCTGAACAGGTTATTGATGGCGATGCGAGAGAAGGTCTCATTGCTCATGCCGCGTTGCAGTTCCGGCGTTGTAATCGGTGCCCGGCCATAATCGCCGGCAACTTTTTCCATCGTCTCGCCGCCATTGATGCGCGCTGCAAGGTCCGCCGCCAGCCGCAGCAGTTCAGCCTCGCGCTGCTCTTCCTTCCAGGTCGTGATGACCTGATCGCGGACTTCATCAAGCGGCGGTGTGCGGGCCTCTGCAACATCGGTCACTTCAACCCAGAAGAATGCACCATTGGCTAACTCGCCCATAGGTGCTTCCTCGCCCGGTTCAGCGGCATATGCGCCTTCCAGAATGGCACGGTCAGCTGGCAAGGCCGCAGGACGGTTGCCACTGCGGGCAAGGCCGCTCTGGGTCACCGGCGGTACCTGCGTAACCGGCAGGCCGAGAACGCTGACCGCGTCGGCCAGCGGCGCGCCACCGGCACGTGCATCTTCAATCTGGTTGGCAAGCTCGAACAGCTCGTCATAGGCCCGGTCACCGGCAAGCTCTGAGCGAAGTTGCTCACGGACGTCCTCAAATGTGCTTTCAACAGCCGGGATGATCTGCGCGGCGCGGATCAGCAACCAGCCCACCGGCCCTTGAACCGGCTCGCTGACCTCGCCTTCGGCAAGAGCAAAGGCGGGTTCGGCAATATCGGCATCAAATATCTGAGTGCGGGCGAGGGTGCCCAGCTGGTAGTCGGCGGGCTTGAGACCCTGCTCATCGGCAAGCGCCAGAAACGTCTTGCCTTCATTCAGGCTGGCGCGGGCGGCCTGCGCCGCTTCGAGCGTGTCATAGTTGATCTGCTCGATGGCGCGCTTTTCCGGCACATCGAACTCGGCTTTGCGCGCGTCATATTCCTCGCGCAGTGTTTCCTCGGAAATCTCGATCGATTGCGCGACATTTTCCGGTGTCATCATGGCGAAGGAGAAGCTGCGGTATTCGGCCGTACGGAACAGGCCCTGCGCGCGCACCTCGTAAAAGCTCTCCAGCGTTTCCTGATCGGGATCGGTGGGCGCATCGACCATTTCCGGCGTCAGGACGACATAGCGCGCTTTGCGGCGTTCATTTATGACCGAGTACATAGCGCTGGCAAAACCGGTCGGCAGGGTCACACCGGCACCCACCGCGTCCACCAGCTGCTGGCGGGCGATATAGCGACGGCGATCATCAATCAAAAAAGCTTCCGAGATGCCGTTTTGATAAAGCGTCTGCTGGAATGTCTCGCGATCAAACTGTCCGGTCGGTCCCTGAAATGCCGGGTCGTTGCGGATGTCCTCAATCACCAGGTCTTCGCCTGCGGCCAGACCAAGATCACGCGCCGTCTCATCCAGTGCGGTCCGGCCGATCATCTGGTTGAGAACCTCGCGGTCAAATCCCAATGCCCGGCCCTCATTGAGGGTCAGCTGACGGCCGAAAGTCTGCGAGCGCCGGTCAAGGTCGCGGCGGAACTCAAACAGAAACAGGCCGCCGTCGATTTCCGCATCACCCACTTCCGCGACGGTGGTATCTACCGACGCCGTGAAGATGTCGTTGATGCCCCACGCTGCAAAGCTGAGAACCAGAAGGCCAATGAAAATCTGGGCCACAAAGCCCGAGGCGTTTTTGCGCAGTTTATCAAGCATGGTGTGGGGTAAGCGCTCTTTTTGGAGAGTGGATGATTATGCCCGCATGAAAATGCAAAGCGGACGCGTGCATTAACACATCCGCAGGCCCGGGGGGCGCATTTTATTGGCGCATCTATCGGTGCCGCAAGCTGCACACAGGCTTTTTGTGCTGGCCCTCGGGAGGGGCGTTTGCTATCGGCTGGGGTGCGGGTCTGTGATGGATTCTCCATTGCGCCCAATTAGTTAAGTGAGTTCTTAAATGTCTGATCGCCGCCCGCTTGTGGCCGGAAACTGGAAAATGAACGGGCTGCGCGCGTCCATCAGTGAGCTTGAAGCCCTGGTTGCGGCTCTCAAGGCACGCCCGGCGGACCGGTGCGACGTCATGATAATTCCGCCATTTACGCTGATTGCGTCCTTCGCGCAGACTGCGGACGGCAGCCCGGTGGCAATCGGCGGGCAGGACTGTTCAGCCTTGGCGCCCGGTGCCCATACCGGAGACGTGGCAGCCGAAATGCTGCTGGATGCAGGCGCAACAGCAGTTATCGTCGGCCATTCAGAGCGCCGTCAGGACCACCGCGAGACAGATGCGCAGGTGAATGCCAAAGCACTTGCCGCCTATGAGGCTGGCCTGACCGCCATAATCTGCATTGGTGAGACAGAACCCGAACGCAATCGTGGCGAAGCCCTGGAAGTGGTGTCGCAGCAGCTTGCAGGCTCGGTGCCTGACACGGCGACCGCTGCCAATACCGTGATTGCCTATGAACCCGTCTGGGCCATCGGTACCGGCCGTACGCCAACCAGGGACGATGTCGCCAAGGTCCATGAAACCATTCGCAAGGCGCTGGTTGCCCGCTTTGGAGTAGAGCAGGGCGCTGGCTTCCGCCTTCTCTACGGCGGTTCGGTCAAAGCAGCCAACGCGGTGGAACTGATGGGGGTGGCTGATGTGGATGGCGCCCTTGTGGGTGGCGCCAGCCTCAAGGCCGCTGATTTCGACGGAATTATTGACGCTTACCGGCAATAAACTGGCCGGCAACAAACTGGGTCGGCCAAAACTTGGTGACCGGCATACCGGCGAATCAGACACTTTGCGCGACGCGCTGACCGAATGCCCGCCGATCGGCCATAGCCATGATTTTCATAGGTTTCGCATGGCGGGACACGCAGCACTGGCAATCCCCGCCGCCATCGCGTAAAACCCGCGCGCAAGGCTGATTTGGCCAGATGGATCGCCTGCTTTTTACCGCCATTCAATAGAGAACAGCCTGCCGCTATGGAAAATATCCTGCTTGTCATCCACACACTTGTCGCAGTCGGCCTTGTGGGCGTCGTCCTGTTGCAGCGCTCCGAAGGTGGTGCGCTGGGTATTGGCGGTGGTGGCGGCGGCGGCGGCGGCGGCATGTTTTCAAGCCGCACGGCAGCCAATCTGCTGACCCGTGCGACCGCAATTCTGGCCGCTGTGTTCTTCGTGACATCAATCGCGCTGACTGTGCTGCACAACAATGCTGGCGATGCAGGCTCCATTGCTGACCGGATAGCACCAATCGCGCCGATTGACGGCGATGCAGGAGATATTTCTCCTGATCTGGCACCCGCCCCTATAGGTACGCCGGATGCGGCACCTGCGGCACCGGATGAACCCTCTGTGCCGCTGCCTCAATAGTGCGCGTCACAAGGCTAAACTCACAAACATGTCCGAACTCGCGTTTGGGCTCTTCTAGCTCACACCGACTCGGGATACATTAGTCGCCCATGGCGCGGTACATCTTCATTACCGGTGGCGTGGTGTCCTCCCTCGGCAAGGGTTTAGCATCAGCGGCGTTGGGCGCAGTGCTCCAGGCGCGCGGATATTCCGTGCGTCTGCGCAAGCTCGATCCCTATCTGAACGTCGATCCAGGCACCATGAGCCCCATCCAGCACGGCGAAGTGTTCGTTACCGATGACGGTGCGGAGACGGACCTGGACCTGGGTCACTATGAGCGCTTCACAGGCGTCCACGCGTCGCGCTTTGACAATGTGACCGCGGGCAAGATCTACCAGACCATCCTCTCCAAGGAGCGGCGTGGTGATTATCTGGGTGGTACCGTGCAGGTGATTCCGCATGTGACCGATGCCATCAAGGCGTTCGTGTTGCACGGCAACGACGATGTGGATTTCGTGCTGTGCGAGATCGGCGGCACGGTGGGTGATATTGAAGGTCTGCCGTTCTTCGAGGCGATCCGCCAACTTGGCAATGATCTGCCGGTTAATGATGCGGTATTCATCCATTTGACCCTGATGCCGTATATCGCGTCGGCAGGGGAAATGAAGACCAAGCCGACACAGCACTCCGTCCGCGAATTGCGCGCCATCGGCATTCAGCCCGATATTCTGTTGTGCCGGGCCGATAGGCCGATCCCGTCCGACCAGCGCCGCAAGCTGGGGCTGTTCTGCAATGTGCGGGCCTCCAGCGTTATCGAGGCGCGCGATGTGGACACCATTTATGATGTGCCCGCCGCCTACCATGCCGAAGGGCTGGACGCGGAAGTGCTGGCGCATTTCGGCATCAAGGACGCTCCGGAGCCTAAACTCAACAACTGGAGCGAGATCACCCACCGCGTCCGCCATCCCGACGGTGAGGTGAAGGTTGCTGTTGTCGGCAAATATACCGGCCTCAAGGATGCCTATAAGTCACTCACCGAGGCGCTCACCCATGGCGGCATCGCCAACAAGGTGCATGTCGAAGTTGAGTGGATTGATTCGGAAATCTTCGAGAAAGAAGACCCGGCCCCCTATCTTGAAGGCGTGAACGCTATCCTCGTGCCCGGCGCCTTTGGCGAGCGCGGCGCGGAAGGCAAGATTGCTGCCGCCAAATTCGCCCGTGAGCGCGAAGTGCCGTATTTCGGCATCTGCTTCGGGATGCAGATGGCCGTTATCGAGGCTGCCCGCAATCTGGCTGGGATGCCTGCCGCGTCGTCCAGCGAATTTGGCCCCTGCAATGAGCCGCTGGTGGGTCTGATGACCGAATGGCTGAAGGCAGGTGAGCTGGAAACCCGCGAGGCCAACGGCAATCTCGGCGGCACCATGCGGCTGGGTGCCTATGAGGCAAAGCTGAAGGCCGGGACCAAGATTGCTGAAATCTACGGCACCACCGACATTTTCGAGCGCCACCGGCACCGTTACGAGGTCAATATGGCCTACAAGGACGCGCTGGAAGCGATCGGTATGACCTTCTCAGGCGCATCCCCGGATGGGCTGCTGCCTGAAACCGTGGAAATTCCCTCGCATCCCTGGTTCATTGGCGTGCAGTATCACCCGGAACTGAAGTCCAAACCGTTTGACCCGCACCCGCTGTTTGCGAGTTTTGTCAGCGCGGCATTGCAGCAGAGCCGGCTGGTTTAAACAACGCCAATCCAACCGGCGTCCGTTAGCGCAGTTTGGCCAGAAAGTTGGCCATCATGCTCTTTTTGCGCGTGCGGAACTCTTCAAGAAATCGGCTCGGTGTGTTGGTCTTGGGATCATGCCGGGCGCTCCATGCCGTGATTTCGAGCATCACCGGCATAAGGTCCTTGCCGCGTTCGGTGAGGCTGTAGATCACACGGGAGCGATTTGCCGGGTCTGTTTCCTTGTGGACGATGCCGTGCTCCTCGAGCCGTTTTAATCGGTCTGCAAGGATGTTGGTCGCAATGCCCTCGTCGGATTCCAGAAACTCCCGGTAGCTGCTCTTTTCCTTGAACATCAGGTCGCGGACGATCAGCAACGACCATTTGTCGCCGAATGTTTCCAGCACGAAATTGATGGGGCAGTTGGACCGGCAGGCTGAAGAGTCATGGGGCATGGAAAGAAATTATCTTTGAAGCTTGCATTTTGCAAGTATATCGGTGATGTCTAGTTAATTGCAAAATGCAAGTGCCGGCTGATGCGCTTACCGAGCAGGACTGCAGTTATCGGGGGACCGACATGACCAACCGCGTACGTCGACTTGTTGTGGGTGTGGCTGTTTCAGTCGTTTGTTTTTGCGCTCTGACCTATTGGTACAGCTGGCAGGCGACGCCGATCTCTCAGCCTCAGATCGACCGGTATATGGAGGCGATCGCAGCCCAGCCGCACTCTCCGCAAACACGCCATGATCTGCCCTCGTTACGAAAATTTCTGGAGGCGGACGATGGGTTACCGTTCTACACCGTCAATCTCTACCGTTTTCATGAGACGGCCAAATACCCTGCAGGATACGCACTGGGTGGGACCGGCCGTGAGGCGTTTGACCGGTTCAGTACTGTGATGGTTCAGCTGTTGGCGGCCCATGCGTCGCACCCGATTTATGGCAGTAACTGGACCTTTAATGACGGTGCAGAATGGGACCGGATTGTCATCGTCAGATATCGCAGCAGGCAAGACATTGCGGACATTTTCGCCAGCGACGCGTTTTTAGAGGCATCCCTTCACAAGACTGCCAGCCTTGCAGGCAATGGCCGGTTGCTGGTGCAGGCGACACACATTCCCGATGGCCGAATAGCGATTGTGCTTCTTGCACTCCTTATCGGCGGCATCGCTTACGGTGCATCTTTCCGTTTGTGGAGAACGGCGTAGCGGGTTTTACACGCCGTCTGGTACGCGGGTGGGGAAATGTGCAATATGCCCACCAAGCGCCGCAGATATCTGCAGGACGCGGTTCCTTTTTGAGAGATGAGATTTCCATATGGACGTGGTCGAGATTGGGGCAGGTGGTAGTAATCGGGTGATCTTCAGCAACAACAAACCGTTGTCGATCATCGCAGGGCCGTGCGCCATGGAAAGCCGCGATCATGCGCTTGAAATGGCGACAGCGCTGAAAGAGATTACCGCCAAGCTCGGCATGGGGCTGGTTTACAAATCATCCTTCGACAAAGCCAACCGCACCTCGGCGAACAGCCCGCGCGGATTGGGTATGGAATTGGCGTTGCCGATTTTCGCAGAAGTGAAAGAGACCCTTGGTATTCCTGTGCTCACTGATGTGCATACAGCAGAGCAGTGCGCACCGGTCGCCGAAGTGGTGGATGTGCTGCAGATCCCGGCTTACCTGTGCCGCCAGACTGACCTGCTGCTGGCGGCCGCCGCCACCGGTGCTGTGGTGAACGTTAAGAAGGGGCAGTTTTTGGCCCCCTGGGATATGAAGAACGTCATCGAGAAAGTTCGCGGTGCAGGCAACCCGAATGTGATGGTGACGGAGCGTGGCGCCAGCTTTGGCTACAACACGCTGGTCTCAGATATGCGAGCGTTGCCGGAATTGGCCAAAACCGGGGCACCGGTGATTTTTGATGCGACCCACTCGGTGCAGCAGCCCGGCGGGCAGGGGACAACCTCAGGCGGGCAGCGCGAATTCGTGGCCGTACTGGCTCGTGCAGCTGTTGCTGTAGGGGTGGCTGGCGTCTTCTTGGAGACCCATCAGGATCCCGATAGCGCGCCCTCCGACGGCCCCAACATGGTGCACCTCAAGGACATGCCGGCCCTGCTGGCCCGTCTCCAGAAGTTCGACGCGCTGTCCAAGGCCGCCTGAGCAAAGAGCGCTTGCCCTCGCGGAACAACAAGGACAGCGCAAGGTGCGGCTCATATGGCTGGCCATCTGAAACAAGCGGCATTCTGTCCCTCGAAGAAAACCTGCAGCACAGTTGCCTTGGATCGCTGCACCAATTGCGCTGTAAAAGTCTGTCGGACTTGGTCGACCGCGCGGCAAAGGCTCTGGGCGCTGTTGAAATAGTTCCGCCGGGAAACACGACAACGGTGCCACCGGCAGTCAGCAAGTCACGTGCTATTTTCCGTATACGGATGTTATTTCTACAGTGCCCGGCATTGCCTCAAAATCCACAGGCAACAGAGAGTCCTAAATCTCCGGTGCCTGCGCGCATGTAGAGCGGGCTCACTTTTGGCGAGAAGCTGAAGGTGCGGCGGCAGACCTAAGTCGTCTAGCCGTTCTGCCGGGAGGTAGAGGGTGTTAATGTGGATGATCCGGGCCCGGAAGGCGGCAACCGGTGTTCCGCATAGCGATCATCCTCAGTGTCGGCACTGCTGCTTTCGGCAGGAGACGTGCACAGAGTTTCTGGCGGCAACCAGATGGTGATCATGGTGCCGCTGTTGGGGCGGCTTTGAATGTCAAGCTTGCCACCAAGACGTGACACCGTTTCATTCGCAATAGCCAGCCCAATGCCCATCCCGCCCTTGGCGCGGGAAAGATGCCCTTCGCTCTGCCAGAACGGTTTGAGCGCCTGCTTGATTTCGTCCTGATTCATACCGATGCCGGAATCCGCGATGCGGATGAAAACACCACGATCAGCAGCAAGACCAGCTGATAGCCGCACCCAGCCACCCTTTGAATTGAACTTGACCGCATTCGATAGCAGATGGACCAGCACCTGCTTGATGCGCCGCTCGTCGCAGTAAATCTCGGCAATGTTGGGCGACACCCGGACAGCAATGGAAACACCGCTGTCCCGCTGGCGGGACTCCACAATGGCGATGCAACGCCGTGCGATGTCCTTGAGATCAAAATTCTGAAAATCCGTGTCAAAGTTGTCCATCGAAACGGCTGCCAGATCGAGCACATCATTGAGGATATCGAGCAGCGCCTTACCGGACGTATGAATCTCGCCGATATATTCTCGGTTCTCATTGCTCCCCAAGGGCCCGAACATCTCGCGTTCCAGCACATCGGAAAACCCGATGATCGCATTGAGGGGGGTGCGCAGTTCATGACTCATATTGGCCAGGAATTCGCTCTTGGCCCGCTCGGCGCTGGCGGCATCTTCTGCAAGCCGCACTCGGTCAACTGCTTCCGCCAACACAACCTCCCGCGCAGTGGCCTGCTTCTCCGCCACGATCAGGCCGTTGTGAGTGCGCCACCGCACCACAAAGCTGATTGTCGTGATGACGCTGCAGTTAAACAGAAAAAACCCATAATGCACGGCGTCGTCGGCGCTGAGATTGGGAACTACCAGCCAACCCCAAAGGATGAGCACCAAAGCAAGACTTGCCAGCAAATGTCTGATCGACAGATGGAAGAGGCCCAGACATACCATCGAAAGGCCAAAATTGACCGCTTGGTGCGGTTGCCCGGAGAGGAGCAAGTGAGCGGTTGAATTACCCAGGATCAGCGCGGAGTAGATCATCATGATTATGTTGGCGCTGTTGCGGTGGAACCATCCCATCTGCACGACTGCAAATACGAATGCCCCTATGAGCGCCGTCACAATGGCTGTCAGTGCCAGTGGTATTTTGATGTCATCAGGCAAAAAGGTGATATGCACGATAGCCGTGATGAGATAACCACCCGCCACGAACAACGATATCAGGGCCACCGCACGCAGCGTGATCGCATTGCGGTCGTCCTGGGTAGCCTGAATGCTCCCCAAGTCGCCGTCTGTACTGTGACCATTGAGCATTTGAAAGGCCAATCCCAAGCGCTGCCGCGGTTTGCTAGCCACCGGGCATCCCCAGAAACCTGCCATACAACCATTGAGAAAACGCTAACCCCGGTCGGGTGGCATTAACCACGTCCGCGATACGTCGCTACCCCCTGATCAGGCAACCACACCCCTTCGGGAAGGGTACCTGTCTGCCAGAAAACATCAATGGGAATGCCGCCGCGCGGATACCAGTAGCCGCCAATGCGTAAAAAAACGGGCTCCAATAGCGCTGAAACCCGCTTGGCAATGGCAATTGTGCAGTCTTCGTGGAAAGCCCCGTGATTGCGGAAGCTGGCCAGATAGAGTTTCAGAGACTTGCTCTCGACCAGCCACTGCCCTGGAACATAATCAATTACTAAATGCGCGAAGTCCGGCTGTCCCGTTACAGGACACAAAGATGTAAACTCCGGAACGGTGAAGCGGGCCACATAATGTGTGCCCGGATGCGGATTGGCAACACGCTCCAGCACGGCTTCTTCGGGCGACACCGGCAGAGCGGTTTGCGCGCCCAGCTGGCTTATGGTGTGATTTGTGTCCGGTGTATCGTTCATTTTGTCCGCCCGTGGCGAGAGCCTTCATAGATGCAGGCTTCCCCGCAACTGTCGCGGTGAACTTCAATGCGCGCAAGCTCGGGCAGGGGCGCGGCAAGCTGCCCCCACAACCAGAGCGTGATGTTCTCAAGCGTCGGCGCCTCAAGACCAGCGATCTCGTTCAAAAAGTGATGGTCGAGCATATCGCGCACATCACTCAGGATTTTTTCCACGTCGCCGAAATCACGGATCAGGCCAGTGGTGCCGTCCGGCATGCCATCCAACGCCACGACGACGCGGAACGAATGGCCGTGCAGCCGCCGGTTGGGATGACCCTCTTCAGCGTGCGGCAGGTAATGCGCTGCGTCGAAGGTGAACTGTTTGGTAATACGCATGGTGGGCGAACAAGCCTATGGGATGCCGATAAATTTGTGTAATTGCACGGACAAACGCCATTTGGGGTGCTTTAGGCAATAGCCAACCGCATTTTCCGTGTTTTTGTCGCGGTCAGGCCCATCCATCGGTTGCAGAAAAAAGTGCTGAAAATCCAGCGATTCAAAGTAATCAGGCTGTGCCTGCGGCGCAATTTGCGGATAGACGAGCTTTAGCTCCTGACCACGGATTTGTTTGAGCGGTGCTTCAGCCTTGGGACTGACGCAAATCCAGTCGATGCCGCCGGTCTCACCGATGGGGGCCTCAATCGTGCCGTTGGTCTCAACCGCAATCTCGAACCCGGCCCCATGAAGGGCATCAATCAGCGGCCCGTCCAGTTGTAGCAGTGGTTCGCCCCCGGTGCAGACGACAAGCCGCCGCTCGGCGCCGCCGGGCCATGTGCTGGCGACGGTATCGGCAAGCTCTGTTGCCGTGTCAAACTTGCCGCCGCCCTCACCATCGGTGCCGACAAAATCCGTATCGCAAAAGGTGCAGACGGCATCGGCGCGGTCCTGCTCACGGCCGGTCCACAGGTTGCATCCGGCAAAACGCAGAAACACCGCCGCGCGGCCTGCCTGTCCGCCTTCCCCCTGCAGCGTCGCGAACATTTCCTTGACCGAATAAGTCATGCCGATTGCCGCCACGCATGCCAGCCCGATGCGCGTAGTTCACAGGCAGGGCAGGTGCCGCAGCCATATCCCCAGTCATGACTGTGCGACCGGTCTCCCAGATAACAGGTGTGGGTATCTTCGCGGATGATGCTGACGAGATCCTTGCCGCCCAGCGCCTGCGCCATCTCCCAAGTGCCGGCTTTGTCGATCCACATCAGCGGTGTCTCGATCACAAAATCCCGGTCCATGCCGAGCGTCAGGGACGCCTGGAGGGATTTGAGCGTCGTATCGCGGCAATCCGGGTAGCCGGAATAATCTGTTTCGCACATGCCGCCCACAAGGACCGTAAGGTCACGCCGGAAAGCGATGGCAGCGGCGTATGTGAAGAACAGAAGATTGCGGCCCGGCACAAACGTGGAGGGCAGACCCTGCGCATCGAACGCAATCTCGGCGTCACGGGTGAGTGCTGTATCGGAGATGCGGCCAAGATCGTCGAGGTTGAGCATGTGATCGTCGCCCAGCCGTGCTGTCCATGCGGGGAAAGCGGCGCGCATTTTGCCAAGCACCACATGCCGTTGCTCAAGCTCCACCGCGTGCCGCTGGCCGTAATCGAAGCCGATGGTTTCCACATGCGCGAACCGCGCCAGCGCCCAGGCGAGCGTGGTCGTTGAATCCTGCCCGCCGGAAAACAGGACAAGGGCGCGCTGGTGGCCCGCTGCTGGTTTGGGTGTGCTCATGAGCGTGGTTGAAGCGCGCAGCCGCCGCCACGTCAAGCTTGCATATGGACGGGAGGTCTAAGGGCTGGGCGGCTTAGATGGGCACATTTATCCAGAGCATGCCCCCGTAGGCCTCAAAGTCCTCAAGGCCCAGCCCTTCATATTTGCCGGAGACCGAAATATTCAGGCCTTCGATCCCGTGAATAATAGCCCCGGCTTCCACCAGGCCTCGCAGTTTGCCTGTATTGTATTGGACATTGTTCAGGGTCACGACGTCGGCCTCATTGAAATCCCAGATGCCGCGCATAGCGATGCGGGGCTCAATGGCCAGGCCGTCCGACAGGGGAATAAGACGCGCAATTTCCGGCCCGAAGCGGACACGGCCAATGCTGATGGTGCCAACATCAATGGTGCTGCCTGAAGGCAGCGTGAAGTCATCGGCGATTTCCTTGATGTATTCGACCGAAAGCTCAGGGGATACACGGGTGTCGCTATACTGGAAATTGCCGGTGATCTGAGCTGTCGCAAGCCAGCGCGTGGTTGAGAAATTGCTACTTGCACCCAGCGTCTTGAGATCGGTCTCAGAACGCCCCCACGCAGCGCGGAAATCCAGGAATATTTCCGGGGTAAGACGCATCGACGCATAAGGTCCGGTCATCCAGCCGATGCTTCGGGCGCTGGTACCGGCGGTATCAATGTCATCCACCATCCAGTCCATTTGCCCGAGCAATCCGACGATGGCCCATGGGGTGAGATGCATGTCGGCACCCACATAGACCACGGTGAAATTTCCATCGCGATCGCCGTCATCCTTGAAGCGGGTGAAGTGGGCTTCGGTCCACACGTCGACGCAGGAGAGCGATGGCAGACCATCATCATCCATCCTGCACTCATCGGACGCGCCGGCATCGCTATAGGCATAGGCGGCCAGCGTGGAATCGCGTGCGGCCATGCCCACGAGAGGCCGGGACGGCGTTGCTGCCGCAACTTGCACCGGCGCGCGATTGGAGGAGCGGGTCAGCGCATTCGCCAGCGCCACATCATTTGTCTCGTCGCTGCCCCACAGGGCCTTGAGGCGTTTGCGGACAAAGCGTGCGCGGTCGGGGCGCTCCTCAAGCAGCCGGCGAACACGCTCGATAGTGGTTGCGCGGCTGGCCGAGATGTCCGTGGGTGTGTCCGCTCCGGATACGCATGTCACGGTAAAAGTGACAATGCCTTCCGCCGTGGTGAAGGGATCCGTATCAAAGTTGAACGCTATATTGGTGCCGCTGTTGGGCGGGTCGTATGTGACGGATCGCGATACATCAGTACCAAGAGCAATACCGCCGCCACCATAGACAAACGTCTCGCTGAATATCGTGCTGCCGGAAATGTTGACGACAGCACTAATGGTACCACCCGCGCCTGCGCTGGCCCGCATGTCAATGGTGATAAAATCGTCATCATCAAGATCTGTGATTGTATTGTTAACCGCTGCGGTGGCGGTCAGGTGGCCGCGCTCGAACACATAACCATCGAGTGCGGCACAATTGGAAAACGTGGTTTGCGCAAGCGCGGGCGTGCTGAAGATCCCCACAACACCCAGCAGGGTTGTGGCGGCGGCCAATACGCGGCACCGGAAAAAATTGCGCAAAATACTCATGATGAGCAGCCCCCCGGCAGCTCTCAAACTGCGCGCTGCTACACTCGTCAGCGCACGCCCCATATGTGCCGTCCTCACCCCTGAAGGTGGCACATAGGGGTATGATGCGGCAGGTCGGATGCCGGTGTCACGGGGGTATCCAAAGACAAGGTTAACAGGCGAGGGGTATCAGCAGACCGTTTCAATCGGCTAGCGGGTGTCAAAAGGCTGCGCTGACTTATCAGCCTTCCATCATGTATTTGATGTCGTCGTCACTCATTCGGTCGATGCCGTGGGCATAGTTGAGGCCATTGCGATGGTAGAAGCGTGCATTTGCCAGATTGGCGGCACCATTGTCACGCGTGCCAACCTGCTTGGCGGGGACACCGGCGATGATGGAGTTATCCGGAAACTCCTGCCCCTCGCGGACAATGGTATGGCCCGCAACAATGGAGTTGGAACCAATCTTTGCCCCATCCATGATGGTGGCATTGATGCCGATGAGGCACCGGTCGCCGATCTCGCACCCGTGCAGGGTGGCGTGGTGGGTGATGGAACAATCCTCACCGACGATGGTGGGGGTACCATTGCCCACATGCACCATGACAAAATCCTGAATGTTCGTGCGCGCGCCGATCCTGATCTCGAACATCTCTGCCCGCATCACCACCTGCGGCCAAATACTCGCCCCCGCACCAATATGTACTTTGCCGTAGATTGACGCTGTGTCGTGGATGAAAGCAGGGCTATCAAGGGTAACGTGCTGGCCGATATGAGGCATCCGGAATATCTCGAGCTTTATGTAGTGTGAAGCCTGAGCCTGCTGGCAGCCCAGATTGCCAGTGTGGCGGGAACAACCACGCCAGCAAAGTCGGAAGCGGTGATGATGTCAAACGGCACGCCCCGATTGATCCAGATGCCGATGTGATAGATCCCGTGCAAGGCAAACCACAAGCCACCAGCCAGAGCCAGCCTATGGTCACGCCGCAGCGCACCCCAAGTGAGAATGACGCCGCCCGCCAGATAGGCGAGGGACACGTCGCGCATGAAGTGCAGAGAGAAGGGCCCCATCATCGCGACTCCCGGTGTGTTGTCATAAAACATCTGCGGCAGAAACCAGATATATCCGGAGATGGCAAAGGCATAGACGGCGCTGAGGGCGAGGATGATACGTGGCATGGGAAGTCCTCCTTACAGATGAGCTTGCCAGTCGCTGTGAAACGCAAACACAGCCAAAGGGTGCGGATCGGCAGGGGCCAATCCGTTCAGAAGTACGACGCTTTGGCTGAAGCTGTTGTGACAGCGAAGCCGCTAAGAGCCCGCAATCTTCAATAATTCAGCCACAAAGGCATCGCGACTGCGCGGCTCCAATGCGCCGTTGAGATGCAGCGACACGCCGCCATGCAGCAACATCCAGATGCGCATGACCGCCCGGCGGTTCTCAGGCTTTGATGCGTCCGGCGCGCCGAACATTGCAAGGGACAAGTCGATCATTCGTTTCACTGCTTTGCCCAAAGTTGGATCAGCAAACATCGAAGTATTGCGTTGTGCCATCATCACGCCGTAGAGCGCGGCATTATCGAGGGCAAACTGCGCATAGGCACGCACAAAGGCTTTAGGCGTCTTGCTGGTCGCCACCGCCGCCGCCAGTACCTCAAAGCCGTGCGCCGCGACGGCGCGCATCAACGCATCCCGGTCCTCAAAATGGTTGTAGAGGGACCGGTGTGCGATCCCAAGTTCGCCAGCAACTGCACGCAGGCTGAGATTGTCCATTTTGCCTTCCGCCACAAGCTTTGCGGCGGCCAAAACCGCATCCGCTGCCACATTGCCATGCCGGTAGGTGGCGCGACGGGGGCGGTTGGATTTGGGCTTTGCAGTTTTCGGTTTGCTTTTTGATTCGGGTGCCATGCCCCTGTCCTAGGTTTTTTGGACGTGCCAGGCGACCGTCATTTCAGCAACCTTGTCATCATCCTCATTGGTCATGTCGACAGTGACGTCGAATGCCACCTTGCCGTCCGCTTCCAGTTTTTGAAGCAGGGTTGCCGCCGGGTCGGCAGTGTGGGCATTGGCTGTGATCGTACCTTTGGCAATCTTCGTGTAAGTGATGCCCGCCTTGCCGGCGATGGTGCGCACCTCAAGCAATACGGGGGCAAATGCACCCGCCATGGCAGCACCCGATGCAGCTTCACCCAGAGTGAACAAGGCGCCTGCATGCTGGCTGCCGATATGGTTGATGCTGGTATCCGTTTGCGGCAGTTCGGCTGTGCCTTCTCCATCTGCAACACGTGTGACGGTGATGCCGGTATGGGCGGCAAATGGCACGGTTGTACCGACGCGTTCCTTGATGAATTCGTACATATCCATTGATACACCTTTCCTATTAAAGCATCCAGTGGATGCATATGGGGAAGGCGTGCGCTCAGTCAAGCCCGGCCTGTGTCGGCGGAAAACAGTACGCCGCCCCCTGAAACAAGGGACGGCGTGACCTAATTCTTATCTGGATTGGTATTTATTGAACGCCATACCCGGGAAGGCTGGCATATCTAAACCCTATGATGCCGCGATCGACTTGCCGACTGACTGCAGATCCGCAAAGGCTTCGTCGAGACGCTTCACCATGCTGACTTCAGCTTCACGCATCCATGTGCGCGGGTCGTACTTCTTTTTGTACGGCGTGCCATCGTCCGGATCGATCTGGTATTTGAACGCCCGCGCATTGGCTTCCACATAAGCACCAACAGCTTCGGACTGGGCAAACTGCGTGTCCGTGTCGATGTTCATTTTGAACACGCCATATTCCAGCGCTTCGGCAATTTTGGATTTCTCCGAGCCTGAGCCGCCGTGGAATACGAGGTCCAGCGGGTTGTCGCCGGTCTGGTAGCGTTCGCGCACCAGTGCCTGTGAGTTCTTGAGAATTTCAGGGCGCAACTGCACGTTGCCGGGCTTGTATACGCCATGCACGTTGCCGAAAGACGCTGCCAGCGAATAATGTCCGATGGGCGACAGGATATTGTGAGCGTAGAGAACATCTTCGGGCTGGGTATAGAGCTTGTCGTTGTCGATTTCGTCTGAGCCGACGCCGTCTTCTTCGCCGCCGGTAACGCCGAGTTCAATCTCGATGCTCATATCCAGCGGCACCATCCGCTTGAGGATGCGGGCGCTCTCGGAGATGTTTTCTTCAATCGTTTCTTCAGACAGATCGAGCATGTGCGACGTGTAGAGCGGCTTGCCGGTTTCCTTGTAGAAGGCTTCACCGTGATCAAGCAGCTTTTCCACCCACGGGATCAGCTTCTTGTTGGCGTGGTCCGTGTGCAGCACGACGCAGATGCCGTAATGCTCAGCCAGCATGTGGACATGCTTGGCCATGGCAACGGCGCCCAGCACCTTGCCTTCGTCGCCATCGGGGAATCCCTTGCCCGCATAGAACTGCGCGCCACCATTTGAAGCCTGGATGATGACGTCAGACTTGTTTTTGGCGGCAGCTTCCATCACCGCATTGACGGTGTTGGAATTCACCACATTGACGGCGGGCAGGGCATATTTGCCATCTTTGCAGGCCTTGAGGAGGGTCTTATAATCATCGCCGCTAACGACGCCGGGCTTCACTGACATCAGGTATTTCTGCTTTCTCGTGGGAAGGAAGTTTTACGGAGTTTATCGGTCCTCGCCGCTGCTCGCTAGGCCAGTGGCCGTCAGCTCAGCGGAATATCCACATGCCGGAACGCAGATCGCGTGCGGATGGCCTCGAACCAGTTCTCGATATGCCGGAAGCGCTTGTGGTCGATGGGCAACTTGAACCAGCGGGCGACGGTGAGGCCCGTGGTTATGTCTGCCATGCCGAAGCGTTTGCCGGCGGTAAAGGCCATTGTGTCAAGCTGCTGATCTAAAACGGCTAATCGGGTCTCAGTCAGCGTCGTGGCGGCCGCAATCATATCCGGCGTCACGCCGGGTGTATTGCGGATCAGGCCATGAAACATCGGCTGCATGGCAGGCCAAAGCGCGGTCGCCTGCCAGTCCATCCACTGTTCTTCGATAGCGCGGGGGCGTGAATCCGCAGGGTAATGCAGGCCCGTGCCGCTTTCTGGCGCGTAGGTGGCGAACAGATAGCGGACGATGGCATTTGATTCCCACAAGGTCAGCCCGCCACCGCGTGGATCATGAATCACCGGCACCAGCCCGTTGGGGTTCAAAGCCAGATATTCCGGGGTATCCACAACGCCGTGCGCCCCGCCCGCTTCGATCCGCTCATACGGGATCTTCAGCTCCTCCAGGGTCCAGATGACTTTCTGGACATTGATGGAGTTGTTGCGGCCCCAAAGGCGCAGGGTATCGGCGGATTCGGACATTGCGGGGCTCCAGAAAAAGGCTGAACGGGACAGCCGCCGCGCTCTTTCATGCGGCGGGGGCTTGGGCTATGTAACGGCCACCTTATGCACCAGCAGACCATGACAAGAAAAGCAGGAGCGCCAGATGGCCGCCATCATTGATATCACCGCCCGCGAAATCCTCGACAGCCGGGGCAACCCGACCGTGGAAGTGGATGTGGTGCTGGAAGATGGGGCCTCCGGCCGCGCCGCAGTGCCCTCAGGTGCCTCCACCGGTGCCCATGAAGCAGTAGAGCTGCGCGATGGCGACAAGAAGCGCTATGGCGGCAAGGGCGTGCTGAAGGCAGTCGAGAACGTCAATACCGAGATTTTTGATGCCATTGCGGGGATGGATTCGGAAGAACAGATCCTGCTCGACCGCATGATGTGCGACCTCGACGGCACGCCGAACAAGGCGCGCCTCGGCGCCAATGCAATTCTCGGTGTCTCCCTAGCGCTGGCAAAAGCCTCCGCCCAGTCCTGCGGCATGCCGCTTTACAAATATGTAGGCGGCCCAGCCGCGCGCATCATGCCGGTGCCAATGATGAACATCGTCAATGGTGGCGAGCACGCGGACAACCCGATCGATATTCAGGAATTCATGATCATGCCGGTGTCGGCGCCGACTTTGGCGGACGCTGTGCGCATGGGTTCGGAAGTGTTCCACCAGCTCAAAAAGGGGCTGAAGGACGCAGGCCACAACACCAATGTGGGCGACGAAGGCGGCTTTGCGCCGAACATTGCTTCGACTGAAGACGCGCTGAGCTTCGTCATGAAGGCCATCGAGCAGGCAGGCTACAAGCCCGGCGACGACATTCATCTGGCAATCGATGCCGCTTCGACCGAGTTTTACAAAGGTGGCAAATATGTGCTGGCAGGCGAGGGCAAGACCCTCGATGCGGGCCAGATGTCCGACTACTGGGCCGACCTCGTAGGCCGCTTCCCGATCATCTCCATCGAAGATGCAATGGCGGAAGATGATTGGGACGGTTGGGCAGACCTGACCTCAAAGATCGGCGACAAGGTGCAGCTTGTGGGTGATGACCTATTCGTCACCAACACGGCGCGGCTGTCTGACGGCATCAAGAAAGGCGTTGCCAACTCAATCCTGGTAAAGGTCAATCAGATCGGCTCTCTTACGGAAACACTGGAAACCGTCGAGATGGCACACAAGGCCGCCTACACGGCTGTGATGTCTCACCGCTCCGGCGAAACCGAAGACGCCACCATCGCTGACCTCGCCGTCGCCACTAATTGCGGCCAGATCAAAACCGGATCACTCGCCCGCGCGGATCGCACTGCGAAATACAACCAGCTCATCCGCATCGAAGAGGAGCTTGGGCCGGCCGCGGAATATGCGGGTAAGTCCATTCTCAAGGGCTAGGGGCCACGCTTAGGGCCGCAGGCTCCAAGGCTCGGTCTGACCAACGACTGTAATCGTCTCATCCGACGCGTAGGCCGCGATAGCACCTGCACTGATCTCATCATGGGTCAACCAGCGCGACCGTCCGTCTTCATGGACAAAGCCGAGCAGCGCTTGCCTGTATCGGATATGCGGATGCGCACGCATTTCCCGCATGCGGATATCACCAAAGGCACCCGGTTGTGATGCGGCGGAGCCCAGCACCTCCAACAGCGTGCCGCCATCCGCCATTTGGTGGGTGATTTGCGCGCGCACCTCATCATCGCGACCATGGAGCCAGACCAGGGCGCAGGTGATGGAACCATGCGCGGCGACGATGTCATCAAGGACCGACATGAAGGCACGCTGGTCCGACCAGTCAGCAGGATAGGCTGTGGCACGTTGGTCCAGCGCCTCGTCTCCAAAACTGAATCCATCTGCACCCCGTGAAACAACGGCGATGTCACCGCTTGAGGACCTCGCCAGATGCCGGGTTGCATCGGCCAGCATGCCGGTGGTGCCAACGAAAAGCAGCGACATGGTCCCTATCCCTGGAGCAGCACCTTTGTCATGAAGGCCTTGGCATCCGCAAAAGCCTTTTCGCGCATGGCCGGATTGCCACCTATATGTGCGCCGCGTTTGGACATGGTTGCAAAACCCTCAATGCGCGCTTCGCGGGTGGAGAGGTCTTCGCCATTGTCACTGACCATGCGTCCGGCTTTGGTCACGGTGATGTTGCGAACAGGCGGCAGCGCAATGACATCGGGCAGGTGCATCACGTCGTCGGTGCTGTCGAATGAGTGGTAGCTGTCCGGATACAAAATGATCTCCGCATGCCCGCCATGGGCATTGATGTCGTCGACCATCTCAATGGCGGGAGCGGCCGGCGTATAATCCTCTGCTTCACCCATCAGGATGCACATCGGTGCAGATGACCATCGGTCGTCTTCGGTCTTGATGTGGCAGGCAGGGTAGACGGGCATATGGGCGGCGAAGCCCAAACCATTCTTGCCGAGCTTTTCTATCAGTGGTGTCCAGGCGGAATAGACCGCCATGCCACCACCTAGGCTCCAGCCCGCAACCGCTACGCGAGTTGACTCAATCTGAGGGTGCATCGAGAGTAATTCAAGTGCTCCGTATGCATCGCAAATCATCATCGCCATTGTGACGTCGATCTGCGTGGTCGAAACTTCCAATGTCCCGCGTGCTTCAAACGAGTGCGGACGGAAGGTGGCGATTCCCATCGCATGGAACATGTCAGCATAATCAAGGTGATGCGAGCGCCAGCCATAAGATCCATGACACATGACGATGCAGGGGAAGGGGCCGTCACCGGGAGGGAGTTCGAGGTCCCCAAAGATATCTTGCGGGTGCGCCGAGCCGTCGAGGATTTGAGTAAACTCGAATGCATCACTGCTGGTAAAATTTATACGTTCGCCTCTGTCCGTACGCGGATCACGTTGAAGATCGACCATGCAAGTGTGCTCCCGATGTCGTGTGCAAATTTTTTTCCGGGATGACGCCGGATTGCACTTGTAATGTGACCCAGATGAACGCAATTAGCGTGCTGGTTCAAGTCGGGGGGCATGACCATTATGACGAACGCAATTGTTGATTTTTATTTTGGCTTATCGAGCCGCTATTCATATTTGGCGCATTCACAAATTGAGCGCATTGCCGCGGTAACCGGTGCGCAGTTCAACTGGAAGCCTTTTTTCGGCCCGGCGCTGATGGACAAGCGGGAGCAGAACCCGTTTGCAGGACCAGCACCATCAGGAATCTACGACGTGGCCTTCCGATTGCGCGATGTGCGGCGTTGGGCCGGGCATTACGCGATTCCTTATCTGGAAATTGATGGGCGGTTGCAGGGTGACCGGCGCTTGTTTTCCCATGCGGCCGTAGCCGGTGCCGCGATGGGGCAGGCTGAAGCCATGTCGCGCGCAATCTTTAAGGCAATGTTTGTTGAAGAGCGTGATGCACTTGCAAAAGCGGATTTTATTGAGCTCGCTGGCAAGGTAGGGCTCGATGAAGCAGCTTATGCACAGGCGCTGGAGGCACCGGAGACGCAGGCTCTTCACGACAGACATATTGATGATGCCATCGCTGCAGGTGTGTTCGGCACGCCGACTTTCGTTTGCGAAGACGAACTCTGGTTCGGCAATGATCGTCTTGTGCTGCTGGAAGAATGGTTGCTCGCAAGGGAGCTCTAGGTTCGCACTTGCGCCGCGCCATCAGTCTGTGCGCTGAAGGTAAGAGGGTAAGTCCGCGAGCATGCCATCACGGGCGCGGTTACCCGCATAAGTTTCCTGCGGTCCCGTATCGCGGATCAGTCGCACAAAGACGACAGGGTCAGTATCCGTTCCCGTCCACCCTATGAACCAGCCGATCTGTTGGTCTGCAATACGGTTCCCGTCTGCATCCTGGGATGCCCCGGTACCGGTCTTGCCTTTTGCCACCTGTCCGTCACCAAACGGGTAAGTGGCGGTGGTTTCAATCGCCAGCTGCTGCGAGGAGACTTTGACCGGCAAGGCGCGCAGGACAAGCTTGCTCAGGAACGCCGCCTGCTCGCGCGGCGAGATCGCCAGTGTTGAGCTAAGCCAGGCGTGCGTGAGGCCATTATTCATGCCGACGGTGCCGCCCATGTCCTGGTTGCCATAATTGAGCCGCGCCAGGTAGCTCTCGATCTGCTCAAGGCCGAGCGGGCGGGTAATGGTCCATGAGTACCAGACGACGGAATCGCGCAGCCATGTGCTCGGTGTAACTGTGGTTTTCCAGTTTTCCATCCAGTCCACATGCTTGTCCGGGTCATAGGCGACCGCAGGCGCATCCGGCGAGGTGAGGATGCGCGCATCAAACCCGATGACTGCCAGCGGCAGTTTGAAGCTGGATGCGGGTGTCACCCGCGTGTCGCAGTCGCCCTCCTCAAACAGCACCGCGCCGGTATTCACCCGAATCACCAGGGTGCAGCCTGTGGCGGCAATGGCGGTTGAAACAGTCATGGTGGACAGAACCAGTGCTGTGAGGACAAAGAAGCGCAATGGCATGGGGAGATACTCAATCTGGTGTGGCCGCAATGGGAATATCAGCAGGGCTGGGCGCCCAGTATCATCTTAGATGGTGATACGGCGACAACATGGCACGCCTTTGCAAGGCGGATTCTAGCTCCCAGCGACTCATCCTAAGCCTCTGACTTTATTGGGGTTGCCATGAGAATCATTTCTGTGATTCCTTGAGGCCATGAGACTTCACAATACGATTCGCACTGGACGGCACACCGCCGACGCTGGTGGCCTGCGCAGCCGCTTGGGGCGTGCCATGTTGCCCGTCGGTTGCCTGTGCATCATGGGGTATTTCGCCTATCACGCGATCCATGGTGACCACGGGTTGTTGCGGTTGGCTGAGATGCGTGAAGCGCGCTCTCAGCTTGAAATGCAGGTGCGGTCTGCCCGTGACATCAAATTGGGTCTTGAGCGCGATGTGGCGCTGCTGCGGCCTGAAAGTCTGGACCCGGATTTGCTGGACGAACGTGCGCGGGCATCGCTCGGCTTTGCGCATCCCGACGAGTTGACGATTTTCGTTGATGAGTAAGCAGATGCAGAAAAATGGGCCCCCATATGGGGCCTGTTTCGCGGGACGGCGGCTTCACACAATTTTGTAACGCTTGCTGGCCTACATTTGACGAAATTGTGCGCGCGCAAGCGTCGCTTCACATGCCCCGGCGGGGTACAGTTTGGCCGAATGACGGCATCAGGGAGTTTCTCAATGGCTGCGCGCGGCCCGGCACCAAAGACCACCTCCTCCAAGACGGCTTCCAAGGCATCTGCCAAAAAGGTGGACGCTGCCGGCGGCAGCTCGCAGGTGGCATGGGATGCGATCAAGCGCGGCGACGCGGCGCTGGACAAAGATCAGACGCTTCAAGCCTATCGCGAAATGATGATGATCCGCCGCTTCGAGGAGCGCGCCGGGCAGATGTATGGCATGGGGCTGATTGGCGGCTTCTGCCATTTGTATATCGGGCAGGAGGCGGTCGTGACCGGCGTTGAGATGGCGCTGGAAGACGGCGATCAGATCATCACCAGCTACCGTGACCATGGCCACATGCTGGCCAAGGGCATGGACCCGAAAGGCGTGATGGCGGAATTGACCGGACGCTCAGGCGGCTATTCCCGCGGCAAGGGCGGTTCCATGCATATGTTCTCCACCGAAAAAGGCTTTTACGGGGGGCACGGAATTGTCGGCGCCCAGGTGCCTATCGGCACCGGCCTGGCCTTCGCCAATGCCTATCGCGATAACGGGCATGTGTCGGCGACATTCTTCGGCGAAGGGGCCTCCAATCAGGGGCAGGTCTACGAGGCATTTAACATGGCTGAGCTGTGGAAGCTGCCCGTCATCTATGTGATCGAAAACAACGGTTATGCCATGGGGACATCGCTGAAGCGTGCCGCTGCCGAGACGCATCTGCACAAGCGCGGCCGCTCGTTCAACATTCCCGGCGAAGAAGTAGACGGCATGGACGTGGCCCAGGTGCGCGAGGCGTCTCTGCGCGCGGCTAAATGGTGCCGCGAGGGCAACGGTCCCGTAATCCTTGAAATGAAGACGTATCGCTATCGCGGCCATTCCATGTCTGATCCGGCAAAATACCGGACCAAGGACGAAGTGCAGAAGATGCGCACCGAGCACGACCCCATCGACATGGTGCGCGCGCGCATCCTTGAGAACAAATGGGCCAGCGAAGACGACCTCAAGAAGATCGACCGGGCTGTTAAGGACGAGGTGTCATCTGCCGCCGAGTTTGCGCAGGAAAGCCCCGAACCGCACCCCGACGAGCTGTGGACTGACATCTATGCACCGGTTGACGGGGGCGCACGCTGATGCCCACCAACATTACAATGCCGGCGCTGTCGCCCACCATGGAAGAAGGCACACTTGCCAAATGGCTGGTCAAGGAAGGCGACACGGTTTCAGCAGGTGACGTGATCGCCGAGATTGAAACCGACAAGGCAACCATGGAAGTGGAAGCCGTGGACGAAGGCGTCATCGGCAAAATTGTTGTGGCCGAAGGCACGGAAGCCGTGCCGGTAAATGATGTGATTGCCATCTTGCTGGATGAAGGCGAAGACGCGGGCGATATTGATAATGCCGCCGGCGCCGCGCCCTCACCCCGGCCCTCTCCCCAAAGGGGCGAGGGAGATGCGGATGAGAGTGCGCACACGAAAGACCCCTCGCCCCGGCGGGGAGAGGAAGGGGCCCGTCGCGAGAGCGATGGGAAGGCGAGGGGGGGCATGGACACCTCAAGCATCGCCGAACCCGACGTGCCCGAGGGTGTCGCGCTCAAATCCATCACCGTGCGCGAAGCCTTGCGCGACGCCATGGCGGAAGAAATGCGCGCGGACGACAATGTCTTCGTCATGGGCGAGGAAGTTGCGGAATATCAGGGTGCCTACAAGGTGACCCAGGGACTGCTCGAAGAGTTCGGCCCCCGCCGCGTCATAGACACACCGATTACCGAACATGGCTTTGCCGGTATCGGTGTTGGGGCGGCCTTTGCGGGCCTCAAGCCCATTGTCGAGTTCATGACCTTCAACTTCGCCATGCAGGCGATTGACCAGATCATCAACTCAGCCGCCAAGACCCGCTACATGGCTGGCGGCCAGATAGGATGTCCGATCGTGTTCCGCGGCCCCAATGGTGCCGCCGCCCGCGTCGGTGCCCAGCACAGCCAGGACTATGCCGCATGGTACGCACATATTCCCGGCCTCATCGTCATCGCACCCTATTCGGCAGCTGATGCCAAAGGTTTGCTGAAAGCTGCAATCCGTGACCCGAACCCGGTGATCTTTCTGGAAAACGAAGTGCTCTACGGCAAGAGCTTTGATGTTCCCGATACGGATGACTGGGTCGTGCCGATCGGCAAGGCAAAGGTGCTGAAGCAGGGGACGGATGTCACCATCGTCTCCCATTCCCACAGCCTGACCTATGTAATGGATGCGCTGCCCGAGCTTGAGGCAGCTGGCATCAATGCCGAAGTCATCGACCTGCGCACCATCCGCCCGCTGGACAAGCAGGCCGTGATCGACAGCGTGAAAAAGACCAACCGCTGCGTGACAGTTGAAGAAGGCTGGAGCATTTGCGGCATCGGGTCGGAAATATCAGCGATCCTGATGCAGGACGCATTTGATTATCTTGATGCGCCTGTGCTCCGTGTTACCGGCAAGGACGTGCCCATGCCGTATGCCGCCAACCTCGAAAAGCTGGCGCTGCCGAGCGCTGCCGATGTTATAGAGGCGGTGAAAGCCGTCACCTATAAATAGAGCGCCAACATGCCAATCCCCATCCTCATGCCTGCTCTGTCGCCCACCATGGAAGAGGGCACGCTTGCCAAATGGCTGGTGAAGGAGGGCGACACGGTTGCATCCGGTGACGTGATTGCCGAGATCGAAACCGACAAGGCGACCATGGAAGTGGAAGCGGTGGACGAAGGCACCATCGGCAGATTGCTGGTGGATGCAGGCACCGAAGGCGTAGCGATCAACAAGCCCATCGCCATCATTCTGGAAGACGGTGAGGATAAAGCCGCGCTTGAAGGATTCGATCCCGGCGATGCTTCAAAGCCCAGCCCCTCACCCCGGCCCTCTCCCCAAAGGGGCGAGGGAGACGTGGATGACGATGCTGCTCAAAACAGCCCCTCGCCCCGGCGGGGAGAGGGAGGGGCCCAGCGCGAAGGCGATGGGAAGGTGAGGGGGGTAGAACCCGCATCGTCCACTGTCGCCGGGAAAGCTGGCGAAGTGCCACCCGCGCCGGAAAATGGCGGCGACCGCATTTTTGCAAGCCCGCTGGCACGCCGCATTGCCGCTGACAGGGGGCTGGACCTTGCAGGCATCAACGGCTCGGGACCACATGGCCGCATCGTGAAAGCCGATGTGGCGGACGCTGTGCCCGGAAAGGCCAATGCCAAACCGCAGGCAGCGCCCAAGGCGGACACCAAGAAAGCATCAGCGCTTGTCGGCTCACTGCCGGACCCGCGCCTCTACTACGAGAAGGGCACATACGAAGAAGTGCCGCTCGACGGGATGCGCAAATCCATCGCCAAGCGCCTCAGCCAGTCGAAGCAGGAGATCCCGCATTACTATCTGACCATTGATTGCGAGCTGGACGAGCTGCTGCGCGTGCGCAAGGAATTGAATGCGCGCGGCGAGGCGGACGGCATAAAAGTATCGGTCAATGATTTCATCATCCGCGCTTCAGCGCTGGCCTTGATGAAAGAGCCGGACTGTAATGTGTCTTATGCAGGCGACGCACTGCTGAAACACAAGCACGCGGATATCGGTGTCGCCGTGGCAATCGATGGCGGACTTATCACGCCGATTGTGAAAGCAGCCGACACCAAGGGGCTGGCACAGATTTCAGCCGAGGTGAAGGACCTTGCCGAGCGCGCCAAGGACCGCAAGCTGAAACCATCCGATTATGAAGGCGGCTCGTTCTCCGTCTCCAATCTGGGCATGTTCGGCATCAAGAATTTTACCGCCGTCATCAATCCGCCTCAGTCCGCCATCATGGCTGTGGGCGCAGGTGAAGAACGCCCGGTCGTGAAGAACGGCAGCCTCGGCACCGCAACAATCATGACGGTGACGCTCTCCTGCGATCATCGCGCTATTGACGGTGCGCTGGGTGCAAAGCTGTTGCAGGCTTTCAAGCGCCTGATCGAAGACCCGCTCACCATGTTGCTTTAGGAGGGCGCGATGGCCACTTCATATGACCTCGTTGTTGTCGGCACCGGCCCCGGCGGGTATGTGGCTGCGATCCGCGCCAGCCAGCTCGGCATGAAGACAGCTGTTGTTGAGCGCTCGGAGCTTGGCGGCATCTGCCTCAACTGGGGCTGCATCCCGACAAAAGCGCTGCTGCGCACGTCGGAGATTTATGATCACCTCCAACATCTGGATGATTTTGGCCTGAGCGCCAGCAACATCTCGTTTGATATCGAGAAGGTGGTGAAGCGCTCGCGCGGCGTTGCCGGGCAGCTGTCCAAAGGCGTCACCTTCCTGATGAAGAAGAACAAGATCGACGTCATCAAGGGCACGGCGAAGCTGGCAGGCAAGGGCAAGCTGAGTATCGAGGCCGATGGTAAGACGCAGGACGTCACTGCAAAGCATATTTTGCTGGCAACCGGTGCCCGCGCGCGCGCTTTGCCGGGAATTGAGCCGGATGGGGAGGTCATCTGGACCTACCGCGAGGCCATGGTGCCAAAGACCCTGCCCAAAAAGCTGCTGGTCATTGGCTCCGGCGCCATCGGCATTGAGTTTGCCAGTTTCTACAACACCATGGGCGCCGATGTGACTGTGGTTGAGGTGATGGACCGCATCCTGCCGGTGGAAGATGAGGACGTGTCGGCGTTTGCGCTCAAGGCGTTCAAGAAGCAGGGCATGAAAATCATCACCGGCGCCAAGGTTGCGAAGGTTGATGTCGCCAATGGCGAGGCAAAGGCGACCATTGAAGTCGCCGGTAAAAGCTCGACTGAAACATTCGACAAAGTCATTCTGGCGGTCGGCATTACCGGCAATGTGGAGAATATCGGCCTTGAGGAAGCAGGCGTGAAAGTCGATCGCGGCCATGTGGTGGTTGACGGGTTCGGCCGCACCGGCGTCGACGGCATTTATGCAATCGGTGATCTCACAGG
>CAZEHX010000010.1:34335-102019 GCA_964511745.1 uncultured Parvibaculaceae bacterium
GGTGTTGCCTGCGTTGAAAAGATCGCGGGTGTGAAAGACGCACACCCGCTGGATACATCAAACATTCCCGGCTGCACCTATTGCCGTCCACAGGTGGCGTCCGTCGGCATGACCGAAGCAAAGGCAAAAGAAGCCGGCCATGACGTGCGCACAGGCACGTTCCCATTTCACGGCAACGGCAAGGCGATAGCGCTGGGCGAACCTGACGGGTTCATCAAGACCGTGTTCGACAAAAAGACGGGCGAATTGCTGGGTGCGCATATGATTGGCCCGGAAGTGACGGAACTTATTCAGGGCTACGCGGTTGCACGTCAGCTGGAAACAACTGAAGCCGAGCTGATGCAGACCGTCTTCCCACATCCCACATTGTCCGAGGCGATGCACGAAAGCGTGCTGGACGCCTATGGTCGGGCCATTCACATCTGACGAACACCGCAAAAACGGAAAAAAGCACCCGCCATGTTTGAGCTACTTGCGATGCCCGAAGCATGGGCCAGCCTTGCCACCCTGACGATCCTCGAAATCGTGCTGGGCATCGACAATCTGGTGTTCATTTCCATTCTTGCCGACAGATTGCCCGCACCACAGCGCCCTGCGGCGCGCCGCGTCGGGCTGGCCGCGGCTCTGGGTACGCGCATATTGCTGCTGTTTTCCATTGTCTGGGTGATGAGGCTCACCGAACCGCTTTTCAATGTGTTGGATTTCGACATTTCCATCCGCGACATGATTTTGATCGGCGGCGGGATGTTTCTGATTGCCAAGGGCACGACGGAGATACATCACACGGTGGAAGGTAGCGAACACGGGCCATCGAAACCGGCGACAGCCAAATTCGGCACCATCCTCGTGCAGATCGCTCTGCTCGATATTGTCTTCTCGCTCGACAGCGTCATCACCGCCGTTGGCATGGCCAAGCATATCGAGATCATGGTGCTGGCAGTGTTGATTTCCGTTGGCGTCATGCTGTTTGCAGCCGATGTTGTGGGCTCGTTCGTATCGCGCCACCCGACAGTGAAAATGCTCGCGCTGTCGTTCCTGCTGCTGATCGGCGTTGCGTTGATCGCCGATGGGCTGCATTTCCATATTCCCAAGGGTTACCTCTACTTTGCCGTTGCCTTTGCAGTTGGCGTTGAGGCCCTGAATTTGCTACGCAAAAGCCGCAGCAGACGAGCACAAGCGGTGGGACAGTAGGGGGGTGTTCCGGCCAGCCCGGTCTATAAAACGGGTGGCGCCCAGCGGTATGAGCGTCGTGGGGCTTGGGCGGAATTGCCACGGGGACTGCCTGGTCTCCTAACCTCGACTGTGGGCTTACCGCCACGGATATGAGGGTGCCTAATGCTTTTGATTGCCTCCGCGCCCATGTTGGGCAAGCATCAATACAAAAGGTAGAATGGCACGCATTTTCAACGTGTTACCTATTGTTAAACCTTAATGGTGGTTTGATCATTGGATGTCACAGAAGAAGAACGAGCATCTGGGATACTCGTCTGGGACGGTCGACGAGCCTAGCCACCGCGGCAATGTGGAGCTTCTGGCCTATTGGGAGCAGCACCGTTTGCCCGGTGGACCGTTGCTGCGCGCCGAGTTTGAACCTCTGGATATCCCGAAACTGTTGCCCGGCATCTTCATCGCCGAGCCCCGGGGCGATGATTTCCGTTTTCGGCTGGCAGGCAGCGACGTGGAAGGGCGGATGCACCGTGCAATCACCGGTCTGACCTTGACGGACGTGTTCGGCGCAGAGGCGGGACCACCTACCATTGACGTTTATCGCTACACGGCTCTTGGTTGTGCGCCGTTTACGCTGGTTGGCCATTATCAGGGCGATAATCTGGAGCACGTAAAGTTTGAGGTGATGCATCTCCCGCTGCAATTTAAGAATGGTAATCTCGGTGTGCTCGGCGGGCAGTTCGCGTTTGACTAACGCGACGCATTTTCTCGCGCGTTACGGTTTGCTAAACCAAAATTGTGCTTTGATTGCCCCATGTTACAGAAAAAAGACAAATATCTGGGGTACTCATCCAGTCTGGTAAATGAGCCTTCTCACCCCTGCAACATCCAACTCCTGACCTATTGGGAGCAGCACCGGCTACCCGGTGGCCCGTTGCTTCGTGAGAATTTTGATCCGTTGGACATTCCCCGAATTCTGCCTGGCATTTTCATTGTGGAGCCCGCAGGCGATGACTTCCGCTTCCGATTGGCCGGTAGCGACATGGAAGGCCGTATGCGCCGGACAATTACCGATATGACCCTGACAGAGGTGTTCGGCAGTAAAATGGGGCCAACCAGCATTGAGATCACCGGCAACGCATCCTCGGGCACCGAGCCGGTGATCCTGCAAGGGCACTATATGGGCGACAACCTGGAGCATATAAAATTTGAGGTCATGCATTTGCCATTGCAGTTCGCAGATGGCAGCCGCGGAGTGCTGGGCGGACAATTTGCCTTTGACTAATGCCCGGCATGCTCACCTGGGACCTGCAATCCACGCCGCAAGCGCTATATGATAGGGTGCGGCACTGACTCACCCACCTGGAAAATACGGCGCCAGCCCTGATGGTTACAGTTCTCGATACGGTTTCAGGCGAGCGGCCCCGGCATCCTGAAAAGGAAAACCGGCCCGACAGCCCGATTTTGCGCAAACCTGCCTGGATCCGCGTCAAGGCGCCGATGTCCGCAGGCTATGCCGCGACCCGCAAAATCATGCGTGATCACGCGCTGACAACGGTGTGTGAAGAAGCCGCGTGCCCCAATATCGGGGAGTGCTGGGAACAGCGACACGCCACCATGATGATCATGGGCGACACCTGCACGCGCGCCTGTGCGTTCTGCAATGTGCGCACCGGCCTGCCGGCACCGCTGGACGAAGCCGAACCGGAAAATGTCGGGGCCGCAGTCGCCAAGCTCGACCTTGCTCATATCGTGATTACCAGCGTTGACCGCGACGATTTATCGGATGGCGGCGCGGCACATTTTGCCAGGGTCATTCGCGCGATCCGTGCTCAGGCCCCGAAGACCACAATCGAGATACTGACGCCTGATTTTCTGCGTAAGGACGGCGCGCTGGAGACGGTGATTGATGCGCGCCCGGACGTGTTCAACCACAATCTGGAAACCGTCCCGTCGCTCTATCTGAGGGTGCGGCCGGGTGCGCGCTACTATCATTCCATGCGGCTGCTGGAACGCGCCAAGGAACTCGACCCGACCGTGTTTACCAAATCGGGTATCATGGTGGGGCTTGGTGAGGAGCGCGAAGAGGTGTTGCAGTTGATGGACGATCTGCGGTCTGCAGGCGTCGATTTCCTGACGATCGGGCAATATCTGCAACCAACCCGCAAGCATCACCCGGTTGCACGCTTCGTGACGCCGGACGAATTTTCTGCTTATGAGCGCGTCGCCCGTGCCAAGGGGTTTTTGCTGGTATCGGCAACGCCGCTGACCCGCTCAAGCTATCACGCAGATAAGGACTTTGCTGCGCTGAGGGACGCTCGCGCCCGGCACATGGGTGCGACAAATCCGGCCAAAGGTGTCTGATGCCGGTTCACGACGAACAGCGCCTGCTGCCTTATTCACCTGAAAAGATGTTTGCCCTGGTTGCGGACGTGTCCCGCTACCCGGAATTTTTACCGTGGTGTGCGGGTGCGCGCATTCGCACCCGCGAGCGCATTCGCGGTGTAGACCGGATGACAGCCGATCTGATCGTGTCCTACAAAGTGTTTCGCGAAAAATTCACCAGCCGCGTGACGTTGGATAATGTTGCTGGTCAGATTGAAGTTGAGTATCTCGACGGGCCGTTTACCCATCTGGTCAACCGTTGGACATTTGTGCCGTATACAGATGAAAGCGGAATAATGGGTACGCAAGTGGGTTTCTTCGTTGATTTCGCATTCAAAAGCCAGATGCTGCAACGCATTATCGAGAGCCGCTTCTCGGAGGCTGTCGCAAAAATGGGCGATGCGTTTGAAGACCGCGCCCACGAGATCTATGGGGCAAATGTTGCGGAAGCTGTGCCCGTCTCCGGGGTTTAGCTCGTAATCCGTGCCAGTAGCATGGTCAGCGCAACTTCAAGGCTTTTGAGACGCACCTGCGCGCGGCCGATATCACCGAACCGGTGACAGTCATGCATGATCGCACCACCGCGCATCGCAGTGGCAAAATGCACAAGGCCAACAGGCTTCATCGGCGTGCCGCCACCCGGGCCGGCAACACCGGTAATCGCGACCGCCAGATCAGCCCGTGAACGATTGACCGCGCCCTCTGCCATGGCGCGCGCTACCGGTTCGCTGACAGCACCACAGTCTGCAATCAGATCACCGGGCACACCAAGAAAGTCGCGCTTGGCTTCATTGGAATAAGTCACGAAGCCGCCCTCGACGACAGCAGAAGATCCGGCAATTTCGGTAAGGCACGCGGCAACGAGCCCGCCAGTGCACGATTCAGCCGTTGCGATGGTCAGGCCTTTGGCCTGTGCATCGGAAAGCACCAGTTGGGCGAGCTTCTCAATGGGAGATGGAAAAATCTGAAAACCCTCTCAGGTGCTAGACGGTAAACAGCCAGATGATGGCAAGCCAGGTGATGATGATGGCATAGATCGCAGCTGCGATGTCGTCTGCCATCACGCCCAGCTCGCCACTGATGCGCCGCTCGATACTGCTGATCGGCCACGGCTTCCAGATATCAAACAGGCGAAAGAAGCCAAAGCCAAGCAGATAGGCAATGGGGAAGGGCGGCAGGGCGGCCATGACCAGCCACATGGCGGCGACTTCATCAATGACGACTTCACTCGGGTCGTGATTTCCAGAAGCCGCAATATACTTTTCTGTCGCCCACAACCCGGCGAGGAAGGCGATGACGGCGGCGATTGTAAGGGCAATAGGCCCGCCCAAAATGGCGATCGGCCAGCCGGCAAATACCGCGGCCAACGTGCCCCATGTTCCGGGCGCGGGCCTCAACAATCCGCTGCCGCCAAATGTTGCAATGCTCACGACCGGGTCGGCGAATTTGAGGCTGTCAGGTAGCGGCGTGACGAACCGGCTCACAGGGGCAACCTCACGGTTGCAACGGCCTGCGCGGCAATGCCTTCGCGCCGTCCGGTAAAGCCGAGTTCTTCCGTTGTCGTTGCTTTGACTGATACGCGGTCTTCAGCAAGCCCGAGGATCTCGGCGACACGCGCGCGCATGGCGGGGCGATGTGGCCCGACTTTCGGGCGCTCGCAAATGATGGTGATATCAGCATTGGAAATAACGCCGTCGCGGGCCGCCACCAGCGACGCGGCATGTGCCAGAAACATCCACGAGGCGGCACCTTTCCATTGCGGATCGGTCGGCGGAAAATGCTCTCCGATGTCACCTGCACCGATTGCGCCCAAAATGGCATCTGTCAGCGCATGCAGGCCCACATCCGCATCCGAATGGCCAAGCAGTCCCGCCGTATGAGGCACGGGAACACCGCACAGCATGATTTCTGTTGCTGAGCCGGGCGCGCCGAACCTGTGAACGTCAAAACCGGAGCCTGTACGTATGTCGCCAAACCGCGCGGCCATCAAACCCTCCGCGCGCACCAGATCGTCCTGCGTGGTGATTTTCAAATTATCCTCAGCCCCTTCCACAAGCGCGATATCAAGCCCGGCATGTTCGGCTACAGCCGCGTCATCGGTCAGTGCCTCGCCAGCGACCGATTTATGGGCGCCCAGAATATCCGAAAAGCGAAACCCTTGTGGCGTTTGCGCACGGGTAAGGCCGGTGCGATCCACTGTTTCTCCCACCAGCCCACCGCCGACCCGCTTCAGTGTGTCGGTAACAGCAACGCAAGGAAGCGCTGCGGGGTGGGCGTCGAGTGCTGCGATCACCCGCGTGATGAGGCCGGCGCTTGCCAGGGGCCGCGCTCCGTCCTGAACAAGCACTTTTGCGGGGCTGAATTGCGCAAGCGCCTCAAGCCCAAACCGTACGGAATCCTGTCTTTCTGCACCGCCATGGACCGGCTCCAGAATTTTCCCGTTTTCATTACCGGAAGCTGAAATCGCCTCATCATATAAATCCCGGTCATCGGGGTGGATGACGGTCAGCACGCGGCTTACATCGGGATGCGCAAGAAATGCCCTAAGCGTGTGTGACAGAACCGGAACGCCACGCAGCCGGGCATATTGCTTGGGCAGTTCACCGCCAAATCGGTGGCCACGCCCTGCGGCGACGATCAATACGGCGGTTCCGCCGGACGCAGTGTCGGTGGCTGTCATCAGTTTGTTGATCCAGGCGAGGTGGGCTTGAAAAAGCGGGCTTCTATGCTGAAAAAGCGGCTGGGCCAAGCTAGCCGGACAGGGGTGTCAGTGCCAAGTGTCCGATTAACCACCGGCTCGGGATCCATAAGAAAACTGCTCAAAATGGCTTGTGACCCGGCGGCATGGTGTGTAGGTTGACCAACAAATAGGCAGTAAAAGTATGTGCATAGCAAACAGGCAGCCAAACAAAGAGGCCGCCGGCAATGGGATAGTTGCCGGGGGCTTCGTGCGGCCTGCCGTTCGCATTTGCCGGGACGCAACCACCATTGAAGTGGACCCGGCTTTTCTCGCCCCCATGTCGGGGATTACCGATCTGCCATTCCGCCGTGCGGTACGCGCTCAGGGTGGCGGCCTTGTCGTGTCCGAGATGGTCGCCAGCGAAGACTTGGTGCGGCAGAAGGAAGACGTGGTCCTGCGCGCCCGCCGCGAGGCGGATGAAGAACCGATGGCAGTGCAACTGGCCGGCCGCGAGCCGCACTGGATGGCGGAGGCCGCCAAAATAGCGCAGGGCGCCGGCGCCCGCATCATCGACATCAATATGGGCTGCCCCGCCAAAAAAGTAGTCGGCGGTCTCTCCGGCTCAGCCTTGATGCGTGATCTTGATCATGCCTTGTCGCTTATAGAAGCGACTGTGGCGGCGGTGGACGTGCCGGTGACATTGAAGATGCGCACCGGTTGGGACATGGATTGCCGCAACGCACCGGAACTTGCTGCCCGCGCGGAGGCTGCGGGCATTTCGCTTGTCACGGTTCATGGGCGGACCCGCAACCAATTCTACACCGGCAAGGCCGACTGGGGCTTCGTGCTGTCCGTCAAGGAAGCCGTCACTATTCCCGTCATCATCAACGGCGACATTTGCACCATTGACGATGCCCGCGCTGCACTCTCACAATCCGGCGCAGACGGCGTGATGGTTGGCCGCGGCGCTCAGGGTACTCCCTGGCGGCTGGCACAGATTGCAGCAGCATTGGCCGGTCGTCCGATACCAGGCAATCCGGATGCGGCAACACGCCTCGACATTATCCTTACCCATTACAGCGCGATGCTCGAACACTACGGACGCGATCTGGGGGTGCGTTGCGCCCGTAAGCACCTTGCCTGGTATGTGGAAGATTTTGAGCACGCCTCAGGCTTAAGCCTGCGCGCTGCCAAGGCAGGGTTATGCCGCATGTCTGATCCCGACGATGTGGTTGCCGCATTGCGCGCCATTTTTGACACCGAAAAAAGCCGAAAAGAAACAACGTCGCGGGGGCAAGCTGCCTGATGCCCGGTCGAGCTATACGCACGGACGCGTCAGCTTCAGGAACCACCTCCGGTTCAGAGGCACTTATTCTGGATGCTTTGCCGCATCCCGTCTTGAAGATCGGCGCAGATGGCATGGTCTCGTTCGTCAACGCGGTCGCCGAACAGTTTTTTGCTGCCGGCGCTTCGGTGATGATCGGCAGACCGCCAAGTGAGCTTGTGTCATTTGGAAGTCCCCTGGTCGCGCTGATCGACCAGGTGCGGGCAACGGGTGCCTCGGTAACCGAATATGGCGTTGGCATTGGCGGCCCGCGCATGGGTGAGCGCGAGGTTGATATTCAGGTTGCGCCCCTTGTGGAAGAGCCCGGTGCTGTTGTGGCAATGCTTCAGGAACGCACGATCGCGCACAAGATGGACCGGCAATTGACCAGTCGTGGCGCTGCCCGGTCCGTCATGGGCATGGCCGCGGTTCTGGCCCATGAGATCAAGAATCCGCTATCTGGTATTCGCGGTTCAGCACAGCTTTTGGAAATGGGTGTTTCGCCGGGAGACCGCCATCTGACACGGCTGATTACCGATGAGGTAGATCGCATCTGCAAGCTGGTCGACCGCATGGAGGTCTTCTCCGACCAGCGGCCACTTGAAGCTGAGCCCGTCAATATTCACGAAGTACTGGACCATGTGCGCCGGTTGGCGGCGACCGGTGTGGCCCGCAACATCAAGGTGACGGAAGAATATGATCCGTCTTTGCCGCCGGTGCCCGGCTCGCGCGATCAGCTCGTGCAGGTGTTCTTGAATCTTGTAAAGAATGCCGCTGAAGCCGTTGATCCGGTTGATGGTGAAATCGTGATTTCCACGGCCTATCGCCCCGGCGTGCGGTTGTCCGTCCCGGGCAGCAGCGAGCGGGTGAGCCTGCCGCTGGAAGTATGTGTGCGCGACAATGGCCCCGGTGTTCCCGAAGACCTGATGCCGCACCTGTTTGATCCATTTGTAACGACCAAAGCCACCGGCACAGGCCTTGGCCTGGCATTGGTGGCAAAGATCGTCGGCGATCATGGCGGGGTCATCGAGTGTGACAGCCAGCCGCGCCGGACTGTTTTTAGAGTGCTGCTCCCCATTAAGCGCACTCCCCCTAAGAAAGCGCCTGCAGGAAAGGCCTGATACGGCCTTTGGTGCAGGACAATGGAGACGTGAATGCCAAGCGAGACCATTCTGGTCGCCGATGACGATGGAGCAATCCGCACAGTGCTCAACCAGGCGCTGGGCCGGGCCGGGTTCGACGTGCGGTCCACCGGGAACGCCTCAACCCTGTGGCGGTGGGTTAGTCAGGGCGAGGGAGACCTCATCATCACAGATGTCGTGATGCCGGACGAGAATGCTTTCGACATGATCCCGCGCATCAAGAAACTGCGGCCTGATCTGCCGATCATCGTCATGAGTGCGCAGAACACGCTGATGACGGCAATTACGGCAGCCGAGCGTGGTGCTTATGAATATCTGCCAAAGCCATTTGATCTGAACGAGCTCATCGGCATTGTCCGGCGGGCGTTGTCTCAACCAAAGAACCCGTTGCCGAAACGTCAGCGTACTGAGGAAGAAGACCGTATTCCGCTAATCGGCCGGTCGGCTGCGATGCAGGATATTTATCGCGTCATGGCCCGCCTCGTTGGCACAGATCTCACAGTGATGATTGTCGGTGAAAGCGGAACCGGCAAGGAACTGGTTGCCCGTGCGCTGCACGACTATGGCAAGCGCCGCAACGGTCCGTTCGTCGCCATCAACATGGCCGCAATCCCGCGCGAGCTGATCGAGGCCGAACTCTTTGGTCACGAAAAAGGCTCGTTCACCGGTGCCAGCGGACGAGGTGTCGGTCGCTTTGAGCAGGCTGAAGGCGGCACGCTCTTTCTCGACGAAATTGGCGATATGCCAATGGAAGCACAGACCCGCCTTCTGCGCGTGCTGCAGGAGGGCGAATACACAACAGTCGGCGGACGCGCCCCGATCAAGACAAATGTACGCATTGTTGCGGCCACCAATCGCGACTTGCGGCAGCTGATCAATCAGGGGTTATTCCGCGAAGACCTGTTTTACCGGCTCAACGTCGTACCTATCCGCTTGCCGCCATTGCGCGAACGCTCCGAGGATATTCCGGATCTTGCGCGTCACTTCCTTGCGTTGTGCGAGGATGAAGGTTTGCCCTCCAAGCAGATCGACACTGGGGCCCTTGATTTGCTCCGCCGTCATAGGTGGCCCGGCAATGTGCGCGAACTTGAAAATCTCGTCCGCCGCCTGGCTGCGCTGTATACGGAAGATACGATTACGGCTGAAGTTATTCAGACCGAGCTGGCTGAACCCTCGGTGGCGGCAGAGGCGGGTGATGTCAGCGACGATGAGAATCTGGGTGCAGCAGTTGAACGCCAGTTGCAGCGTCAGTTTGCCGAGTACCCGGACGGTATGCCGCCGCCGGGACTCTACGAGCGCATTCTCAAAGAGGTCGAACGGCCATTGATCTCCATGTCGCTGGGCGCAACGCGCGGGAACCAGATCAAGGCTGCGCATCTGTTGGGCCTTAATCGCAACACTTTACGCAAGAAGATCCGCGACCTGGATATTCAGGTGATGAGGGGAATAAAGTAGAAAAAACAGGTAGTTAAATCTCTTTTTCATCTGTCGCATTCCAGCAACATTGTTGTTGATTTGCACCTGTTGCGCAGTCACAATACCGCTTCATCCGTATGGTCCGCGAAATGGCGCGGCGGCACGAGTTCTGCCGGCGCCTATCGCTCCTATCGGCAAAGAGGCATTCGGACAATGGCGTCCACAGGCTCTATGACACAGCTAAAGGGTAGTTTCCGCACCGCTGCCGCGCGTGTCGGCTGGTGGTTCAAACGCATCCAGTGGCCAACCATACTTGGTATCGGCATTGCGCTTGCGGCAGTCGTCAGCGGCGTCGCCACCTATTTGGCCCTGACGGGGACCGCAGGATTTACGCCCAGCCGGTCGCTGGTGATTGCACTCCTTCTTATCAATCTGGCGATCGTGCTGACTCTGTTCGCATTGATTGCCTACCGGCTGGTGCGTCTGTGGATTGCCAGGCGGGCGGGCAGCGCGGGCGCGCGGCTGCATGTGCGCCTTGTCGCCATGTTCAGCTTCGTCGCGGTCATGCCGGCCATTATCGTTGCGGTCTTCGCAGCGACAACGCTCGACAGAAACCTCGATTCCTGGTTCTCCGAGCGAACTCAGACCATCATCGACAATGCCTCCACCGTGGCCCAGGCCTATCTGAATGAGCATCGGCAGGTCCTGCGCGCCGACGCGCTGGCGATGGCCAATGACCTTAATCACTATGCGCCGCTATTCTTTTCCAACCCGGCGCGTTTCCGTGAAGTCATGACCGCACAGATGAAGCTGCGGGCTTTGTCGGGTGGCTTTGTCGCGGATTCGAACGGCCAGTTGATGGCCTATGCGGAAGGGTCGGCGCAGACCCGCCTGACGCCGCCCTCCGCGGAAGTGCTGAGCGCGCTGGGCGAGGGTGAGGCACATCTCAGCGCCAGTGATGAAGGTGATCAGGTGCAGGCGTTGGTGAGGCTAACGGGCCTCGGCGATGCATTCCTGCTGGTGACGCGTTCCGTTGATGCGCGCGTGCTGGAGCATCTGGCCCGGACCCGTGCGGCGGCAGCTGAATATGCCAACCTAGAAAGCCGTCGTTACACGGTCCAGTTCACCTTTGCGCTGATCTATGTGATCGTAGCGCTGCTGGTGCTGCTGGCAGCCATCTGGCTTGGTCTTTGGGCTGCCAACCGTATTGTCGCACCCATCGGCGAACTTGTGGGGGCTGCCGAGCGCGTGTCCGATGGCGATCTCACAACGCGTGTGGATGTGGGCAGTGAGGCGGATGAAATTTCCACGCTTGGCCGCACTTTCAATCGCATGACCGGCCAGCTGCAGAGCCAACGCAACGAATTGATGGAAGCAAACCATCAGCTTGATCGCCGCCGCCGGTTTACTGAAACGGTTTTGTCCGGTGTGAGCGCTGGTGTGCTGGGGCTTGATGCCAGAGGCCGCATCAACCTCGTAAATCGCAGCTGCTTGTCGCTGCTTGACCGCACCCGCGATGAACTGATTGGTCAGCCCTTGGTCGCAACTGTACCTGAGATGGCGATCTATGTACGTCAGGCCATGGCCCGCCGTGACCGGCCCGCCGAAGGGCAGATAACACTGGAACAGGATGATGGTAGCGAACGCACGCTGACGGTCCGCGTTGCCTCTGAAAAATCCGGTGATGGGGCACATGGCTACGTTGTGACGCTGGATGATATATCCGAACTCGTTTCCGCGCAGCGCGCCTCCGCCTGGGCGGATATTGCGCGTCGCATTGCGCATGAGATCAAGAACCCGTTGACGCCAATTCAACTGTCCGCCGAGCGGCTGAAGCGCAAGTTCGGCGCGCAGATCAGCCATGATCCCGAAGTCTTTGAGCAATGCACCAATACCATCATCCGCCAGGTCGAGGATCTGGGCCGCATGGTGGATGAATTTTCCTCCTTTGCCCGTATGCCGACAGCTGTGATGGGGCAGGAGAATGTCACCGAACTGGTACGTGAAGCGGTGTTCCTGCAACGGGTGGCGGCGCCCGATATCAGCATTGAGATCGAAGGTGCGGATGCACCGGTGCTCGTCGAATGTGACCGGCGGCTGATCGGACAGGCGCTGACTAATATTATCAAGAATGCCGTAGAGGCCATCGGAACATGGAACGAGACGGCCGAAGCGCAAGCGGCCGGGCAGGAGACACCCCGCATCCTTGTTACCATTGAAGATATTGGCGAGATGGTGGCGATTGACGTGGCGGACACGGGCACCGGCCTGCCCAAGGGCGAACGATACCGGCTTGTTGAGCCTTACGTGACGCGGCGCCAAAAAGGGACCGGCCTTGGTCTGGCGATCGTCAAGAAGATCATGGAAGACCATCACGGCAATCTGGCATTGGAGGATGCCCCTTGGGTCGCTACCGGCGGGCACGGGGCATTGATCCGCATGGTCCTGCCGCGCACACAGACATTTGCATCCACCGGTGCAGACACGACACAAACGCCGGCCAAAACGCCGGCATCTGATCACCACGACGACGGCGATGCTGCGCTGCCATTTGGCCAGCGCGCGTCCGCCGGATTGACATAATGAGCTTGGGGGAAATCTGTGATGGCATCTGACATTCTCATTGTCGATGACGAACTCGATATTCGCGAATTGATGGCCGGGATTCTGGACGACGAGGGCTATGAGACCCGTCTGGCCGGCAACAGCGACGAAACCTTGCGTGCCATCCAGGCGCGTGTGCCGCGGATGGTGCTTCTGGACGTTTGGTTGCAGGGCAGCCGGATGGATGGGCTCGAGCTTCTGGATGCCATCAAGGAGAAGCACCCCGACCTGCCGGTTGTTGTCATTTCCGGCCACGGCAATGTGGAAACCGCGGTGACCGCCATCAAGAAAGGCGCGTACGACTACATCGAAAAGCCGTTCAAAGCGGATCGGCTGGTCCTTATCGTCAAGCGCGCCATCGAGGCATCGAAACTCAAACGTGAGAACGAGCACCTGCGCCAGCGCACCGGCGACGAGGCGGAGCTTGTGGGTATTTCAACTGGCGTCAATCAGCTTCGGCAGATGGTGGACCGCGTGGCGCCGACAAATAGCCGCGTATTGATTTGCGGGCCGTCGGGCTCCGGCAAGGAAGTGGTCGCGCGTATGCTGCATGCCCGGTCCCTGCGGGCCGGTGGCAACTTCGTTGCCATCAACGCCGCCACCATGGCGCCAGACCGCATGGAAGAAGAGCTGTTTGGGACCGAGGCTGCCGAAGGGCGCCCGGCCAAAGTGGGCGTGTTCGAAGAAGCCCATAAAGGTACATTGTTTCTGGATGAAGTGGCGGATATGCCGCTTGAAACCCAAGGCAAGATTCTGCGTGTGCTGGTGGACCAAACGTTTGAGCGCGTCGGCGGAGGCCCGCGTGTTCAGGTGGATGTGCGTGTCGTCTCATCTTCGAGCCGTGACCTGACAACGGAAATTGCCGCAGGCCGGTTCCGCGAGGATCTCTATCACCGCCTCAATGTGGTGCCCATCACGGTGCCCGCACTATCGGACAGGCGCGAAGATATTCCCGTGCTCGCGGAACATTTCATGGACCGCATTGCAACCTCCACCGGCCTCTCGGTCCGCCGCATTGGCGAAGATGCGCTTGCCGCCCTTCAGGCGCATGACTGGCCGGGCAATGTGCGCCAGTTGCGCAATAACATCGAGCGCCTGCTGATCATGGCCTCTGGCGACAAGGACGGTGCCATTACCGCGGATATGTTGCCTGCTGAAGTCTCCCGCACCACGCCGCAGGTGGGCGAGGGCGAGGCCGGACAGAATATTATGGCGCTGCCCTTGCGCGAGGCGCGCGAAAGCTTCGAGCGGCAATATTTGCTGGCGCAAATCAGGCGCTTCGGCGGTAATATCTCGCGCACAGCTTCCTTCATCGGCATGGAACGCTCAGCCCTTCACCGCAAACTGAAATCACTCGGCGTCACCACATCCAACCGGTCGGAATTGAGCGCCTGAGTTGAGTGCGCGAACAAAAACCGGCGCAGGCCGTGCATAAGGCTAAAGCATGAAAGTCATCATTTGCGGCGCGGGTCAGGTCGGCTCCGGCATTGCGCGCCAGCTGTCCAGCGAACACAACGAAGTCACCGTCATCGATAATTCGCCAGATCTCATTCAGCAGATGGCGGATGCGTTGGATGTGCGTACGGTGGTTGGTTATGCGTCGCATCCAGACGTGCTGGAGCGGGCCGGTGCGCGTGAGGCCGATATGATTATCGCTGTTACCTTCGCTGATGAAGTGAACATGGTGGCATGCCAGGTGGCGCATTCGATCTTCAACGTGCCGACCAAAATTGCCCGTATCCGTGCACAAAGTTATCTGCGGCCTGAGTGGCAAGATCTGTTCACCCGCGACCACATGCCGATCGATGTGATTATTTCGCCGGAGCTGGAAGTGGCGCGGGCAGTCATGCGGCGGCTTGAATTACCCGGTGCGCTTGAAGCCATTCCCTTTGCCGATGGACACGTCACATTCCTAGGCATCGCGCTTGAGGATGATTGCCCGGTCGTGAACACGCCGCTGCGCCAGTTGACGGAACTGTTTCCCGATCTCAAGGCAGTGGTCACCGGAGTCCAGCGTGGCGACAAGTTGTTTGTGCCGGACTCGGGCGACCAGATGATGGTTGGCGATATTGCCTATGTGGTTGCCGATACCCAGCAGATACGCCGCGTCTTGTCGCTGTTCGGCCATGAGGAACAGGCGGCCCGACGCGTGGTTATTGTCGGCGCCGGTAATATTGGACGCCACGTCGCGGAAGAGCTTGAATCAGCTCATTCCAAAGTGAAGGTCAAGATCATTGAAGCCGACAAGGCGCGCGCGGTGATTGCCGCAGACGAATTGTCCCGCACTGTGGTGTTGAACGGCGACGCGCTGGATGAAGAAGTGCTGCGCGAGGCGGGGGCAAGCCAGGCTGAAACAATTGTCGCTCTGACCAATGATGACGAGGTCAATTTGCTGAGCTGCGTCATGGCCAAGCAGCTTGGCTGCCAGCGGGCTGTCGCGCTCGTGAACAACCGGGCCTATGCGGGGCTGATGGGTCCTATGGGAGTAGACGCCTTCGTTAATCCACGGGCGACCACTGTCTCGACGGTTTTGCGGCATGTGCGGCGGGGCCGTATTCGTGGCGTTTCGTCAGTGCAGGATGGCAAGGCAGAGGTGATCGAGGCAGAAGCGCTTGCCACCTCCACTCTTGTCGGCCGACCGTTGCGGGAGGCAGAACTGCCGGGTGACATTCGAATTGGCGCCGTGCTGCGCAATGGAGAAGCAATTGTGCCGCGTGGTGACACCGAAATACAGGCTGGTGACCGGGTCATCATCTTTGCGTTGGCGGACGAAGTCCGGCATGTCGAGCGGATGTTCCGGGTCAGCATTGAATTCTTTTAGTCCGCCAGAACTCGGGAATATCTGATGTCCTTCGCCGTCATTGGCATTGTGTTGGCTGCAGCGCTTTCTGTGCTGTCGCTTGCACATGTGCTGCCGATGCTGGTCGCATTGTCCGCCGGTAATGGTGGACAGGCAGTTGTGTTTGCCATGACGGGCCTGCTGACGGCCTTCATTGCAGGTGCGCTCGGCCTGGCGACACGCGGGCAGGGACGCCGCCCGATGATGACAGAGCGGCTGCTGGCGGTCGGGGTCGCCTGGCTCGTCGTGCCGGCTTTTGGCGCAATCGCATTTGTCGGCACCGATCCCGAAGTATTGTACGCGGATGCCTATTTCGACGCGGTTTCAGCCCTTACGACGACAGGTTCAATCTCACTCATCAACGAAGTGTACTCGTCGCCATCGGTCACCATCTGGCGGGCAACCCTTCAATGGGTCGGTGGTTTTGCCACGCTGCTGATGGCAATGGTGGTGCTTGCGCAAGTGGGTTTTGCAGGCCTTACATTGCGCCGCGCGGCCATTCCGCCGGGTAATACGTCGGGACCGTTTGGCCGCTATTGGCCGGCCATGCAGGCACTTGGCTTTGCCTACGGAATGGTGACGCTGGTCGGTATTGTTGTATTGCTCATCGGTGGCATGGCGCTGATACCGGCAATCGGCATGGCGTTTTCCGCGGTGGCAACCGGTGGGTTCATGCCCCAAGGCGGTACGTTGATTGCAGGCGTTGGCTATCTGCCAGCCATAGCCGTCGCTGCAATGCTGTTTGTCGGTGCCACCAATTACATGCGCCATGCAGGGCTCGTTCGGCATTCACCGCGGGCCTATTGGGATGACCCGGAATTCCGCTATGCGGTCATCGGCACGTTGGCAGGGGGGATTGTGCTCTCAGGCTTGGTCGCTGTGCTGTCCGGTGGTGACCTGCCGGTCAGCCATGGCATTTTGTGGGCCGTCTCGCTCCTATCAACGTCTGTTCACCCGGTGGATGAGCAGGGTTTTACGCAGATTCCACTGCTGGTGGCACTCGGCATCGTGTTTATCGGTGGCAGCACCATGTCGACTGCCGGCGGTCTGAAATTGATGCGCGTGGCACTGCTGATGAAACAGGGCGTGCGCGAAATAAACCGACTGTCGCATCCCCATGGCATCGTCCATACCGAGTTTGGTGGCAGACCATTCGGCATGCCTTTGATGCGCGGCGTTTGGACCATGTTTGTGGTGATGGTGATGCTGGCGCTGGTAACGACCTTGGCGTTGACATTATTCGGAATTGAGTTCGATCAGGCGATGGCTGCGGCCATCGGCGCGTTGGCCAATGCCGGACCGGTTCTTGGATTTGCACCCGGTGCGGATGGTGCGGCGCTCGGCCTCGACGCGACAAGCGTATATGCGCAGATGCCGGCGGCTGCAAAATTCGTTCTTTGCCTGGCTATGGTTGCCGGGCGAATGGAGATGTTGGCTTTTATCGGCATCTTCGTCGGCCTGACAATCCGCGACAGTTAGGCAGGGAAGGGCACACCGCATGAGCCGTATCGCCTATGTAAGAGACGCGGGAACGCCTGGCACCTATACCACGCGCCATTCGGCAGCAGTATCTGTTGAAGACCGCGGGTTCCTGTTCGCAGACGGCATTTATGAAGTATGCGAATTGCGCGATGGCTGCCTGGTGGATGAATCGCGCCATCTGGATCGTTACGAGAAGTCTCTGGCAGCGCTGCGCATCACTCCACCAATGTCACGCCGCAGCCTGCAATTGGTGCTCCGCGAAGTCGTCCGCCGCAATCGCGTTCGTGACGGCATTGTCTATTTTCAGATTACCCGAGGTGCTGCACGCAGAGACCACGGATTTCCCACGCCGTCAGTCGCCCCGACGCTCACGGTGTTTGTCGCCCCGGTTGACGTGGCGGCGCGCGAGGCACGGGCGACCCAGGGCATTGCGGTCGTGACCGTCGCTGATGAGAGATGGTTCCGCCGCGACATCAAGAGCGTCAATCTTCTGCCGAACGTTCTGGCCAAGCAGACAGCCCGGGAAGCAGGTGCATACGAAGCCTGGCTGGTGGACGCGGACGGCTATGTCACCGAGGGCTCATCAACCAATGCCTGGATCATCACGCCTGCGGGGACATTGGTCACCCGGCCACTGAGCCAGGACATTCTGCCCGGCATTACCCGGTCGGTCATTCTCGAGACGGCCACCCAGTTGGGCATCAATGTGGAAGAGCGGAAATTCTCTGTTGGGGAGGCTCTGTCCGCTGCGGAAGCCTTCCTGTCGAGCTCCTCGGCCATCCTCCTACCGGTGATCCGTATAGACGAAAATGTGATCAACAAGGGCCAACCAGGGCCTGTGGCCGTCAGATTGCGTGCCGCATCACGCGCCAATTCCAGAATTTCTGATATGCAACTGCCTGATTTTTAGGCTGTTTGGGCATTTGGAAGGAAATTCCACTTGCTATGAAAGAAAACTGTATCACTTACTTGATAATGAAGTAGTCAGTCGCCCTGCCAGGCGCGGCGGAAGGTGTGTCGGCAACCGGCATGCTAGCTTCACAAGAGACGGCAAAAAACAAAAGAAAGGCCAACCCTCATGTCCTCTGACAAGCCCCAGAACCTTCAGGACACTTTCCTCAACTACATCCGCAAGCAGAAAATGTCGGTGACGGTGTTCCTGGTGAACGGCGTCAAGCTTCAAGGCGTTGTCACGTGGTTTGACAGCTTCTGTGTGCTGTTGCGGCGTGACGGCCACTCGCAGCTGGTCTACAAGCATGCCATATCGACAATCATGCCGTCGGCACCGGTCCAGCTATACGATGACGACGGTGAATCAGACGGCGATTGATAAACCCGCCGGGATCTGCACCGCACCTTGACCACACCGAAAAAAAACCGCAATGCGCGCCGCGCTGCCGATGAGGCAGCACCGGATGCAGGGCCTATGGATGATCGCATTGCAGCTGCCGACAGCGGTCGCACGATCATTCTGCATCCTTGGATCAAATCGGGCGGCTCTGCAGTGCAGGCGCGCAATGCCGCCCGAGCGCCCGAGGACCGGTTGGCGGAAGCCGTCGGTCTGGCCGCCGCCATCCATCTCGAGATTGCCCACGCCGCCGTTGTGCCCATCGCCAGTCCAAAGCCGGGCACATTGTTCGGTGAGGGCAAGGTAGATGAGATCAAGGCATTGGTGCTTCAGGAAGAGGCGGGCCTCGTTATCATCGACGGGCCGGTAACGCCAATCCAGCAGCGCAATCTTGAGCGCGCATGGAATACCAAGGTGCTGGACCGTACCGGCCTTATTCTGGAAATTTTTGGCGAGCGCGCAGCCACCCGCGAAGGCACGTTGCAGGTGGAGCTGGCACATCTGATGTACCAGAAGAGCCGGCTGGTGCGGTCGTGGACCCACCTTGAACGCCAGCGCGGTGGGATGGGCTTTGTCGGCGGCCCCGGCGAAACTCAGATTGAATCTGACCGCCGCCATATTCAGGACCGCATCATCAAGCTGGAAAAGCAGCTTGAACGTGTGACGCGAACCCGCGAATTGCACCGCAAGACCCGCCGCCGGACGCCTTACCCCGTCGTAGCGCTGGTCGGCTACACCAATGCCGGCAAATCGACATTGTTCAACCGGCTGACAGCCTCCGGTGTGCTGGCCGAGGACATGCTGTTCGCAACCCTTGACCCCACCATGCGGGCGCTGGATATGCCCGGCGGTCAGCGTGTCATCATGTCGGACACGGTGGGGTTCATTTCAGACCTGCCCACGTCACTGGTCGCAGCCTTCCGCGCGACGCTGGAAGAGGTGCTGGAAGCCGAGCTCATTTTGCACGTGCGCGACATCTCGCATCCCGAAACGCAGGCACAACGTCAGGATGTCCACGACGTGCTGCGTGAACTAGGTGTCGACCCACACGACACAGCGCGCGTGGTCGAAGTCGATAACAAGATTGATCTGCTGGACGAACAGGGCCGCGCGGTTCTGGATGCAACCATCGAAAATGACCCCAATCAGATCGCCGTTTCCGCAGTCAGCGGCGAGGGCCTCACAGATCTCAATACGCTGATTGAAACGCGGGTGACCGCCAATCTCACGGACCTCGAAATCGAGCTTGGGCCCAATGACGCCGCCGCTCGTGCATGGCTACATGAGAATTGTACGGTGTCGGGCGAAGATCCCGCGGACGAAGAGGGCATTGTCTGCATTCGCATCAAGGTGTCGGGAGCCGATATGGGACGCATCGCCAAGCAGTTTCCGAACCTGTTTACAGAGACGACGTCGGACTGACACGCCTATTCGGCAATGTCGCCCCGGCAACCGCCGTCGTCGTCATCACAGCTGACAGTCTCAACGTCTTTGCCGTCGGCCACATCGCGCACCCAGTCCACAGCGCGCACGCCCCCGGCTTCAAATGTATAGAATTCATCAAACCTCAGGATGGTGTGAAACCCACCTGCTGCAGTGAAGCTGCGGAAATTGCTGATCTCGCTTTCCAGGTCAGTCAGATTAGCTTTCAACAACGGATAGACTTCGCTATCCGAGCCAAGTAGGTGCAGGAATTGCTTCTGCACAGTGTCATAGGCGGTGTTGAACTGCCGGAACTTGATCTGCGGAAATTGCGCCGCCGAGGCCAGATAGAAGTCATCAAAGACCGATGTCTCCGCGCTCATCCCCTCGAGCGAAGGCCAGTCCGGCAGGTCATCGAATGTCCCCCATGCTTCGCTGAGCGCCACAGTTGGGTTGACGCGATAGCCGCCACCACCGCCGGCATATTGAACGACCTCAGCCTGCGGATAAGCCTCTTGCACGATGCCTGCATACAGGGGTGATGCCACCGCACCAGCTGACCCGCCGCCGACAAAGACCCGCTCTGGCGCATCGACATTTTCAAACAGCCAGTTCAAGGCGGACATGGTGTTGGCCTTGCCGCGATGATGAACCGTGATCTCGCTGCCATCGTCTTTCGTGTAGGTCATGTCATGCGCACCCAGATGCACGTCGCCGGTGCAGTAGGAGACAAACACCTGCGTCCATTCGCTGAAGGGATTTTCCGGGTTCTCAAGGTCGAACGCACCCTTGCGCGTGCGCGGATCATTGTGGGGGAGGTCCGCCACCGGCACATAGGGGGTGGGGTCCACCTGCGCGTCGCAATGCTGGCCGGTCCAGCACGCACCACCACCATTGAGAAATACCATCACCTTGTCGCGCGCGCCCGGCTTCACATGAAACGCATAGGGGGTGCCCATGGCGCACATGGTGTCTCCACCGGGTGCCAGCGTATTCCAGCCTGCATCCATATCGCCGATAGCCGTCATTGGATTGGCAGATGCGGTACCTGCAATGGCAAGCGGGGCAAGAGCTGCGACGGCGAAGATCATGCGCATGATGGGTTTCCTTTTATGCAGTCTTGTTGTTTGGTCAGTCCTGTTGGCCAGCGCGCTGATGGGCTTTGGCCCGGTTCCACAAGGCATCCATTTCTTCGAGGCTGGATTGCTCGGGTGTGCGCCCATCTTCGCGCAGCCAATCTTCAATCAATTTGAAGCGGCTCTCAAACTTGGCATTCGTGCCTGAGAGCGCCTGCTCGGGATCAACGTCGAGGTGGCGCGCCAGATTGGCATAGACAAAGAGTATATCGCCAAGCTCATCCATGACCCGCTCGGGCGCGGCGCTCGCATCAATCTCGGCTTTAAGCTCGTTCGTCTCCTCAACCAGCTTGTCGAGAACCTGCGCCGTTTGCGGCCAGTCAAAGCCGACGCGCGCAGCCCGCTTTTGCAGCTTTACGGCACGCACCAGCGCGGGCAGGGCTTTTGGTATGCCGTCGAGCGTGCGGGCGGGTTCAGCCCCTGCTTTGGCATCGCGCTCGGTGGCTTTGATGCGCTCCCACGACCCTTTGACGGCCTGCGGCGTATCCGCATCCCCATCACCGAACACGTGAGGGTGTCTGCGGATCATCTTTGAGGAGATGGCATCAACCACATCGCCAAAATTGAACGTCCCGTCGTCCTCGGCAATGCGGGCGTGAAACACCACCTGCAACAGGAGGTCCCCCAGCTCATCCTTGAGGTCATCCATATCGCCACGCTCAATCGCGTCGGCCACCTCATAGGCTTCTTCAAGCGTGTAGGGCGCAATGGTCTCGAAGGTCTGTTCAAGGTCCCACGGGCAGCCACCATCAGGATCACGCAGCCGCGCCATGATGGCGAGCAGCGTTTCGATCCGTGTGCGGTCTGCCGGTAGGGATGGTGCCATGTCAGTCCGCCGGCCTGTCATGAACGCCAGTGGCGACCGCGCTGATGGCAGCGGCTACGTCCGACGCTTCTTCATGGTCATGATGCCGTTCCGCCAGTTGCGCTCGCATCTCTTCATGCGCTTCCTTGGTCAACGGATATCGCCACATAAGAATACCCGCCGCTGCCATGAAGAGCGCCGGGAGGGTCACATAAAGAATGAGAAGCTGATTGAGCGTTTCCGGGCTGTTGGCACCAGGCTCCGGCACAAAGGAAATGAAATCAAGCAACCAATAAGTGATACCGACGGAGACCGCGAAGCCGATTTTGTTGGTCATTGTCAGCAAGGAGTAATAGAGCCCGGTACGTTGCTGGCCGGTATCCAGGAGGTCGCGGTCACAGACATCCGCCATGATCGCCCGCAGCAGGAATGATCCCGCCCCATAGGCAACGCCATAGAGCGTGTTGCCGACAAACAGCCACCAGAACTCACCGCGCGGCATGAACACCACCAGCGGCAGCGCCAGCGCGCCGTAATACATCGCAATCGCCAGCGTCTTGTGCTTGCCCATTCTGTGCGCAATCCGCAGCCAGATGGGGACACCGACAAACCCCGCCACGAAATAGACCAGCAACAACAGGCTGGCCGACTTGGGCAACTCCATCACGTAAGACGCAAAGAAGAGATAGAGCGAGCCGGTTATGCCCGGTGCGATACCCACCAGCAGGTCGGCGAGCAGCACCCGGCGCAGCAGCATGTTTTTCAAAAGCAGGCGGCCTGACTCCATCCAGTTGATGGCAGCCTGCGGCACGCTCTTGAATTCCGGCACGGCCCACGCGGCGATGCCGACCGTGATTGGCAGCAAAATGATGACGAACCACCCCATGGCCGCCACGCTGTCAGCGCGGCCTATTCCATCGGACGTGGCTTCAACAACGGCTGGCAGTGCCAGCACCGTGAACGAGCCAAAGATCAGCGCGAATTCGCGCCAGCCCTGAATCGATGATCGCTCATTGTAGTCGGTTGATAATTCAGCACCCCACGACATGTGCGAAATCGTAATCAGCGTCCAGCCGATATACAGCACCACCATCCAGAACAGCAGATAGACCCAGGTTACCGGGGCGGACGGCATGAACAGCATCCATGAGGAAAACATCAGGATTGGCGCAGAGATCACGATCCAGTGCCGCCGCCGTCCCCAGCGCGAATGCACCCGGTCGGACAGGGTGCCAAGGATCGGGTCCGTGATGACATCCCAGAACCGCGCAATCATGAAAATAGTGCCGACGACTGAGAGCGACAGCCCCATATCCTCGGCATAGAACGGCGGTAGATAGACGACAATAGGCAGGCCAAGCGCTGAAATGGGGATCGCGGGCAGGGCAAATGCCCCAAGCCGCCATTTTGAAATTTTGCCCGTGGCCATTCTAACTCCCACTCATTTTTACCATGCGAAGCCGGGAGACTAATGCCCATGCCCCGCGCATACAATCGTTTGGCCGTTGTGCCTAAAGCCGAATACCAAACCGCGCTGCAATGAAGACCGTGGCTGCATAGAGCGCGACGGTGAAGATCACAGACAGCCCCAGCGACGGCCAGAATGTGATGCCGCCGCGCAGCATGGCCGGCATTGCCAGAAACATCGGCAGGGATGGCAGGACATAGAAGAATGTCGCTTCCATATGGTCGGCAATGCGCACTTCGTCGCCGGTATCCCGCCACAGCCAGATGACGGCCATAATGGAGATCAGCGGCAGCGATGCTACCAGTGCCGCGACAGCAGGATTGCGCTTGGCGGTTTCTGAAACCGCTAAAATAAGAACACCCGAAATGGCGGCTTTGATGATGGCCTGGAGCATGGCGCTAGTAGTGTCCCATATAGCCGCCATCCACCGCCAGTGTGTGGCCGGTGACATAGCTAGCAGCGTCCGACGCCAGAAATACCGCCGCGCCGCCAATCTCTTCAGGCTTGCCCCAGCGGCCCAGCGACGAGCGGTCGCGCGGCATTGAGGTGATCGCCTCAACGTCAGTGAGGTGCGCGTTGAACTCGGTGGCAAAGAAACCCGGGCAGATCGCATTCACGGTCACACCGCTTGGCCCAAGCTCTGCCGCCAGCGCGCGCGTTGCCGTCGCCAGCCCGCCCTTGGCCATGCCGTAAACAGGATCGCCCTTGAGCGAAATATGCGCGGCAATGGACGTGACATTGATGATCCGCCCACGGCGTTTTGTCACCATGTGGCGTGCCGCCACGCGGGACAGCTCGAACGGTGCAACAAGGTCCGTATGCAGCAGCTGCACTACATCTTCGGTCTTGAAGGCGAACAGATCCCGCCGATCACGCGCGCCTGCATTGTTGACCAGAATGTCCAGCGTCCCGGCCCGCGCGATCAGGTTTTCGACGGCCTTGTCAGCAGCCGGGATGTCGGAGATGTCGAAGGGAAGGGGTGTTGCCGTGATGCTCTCAGCAGCAAGTGTTTTGATGGCCTCGTCCAGTGTCGCCGGGTCGCGCCCGCCGACGAACACATGCGCGCCCGCTGCACCAAGCGCCCGCGCCATTTCAAGGCCAAGCCCGCGTGCAGCGCCTGTGACCAGCGCCACGCGGCCGGTGAGATCAAAGAGGTGTGTGCTCATGCGAGGCCAAGCACTTCGTCGGACACGTATGGGTTTGTCTGCCGCTCATATTCGAATGTTGAAAGCGGGCCATGCCCCGGTACGAACCCGGTCTCGCCGCCGAGCACAAACAGCCGGTCACGAATTGAATCAATCAGCTGCTGATGGTTGCCACGCGGAAAATCCGTGCGGCCGACGGAGCCCTGAAAAATCACGTCGCCAACCAGGGCGATGCGCGACGGCGCATGGTGAAATACGATATGGCCGGGCGTGTGGCCGGGGCAGTGGATCACATCCAATGTCAGCCCGCCGACGGTCACCGTGTCGCCGTGATCGAGCCAGCGCGTCGGCTCAAACAACGGATATTCCGGCATGCCGTAGCGCGCCGATTGCTCGGGCAGGCTCTCCAGCAAAAACAGGTCATCACGATGCGGCCCCTCAATGGGCACGTCATACGCTTTGGCCAGTTCGCCCGCAGCCCCCGCATGGTCCAGATGCCCGTGGGTCAGCAGCACTTTTTCGAGTTTGAACCCGGCTTCCGCAATGGCGTCATTCAGCCGGCCGATATCGCCACCGGGGTCGCAGATTGCACCAACCATCGTCTCGTCATCCCACAGGAGCGAGCAATTTTGCTGGAGCGGTGTCACGGGCACGATGGCGATTTTAAGGGGCATGGAGGCGTCCGGCTGATTGAAAGGTCAGCCCTTCATAAAGGCTTCAAACGCATCCGCAAAATCCGGGTGCCAGCGCGAGAGGGCGGGATGACGGGGAGGGGGCATGAGAGTCCTGCCTGTGGATAACTTTGAGCGTTAGTACAAATTGTCCTTGGCATCCTGATCTAGCATCTGGTCCACCAGTTCCGCTTCCACATCAAGCGTCAGCTGGTCGCGCATGATCTGGCCAAGGCTTGGAAAATCCGCGCGCTCAATCTGCGCATCCTGATCCCACAGCCCGGCGCGTTTGATGGCCTTGGCGCAATGCAGATAGGCCTCCTTGACCTCGACGACGAGGACGGAAAGCGGCGGCCGGCCATTGACCAGAAACCGGTCCATCAAAGCCTGTTCGGTGGAGATCGTCGCCTCCCCGTTTACCCGCAGCATCTCGTTGACGCCGGGCAGGAAGAACAGCAGGCCGATCGCCGGGTTGGCGGTGATGTTGGAGAGCGAGTCCAGCCGGTTGTTGCCGGGGCGGTCGGGAAGCGCCAGGTGGGTCTTGTCCAGCACATGAACGAAGCCGGGTTCACCACCACGCGGCGACACATCGCCAAATCCATCCGTGCGTGACGAGCCGATCACACAGAACGGCGACAGCTCGATGAAGCGCGCGCAATGCGCATCAATATGCCGAATGTCCTTCGCCAGTACGCCATCGCTGGGCGCCTTGTAGGTAGTGCGAAGATCGCTCTCGGAGGTGAAGGTCTTATTGGTTGCGGGCGGCTGATCGGTCATGGGCAATAGTTACTCTCGCTATGTAGCAGTAATATTATCGCTCAACAGAGAATAAGGCGACAACACGTCTATCTGAGTAGTTACACTGGGCCGTGTGGCCATACATATGCTCTGGTGTTTGGGAGGTGCAATTGCCAACGTCCGGTGAAGATCAACAACGACGACTAGATCAACTCATAGAGTATCGGAACCTTATTGACCCGATACAGGAGCACCTCAAGGCTCACAAGAACGCTGCGGTGGGGTTTGCCGAGGCGGCCGTCAAAGCTGCATTCCTGTTAAATGGTGGTGGGTTGCTCGCTATACCTGCATTCTGGGCGATGGTGCCAAACACGATAGCGGAAAATGGGGAAGCCGCCTCGCAAAAGCTCATTGAAATCCAGGCGATGATTGAGACTTCGGAGCTGTTCGTATGTGGCCTGATAGCGGCGGCATTTGCGACTATTCTCGCATACGCCAATTTTTCCATTGCGGCTGCGCAAAACACCAATCAAATCACAGCGGTTGTTGATGGTTTGAATCAGAAGTATTCCCCGCAACAAGGCTTGGCCAGAGCGCAGTGGTCCAAGGGCTGGGCATGCCTCTATGGCGTCGGGTTTAATACTACGTTTGTGGCGGCGTTGTTATCTTGGGTGGCGACGTACGCATTTTTCTATCGTGGTGCGCGCCATCTGCTCCTGCAGTTTGGAGGTCCATAGGGTTTCTCTGCTACGGCACCTTAAGCGCGCTAAAAAGGCGCATAATATATATTATGGAAAATAAATGGATGAGCCGTTCGAATGGTGTGGTCAGGCTTCCGAGTGTCTCTTGCCAAGGTAAGCCTTAGGCTTGCGCATACAAGCCGCAAAAACACGATCAGGAGGAACCCGACATGTCCGATCCCGTCATCGCCGCCAAGGAACCCGCCAAGGTGGACGTCAAAGCTGGTGAAACTTACTGGTGGTGCCGTTGTGGCCGTTCAAAGTCACAACCCTTTTGCGACGGCAGCCATGCCGGCACCGGGTTTGAGCCGATGGAATATCTTGCGGACAAAGACCGGGCGGTCTTCTTTTGCCAATGCAAGCACACACAGAACGAACCGTTCTGCGACGGCAGTCACAATTCTCTGTAAGTGCGTTGGGATGTCCGGTTAAACGGCCTTCGTATAGCCACGCTCAATGACGCGTTCGAGTGCCTCGAAGGCTTCGCGCAGCTCTTCAAACGCTATGCGATGGCGCTGCAATTCATCCAGCGCTTCGACGCCCGGCGTGCCGGGTGTTTCAGCAACGCTCAGGGCCTTTGCCAGGTACCCTGCCCGCAATTCGGCGATGCGCACAGCAAGCCGGGTCATGGTGTCCATATTGATGTCAGGCAGCTTGGCCCGCAGCACGGATTGGTTGGCCTCGATGATCGTGCGGTCCATGCGCTCGCTAAACACCTGCAAAGCATGGCGCTTTTCGCGATCCAGCTCAGCACTGGTCAACAGCCGATCAATCTTGCGCGGTTCAATAACGCCTGAATAGCTCACCATGAGCACGTCCTCCTGCGGGAAACTTCAGATGAAGCCCCAGATACCCACAGTGTCGCATACTGCTGCTTAATGAACGGTTATGAGAATGTGGCGAAGTTTGATAACTAGATCAATAGGTTAGCGTGCCTGTGCCAGCGGCCGGACAATCATTTCGTCGACTGCGACGCCGTCTGGTTGGCCAACCGCATAGGCAATGGCATCCGCAATCGTGATCCGAACCATACCGAAAAAATGTTTGGCAGTTCCTTATGAAGACAGGCAACGTCCAATGCATCTCAGCGGTAAGCTGTTTCAATGTCTTGTCCGTTTAAAATCGAGGATAGCTTTATGACAGATCGGGCAACACTAACTCCCATGAACGGAAAACCGTTTTGGAGCGCCTTCATCGCGAACACAATCTGGGTAAATATCTCCGGCTTGCCTCGATATTTTTTTGTTGTAGCACCGATGTTATATGCTGCTTTCCCTGACAACCCTGAAGTGGCGCCCGTATCCCTGCCAATCATGGCGCTCTGGGGGATTTGGACAGTGCTGTTCATGCTGGTTACCACCGGGTTTTACTGGATGTATTTTGATAGGAGCGGGATCTCGGGACGTGCTATTTTTACGTCAGCACTTTGGGTTACGATCACGACGATTGTACTGACATGGTTTGCGATCGGAAATATGGGGATCGCGCCCTATTCCCTGCTTTTTGCAGCGACCCCCTTGGCCTTTGGCGAGCAGTTGATCTCCGCCTATATCGTAGCCCGCTTTATGAAGTCGGCTAAATGACCTGATGCTCGACCAGAATACCAAGGATATAAGGAACGCAGAAGAACGTGCGGCAAGGTCTGACACGCCAAGAGTGATAATGCTGATCCGTTGGTCCACGACTATCACCTGTTCTGGTTTCGCCTCAGCATAGAGGCCACACAGCGGAGAACCAGAACGGCAGAGGTTAGCTGACAGGAACTTTCGGGCGCTTCAGCTGCATGGTGGCATCCTTGCCGTCAGCGAGCTTAAAGCCGAATTGCTCGTAAAACCCGTGCGCGTCCTTGGTGGCCAGCGTCCAGTTGTAAACGTGGACCAGAGGCGGATAGTCGAGAATCGCACGCATCAGGAGTTTGCCGCAGCCCTGCCCCTGATATCCATCCACAACAAATACATCCGACACCCAGGCAAACCGCGTCATGTCCGTCACAAGACGCGCGAAGCCGATCTGGCGGCCTGATGGCACATGATAAAGGCCGAACGGCAAGCCGTTGGCGACGCTCTCCATCAGCCTGTCCGGCGAGAGATCACCGGCCCAGTAGGTCTCCGACAAGGTATTGAGGATCAGCGTGCGGTCGAGACGATTGCGTTCAGTCGACACTTCGAAGTCGCCGCACCGAAACAGCCCGCCAACCCATCCTTCATCCATGTTATCGCTCACAGCGGATACTCCAGCACCATGCCGTCATAGGCGGGCACCACACCTTCGGGCAATTCGCTGAGCAGCGTCTGGTAGTCGAGGTCCACATGCATGTTTGTCAGGACACCCAATCTAGGCTGCATTTCAGCGAGCCAGTCCAGCGACATGGCAAGATTGGCGTGGGACGGATGCGGGGTGCGCCGCAACGCATCCACGATCCAGCAGTCGATTCCCTTGATGGCGGCCTGGGCGCGTGTCGGCACGCCGACCACATCTGGTGAATAGGCCACGCCGCCCATCTTGAAGCCAAGCGAGGGAATGTTCCCATGCTCAAGCAATAGCGGCTCAAACGTCACCGGCCCACCCGGCCCGTCAATGGTCAGCGGCACATGCGGCTCGATGGGATGGGGATCGAGGATCGGCGGGTAGCTGGAGCCCGGTGGGGTCTTGAAGCAATAGTCAAACCGCGTTGTCAGCCAGCTTGCTGTGGTCTCGTCCATATAGGCATTGACCCGTGCGCGCATATTCATTGCCACCATGCGCAGGTCATCAATGCCATGCGCCTGGTCTGCATGGGCGTGGGTATAAAGTACAGCATCCAGCCGTCCCTGATCAGCCCGGTTCAACTGGTCAGCCATGTCAGGTGACGTATCGATCAGGACATCGGTGGTCGGCCCGCCCTGCTCCGCTGATTTCTGCACCAGTATCGAGCAGCGCCGCCGACGGTTCTTTGGTTCCGCAGGGTCGCAATCGCCCCATACATTGCCGATACGCGGCACCCCGCCGGAGGATCCGCAGCCCAGTATCGTAATTTTCAGAAAACCGCTCATTGTCGTGCTTGTAGCCTGCCGAGAAATGGGCCGGAATCGGCCCTGTTACCGCTGATAAATGGCCTGCAACAGGCACAACGTCAAACGGCAGCAGCCGGAGCCGCCGCCGTTCGTCGTCAAAGCAGGCAAATTGCTAGCCGCCGATAACCCCGCAGGCGACACGCCCACCGGCCCCACCGATCGGCTGGGTCACGAAATCATCCGGGTTGGCGTGGATAACCAGCGCCGAGCCATCCTCATCCAGCAACCCGCGGTCGCCTTCGAGGTTCACCAGCGTCGTGAAGACTTCGGTGTGTGCGGCACCGGTTTTGTCCGCATAGATGTTCGGCAGATCCGCATTGTCCGGCCCGGCTTCATTCAGCAGCCCATGTTCCTTGCCGTCAAAATTGACGTGGCCCTTGGAGAGTTTGAATGTGCCGGTGTCTGAGCAGTCGCCGACACTGTGCAGATGCATCCCGTGCCAGCCGGGCTCAAGGCCCCCGGCACCGATTTCAATGCGCAGGACAACCCCAGTCGGCGCTTCGGTCAGCGTCGCGCGGCCGATATTGGCACCGGTGGCGCCCACGATGCCGACATCGGTGGAGTCTGCCAATGCCGGTCCGCCAATGGCCAGCAGCCCCGCGCAGGTAAGTGCAGCAAGTCGCGAATTCATCATTTCCCCCTCCTTTGGTTCCCGCTGTCCGCGGGGCCACGCAGTCTTGGATGTTGCGCCGTCCAAGGCAAGCCTGCACCCCACAACCGGTTAAAGCGGGGGGATTTTTGTGAAGAGCGTATGAAAATTGCGGGTGGTAATGTCCGCTATCTCGTCCACGGACACACCCTTGATCTCGGCAAGCTTGGCCGCCGTATGCGCCGTGAAAGCCGGCTCATTGGTTTTGCCGCGATGCGGCACCGGCGCCAGATAGGGCGAATCCGTTTCAACCAGCAGTCGGTCCAGTGGCAGGCCCGCAACCGTTTCGCGAATATCGTCCGCCTTCTTGAAGGTGATGATCCCCGACAGCGATACATAGCCGCCGATCGCTACTGCACGCTGCGCCAACTCCGGCCCGGACGAAAAACAATGTAGCAGGAACGGGAACGCGCCCTTGGCGGTTTCCGCTTCCAGAATGTCCGCCATGTCTTCATCCGCATCGCGCGCATGAATGATCAGCGGCAATTGCGTTTCGCGCGCCGCCTCAATGTGCGCAAGGAAACACGCTTTTTGCTCCTCGCGCGGGGCATTGTCATAAAAATAGTCGAGCCCGGTCTCGCCGATGCCGACCACTTCAGGAGCCTTGGTCGCCTCGATAATCCGCTGCGCTGTCACGCCGGTTTCCGTATCCGCCTCATGCGGATGCACACCGACGGTGCACCACACATTGTCAAAGCGCTTTGCGACGGCATGAACACGTTCAAACTCGGAGAGCTTGACGCAGATCGTCAGCATACGCCCGATCCCGGCATCGCCCGCGCGCGCCACAACACCGTCCAGATCTTCAATCAGACCCGGATAGTCGAGATGGCAATGGCTATCCACAAGCATCATTATTTTTCCGCTGTCTCTTCTTCCACGTAGCGCGGGAAGACGCCTTCCGGGGTGGGCAGTGCAACGCCCGCTGCAAGCCGCCCGCCTTCACCCAATGCCGCAAAACTACGCGCACCTTCGTCAACTGCAATCTGATCCAGCAATCGCGCACAGGATGCGGGCATGATCGGCGACGCCAGTATGGCGACCTGCCGGATGATTTCCGCGGTTACATATAGGACGGTGCCCATGCGCTCAGGGTCCGTCTTCTTCAAAGCCCACGGTTCCTGGCCTGCAAAATAGCGGTTGGCATCCGCCACAACTTTCCACACATCGCCTGCATAGTTGTGGATCGCCTGCGCATCCATTGCGTCGCGAACTGTGGGCAACAGTCCATCAACCGCCGCCAGCATTGCCGCATCTTCATCGCTCAAGGTACCCGGTGTGGGCACTACACCGCCGCAATTCTTGGCGATCATCGACAGTGAGCGCTGCGCCAGATTGCCGAGGTCATTGGCAAGGTCCGCATTGATACGGTTGACCATTGCCTCGTGCCCGTAGCTGCCATCCTGTCCGTAGGGCACTTCGCGGCAGAAGAAATAGCGGAACGGGTCCGTGCCATAGGCGTCAATCATGCCGAACGGATCAAGCACATTGCCGAGTGATTTCGACATCTTCTCGCCGCGGTTATAGAGGAAGCCATGCGCGAAAACGCGCTTGGGCAGCGGCAGATCAGCAGACATCAAAAAGGCTGGCCAGTAGATGGCATGGAAGCGCGATATGTCCTTGCCAATAACATGCAGGTCGGCGGGCCAGAATTTTGCGAACTGCGCATCGTCCCTGCCGGGGAAACCAACGCCGGTCAGGTAGTTGGTCAGCGCGTCAATCCACACATACATCACATGCTTCGGGTCGCCGGGCACCGGCACCCCCCAGTCCAGCGTCATACGTGAGACTGACAGATCTTTAAGGCCGCCTTTGACGAAGGAGACAATCTCGTTGCGCCGCGCATCCGGCTGGACGAATCCGGGTTCCGCCTCGTAGTGCGCCAGCAGCTTGTCTTCATAGGCGGAGAGCTTGAAGAAATAGCTCTCCTCCTCCATCCACTTAACCTCGGTACCGGTGGGCGCAAGCTTCTCGCCGTTTGGCCCTTCGGTTAGTTCGCTCTCCATGTAGAAGGCTTCGTCCCGCACCGAGTACCAACCTTCATACTTGCCCAGATAGATGTCGCCTTTATCGGCCATCCGGCGCCAGATTTCCTGCGACGCCTCAATGTGGCGCGGCTCTCGCGTGGTGATAAAATCATCAATCGAGCAGTTGAGCGCGGCCACCATTTGCTTGAATTTTGGTGTGTTCTGGTCAGCGAGTTCCGCCGGGGTCATGCCCAGCTTCTCGGCCGTCTCCACCATCTTCTGCCCATGTTCATCCGTGCCGGTCAGGAAGAATACGTCAAAACCATCCAACCGCTTGAAGCGCGCCAATACGTCTGTGGTCAGCGCCTCGTAGGCGTGGCCAATATGCGGTGCACCATTGGGGTACGAGATCGCGGTGGTGATATAGAAATTTTTATCGCCCGGCATGGCGGCTGCTTTCAACATCTTGGGAGGTTTGACGGCTCAAGGCCTAGCCGCGTGCGGCTGCTTCAAGCGCTGCAAACGTGCCAAGGATCACTTGTTTGCGGTCAAGATTAAGTGCCTCCGCCCGCTCGGCGGAACGCGCGGTGTTTTCCCATACCTCCACCCAGCGATCAAGCGGTGCCCCGTCGGCCAGCCGCGCCATCACGTCGCTCTCCCCGGCAACGATCTCACCGGCCCTGTCAGGGCCCGTCGCGCCCTGCCGCACCAGCCGCACCAGCCAGTCCGACAACAGCTCACGGAACATGCCATAGGCCTGGTCATTGCCGCGCCGCGCCAGCTTGTCGGCCATCGCGTGAATGGCCGGTATGTCGGCTTTGGGAAGGGACGAAATCAGCCCATGCATCTCGCGGTAAAGCTCAATGCCGCCGCCGCCCGCCAGCATCAATGCCCGTCCGACACTACCCTGTGCCAGCCGTGCCACAGCCTCCATGTCGCCATCCGCCATATGCCCCAAATGTCCGTGTACAGCGGACAGAAGCTGATCATGACGCAGCGGTTTCAAGGCCAGTTGGCGGCAGCGCGACCGAATGGTCGGCAAAAGACGCCCGGGATGGTTCGCCAGCACAAAGAAGATCGTCTGCGGTGGCGGCTCCTCCAGAACCTTCAGCAGCGCATTGGCAGCATTGGCGTTCATGTCGTCGGCGGTATCCACAATGCAGATGCGCCAGCCGCCTTCGCCCGCCTTCATGCCGAAGAAACTCTGCGTCCGCCGTACCTCGTCTACCGACAACACGGTCATGTAACGCTTGGTCTTGTCGTTCCACGGTTTGCGCAGCGTCAGCACATTGGCGTGCCCGCGCGCTGCCACCCGGCGGAAGATCGCGTCTTCCGGCGGCACATGGAGTGTCTCAATCCCGGCAGCTTCCACAACACGGGGATCGCTATATTTGAGCAGGAAACGGGCAAAGCGGTATGCGAGCGTTGCCTTGCCGATGCCGGCAGGCCCGGTAACCAGCCAGGCATGATGCAGCCGCCCGGACATGAAGGCATGACGCAGCGCATCTTCGGCCTCCGCATGGCCGTATAGAATTTCAGTTTCACGCGGGTGTGGAAATCCTTCCAGCCGGTCCGGTTCGGGAATGTCGGATGGTTCAGGAGAGCGCGCCATCGCTCACTCCGATGCCGCCGGCAAGTCGCCAAGACGGCTGGCAACGGCCTGCCATATCTGCGCTGCCACATCTGCTTCGGGCTGAACGGCGTCAATGACCACACAGCGGTCAGGCTCTGCCGCCGCTATGTCCAGGAACGCCTGCCGCAGGGTTTCATGGAATTTGACGCTGAAACGCTCATAGCGCGTCTCCCCGCCCCGGTCGCGGACCTCGCGGCTGGCGGCGCGGCCCAATCCGCTATCCACCGGCACATCCAGCACAATCGTCAGATCCGGCCGCGTATCACCGACAACCAGGGTCTCAAGTGTACGGGTGACCTCAAGGCCAAGCTTTTGGGCAAAGCCCTGATAGGCCGTAGTTGAATCCGCAAACCTGTCCGAGAGGACCCAGCGGCCTTCGGCCAGAGATGGACGGATCAACCGCTCAAGATGTTCTACCCGCGCAGCATTGATGAGCAATGCTTCCGACATCGGCTTCCAGCGATCCGGCGGCCCGCTGACCAGCAGCGACCGGATTTCTTCAGCCGAGGGTGAGCCACCCGGCTCACGTGTGGCAATGGCATCGACGCCACGCTTGCGCAGCTCGGTGATCAGCCGCCGCACCTGAGTGGACTTGCCGGCCCCCTCGCCGCCTTCAAACGTTATGAAGCGCCCGCGTGCCTGCGTCATTCGTCGGCCAGAAGATGTGCCAGTGCACCCATGGCTTTGCCAAACAGGCCCAGCTCTTCAACGGTTGCACCTGCCGTCAGCGGATAGACACGGGTCGGCAGTCCCGGCGCTGTGATCACGAGTTGAGCGATCGTTTCACCGGCTTCGATGGGTGCACGAATGGGCCCGTCATAGCGCACGGTGGCCTTCATCTCCTTGCGCGCATCGCGCGACATGGTGAGCGACAGGTCTTCAGCAAGCACAAGCGGCACTGTGCCGCTGCTGCCGTGCCAGACCGGCGCACGCTCGACAACTTGCCCGGCCGTCAACAACTCGAACTTCTTGAACTCGCGAAATGCCCAATCCATCAGCCGCTGTGTCTCGTCGGCACGTTGGCGTTCGGATGAGAGCCCGTTCACAACAAGAATGAAGCGCCGTCCATTCCGCTTGGCAGATGCGGTAAGCCCATAGCCTGATACCGATGTGTGGCCGGTCTTCAGGCCGTCTGCACCCATATTCATGTAGATCAACGGGTTCCGGTTTGCCTGCTTGATGCCGTTCCACTCAAATTCACGCACCGAATAAATTTCGTAGAACTCCGGATACATCTTGATGAGATAGCGCGCCACAAGGGCAAGCTCATTGGCAGTCATCAGGTGGCCTTCGTCAGGCCAGCCAGTGGCATTCTTGAAAGTTGACTGCGCAAGGCCGATCTCGCGCGCCCGCTCTGTCATCCGCGCGGCAAAATTTTCTTCCGAACCTGCCAGCGCTTCGGCAATGGCGATGCAGGCGTCATTGCCGGATTGCACAATCACGCCGTAAATCAGGTCACGCACCGGGACGCGAGTATTCAGATCGGCAAACATGGTGGAGGAGCCAGATGCGGCGCCACCCTTGCGCCACGCATTCTCTGAAACGACGAATTCGTCGTCCAGAGAGACCCGCCCGTCCTTCAGCGCATCAAACAGCATGACCATTGTCATGAGCTTGGACATGGACGCAGGCGCCATCAGCGCGTCACCGTCCTTCTGATACACGATCTCGCCGGTCTCATAGTCCATCAGCGACACATAGCTTGCCGGTGTCTCTATGGCATGGGCGGGGCTTATGGCCAGACCGACAAGAAGTCCGGCACAGGCTGCAACAAGGGCGGTCAGAAACGTGACGCGGCGGATCATCGGGCAATCGGCTCCATTGGGCGCGGTGTGAGTATCAATGCAGGCATCCAGAGCTACCTTGCAACAGGCAGCGGACAACGCATAGAGGCCCTTTGGGTGACCTCAAAAATTAGACGAGACTTGGATTAGCGCGTCTGGGCTGCGGGTGCCAGTCAAGACGGCATGGCACATCATGCCGCATAAGGCGGGGAGCGAAATTTGTGGGCGATCACAAGCTCTTAGCAGGCTAGTTCATCACCACGCGTGCACCGTCCTGGCCGCGGGATACGACTGTTTCCAAAAGTCCGTCGGCGCCCTGAACGCTATCCACGGGTCCAACCCGGACCCGATACCATGGCGTACCGTCGACAACTGATTCGGTTACTTCGACAGGGCCAAGATCTGAAAGTTGCGCTGCCAGGGAATTTGCATTGCTGGCACTGCGGAATGATCCCGCCTGCACGAAGAAGCTATCCGTCACCGGCGCCATCAGCGAATTCTGTGTGGCGGCAGGTGCCGTGGCTGGTGCACTTGCCGGGGCCAGTACGGGCAAGGCCGCAGGTACTGCGGAGGCTGCCGCACCGCCGGTTGCAGCCAGCAGGGAAACATCAATGCCTGGAATTGGCGCACCCGGTAGACCCGCAGTTGGAAGCAGGCTGTCATCGTCATCCGCATTGTCTTCTATCGGCTGCATCTGGGCGGCTGTCTGTTGCACAGGCGGTGCCGGTGTCGCAGCGGCGGCTAGAGGAGGCGCTGCCGGTGCGTCTAGACTTGCGGAACGAATGCCCTGCTCGCCAGCCCACCCATCAGCTTTGCCAAGATACTGCACGCGCACTTTGGTGGTGCCCTTTTCCTTATAGCCAAGCATTTCAGCGGCCCGCATGGACATGTCGATTTCACGGCCCCGCGCAAACGGTCCGCGATCATTGACGCGCACGATGATCGAGCGTCCGTTTTCCAGATTGGTCACCCGCGCCATCACTGGCATCGGCAATGTGGGATGTGCGGCAGATACTTTGTACATGTCGAAGACTTCGCCGTTGGCGGTCTTCTTTTTGTGGAACTGCGGACCGTACCAGGACGCGATGCCGGTGCTGTCATACCGCTCGTCTTCCTTGGGGTAATACCACTCGCCGGCAATCTGATAGGGATTGCCGACTTTCCAGTGACCGCCGGTGCCGTTGGGTATGTCATTGCGGCTAACTTCTTTAACCACTGCCCCGGCAAGCTGCGTTTCAGCGCAACCGGCAAGGAACAAACATGCGGCAAGCAGTGCGCCTGTACGTGACATCATACGGTTCATGGCCCCATTATCCCGCTATCTGTGCCGATCGCCATCCGTGAAAACGGGGCGAAACCGTCAAAAAACTATGCCGGTCAGGCAAATTCTACAATTTGAATCAGCCTTTAGAATGCCCCCTATAAAGTAAACGAGGCGTTTACGAATTCATGACCAGCCCTTCTGAGCAGCCCTCCCTCACCCGTCAGCTCGTCCGCCATGCCCGCGCCAAAGAAGCCACCAGTGATGACCTGGCCATGGCGGCGCTGTTTGTGCTGGATGCGGTCGCCAATACCCTGGGCGGTCGCGCCAGCGATCAGGGCCGAAAATTGCTGCGCTGGGCAGGCAATGGCCCCACGCCGCCCACATCGCCCTTTGATACAGGGGCCCATGCCCTGTTGATGGGCGCGCTGACCCATATTCTTGAGACCGACGACCTGCACCGTGCCTCTGTAGTGCATCCCGGCTGCGTGGTTGTGCCTGCTGCATGGCCGGTAGCACTGCGCGAAGGCATCGGCGGCCCCGCCTTCCTGCGCGCTGTGCTGGAAGGGTTTGAGGTGACCACCCGCGTCGGTATGGGCGTTGGTCCTGCGCATTACCGGATATGGCACAACACGGCGACCTGTGGCCCCTATGGGTCCGCCATGGCGGTCGCAACGCTGCTTGGCCTGGATGAGGACGCGACAGTCCACGCGCTCGGTAATGCGGGCAGCCAGTCTTCGGGCTTTTGGGAGTTTCTGGAGACCGGTGCCATGACCAAACACCTGCATGCGGGCCATGCAGCCCAGGCAGGTGTCCAGTCTGCTGATCTGGCCGCGCTGGGCTTCACCGGCCCGCCGCACATTCTTGAAGGTGACAAAGGCTTCTATAAAGCCGCCTGCCCGGATGCCGATATATCCCGCGTCATGTCATCGCCCGATGACCCGTGGCAGCTGGTGCTGACCTCCATGAAGCCCTGGCCGTCCTGCCGTCACACCCATCCCGCCATTGATGCGTCGCTTGAGCTGTCGCAACGCCTGCATCATGCCGGTGCCGATGAGCTGCACTCGGTGACCATCGAGACCTATCAGGCGGCAGCCGATGTCTGTGACCGGCCCCATGCGGCCAGCGAATATGAAGCCAAGTTCTCGCTTCAGCATTGCGTTGCAACGGCGCTGCATGACGGTGCGGTGACGCTGACATCGTTTGATGATGCCGCGCGCGTCAAGGCGCGCAGACTTGCATCCGGCATCGCCGTGAAGGTCATGGAGCCTTACGCCTCAGCCTATCCGCGCGACTGGGGCAGCGCTGTTGAGATCGTCATGACCGACGGCACGGTGCACCGCGAAGAACGCACCTGCGCAAAGGGCGACCCCGAAGCAGCGCTGACGCCGCCGGAGGTCGTGGAAAAGGCAATTGGCTTGATGGAGTTCGGTGGCGTCGCCGCGCCGAAAAAGCTGGCTGAGGCCATTCTTGCATTGCCGATGGCAGATGCGTTGCCGACACTTCCCCTGTGGTCTTAGGTCCGGTCAGGGGCAGCGCGCTGGTCTGGCAGGGGCCTGCAGTTAGTCCTGCAGGAATTGCTGGGTAAAGGGCACCACTTTGTAGAAGGCAAAGCCTGCGCCGAGGATGAGACTTGTCAGCACCAGCCACGGGCCCCAGTAACCGCCAGCCAATGCTGACGGTCCTGAGGATGAACCCATGGCCATGGAGGCGGCCGGAGCCGCCCCCACTGCCTGTGCGGATTTGCCTTGCTTGTTACGCAGAATTTCGCGGTTCTTTTCGTGCCACTGACGTTCAGCGAAATCCGCCTTGTTCTGCTCATGCCATTTGGCTTCGGAATCACGGCCACCGCCGCCACCGCCGCCGGAACTGGGTCCGCCGTCACCACCAGAGCGTTTCAACGCTTTGGCATCGCGGCGGGCAAGCCACAGGCTGTCGAGAAAAATCAGAAACAAGAGAACGGCAATCATCGATGCCGGAATCCAGGTTTGCACCAGATCGTATTCGAGCATTCAAAACTCCCCTTCGGTGGTGTGCCTACATACACACCACCATTACAGCCCGGCATTGCGGGCAATTTTTGCTTATCGCTATGTCCTTCAAAGCATGAGAAAGCCCTGAAAAGCAAGCTGTTGCCGCCATTCTTGTCCTTAATGGCGACGGGCACAAACCGGCGCCGCAAACGGCGTTAACGCGGAGCCCCGTGGCGCCGTCCGGCCTCGCATTTCCTGACGCTATCCAATCCGGGAGCCACCAAATGCCGCAGCTTTTCAGCACTTATTGCGAATCCAGTCAGACCCCGCTAATGCTGTCTCCGCCGACCAGCGACCCGGCTATGCGGAGGGGTGGCAGAGTGGTCGAATGCGGCGGTCTTGAAAACCGTTGAGCCGCAAGGTTCCGGGGGTTCGAATCCCTCCCCCTCCGCCATTTCCAAGCCTATATGCGCAGGTCAGGCCTCAGCACGGGAGGGCGTGCACATGCACATCACGTCCTGAATGCTTCTTGAGGATGTCGACTGCACGCTTCTCGTGCGCCGCATCGCGCGTCCGCACCCAAAGCAACAACCCGCCATGATCGAGCTGCTCCTGCAGGTCGCGCGCGTGTTGGTCGCCAACAAATTTCGCAAGAATGGATCCAACGAGGCCACCGGCACCACCGGCCAGCGCGGCGCCGCCAATGACCGCAGCCAGTGTGCCCCCTGAGGCGGCAACCGCACCTGCCGCTGCCACCGCACCGACATATAAAAGCCCACCGATCAGACCGCCCTCGGCATCGCCGACCGACTCGGTCGAGACGTAACTACGCCGGGGAATGGCAGCCTCATCCTCAAGCTCGGTGACTTTCTGATATTTGTGGCCGAGTTTCTCTTCAACCGATTGTTCCGTTGCCAGCAGGCTCAGCTCCGCGCGGTCGAACCCCGAACTCATCAGATCGTCAATTGCACTTTCAAAGGTATCGACCGTTGCAAAGAAACCGACGGCTTCCCGGATTGTATTGGTCTCTTGTGTTGCGGACATCGGTGTCTCCTTCGACAAAGTTGCAACATGGCGCGGTGTCTGGCCAATGGGCATTGATTTGAAATATGCATACTAGCACGAGTGCCGTGCGGTGATGCACCCACAACAATTTTAAGGTACCGGGATGTACGGGGATTTCTGGATAACCTTTGGCGCAAGCATGCTCGCCGGAGTGGTGACAACGTGCGGCATTTTGTCGGTCCGTCGCTATCGGGTATGGGCGCGTGAAAACACCACTTACTTCGCCTGTTTTGCGGCGGGCGTTCTGATCGCCGTTTCCTTCATGCACATCGTGCCCAAATCATTCGCCATGAATGCGCAGGCCCCGGCCTATCTTTTTGCCGGCTATCTGCTGATGCATGTGTTGAACAAGTTCCTGACGGCCTATGTCTGTGACAAGCCGCAAATGGCCAATTACGCGCTCGGGCTTGTTCCCCTGCTTGGCATCGGTTTTCATTCATTTCTCGACGGCGTGGTCTACTCGATCAGCTTCAGTGTGGACGTCTTCACAGGCTTGGCTGTGGCTCTCGGCATGGTGCTGCACGAGTTCCCCGAGGGCATCGTTACATATGCATTGCTGATACGCAGCGGGTTCACGGAGCGCCGTTCATTCCTGCTCGCATTTCTTGCGGCCGGCGCGACAACTCCGCTTGGAACGCTGGTGTCGTATCCTTTCATCAGCCAGATCGAACAGTCAGTGCTGGGCGCGCTGCTGGCGATGTCTGCGGGAGCACTGATTTACGTCGGCGCCACGCATCTGCTGCCACAGGCGCAAAGAGAGCCGCGCAGGTTCAGCCTGATTGCGCTTCTTGCCGGAGCGCTCGTCGCTGTTGGGATCGTCATGAGCAAGGGGTAGGTGAACAAGCGCAATGCCGGCTACTTGGATTTGATGTCGGATCCCGAAATGCCGTGTTGCTTGGATGGGGCGACACGCTCGACGTCAACACCGTCTAAGAGTTGGTCGAGCGCAAGCAGGATCCGCCGCAGCAGATCATTTTCTTCGCCCGGCATACCCTCCTCAAGGGCAACAGACGCTTCGCTTGCGTCATATTCCCATCGGCGCAAGATTTCGATCTTCTGTTGCTTCGACAGGGTATCGTGGATGAGAACCGCGTCGGGGGTTGCAAACACAGATCCAGGATCCAAAAGAGCCCGATCCATATCAATCGCTGTCTGGTTTTTGGCGTCCGTCATGGCGTGGTTTCCTTGCATAAGTTGATGCGGCCTGTCGTAACCAATACGCTTTTACACCAACTGCCAAAAGTTGATGGCTCATAGGAGGCAAGACTGCCCGTTGATCAGCCCCCCACAGTAACGAAACACGACCTGCCTGCACCCGATCCAATCGGCGCCCCCCAAGGTAGCATCTCGAGCGTGGTGCGGTGGGGGTATTATTCAATTGCAGTCAACCTGGTTCTGATCGTGCTGCACGGCCTCATTGCCACAGCGTCCGGCAGCCTCGCGGTAACGGCAGAACTGCTCCACAACTTTGTTGATCTGGCGTCCGCTATAGTGGTGGTGATGGGGATCAAGCTCGCAATGCGCAAGAGCCGTCTCTTTCCGTATGGCCTCTATAAGGTTGAGAACCTCGTTGCAGCCGGGTTGGCTATGATGATCTTCTTCACCGCCTACGAGATTGTCAGCAGCGTTTTGTTCGAAGCGTCCCGAGCCCCGAATGTTGACGCCTGGATGCTGGTTTCGCTGACGGTAACGATGGCGATCCCACTCGTCTTCAGCCACTTTGAAATGAAGGTCGCGCGCCGAACGAATTCGCCCGCCCTCATGGCCGACGCACGCGAGTACCGGGTGCATGTTTATACGACCGGTCTCGCATTCGCGGCGCTGCTGTCAGGATGGGTGGACTTCCCCATCGATCGAATTGCCGCACTGATCATTGTTATTGCGGTCGCCAAGACAGGTTGGGACCTACTAGTCGATGCCCTGCGGGTATTGCTGGATGCCGCGCTCGACCCCAAGAGCCTTGGCGAGATCGAGAAGGTCATAGTTGCTGATCCCGCAACCGCGGACGTCAAATGGATAACCGGGCGCAATGCCGGACGATTCCGTTTCGTCGAGGTCGGCATCGCGCTGCGGTTGACCGATCTTGCAAAGGCCGAAATTGCTATGGCCCGGATTGAGCGCGCGGTGCGGACAGCAATGCCGCAGGTCGAACGCGTTCTTCTGCATGTCGAGCCCCATGTCTTGACTCACGAACTCTATGCAGTCCCGGTCACCGATCTTTCCGGCGCGATAAGTGAGCATTTCGGAGAGGCTCCGTATTTCGCCTTTGTGACGGTTCACCAGGCGAGCGGCGTTATCGAAGAGCAACGTTTCTGCCCTAACCCCCACCGCAATCAGGAGCGGGCGAAAGGCCTGCGGGTTGCTGAGTGGTTGGCAGGACAGAAGGTCGACTACGTGGTGGTCCCCAAGAGCCTGGAGGGTAAGGGCCCCGCCTATGTCTTCCGTGAAGCAGGCATCCAGGTCAAACGCAGCGATGAGCGCACCGTGGCTGATCTCTTCGCATCGCTAAAAGGCCACGCGGACCCCGAATAGCCAAACGAGAAGACCGGTGGCTCAAAACAGCGGCAGCAAACCTTAGCGTTCCTGCAGCGCCCGCTGTTTCAGCTTCAAAACCGGCTTCAGGATATAGCCAAGGATGGAGCGTTCGCCGGTGACGATACTGACCTCGGCGATCATGCCCGGAATGATCGGCAGGTCCGCCTGACGTTCCTCCAGCGCGCTTTCGTCAACGCGCACCATCACCGGATAGAAGTGTTGATCGTCACGGGTGATGGTGGTGTCGGCCCCGACCCGCTCAACCCGCCCGGGCAATGCGCCATAGACGGAAAAATCATAGGCGGTGACGCGCACCTTGGCGTCCTGTCCGGGGAAAATGAATCCGATATCAGCCGGTGAAATCCGCACCTCGATCAAAAGCGCATCATCCACGGGCACGATTTCCATGATGGTGCCGCCGGGTTCGATGACGGCCCCCGAGGTCAGTGTCGCAACCCGCTTGACGATGCCATTGGCAGGCGCGCGCACGTCGCGGCGGCCCATCCGGTCGCGATGCGCCACGAGCCGCTCAGACAGAGCCGCCAGTTCCGCCTGATGCTTGCCCAGTTCGGCGCGCGCTTCCGCCACATAGCCTGAGCGCCGCTCGGCGATGCGCGACGCCAGCTCTTCCAGCTCAATGCCGGCCCGGTTGATTTCGCCGCGCGCGGCAGACAGCTTTTCGTCGGTATCTGAGATCAGCCGTTCGAGTTGCAGTTTTTCGACAACGGACATCAGCCCCTGATTGACCTGCTTGGTGACCAGGGCCAGTTCGGACGCAGCCGAGCGGCGTTTTTCTTCAAGGAAGCCAATGCGCTCAGCAGCATCCTCCTGTGCGGCGCGCGCCTGTTCTGCCTGACGCTCCAGCACATTGACCGCATCCGCCAGTTCGGTCACCCGGCTTTCATGGAAGGCGATTTCCGCGGCAATGATTGTATCGCCGCCGGGCGCCGTTTTGAGGTCCTCGGGAAAGCGCAGCTCAACCCCGTCGGCCTCCGCCTGGAGCCGCGCGATCATCGCCTGCAGGGCGCGATAGGTGGTCAGGTCTTCGCGGTATGAGGATGCAATGCCGGTGTCATCGATCTGCGCCACCACATCGCCCGCTTCAACCCGGTCGCCTTCGCGCACCAGCACCTCGCGCAGAATGCCGCCTTCGAGATTCTGCACCACCTGGATCTGGCTTGAGGGAATGACCGAGCCTTCGCCTGACGCGGTAATGTCAAGGGTCGCAAACCCGGCCCAGACCAGCAGAAAGGTGATGATGGCCGCAATGACGCAAAGCAGTGTGATCACAGCCCGCTGCGGTCCGCGCACCGGGTCCAGCACCAGCGGCGCCACGTTCAAAAGGTTCGGCGTGTAGCTATGCGCGCTCATGCGGATGCACCCCCGGTGACAACGCCCAGCGCCGCTTGCGGCTTTGCACCCGTCAGCTTGGCCAGCACCTCGTCGCGCGGGCCTATCATGGCGACGCGGCCGCGCTCGAGCACAATGATGCGCGAGGCGAGTGGCAGCAGTACCGGCTTGTGGGTGACGATGACGGTCGTCAGTCCGCGCCGCGCCTCGGCAAGGCCCTGAATCACTTTCTGCTCCGTCGTGTTGTCCATGGCGGAGGTGGGCTCATCAAGCAGCAGCGCCGGCGGCCGGCCGGCAAGGGCCCGCGCCAGCGATACGGCCTGCCGTTCACCACCGGAGAGCCGCATGCCCCGCTCACCCACTTGCGTCTGCAATCCGCTGACCGAGCGTTGCAGAAGATCTTCCAGCCCTGCCCATTTCACCGCTTGCAGAAGGGCCGCGTCGTCGAGACCGGGATTGGCCGCCAGCAGATTGTCGCGAATGCTGCCGTGAAACAGGACAGCCTCCTGCCCTGCCGTGCCGATGGCGGCGCGCAGGGCCGCTGGGTGTATTTGTCTGACATCCACCCCGTCGAGCAGCACATGGCCGGATTCCGGCGCGTGCAGATTGAGCGCCAGCTTGAGCGCTGTGGATTTGCCGGAGCCGACGCGGCCCAGAATGGCCACGCATTCGCCGGCCGCCACGTCAAAGCTGACATTATCCAGTGCCGCTGCGGCCGGGATGTCAGCGGCGGCGGACGGGTATGCGAATTTCACGTCGCGGAACGACAGCGCGCCGGGCCCTGTCACATGTTGGATCTGGCCCGGTTGTTCTTCGGTCGGCGCATCCATCAGCTTGTCGAGCGCCTCGACGGCCAGCTTGGTCTGCTGCCAGCGTGCCATGAGATTGGCGACCTGCGCAAAGGGGGCGATGGCGCGGCCGGACAGAATGACGGCGGCGATCAGTGCACCTGAGGTGATGCTGCCACCGGCAATCAGCAAGGCGCCGATTGTAACGGTGAAGATGGTAACAAAGCTGGCCGTGCCGCCGGTCAGGGTGACAGACAGGTTGGACCAGCCGCGGGAGACAAGGCTCGTCTCGGCGGATTGCACCATCAGCGCTTCCCATTGGCGGCGCGCCCAGGCCTGCGCGTTGATGGCCTTGATGGTGTCGATGCCGCTGGCAGCCTCGTGCAGGAAGGCCGCCTTTTGCGAGGCTTCCCGGAACGCGCGGGAGACCGCCTTCGACAATGGCTTTTGCAGCAGCAGCCCCACCCCGATCATGAGCAGGATACCGGCAATCGGCACCAGCACCACGGCTCCGGCAATCCACCAGATGATCAGCAGGAACAAGAAGACGAAGGGCACGTCACCGAGCCCCACAAGCGTGGCGGACGTGAAGAAATCACGCACCGTCTCAAACTCGCGCACCACATTGGCGAGCGCACCGGAGGATTGCGGCCGCGCCTCGCCGCGCAGCGCCAGCAGGCGCGCGAAGATGCGTGCCCCCACCGTCACATCGAAGCGCCGTCCCGCCGCATCCACCAGATAACCGCGAATGACCTTGAGCCCCATATCCGTCAGCGCGATCACCGATATGCCGATGACCAGCGCCACAAGGCTTGCCATCGCATTGTTGGGGATCACCCGGTCATAAACCGCCATGGTGAACATGGAGATGGCGATGGTGGCCAGATTGACGAATAGCCCCGCGAGAATGGCAAAGCCGTAGAGGTCGCGGTTGGCCAGCAGTGACCCCTTGAACCATTGCTGCGGCTGCTCAAGATCAATCGGCAGACTGCGCTGGTCGAAATAGAAGGCGGGCTTGAGGCGCAGAACCGGTGTTGCCGGATCAAGCGCCTGATCGGGAAGCCAGAACGGCTCCGCCTCGCCGCGCGCAACCATGAAGCCGGTTCCGCGCCGCGCCAGCAGGGCCACCGCATCGCCCTCGCCTTCGCCGCGCCCAATCAGTGTCACCGCAGGCAGCTCGGAGCGCGACACGTCTTTGGCCTGTTTGGCGAGTTGCATGACCAGAACATCGGCGCGTGCCGCAGCTTCGGGAAGATGTGCGGACCCAAGCCGGCCCTCATCCAGCGGCAATCCTGCGATCAATGCGTTGGAGGGCGAACTCTTGCCGAAGAAGGCAAGCGCGGCCACCAGTGCCGGTAGATAGTCGGTACCGGCAGCAGCCCCCCGATGCACCATTGCGCCCTGAACGGACACCTACGCCACCGCCCCGGCTGCGACTGTTGCCGCCACATCAGCCTCTACGTAAAGCTGCGCCGTACCGTTGTTGAAGACGTCAAACGTTGCCCCGTCAACTGTATCCGTGCCATCGGCAGACCAGCCGGTATCACCTGTGCTGACACTGTCATTCGCGTCGCCAAATACCGTAAGCCGGGTCACGTCAGTGCCGCCGATATTCACCACATTGTCGGACATTGCGAGAATGTCGGCGGCCGTCAAATTCAGGGCTTGGGCATTGCCGTCTGCCATGCTGATCTGCTCGATGCCGCTTACCGCCCCATTATCGATCAGGGTAAAATCCAGAACTGGCGTGGGTGCGCCTGTCGCGGTGAATGCCAGCGTATCAGTCCCGCCGCCGCCGCTAAGCGACGTGATCAGGGGATCATCAATCGTGTAGGTGTCGCTGCCGGACGTATCCTCTGTGGCGGTAAACATTAACGTCGATGCGGCTGGCAGTGATGCAGAAGAAATCGTGATCGGCAGTGCCGCCGTCGGCACACTGTCATTGCCTGCACCATCGCGTGCCGCGACGGTGAAACTGTGCTCGCCGTCAGCCAAAATGCCGGTGGTGAAGGACCACGATGACCCTGTCATCGGCACTTCGCCGATTTCCACGCCATTGTCGAAAATAGCCACCAATGTGCCACCCGGCCGCGTGCCGGTGAGGGTGATCGTATTGTCGGATGTGATCCCGTCGCCGATGACATCAGTGTCGGTTGAGAAGCCGGTAAGCGTCGGTGCTGCGGGCGCCGTCGTGTCCACCCAGACGATTGTGATCCCGGTGGGGGCACTCAGATTGCCTGCCGCGTCTACGGCCTTGGCGGTGATGTAATGATAGCCCTCCGCCAGCACGCTGGATGTAGCTGTCCAGTTACCGCTTCCATCGGCTGTGGTGGTGGCGATGATGGCGCTGGCAAGATAAAGATTGACCGTCATCCCCGCTTCCGCCGTGCCGGTGAAGGTTGGTGTCGTGTCCGATGTCTGGCCGTTGGGAATGCCGGTGTCGTCGGTGAACCCGGAAATGACCGGAACGGCGGGCGCAACATTGTCCAGCGTAATGGTTTCGGTTGCCGTGACAGACAGATTGCCTGCCCGGTCTTCGGAAACGGCATCGACGGTGATAGTCCCATTTTGCAGGCCGGAGATATTGGCTCCGGAAAGCGTCCAACTGGTTCCACTTGCCTGCGCAATGCCGGTCACCTTGGCGCCTGCGCCATCTGTGAAGGTGACATGCACCCGATATGTGAGGCCGACAGCGGTGCCGGACACATTGAAATACCCATCTTCGGATGCATTGACGATGCCGTCGCCCGCAACCGGCGTCGTGATGACGGGCGCTCCGGGAGCTGAGGAATCAATCAGCACATATGTCGTGCCGGTCCGGGCGCTGTTATTGCCCGCGCCATCCTCGGCGCGCGCCGTTACATAATGATATGCATCGGAGAGTTCGGCGGTGGTAAAGCTCCAGTCTCCGCTACCATCCGCTGTGGTTGTACCCACGGATGCCCCGCCAATATAGATCCGCACAATCACACCTGCGTCAGCCGTGCCAAAGATGGTCGGCGTCGTGTCGTTCGTCTGTTTGTCCCCGGTGGAATAGCCGGTGTCCTCGGAAATGCTGGTGATGACCGGCACCGCTGGAATAACCGCCTCGACGATGCTCACATCCACAGCTGCGGATGCCGTGCTGGTGTTACCCACATAGTCTCGGCCCGCAGCCGTGAAGCTGTGATTGCCGGTAGCAAGTGTTGCGGTATTGAAGGCCCAGTTGCCGCCGGATACCGCCGCTGTCCCTATTTCCAGGCCGTTGTCATAGATGACGACCGTTGACGTTCCCGTTGCCGCAGTTCCTGAAATGACCAGCGTTGTATCCGTGGTTTCACCATCGCCGGAGGTGCCCGTGTCATCCGAGAAGCCGGTGATAACCGGTGCATCCGGTGCCGTCGTGTCGATGATGACGACCGTTGACGTGGAGGTCGGGCCGTAATTGCCGGCGATGTCCACTGCCTGCGCATAGAAGCTGGTGTACCCCTCCGCCAGCGCGCCGCTGGTTGCCGTCCAGTCACCGGACCCGTCCGTGATAGCGGTCGCCACCACGGCGGCACCTGCGCCATAGACATAAACCGTCGAACCGGCCTCCGCCGTGCCTGTGAAGGTCAGCGTGTTGTCGGATGTCTGGCTGCTCACACTGCCCCCATCATCGGCAATTCCGCTGATGACCGGCGCGGCGGGACCCGTCGTATCGATGGTGACATCGAAGGCGGCGGACGCGGTGCTGGTGGACAGGCCTGACGCTGTTGCGGTTGCCGTGAAGCTGTGAACACCTTCTCCCAGCACGGCGGTGCTGAAGAACCATGTGCCCGTGCCAGTGGCAATTACCGTCCCCAGCGAAGTGGCGCCGTCGAATACTTCCACGATGGCTCCGGCGACGGTGGTCCCGATAATTGTCAGCGTTGTGTCGAGGGTAACGCCATCGCCCGGCGTCCCCGTATCGTCCGTAATGCTTGTAATCACAGGCGTTGCCGTGGCGGCCGCAGGCGTTGTGTCCACGGTCACGTCCAGTGCAGCGGAAGCCGCACTTTCATTGCCCACCACATCTATCGCCCGAGCCGTAAAGCTGTGCGCGGCTTCCGCCAGTTCGCTGGTCGTAAATGTCCAGGCGCCATTGCCCGCTGCGGTGGTGGTGCCAAGCGATGTCGCACCGTCGAATATCTCCACAACCGAGTTGCCCTCGGCCGTGCCGGTGAGCGTCAGTGTCGTGTCGCCGGTGATGCCGTCGCCCGTGGGGCCCGTGTCGTCACTGTAGCCGGTGATGACCGGCGCATCCGGCGCTGTGAGATCAACTGCGATCAGCACCGCATTGGAAGTGCTGCCGGTGCGGCCGCTTGCATCTGTGGCTTGTGCCGTGAAACGGTGAACACCTTCGCCAAGGGCAGCCGTTGAGTAGGTCCAGTTGCCGCCTGCATCGGCTGTTGTTGTGCCGATTGAAACGCCGAGATCAAAGACCTCAATGCTGGCACCCGCTTCTGCGGTGCCGCTTACGGCAAGTGTATTATCGCCGGTACGTCCGTCATCTGGCGTACCGGTATCGTCGCTATAGCCAGTGATGACCGGTGCGTCAGGGATTGTGAGGTCAACCGTAAAGACCGTCGCCGCACTCTGCGCGCTCTCATTGCCGGGGTAATCCTGCCCTGCAGCTGTCAGGCTATGAACGCCTTCACTCAGCGGGCTGGCTGTAAATGTCCATGTCCCGCCACTGACCTGCGCGGTGCCGAGTGCGACGCCATTGTCATAGATGACGACACGTGATGTGCCCGCTGCGGCCGTGCCTGAAAGCTGTGTCCAGGAATAGCTCGAGATGCCGTCGCCGGGGACGCCCGTATCATTGGTGAAGCCGGTAATTTCCGGGATGCCGGGGGGCAGCGTGTCGATAAAGATGATCTTTGCGCCGGACACAGGGCTGTTGTTGCCGGCCGCATCCACCGCGCGCGCGGTGATGCTTGTATAGGCATCAGGCAGCGAGCTGGTGGTCGCCGACCAGTTGCCGCTGCCATCGGCAATACCCGTGGCGACGATATTGCCTGCGACATAGACATTGACCGTCGCACCCGCTTCCGCCGTACCCGCGACGACGACAGTATCGCTGGTGGCGTACGTGCTCACCGGTCCGTTGTCATCCGATACGGTGGCAATGGCAGGGGCAGCCGGTGCGGTGACATCAATCGTGACATCAAGCGCCGGGGTGGCCGCACTTTCATTGCCTGCCGTGTCGCGCGCCGTCACCGTGAAGCTATGGTCGCCTTCTGCCAGTGTTGGTGAATTGAAGGTCCATGTGCCGCCATTGATCTGCACCGTGCCGATTTCAACGCCATTGTCGTAAACAACAGCTGTCGTGCCAGAGACGCCGGTGCCGGAGATGGCGAGGGTGGTGTCATTTGTCAGGCCGTCCCCGGGCGTCCCGCTGTCATTGCTGTAACCGGTTATGACGGGTGTGTCAGGGGTTGTCGTATCAATGATGGCGACAAAGCCGCTCGACGCCAGACTCTGATTGCCCGCCGCATCCACCGCCCGTGCGGAGAAGGTCTGGTAGCCTTCGGCAATGGTGCCGGTTGTCGCGGTCCATGCACCTGTGCCGTCGGCGATACCAGTCGCAACGATGCTGCCCGCCAGATAGATATTGACGGTTTCTCCTGCCCCGGCCGTGCCGGTGAAGGTCAGCGTCTGGTCCGATGTCTGATGGTCGGTGGCGCTGTATCCCGTGTCATCGGACATGCCGGTGATTACAGGCGTATCGGGGCGCACGGTATCAAGCGTGATTGATTGCGTTGCCATAGTCGAGCGATTGCCCGCCGCATCGACACCAATTGCTTCAATCGTGATGGTGCCGTCCTGAAGGCTGGAAATGTCGGTTGATCCTAGCGTCCATGCGCCAACCCCATTAGTGGTGGCAACTGCTGTAACCGTGGCACCACCTGAATCACGGAATGTGATTTCCACTTGCTGTCCGCCGGGGGCTGTGCCTGAGAGCGAAACATTCGTCTGCTCGGAGGCATTGATCACCCCGTCACCGGACACCGGCGATGAGAGCGTGATGCCGGGCGCCGTCGTATCAATAGCAATCGTCACTTGCGTGGAATGCCCACTCGCGGAGCCGCCGGGTGCTGTCGCGCGGGCTGTGAAGGCGTGTGATCCTTCAGACAAAGTTGCTGTAGCGAAGCTCCAGTTGCCGCTGCCATCGGCAGTGGTCGTGCCCAGCGAGACGGCACTTCTGAAAACTTCAACGCTGGCACCGGCTTCAGCCGTCCCCGTCAGGATCAGACTTGTATCGGACGTAAGGTTGTCGCCGGTATTGCCGGTATCATCCGAAAAGCCGGTGATGACCGGGGTGGTCGTAACTGTCAGCTGGACAGTCACGCCTAGGCTGGGGCTGGCCGCTGATGCATTGCCGGCAGCATCCGTCGCCGTGGCAGTGAAGCTATGCGCACCCTCACTGAGCTCCGCCGTATTGAAAGTCCAGTTGCCGCCGCCATTGGCGGTCGCGGTGCCAAGCAGTGTGGCACCGTCATAGATCGTGACAGTGGCAGCAGCCGCTGCCGTACCGGTCAATGTCAGGGTTGTGTCCGACGTGAAGCCGTCGCCAGGGGTGCCTGTGTCGTCGGAAAAGCCGGTGATCGCCGGCGCGCCCGGTGCCGTGGCGTCGATGGTGACCGTCAGTGCACCGGTCTGGGCACTTTCATTGCCAACATAGTCGAGCGCCGCAGCCGTAAAGTCGTGGGGCCCATCGGCCAGTGCCGCTGCGGTGAAGCTCCACGTTCCGCCACTCACGACAGCCGTGCCAAGCTCGATGCCGCCATCGTAGATCACGACACGCGATGACCCTGCCTGCGCTGTACCGGTGATCGTCAACGTCGTGTCATTGGTCAGATCGTCGCCCGGCACACCGCTGTCGGTGCTGTACCCGGTAATTGCGGGAATGCCCGGGGGCGTCGTGTCGATGATGACGATGGTGGGCGCCGACATGGGGCTCAGATTGCCCGCAGCATCCTCGGCGCGTGCATTGAAGTTCCGGTAGCCATCGGTCAGTTCGCCGGTCGTTGCCGTCCAATTGCCGCTGCCGTCCGCTACGCCTGTGGCCACCACTTGCGCGCCCACGAAGATACTGACCGTGACGCCCGCATCAGCCGTGCCCGTGAAGGTCAGCGTGTTGTCCGATGTCTGGCCGTCCGGGTTGCCTGTGTCATCCGAGAAGCCGGTAATGACTGGGGTGGACGGGGCTGTTGTGTCGATTGTCACAGGCAGTGCCGCAGAGGCTGCACTTGTGAGGCCCGCAGCACCCGTCGCTGTTGCCGTAAAGCTGTGCGGGCCTTCGGTAAGCGTTCCAGTGGCAAAGTTCCAGGCGCCGTTGCTGGCAGCCTGCACGGTGCCGAGCGATGTGGCACCGTCAAACACTTCGATGGTTGCAAAGGCAACCGCTGTGCCGCTGATCGTCAGCGTTGTGTCGGAGGTGATTTCGTCTGTGGCGGATGCGCCCGTATCACTGGAAATGCCGGTCAGGACAGGTGCCGCCGGGGCCACCGTATCCACCGTGATTGCAAGCACTGCCGAGGCGCTGCCAGTGTTGCCTGCAGCGTCTGATGCGGTCGCCGTAAAATCGTGGCTACCGGTCGTCAGCGTAGCTGTTGCAAAGCTCCACGCCCCTGCCCCGTTGGCGGTGACCGTGCCCAGCGAAACGGCACCGTCGAATATCTCGATGGTGCTGTTGGCAAGCGCTGTTCCCGTCAGGGTCAGCGTCGTGTCGCTGGTAATGCGATCGCCTTGTATGCCGGTATCGTCCGAGAATCCTATAATCACCGGCGCTGGCGGCGCTATCGTGTCGATAGTCACGGCAAAGGTGCCGGACAATGCGCCTGTATTGCCTTGTGCATCCGTCTCCCGCGCCGTGAAACTCTGTGCGCCGCTGGTCAGAACACCGGTGGTGAAGCTCCAGTCACCGGCCCCGTCAACTGACGCCGTGCCGATGGAGACACCGGCGCGGAAAATTTCGACCGTACCGCCTGCTTCGGCGGTGCCTGTGAGGGTGAGTGTCGTGTCGCTGGTGATCCCGTCGCCCGATACCCCTGTATCGTCAGAAAATCCTGTGATTGACGGTGCGCCGGGCGCCGTCGTGTCGATGGTGACGGCCAGCCCTGCGGTGGGGCCGCTTTCATTGCCCACATAGTCACGTGCCGCAACGGTCAGGCTGTGCGCACCGTCGTCCAGCGCTGCTGTTGTGTATGTCCAGGTGCCACCGCTGACAACGGCTGTGCCGAGTTCCACACCATTGTCATAGATGACCACGCGGGATGATCCGGCCTGCGCAGTGCCACTGAGTGTCAGCGTCGCGTCATTGGTGATGTCGTCACCGGAAATGCCCGTGTCGCTCGTATAGCCCGTAATGGCGGGAACGCCGGGCGGCGTCGTGTCAATGATCAAGACAACGGACCCGGACGCCGGGCCCTGATTGCCCGCACTATCCGTCGCCCGGGCGGTGAAGGACGTGTAGCCGTCAGAAAGAACTCCCGTTGTCGCGGTCCAGTTGCCACTGCCGTCCGCGGTGCCTGTCGCAACGATGAGACCGCCCGCATAGATATTGACGGTCGTGCCCGCCTCGGCGGTGCCGGAGAATGTCGGCGTGTTGTCCGCCGTCTGGCCGGCCGGTGTTGTCGTGATGACCGGTGCCGCAGGCGCGATATTGTCCAGTGTAATAGTCTGTGTCGCGGTGCCGGACTGGTTGCCGGCCTGGTCAACCGCATAGGCTTCGACGGTGATCGGGCCGTTCTGAAGTCCGGAGATGTCCGAGCTTGTAAGTGTCCAGCTGGTGCCGCCAACGAAGGCCTGTTCGGTAACTGTTGCGCCTGCGCCGTCGCGGAAGGTGACATAGACCCTCTGCCCGCCGGTCGACGTTCCCGACACGGTAACCGAGCCGTCCTCGGCAGCATTGACGACATTGTCGGTTTGAATCGGTGAGGTGATGGCGACGGTCGGTGCGGTGGTATCGATCGTCAGGCCGAAGGAAGAAGAAATCGGGCTCTTGTTCCCGGCAGCATCCGTCGACTGGACCGTGATCGTGTGTGTGGCTTCCGTCAGCACCTCGGTGGTGAATGTCCACACCCCCGCTCCGCTCGCCGTCGCCGTGCCAAGTGAGACACCATTGTCGAAGACTTCTACCGTCGCACCCGCCTCGGCACTGCCTGTCAGCGTTACCGTCTCGTCGCTTGTCATCTGGTCGCCGGGCACGCCGGTATCTTCCGAGATGCCGGAGATGACGGGTGTCGCCGGGGCAACATTGTCGAGCGTCACGGTCTGCGAAACGGTGGTGGACTGGTTGCCCGCCTGGTCCGTGGCATAGGCTTCGATGGTAATGGTGCCATTCTGAAGGGCCGAAATATCCGCGCCGGGCAGTGTCCATGCACCGACGCCATTGGCGATGGCCGTGCCCGTAACCGTTGCGCCGCCCGCATCGCGGAATGTCACGCTGATGGTCTGGGCACCCGGAGCCGTGCCGGAGACGCTGAGAAGACCATCTTCGATAGCATTGACCAGACCATCCCCGGAGATTGGTGTGGTGATTGTCAGGACCGGAGCCACCGTATCCACAAGGACATTCTGAATTGCTGACTGTGCGCTCCGGTTACCAGCGGCATCGGATGCCTGTGCGGCGAGATAATGCACCCCGTCTGTGAGGACCGCAGTGGTGAACGACCATGCGCCCGAACCATCGGCGGTGGTGGTGCCAAGCGATGCGCCGCTTTCGAATATCTCAATGGTCGCCCCCGCATCGGCCGTGCCTGTCAGGGTCGGCGTGTTGTCATTGGTGGTGTCGTCGGCACCGTTGCCGGAGTTCTCCGTGAACCCGGTAATCACCGGCGCAGCCGGGGCCGCGTTATCCAGCGTAATTGTCCGGGACACGGTGCCAGACTGATTGCCGGCCGCATCTGTCGCATAGGCTTCAACGGTAATGGTGCCGTTCTGAAGCGCTGAAATATCCGCGACAGGCAGTGTCCAGGCGCCCGCACCGCTGACGGCGGCCGTCCCGGTTACTGTCGCACCCGCCCCGTCGCGGAATGTGACGTTGACGGTTTGCGCGCCGGCTGCTGTGCCGGAGACGAAAAGCGCATTGTCTTCGGCGGCGTTGACCAGGTCATCCCCGGAGATCGGCGTGGTAATCGCGATTGCCGGTGCCGAGGTATCAACAGTCACGTTCAATGCTGTGGAACGTGCACCCTCATTGCCTGCCATATCTGCCGCACGCGCGGTAAAGCTGTGTGCACCATCGCCCAGACCGGCAGTCGTGAACGACCATGTGCCGCCGGCCGTGGCCGTTACCGTGCCTAGGGAGCTGGCACCGTCAAAGATCTCCACAGTCGCATTGGCTTCTGCGGTGCCGGTCAGCGTCAGGGTTGAATCGGATGTGATGCCGTCATTGGCTGTCCCCGTGTCGTCGGAGAAGCTGGAAATGACCGGCGCTGCCGGTGCGGCTGTGTCAATGGAGAGAGCCAGTGCGGCTGACGCCACGCTCACATTGCCGGCTGCATCCGTTGCTGTGGCTGTGAAGCTGTGCGCGCCATCGGTAAGCGCGGCGCTTGTAAAGCTCCACACGCCGGCACCTGTGGCCGTCACCGTGCCAAGAGATGTGGCCCCATCGAATATCTCAACCGTAGCCCCCGCTTCCGCCGTGCCGGTCAGGGTTGTGGTGTTGTCGTTGGTAATGCCATCGCCGGCTGCTGCACTATCGTCGGAGAAGCCGGTAATGACCGGTGCCGCTGGCGCCGCAGTATCGATGGTTACCACCAGGGCATCGGATGCGGGGCTAGCCGTGCCGCCGAGATTGCTCGCAGTGGCGGTAAAGCTGTGTGGCCCATCGGCCAGTCCGGCAGTTGCAAACTGCCAGGCACCGGTACCATCTGCGGCTACCGTCCCGAGCACTGTCGGGCCATCAAGAATTGTGATGGTTGTTCCAGCAGCGGCCGCGGCAACCGCCAGCGCACCAGCATGCGCACGGGGCTGCGAAGCACCGAGGCGAGGAATGCGGCCATGATAATGGGTGTTGTGACCGGTGCGGCAATTGCAATGAGTGTCAGAGCCGCGCAGGCAACCAGGACGCCAAGAAGCATGTTGCGGGTAACCGCATGTTGAAGCTTGTCGTCTGCCACGGTGGAATCCTTCAAATGTTGAAGATGAGAAAACAGGCTGGCCGCATCTGCAGCCAGCCTGTCTCAGTGGCGTGCTATCTCGTATTGTCCTGATCATTCATCACATGCATCGCAAACCCGGCGATAAGCGCGATAATAAACAGAACCACAACCCCCTGCCCTACCCAGGCCATCCCGGTGATTACACCGCCAAGACCAAGTGCAACTGCTACAATGGACAGGAAGAAAAAGGACATGATCCAGTAGTGCACGTGACCTCCGATACTAACTGGAAATCCAGTCGTTGACTTCCTTCTCGGCGGCATCGCGGGCTTTGCCGTATTTCTGCTGAACAAGCCCAATCAGCCGTTCTGCATCGCCGTCAACCTGATCGATCTCGTCATTGGTCAGCTCGCCCCATTTTGCCTTGGCGCTTCCCTTGAGTTCATGCCATTTGCCTTTGAGAACAGTATTGCTCATCGGTAATTCCTTTCAGTTGGTTGGTTGGTGCGCGGCGCTGCAAGGCTGGGGGGCAGCCTACAGTCCGGTGCAGCATCAGATGGTTTGGAAAATTGGAGCCTAGTTCTTCGCATCTTTGGCGGCGTCGGAGATGGTTTCGCCAGTCGCTTCAATGTCGCGGCCAGCGCCTTCAATCGTGTTGCAGGCGGTCAGAAAGAGACCCGCGGCCAGCAGCGCGGCAGTCATGCCAAATGAGCGACTTCTTGTGCCCTGTTTGATGCGGTTCAACATGTTCGGCTCCATTCTTGATTACGCATCCTGGTCGTTCAGCGCCGTCACAACGCTCAACAGCGAGAGAGCGGGAGGCCCCTCTTGAAGATGCATGTGTATCTAACAGTGGAGTTTGTGAATTGTTCCCGCAGGACGCCGGGCAATGCAGGTCTTAAGGGGGCCACCGAAGACGGTCGCCGCTAATTCTGGCCCCAGGAACAATCACCTGCTGCAGGTGTTTTACCACCATAAAACACAAACTCATCCAGCCCCTGATAGTTGTCGCTGCCAGCGCCGCCCTTCTGGTCTCCGCGCGCGCCGAAACCTTCTCAGACACAAGCGCACCCTTGCAGATTGAGGCGTTTGATCGTGACGCCCTGCAGGAAGACGGCGAAGTTTTTGTTATCGCCCTGAGTGACGCGTTGATTGATCGCGCCAATGATTGTCTCGCGACGGGCGACCGTGGCTGCGCGGCCTATTTCAAAGCAAGAGCCCAGCAGGTGCTGGCCGGCGGCGAAACTTATTCGCTGCCGATCCCTGCGAATGCGGACGTAAGCGCCTGGGAAAACAATGGGCCGCCGGCGGAATATGCGGAAACCTTTGCCCTGATTACCTCAGAGGCGGCCGATATGGAGCCGCGTGCTGTGGCATCTGTGCAAACCGCTTATGAAGGCTGGGTGCATGCCGTATCCGGTGGAAACGCTCGCCAGGCATCGCAGTGGCATGCCCGGTGGCGGGGCGCTCTGGACAGTATTGTCAGCCCGGACACCAAGGGGCGTTCAGATGAACAGCGCATCTCGGCAATCAATTGAGTTTAAAGCCTGAGTAAACCGTACAATCGCTCGCAGAGCGAGATTGCGGCAAGCAGCAATAATCTGGCTGCAGTGGATCCGACTGATAATTTGCCGTTTCTTTGCCTTGAATTCCCGTGTATAGATTTGATCTGCCACCTTCTGGTCTTACCGGCCGAAGGGGATAAGTGGCGGGCCAACGGCCCCGCGCGCCGGCAATATTCCCAATGGAAATTCATAGGCGCGGTTTGTTTCAGGTTTCTCAAAGTTCGTCGGAAACGACACTCCCCGATATCAGCCAGAGCGCTGATGCCAGCAGCGCGACAGTTGCGTCCCTGTTGGTTCTCTCGGATGCGTCACTGGTGGTTTTCTGTCTCGCAGGGTGCGGCTTTTTCCTGCTGTTTGCACGCAGTAGGCTGACCGACGTCACCATCAGCCGGTCTCAGGCACATGCCACGGGATTGATGTTCTTGGTGTATGCGGCCAGCCATATTCTGCCCGGCGTGTCCTCGAACACGGCGGTTATCACCACGGCATTGGTTTGCCAGACCCTGATTGCCTGCGTCGGCCTAGCCGGTGTTGTGATTTTCACGCTGCGGCGCTTCTCGACTGCTGTAATAAAACCAGCAACCGCGCCAACCAGTGGTGCGGCTGGGCACATAGAGAGTGACTTGGACGATCTGGAGGCCGGACTGTTGCTTGACCGCTTTCGCAACGCGCTGGACGGCAGCGGCATGGTTGCGTTTGAGCAAGACGAAAATCTGACCTATCGCTGGCTCTACAACGCGCCCAAGTCATCCGACGGCACAGACATGCATGCGCAAACGGATTTTGATCTGTTCCCGGCAGATGTTGCGGAACAACTCTCAGAGGTCAAGAGACGTGTCATGGCATCGCGCGAGCGTGAAGCCATTGAACAGGCCGTACCGGTAGAAGGGGGCGATACGTGGTATCGCATTGATATCGCACCTCTCACCGAGCGCCCGGGTCTTGCTGCCGTGGCCACGGACATTACCGAGTTTAAAACGACGCAAGCCAAGCATCAGATATTGATGCGTGAGCTTGCGCATCGAATTAAGAACCTTCTCGCGGTCATTGACGGGATCGTGCGGCAGACAGCAAAGAGCCACAATGACATTGAGACCTTCGAGAGGGTCTTCTCAGAACGCTTGCGGGGCCTCGCCGCGACCCACGATCTGCTGATCCAGACTGACTGGGCACCGCTTGATCTGGCCGAGCTTGCCCGCTCTCAAACGGAACCGGCCGCCGGCGATCTCGCCGGTCGCATTGTGTTGGACGGGCCGCGCATCAGCGTTGATGGGGATGTCGCCCAGCATTTTGGATTGGCTCTCCACGAGCTGACGACCAACGCACTGAAATATGGATCGTTGAGCGCACCAGATGGCCGTGTGGAGATCAACTGGGTCCGAGAGGTGCATGACGGCACCGCGCAGCTAAACATCGTGTGGCGCGAAATCGGTGGCCCGTCGGTCTCGAAACCCGAATGCGCCGGGTTTGGCACCTTCCTGACGACGCGCGCCGTTGAAAGCGGCCTAAGCGCAAAAGTCGAACGTGAGTTCGCATCAACCGGATTTGTGTGGCGGGCATCCTTTCCGGTCGACTGACCGGTGCGGGATCCCCGGCCCCGGCAATTCAGGATCTCTAATTTTTGACACGGCGCGGGAACTCGCAATGCAGTTGGGGGTTGTTATCCCATACAGCGCGGTCGCGTTGTAACACGCATGGCGCGGATATCTGCTCAGCCGCCAAACAGGTCTGAGCATAACAGCCCTTCTCCAAGAGGGCCGGTCACGCCGAATAAGAGGAGTGTCAAAATGCTTTACTGGGCTGTCGTCTTTTTCATTGTCGCCATTGTCGCGGCTGTTCTCGGTTTTGGTGGTGTGGTGGGTGCCGCTGCCGGCATCGCGCAGATCCTTTTCTTTGTCTTCATCGTACTGCTGGTCATCAGCCTGGTCATGCATCTGGTGCGCGGCCGAGCACCCCGGCTCTGATGCCATAGGCGCTGCGCTGCACTGACGACCAAACGACTTTTCCGATGTGTCTTTTGAATTTACCCAAACAAGGAGTGCCGAAAATGAAACGCTTTTTTCTGATGCTTGGTCTGCTGATCCCGATCACCGCCCTTGCCGCCTGCGACCAGGATGGCCCGCTTGAAGAAGCTGGCGAAGACATGGATAACGCAGTGGAAGAGCTGCAGGACTAACGTCCCCACCGGTTCGATATCGGGCCGCTCAGGGATGAAGTATTGGCGAGTGTGGCCGCGTAAGCCGCACTCGCCAATTTTTGTTGGCGCATAGCAATTACAACAGACATAGATATTCCGTGACCGACACCGGCAAGTTTCCAAAGAAACCACAGGACGCCGCCACCTGGGTGCGCGCTGAACAGGCCGCTGTCATCATTGATGGTGCCGCCTATTTTGCAGCGCTTGCTGAACTCTTCCCCAAAGCCCGGAATTCGATCAAGATCGTCGGATGGGATGTGGATGGCAGGGCATGTCTCCTGCCTGAAGAAAACAAGACGTTGGGCGATCTCCTCTGCAGCATCGCTGGCGAAAAGCCGGATATCGAAATCTCCATTCTGCAATGGGATTTCGCATTGGTGTATGCGTTTGAACGCGAATGGCTGCCGACACTGGGCTTTGACTGGCGTGCTCATCCCAGCATTCGGTCTCATCTCGACGGGTACCTGCCATCGGGTGCCAGCCACCATGAGAAGGTCGTCGTCATTGATGACGAGATTGCGTTTGTGGGTGGCATTGATCTCACCACAAACCGATGGGACACCAGCGAACACCTTCCCGACGACGACCGCCGGATTGATTGTGACGGCAACAGCTACGCACCGTGGCACGATCTGCAAATGATCGTCAGCGGTGATGCCGCAAAGGCGGTGTCGGATTGCGTGGCGCAAAGATGGCTGAACGCAACAGGCAAGGCACCGGCGCAGCGAACGCAGGGCACGCCAGGCGGGGATCTCTGGCCATCAGATATCGACCCTGACTTTAAAGATACAGAAGTTGGCATTTCGCTCACCCGCGCGCCGTACCGCGACGTGGCGGAGAGGACCGAGATAGAGGCGCTCTATCTCGACATGATCGGCGCGGCGCGCCGCTACATTTTCCTTGAGAACCAGTATTTCGCGTCAGACATTCTGATAGATGCGCTGGCCGCCCGCATGAAGGATGTGCCTGAGTTGTGCCTGATTGTCGTCACGCCAAATGATCTGGATGGGGTTGCTGAGGCACTGAGTATGAATGCCGCCCGCTATCGGGCTGTCGAGGAGTTGCGGGATGCGGGTGTCGAAGACCGGCTTCGCCTGCTTTACCCGGTTACGATCAACAGCGCCGATGACGACGCATCCCCGGTATCCATGATGGTTCACGCAAAGGCCATGATTGTTGATGGGCAGATGCTGCGCGTCGGGTCTGCGAATTTCAACAACCGATCGCTCGGCCTGGATAGTGAATGTGACCTGTCCATTTACGCGCGTACCGCGCCGGAAGCGCAGGCCATCGCGGACATAGGCGCGCGTTTGCTGGGCCAGCATATCGGCTGCGACAGGCAAACGGCTCTATCCATCTTTGGGGCAGACGACATACTGGCTCAGCTTGATCAGCACCGTGAAGCCGACGCCTGCCGCCGGTTGCTTAAGGTCGACCAGCTTGAGGACTACGACACTCCCCTGGCCCACGCGCTTTCTATTATCAGCGATCCAGCGGCACCCCCGGCAAGTTTTGGTGACATGGGCGCGCGTATCCGAAATGCACTTGAAGATTTGCGGCTATTGGGTCGCCCGCAGAAAAAGGCCGGTGATGTGAAGCCGGGCCGCAGCGAACTGGCTACTTCGGGGCTGGCCGCGGGTGTCCGCACGCTTCTGGTGGCATGTTTCTTCGTCGCGCTTGTCTCCGTATTTGCCGCAACGCCCCTTGCTGGTTGGATGGGGCTGGAGATGGGTGACACCGGCTGGGAACAGGTTGCGCCGGGACCATCGGCCTATCTGATTGCGGTGCTGATGATTGTGCTGCTGGGGGCATTCGCATTTCCCCTTGGTCCGGTGGTTGTTCTTTGCGGGTTTCTGTTTGGGTGGCAGGCTGGCGGTGTCATCGGGCTTGCTGGCGGTGCGGCCAGTGCACTCGTCTATTTTCTGGCCGGCAGAAAACTGAAATCACGCGTCCTCAAAGGTTTTTTGAGCGCGCGGATGCGGCGCATTGTCAGGCAGATGTCGCGGCGCGGTGCCGGCGGCGTTGCGGCCCTGCGCGCCCTGCCAGTGGCACCCTACTCTCTCGTCAGTCTCGCGGCTGGTACATCGCCCATAAGGTTCATGCGATTTGCATTGGGTACGGCGGTCAGCATGGTGCCGGCGATTGCCGCGCTGGCCTTCATCGGCGATCGCCTCTGGCTTTCCTGGCAAACCCCATCTGGCGCTGTCCTGTTGCAGCTTGCTGCCGCCATTGCGGTGCTGGTGCTGCACCTGACCGCAGTCTCGCATCTGACGTCCCGGGTTTCACAGAAGCGAAAGCGGACCTCTCGAAAATGAACCCAAGAGGCAACATCCCATCTTTATGACGTAACTATTTGAGGAAAAAATTCAGCGGCAGAACCATCAAATAGGGCGCCGTCGGCGGATTGGGAAATGGCGCTGCGCGTTGAACCATGCGTCTTGCAGCCCGGTCCAGCACGAAATGTCCGGAAGATTTATCGACCGTCACGCTTATCAGGTGACCATCTGCTCCAACTGAGAGTCTCACGACAGCGGTCCCCTGATTCCGCGCGCGGCGTGCGGAAGAAGGATAAATCTGCTTCTTCTCAATCATTGCCCGAATGGTGGAGCGGTAGTGCTCTGCATCCTGCTCGGACCGGTTCGAGGCCCCGCCAATGCCAGGTGTCGAGGCCACCGCACCGCGGCCAACCGTCGGTGTCGCTTCCTGCGCGCTCTGAAATGATTGCGTGTCGGTCGGTGTGGCCGGCGCAGCTTGTTGGACAGGTTGAATCGGCTTCGTGCGCGGTGCCTGTACCTTTTTCGGCGGTATCTGCCGCACCTGCTTGGCAGGTTCCGGTGGCGTAGGCTTGCGGAGCGCTACCTGTTCGGTTTTCACAGTGCTTTCTGGGGTGGGTTTAGTCTCGGCTTCCGCTATTTCCTGCGCCGGTTCCGGCGTCGGGGCGCTGCCCAGCGCAATGCTGAGGGTTCCCAGGACCGTTCCGCCGCCACCTGATCCGGTCGCTGGTTCAGATGTTTGATAGACAAACAGCAAAGCCAGATGACCGGCCAGAGCCAAAGCCACAGCCCAGGGTCCAAGCCTGCGCAATGACGGGATGCGGGGTGCATGCATTGCTGCCGTATTCATGGCTTGCTGCCAATGGTGACAACAACAGCCTCCTTTATGTTCGCCGTTTCCGCGTCAGCCAAAAGCTCCATCACGGCTGATGCCGGCGCGCGGCTATCGGCTTTGACCGAAAGCTTGCCGCCCGTTTCTGCGAGGGCTTCAAGAGCGGCTTGCAAATCTTTTGATGACGCCGCCGATCCGTTCAGTTGAACGTCGCCGGACTGAGTCACAGTAAAATCAACACGGTTCTCACCGCGAGGCTGGGGAGCGCCGCGCATCGACTGCAACGGATCAAAGCCTTCGGGTAGAGGTGCCGCCACTGTGCCGGCAATCATGAAGGCCAGAACCAGCAACAGCACAATATTGATCAACGGCAATGTACTGTCCGGCTTGTGGCTGGCAGCGGTTGCCCGCAGCGGGGTCATGGCATCGGCTCCCCAGTTTGTGAATCCACACGCACATTGCTGACTTCAGCCGCGTCCAGGGCTTGCACCAGATCAATGACCGGCTGTATCGCGACGCCATCACGAGGTTGAATGACGACCGCGCCATCGCTCGTGGATTTCGCTCTCACAATCGCCGCAGCCTCAGCGAGGTCCTGCGTCGACCGATCGCCAATGCGAATGGTCTGATCGGGATAAAGCCCGACAATGAGTGTTTGCGTATCCCCCGCACCGCCGCCCAGCATGGCTTGCGGACGCAGGTCAATCTGCCGCCAGTCCGCAAATTGCGAAACCAGCATGAAGAACACCAGCAGGATGAAAACCACGTCAATGAGCGGTGTCAGGCTGAGTTGTACACGAGACCGCCGTGTCCCAAGCGTTGATAGCGGAGTTCCCATGGAGCCACCTACTCTGCTGCAACGCGGAACTGGTTGTGCGCGGGGGCAGCATTGGCGATAGCTTCGCCGATCTTGCTCTCGGCTTCGTCGGCAAAGCGCGCCAGCCTTGCTTCAAACCAGCCATGCGCAAGGGTTGCCGGGATGGCGACCACAAGGCCGGCGGCGGTCGTAAGAAGAGCGACCCAGATGCCGCCGGATAGGACGCTTGGGTCCACCATCCCTGTTGATGCCTCAAGGGCATGAAACGCACCAATCATGCCGATAACGGTTCCAAGCAAGCCGATGAGCGGGCTGAGCATGGCGATCATGCCCAGCGTACCAAGGCCGCCTTCCAGGGGGCGCATGATCTGCCGCGCGGCCCGTCGCCCGGCGTCTTCCGCAAAGGATCTGTCGGCGTTGAATTGTTCAATGGCGGCATTGGTTGATTGCACAACAAACCCAAGTCCCGCACGTGGTGACCGGCTGCCGGTGCGCGCAATAAAAAACTGCACGGCCTTGGCGAGAATGAGCGCCAGCGTAACGACGGACAGAATCCCAAGGATCCACAACACCGGCCCGCCGACATTGAGCATGTCCAGCAGCGCCCCAGTTTGGTGGCCGATCTCGCCGGGAGCGGTGGTGCCATCCAGAGTTGCCGTGGCTATTTCTGACGCCGGTTGGGATACTGACTGCTCATCCATCATGCGATCCTGAGTTTACTGTCTTGTGTTTACTGTGCAGCGGAACGGTAGGGGCCAGCATTCGCTGCATTTTGCTGGCCGGTTGGTAGAATGAAATGGCGGTCACTGGATGGGTCATGAATGCGCCGCACCTCCAGCCCAAATACACGGGCAATCATGTCAGGTATCAGCACATCGTCAGGGCGGCCCAACGCCACAAGTGAGCCGTTGGACATCACTGCAACCCGGTCGGCGTAAAGGGCCGCCAGATTGAGGTCGTGCACGACGGCGACAACGCCTGCGCCGTCCAAGGCAAGGTCGCGCGCCAGATGCAGGGTTGCGTGTTGATGCGCCAGATCGAGGCTCGCGGTCGGCTCATCAAGAAGGAGATAGCGTGGCGTTGTCGTGCCGCGCGGTCGCCAGCTTTGCGCCAGCACCCGGGCCAGCTGAACCCGTTGCTGCTCGCCGCCTGAAAGACGTGTGTAGGGCCGCCGGGCAAGCAATGTCACTTCAGTCGCCGCCATGCCCCAGGCAATGGCTGTTTCGTCATCATGGTGCGTGCCGTCTGACCGGAATGGCGCCCGGCCCATGGCCACGACATCACGTACCAGGAATGGAAAACTGAGCGATGCCTGTTGCGGCATCAATGATCGCCTGCGGGCCAGTGCTGCCGGTGACAGGTCACGCAGGGCAATGTCATCGATCATTACCGATCCAGTGTCGGCTTCCATCTCACCGCTGAAAATGCGCAGCAGAGTCGATTTGCCTGCGCCATTCGGGCCAAGGATGATCAGGACTTCGCCGGGAACAACACCCAGCGAAACTTCATTGAGAACGCGCCGGCCACCCAGCTCGACACCTACATTTTTGAGTGCCAGCTCTACCATGCCGCACCATCGCGTCCCGCGCGCCGCAGCAACCACAGGAAGAACGGCGCGCCCATGAGCGCGGTGAGAATGCCGATTGGTAGTTCTGCAGGTGGCGCAAGCAATCGCGCAGCCACATCAGCCCAAAGAAGCAACGCTGCGCCACCAAGCGCTGAGGCAGGCAACAGAACACGGTGGTCTGGCCCAATGGCCAGGCGCAACAAATGCGGCACGATAATGCCGACAAACCCGATCATGCCGCTGACGGCAACCGCAGCGCCAACCCCTGCCGCGACAAGGATCACGGCCAAATTTTTGAACCTGTCCACAGCCAGGCCAAGGGAGGCCGCTTCGCGTTCGCCAAGCAGAATGAGATTCAGGTTGCGCGTGAGCATCGGCGTGCAGGCCAGTGCCAGACCCATCAGGATAAGAGCCGGAATGATGGCAGTCCAAGTGGCACTGCCAAGGCTTCCAAGCATCCAGAAGTTGATCGCGCGCAGCTGGTCGTCATTGCTCATGAACATCATCAAGCCCATCAGCGCTCCGCCGATAGCGGTAACAGCGATGCCGGCCAGCAGCATGGTCAGCACCGGTGTCTGGCCGCCGACCCGCGCAATTGTCATGACAGCAAGGGTTGCAATCAGACCGCCAAGGAATGCTGAGAGCGGCAACAGATAAACAAGTGCCGCACCAATGCCCGTCACAAAGCCGCCGAGCGCAATCGTTGCAACAGCGGCGGCACCAGCGCCCGCCGAAACGCCAATAATGGATGGTTCAGCCAAAGGGTTGCGGAACAGGGCCTGAAGGATGGCCCCGGAGATGGCAAGCGTTGCGCCAACCGCCACCCCCAGCACGACGCGTGGACCGCGCACATCAAATAGAATAGTGCGTGCCACCGCATCGTCAGCCGGGCTGCCGGTCACAGCAAGCCAGACCTCGGTTCCCAGCGTTGCCAGCGATAGCTCCGCAGACCCGGTCGTAAGGCCCGTTGCCACACCCGCCACCACGAGCACGATAAGCGCAGGCAAAACGACGGCGTCGGCAAAAATTGCAGGTTTCATGTCGCGTGCTGGGGTGGAAACAAGTGTCACCGGTCAGTTGCCCACCAAGCGCACAAGACCTGACGGCGTGCTGGACCGACCGGCCAGAGGAATGTCCGCATCGGGATGAATGATCTCAGCCAGATCGGCAATTGCCTGTGGCGTGCGTGGACCGAACCCCAAAAGATAGAGGCTGTCAGCGATGATGATCCGCCCATCGCGGCCCGCATTGGTATGCGAAATAACGTCGATGCTGCCAAGTGCATCGGGACCGCCAAGGGCCTGAACCACATGGCTTGGGATCACGATAAAGTCCGGGTCAGCCGCCATCACAGGTTCAAGCGACAGGGGCCTGTAGCCTTCAAGGGTCGGCAGTGCCAGTTGTCCGCCGGCAAGCAAAATTGCAGCTTCCGCCGCTGTGCCTTTGCCCGCCCCCAGCATGGGACCGGTGCCCGCATTCAGCAGGAGAAGTATGGTTGGCTTGCTGGTCGTGGGGATGCCAGCCGCAAGCGCCGCAAACTGAACGGTAACATCTGCCGCCAGCTTGTCTGCTGCTGCCCGCTCACCGACCGCGTCGCCGACAGTCTCAACCATGCCTGCAATGCCATCTGGGGTCCACGAGGTCGCAATATCCGCCACCGGCACATTGGCAGATTTGATCTGCGTGACAGCTGCGGCGGGACCGGCCCCCTCGCCAAGCAGCACAAGGTCGGGCCGCATTGCCAGAACACCTTCCGCCGACAACTGCCGCAAATATCCAACTTTGGGCAATTTCATGGCGGCGGCGGGATACATGCTGGTTGTATCTACCGCTTTAACCCGCTCACCCAGGCCCAATGCAAACAGGGTTTCCGTGACGGCTCCGCCAACGGAAACGATGTGTGCGGGCGCCTTGGAGGATTGCGCTTCAGCGCGGGCGTGAGGTGTTGTCCCGGCAAGAAGCGCCGCCGCACCCGCACACATCAATGCCGTTGCAAACAGCATCGGCACAGCAAACAGCTTGCTTGATGAAGCTGCCATTACGCGGCCACTCCCTGTCCAAGTACACCTTCAGCAATCAGAGCACGCCAGTCGTCGCGTTCAGCCTGTCCCGGCTTACGCTCACCGAAGAACTGAACCATCATGTCGCCATTGGCGTCATAGATTTCCACGGAGGTCACATCACCGTCTGCGGTCGGCTTGCGCACAACCCAGGCATTGGCGACGAGATCCGTCCGCAGATGCAGATTGAACCCTTCATCAAGCACATTGATCCACGGTCCCATCGGCTCCACCCGCTCGACGGGCCCGGTGTGAATCTGGATACAGCCCTTGCTGCCGACAAACACCATGATCGGTGCGCCGCTCTTGGTGGCTGAGGTCAGCACCCGCACCGCCGCATCGACAGGCGCCTGCTGCGCGAACCGGCCTTCGGCGAGGCGCAGTGCCTGCTGGCGGCCGACTTTGTACTTGCGCAACAGTGGGAAGAAATCATGCGTGTCTTTCAACTGTGACCAGTCCGCCAGCAACGTCGTTTGGTCTATGTCACTGTCCGGGCGGTCCGCCGCAGCGACCGGTGCTGGTGATGTCTTGATGAGTGAGGATTGATCTTCGTGGCGGAAACGCACAACAAGTGCGTCATAGGCCTCCTCATTGCTGGTGTCGCGCAGATAGACCTTGTGGACGGCAGTCCCGTCCTGATCGAAGAACTGTAGGCTGCGCCGCGGCCCTGAACGGGTTTCTTCATTGACGGC
>CAZEHX010000011.1:0-87539 GCA_964511745.1 uncultured Parvibaculaceae bacterium
AGCCTCGTGGACGGCCTCAACTCACTGGGCGTCGGACCGCGCGACATGATCTCCATTCTGCAGACCATCCGCGCCGCCGGTGCCCTGCAGGCAGAACTTGAGGTGCTGTAATGGATCTCTCGCTCTCCCCCCCCATCGCTGCAGATCCCTTCGGCCAGGTGTTGCCTGCAGCCTTGATGCAAAAGCACGCAGCCCAGGGTCCGATGGCCACAGCCGATCAAAAGGCCATGCGCGCCACCGCGCAGGAATTTGAAGCCGTCTTTATCGGCCAGATGACCGAAAGCATGTTTTCCGGCCTCAAGTCGGAAGAGCCCTTTGGCGGCGGCCATGCCGAAGAAATGTGGCGCTCCCAGCTAAGCCAGGAAATGGGCCGCTCCATCAGTGCATCCGGTGGTATCGGCATTGCCGATGCTGTCATGCGCTCGATGATCGCGCAGCAGGAAGCTGCCCGCGTGCCCGCAATCGTTTCGCCTGCCCAGGCCGCCGGCGCCTATACCAACTAACCAGCCGCAAGATCGAAAAAGAGCTCACGACCCATGCGCCAACAGCAGACCACCCCGCATCCCGCAAGCCAGCGCTGGCAGCCGCCAGTGACGTTTCTGCAGGACATGGCGTCGCTGGCCACCGCGCTCGACAACATCATCACCCGCGAAAACGCGCTGGCACGCGAAAACCGGCTGAGCGAAATCGGCGCGATGCAAGGCGAGAAAACACAGCTTGCGGTTGACTATGATCGCCACGTGCGTGCGCTGAAGGCGGACCCCTCGCGCCTGCACGCCGCTCCGGACGACATCCGCGCCGGTCTGCGCACCGCCATCGGCTCACTTGAAAGCAAGCTTGCTGAAAATGTCCGCTTTCTCAGCGCCGCAAAATCAATTTCCGAAGGTATTGTTGCAACTGCCGCCCGCGCCGCAAGCGAAGCCCATGCGCCGACAATCGGCTATCAGCCACACAGCACGGCCAAATCCCGCCCTGTCGCCGCAGCCGCGACTATCGCCTTGGACAAGCGCGTTTAAGCGCACCGGCTGATGCTCTCAGCGGCTCAAACGGTTAACTGATCCTTACCATCGGATTGTTTTTCTGTTCAGCCAGGTTAATCCAGCCTTAAAGCGAGACCCGGCATAATTTGCCGAGGTGTGCATGTGCACGCCCGCGACGCTGGGATAAATCGCTGAATCCCAGCCTTTCGCAAACAAGTACTACGCGACCCTAGAAAAGGGGGACGCTATGGAGAGTATTTCAGGAACACGACCTCCCGCTGAGACGGCAGCGCCAACGCGCGCCGCAACGCCCAGCTCCACTGTTGTCGCTGGTCCAAAGGCCGTAAAACCGGTTGATAAGATCAACGAGACAAACAGCCAGCCAAAAAAGCAGGCTGATTCACCGGAACTGCGCCGCACACTCCAGAAGCTCGAAGAGCGGCTGTCTGTCAACGTGACCTTCGACATTGCCTTTGACGACAGCATCAAACGCGAAGTGGTGCGCGGCGTCAGCAATATCACCGGCGAAACCGTGATCGAGTTTCCCTCCGAACAGATGCAACGCCTCATCCGCGGCCTGCGTGACGAACTCGGCCTATCCGTGGACAAGCGGGCATAGATATTTGCACCTGGCTTTTGCTAAGCTGCGGCAAAATTAATACGCCGGTAACCACGATCTGCGACATGGGTAAGGGCAATACTGCCTGATCCAGATTCGCCAGAGGTCGCTTATGTCCGGCTCACTCACTCAATCGGCCCGCGCCGCCATCGATCAGGATTTCGCACGCGCCATTGAAAGCCACCAAAAAGGCAAGCTGGACCGTGCCCGCCGCGGCTACAAGCGAGTCCTCAAAGACGCGCCCAATCACGCCGACGCCATTCACTTGCTGGGCGTTGTCGATTTGCAGCGTGACAATCCCGCACGCGCCAAAAACTTCATTCAAAAAGCACTGACCATCAATCCCGACATAGGGCCTGCGCACTACAATCTGGCCCGCTGCCACAAGGCGTTGGATGAATTGGATGAGTGCATCGAGAGTGTTGAGCGTGCCCTTGAATTCATGCCGGCAGATGTCGACGCCCTGATCCTCTATGCCAATGCGCTCGTCGAACTTGAGCGCAAGGAAGAGGCCATCGACGTTTTTTCAAAGATCCTCGAGATAAACCCCGACATGGACACGGTGCGCAACGCGCGCTCCATGTTGCGCCTTGACCTTGAGGACACGGAAACCGCCTACGAGGAACTCGAACAGTCGGCTGCGCGGAGCAAATCACCACACAAAGTGTGGCGTGACATGGCGGTTCACCGCGTACAGCAGGAAGACAAGGAAGGGGCGATCCCTCTTCTCTACAAGGCATTGGAACTCGCACCTGACGACTGGCAAACGCGCTCTTTGACCGCGGGTCTGCTGATTGACACCGATCGGCTCAATGAGGCGCTCCCTTTGACCAAGGGTATGCTGGCGGAGCGTCCCAACGACGTCGAGGTGCTCCTAAAGATGGGCATCCTCCTGAACAGCATGAAGCAGTACAGGAAGTCGATTCCTCTACTGGAATCCGTCCTTGCAATCCAGCCAAACGAGGACCGCGCTCTGCTGAAACTGGCATTCGCGCACCAGCAACTTGAAGAGTTCGACAAATCAATCGAGCTCTACGAACGGCTGAAGGTGATGCTCCCGAACGAAGCGCGCAGTTGGTCCAACCTGTCAGCCGTCTACCTTGAAATGGAAGATTTTGAACAGGCGCTTGATGAGGGCATGGAAGCCCTGCGCGTCAACCCGAATGTTGAACAAAGCTATCTCAACATTGCCGTCATTCTACAAAAACTCGGCGATTACGACCGCGCCATCGATCTCTACCAGCGCGCTCTTGAAGTCAACCCGGACTACCACACGGCTGGGTCAAACCTCGCGCATCTGCTGCTCTCGCGCGGCGACGTTGAAAAGGGTGACATTGAAAATGGCTGGGATCTTTATGGTCACGGTTTCAATGCCGGATTGCGCCGCCCCCTTCGCCACCCCAATGTGGAGCTGTGGCGCGGGCAGGATATTCCCGAGGATTCAATTCTGGTCTGGAAGGAACAGGGTGTCGGTGACGACCTTCGTTTCGCCTCCTGCTTTCAGGACATCATCGACCGGGCGGGCCATGTCTACCTGGAGACAGATCCGCGTTTGGTAGATTTGTATCAGCGGTCATTCCCGGCCGCGACCGTGCGCGCCGAACGCACCAAAACCGAACTGGACCGCATCGGCCCACCCGAGTTCCGCTACCACACACCCGCTGGCCAACTCGCAGTCTACTACCGGCGTTCCCTTGATGCGTTTCCCGGTATCGATGGCTGGCTGACCCCCGACCCTGAGCGCGTCGCGTTCTGGCGCGAGCGGGTGGAAGCCGCAGGCGACGGTATTCGGGTCGGCCTGTCCTGGCGCAGCATGCACCGTAGCGCGAGCCGTAACCTGGTCTATTCGGAACTTGACGACTGGGCGGAACTCATCGCCACCCCCGGCCTCACCTGCATCAACTTACAATATGACAATGCGGATGAAGAGATCGCAGCTTTCCACGAAAAAACAGGGCTCACCCTGCACTCCTTTGAGGACATAGACCTGAAGGACGACCTGGACGACGCCGCAGCGCTTACCAAAGCCTGTGATCTTGTTGTCAGCGCCGGCACGTCGGTTGCCGATATGGCCGCGGCTGTCGGAACACCTGTGCTTTTCTACGCCGATATCCGACATGCCATGCAGTTGGGCACCGACCACTTCCCCTGGTACCCGTCGGCACGTTTCTACGGCCGTGAACGCAAACAACCGATGACTGAACTCGTCGCCCAGATCACGGCGGACGTTCAGGGCTTCGCGACGCAATACCAGTCAGGCGAGCTCGGCTAACCGCACGGCACTCGCCAGACCGCATTCAACCTTCAATCCATATTCCTGATGGCACCCTCCCGGCGGCTTATCCACAGCCTATGCCGGTGGCTTATCCATCCCTCCGCGACGCCAGACATCAGGCCTCGAACCCGGCAACAAATGCCGCCGGGCGGCAAGCAATGCCTGCCCACACCCACCACACCCATTATAACTCATTGTTTTTATTGATGTTTTAGTTTGGCACGGCCTGTGCTCCTAGAACCGCAAGATGCCGGTCTCCATACCGCCGGCCATCCACTGCACCAACCGGCACCGGTAACACCCGGTGTCCCGGAAAAATGCAGTGGGGGCCTCAGGTTTACCGGAGATTAAGCATTAACGCGCAGTATCCAGCGTAACGAACTGGGACACACCCTCATCTTGAGGGCGCTGGACATGGTCCTAGGAGGACATGAGACATGAGTGATATTGTACTGTCAGCAGGCATACGTTCGAACCTGCTCAGCATTCAGAACACCGCAAGGCTGCTCGACCAGACGCAGAAACGTCTGGCTACAGGCCTGAAGGTGAACAGCGCCATTGACGACCCGACCGCCTTCTTCACGGCGCAGGGCCTCAACAACCGGGCGCGTGATCTTGAATCACTGCTGGATTCGATGGATCAGGCTGTGCAAACGCTCGATGCTGCCGACCAGGGCATCAAATCAATCGTCAAACTGATTGAGAACGCCAAGGCCACGGCCAACCAGGCGCTTGAATCCAAAATCAGGTCGAGCACGGCTTCAAGCTCAACCACCGACATCACCAGCACTACGCCAGTCAGCCAGCAGGCAGGCATTGATTCGGGCGACAGCTTTACAATTCAGGTTGGCACCGCTGCTGCCGTTACAATCAATGTTGCCACCTCAACACAGACTGTTGCGCAGGTTCTGGCTAGCATTTCAGGCATTGCCAACGTGACCGCCTATCTTACCTCCGAAGGTAAGATCAAGATTGAGGCCACAAATGGTCAGGATCTGGCAATTTCGGACGTGAGTGGGTCAACGGCGGACGATCTCGATGTCGCTGGCACATTCTCCAACGGATCCACTCGCCGCTCATTCGAGGCCGACTACAATTCACTGCGCGTGCAGATGGACCAGTTGGCATCGGATGCGTCCTACAAAGGCGTCAATCTGCTGCAGGCCAATAATAACCTGACCGTGTATTTTAACGCGTCGCAGACATCGAGCATGACCATTTCATCGAAGTTGATGGACACATCAGCCACCGGCCTGGACGTCCCCGCAATCACAACCGATGATTGGGAATCCGATGCCACCATTGCCGAGGCAATTGAGAAGCTGGACGCAGCGGTCACAACCTTGCGGCAGCAAGCCTCTACCTTCGGTGGCAACCTGTCTGTGGTGGAAACCCGGTCGGACTTCACCCAGAACATGATCAACACCCTTGAAACCGGTGCCGGCAACCTCACAATTGCCGATACCAACACGGAAGGTGCCAACCTTCTGGCTCTGCAAACCCGTCAGTCTCTGGGCACAACCGCCCTGTCGCTGGCAGCGCAGGCCGACCAGAACGTGTTGCAGCTCTTCTAGTCTCTATAGGCAACTAACAAAAAACGGGCGGATGCAAAAAAATGCATCCGCCCTTTTTCTTTTGTTTTCCGGCAGTTTTTGCCCTGATCGCACCCTCGCGCACCCATTGGCCCCGCCCATAGATCAAATGTGGAGGATTGGCGTAACGCCCAATTAAGACCTTTAGGCCAGCATGCCCATCGACACCTCAGAATGAGGGTCAGTTAGTTTGCATTTCCTAGGAAAGGAATTTCACTCATGGGTGATATCGTTCTCTCGAGCGCCTTGCGCTCCAACCTTACGTCAATCCAGAACACTTCAAAGCTCCTGGCTCAGACGCAGGAACGTCTTTCGACGGGCCTTCGTGTGAACAGCGCGATTGACAACCCGACTTCATTCTTCACGGCGCAGAGCCTCAACAACCGTGCATCTGACCTTTCAGCTCTTTCTGACACGATTGGTCAGGCGGTTGATACGCTGAACGCAGCCGACGAAGGTATTAAGGCGATCACGACGCTCGTTGAAAACCTGAAATCGACCGCCAACGCGGCTCTTGCCACGAAGATCAAGTCATCCACCGCAGAAAGCACCAACGGCACAGCCCTTGTTGGTGCCGATGGCGTTTCTGAATCTGCCAACATTGATCCGCAGGACAGCTTCACAATCCAGGTTGGCACGGCCGCTGCCGTGACAGTCAATATTGCCAACTCCACGCAGACGATCACCGCCGTGCTGGCCAGCATCTCCGGCATCACCAACGTGACCGCTTATCTGACGTCGGAAGGCAAGGTCAAGATCGAAGCCACCAATGGTCAGGATCTGAAGATCACTGATCTGGGTGGTTCCACCGCCAATGATCTGGGTATCTCTGGTACCAAGACCAATGGCGTGAACCGCGACTCGTTCGTGACTGACTACAATACCCTTCGTACACAGATCGATCAGCTCGCAGCCGACGCATCCTTCAAGGGTGTGAACCTGTTGCAGGCATCGAATGACCTGACCGTGAACTTCAACGAAGATCAGTCGTCAAGCCTGACCATTTCGTCGAAGCTTCTGGACACGTCTTCGAGCGGTTTGGCCATCACGGAGCAGACCGAAACACTGTTCGCGTCTGACACCAGCCTCGATGCGGCAATTGCCGAGCTTGATGGTGCCGTCAGCACCTTGCGTCAGCAGGCTTCCTCGTTTGGTAACAACCTTTCCATCGTGGAAAACCGTCAGGACTTCACCACCAACCTGATCCGTACCCTCGAAACCGGCGCCGGCAAGCTCACCCTTGCTGATACCAACCTCGAAGGTGCCAACTTGCTGGCCTTGCAGACCCGTCAGTCCCTGGGTTCCACGACCCTGTCACTGGCTTCTCAGTCCGACCAGAACGTGCTGCGTCTGTTCTAATCAGACAAGCAGACGGCGGCGCCACGAAGGCAAAGCCATCTGGTTTACGAATACGGGGAACGGCGGCGCAGGATGCGCCGCCGTTTTCTTTTGTGCCACCGCCATTTGCGGGTTCCGGCCTATACTAAGCCAAGGCGAATCAAATCGCGCTGGCCGTCACGTGCTGGCCCGCTTGCGAATTAGAGAGGCACCATGGCGCTCAAGATCGAACTCAAGCCCGGCGAACGATTTATTCTGGGCAACGCCGTTATCACCAATGATGACCAGCGAACCAGACTCTTCGTAGAGGGCTCTGCCCCGATCCTGCGCGAGAAAGACATCATGCGTCCCGAGGACGCCGACAGCCCGTGTAAGAAGCTCTATCTGGCCGTCCAGCTCATGTATTTGAGCAATGACCCCTCTGACCAGCACAGCGTTTACTTTCAGCTAACCAACGACATTATCTCCGCAGCACCCAGCACGCTCGTCTACATAGAGCGAATGAACAATCAAATCTTAACCGGTGCATTCTATAAAGCTCTCAAGGAAGCAAAGTCGCTTATCGCTTACGAGCGGGAGCTCATATCGAATGCAAAATCCGGCTAGTGCCTACGGTAAGACAGCTAGGATCGTTTCCAATCCGCGTGAACACGAAGCAAACCTGCTGACAAAAGCTGCCCAGCAGCTACAGGCGGTAAAAGATCCGTTCAATCCGCGAAGCGATGAGTTTCGCGACGCCCTTACCTATAATAGCAAGCTCTGGAGCATCTTCGCAGGGTCCGTTTCCGGCGGTGACAATCCCCTGCCGCACCAGATCCGCGAGAATATCGCCAATCTTGGCGTTTTCATCCTGAAGCATACAGTCAGCATCCAGGCGTCACCGGCGCCGGAAAAGCTCGACGTACTGATCAACATCAATCGTGAAATCGCGGCGGGCCTCTATCAAAAACCGGCCGCGCCTGCCAACTAGCAGGTTGGCTACCGCGTAAACACACACACCACGCTGAAATGTCAAAGGCGCTGCCCACATGGACAGCGCCTTTATTTTGTCGTCGAGTCCCCGCCCGTCAGCCAGACGGGCAAAGCCCCTTAGATGAAATTTGTCAGCGACATGCGCGAGATTATCGATGTCGCATTGTAGCTGGCAGTCAGCTGGTTTTGCAGCTGCAGCAGCATTGCCCCCACTTCATTGGTATCCGCATTCTCTGACTCAGCCAGCAATTGCTGCGTCGCATTGATGGTCCGCTCATGCCGTTCCTTGGTGGTCGCCAGGCTTACTTCCTTGAGACCAAGCTGTGTGCGCACATCGGCAAGTGATGTGACGCCCTGGAACGAAAACTTGTCGCCCACCCGCTTGGTCGCCTCCCCATAGGCTTCCTGCGAATACGTATCCGCCTCAGGAAATTCCAGCGCGGCCAGAACGGCAAGTGCTTTCACAGTATCCCGGATCGGACTCTCATCAGCACGTGACGCGTAGCCAATGGTCCGCCCGTCTGCAATCTTGGCCAGAGCACTGTTGCGTATCGGCGTTGTCGCTGTATCGCCGTTGTACCAGAACACCGTATCGGCAGCCGTTGCATCCACAAGTGCAGTCGCCGTGGTGAATGGCGGCCCATCCACACGCTGTGGCGGATTGGCGGCATCAAACTCGAAGAACTCAGTTGCAGCGCGCTGGGCGGAGGCCGCCTTCAACGATGTCTGCGCAAGTTTTTCAACGCTCGTCGCCAGCGCCGTCTGGAAATTTGTAGCCGTGGCGTTTTCATCCGCCCCCACCAGGAATTCACCCTCGCCCGGCGTGCCGGAAGTAATAGCCGTCAGCGTGATCGTTTCACTGGTACCATCGGGCAGCGTGAAGGAGACATCCAGCGTCTGACCCGGCGTCGGCAATGTCGCTGTAAAATCTACCGTCAGAACCTGCGGTGAGCCGGCAATGCCAGCTGTAACGCCATTCAGGTCCGTGGAAACTGCATCCAGCTTCAAGCCAAAGGGCGGCGCATTATCTTCGGTGACCGTCACCGAAGCAGCACCCGGCACCGGGATCGCCAGCCGGCCACGATTATCCGCACCCAGATCAGCCTGAGCCCGCTCCGTCACAATCTGTTTGAAGCCGGCAATACCCACATCGCCATCCATCACCAGCGAATATTTATCAACCGGCTCGGTCTGCGTTGCTGCGCCACCAAAAAGGTGTCGCCCGCCGATTTCCGTATTGAGAAGCGCCAGTGTTTCTTCCAGCCGCTCCTGCGCGGTGTACTGAAGCTGTGTCTGCTTGGTGTCCAGCGTTTCATAACCCGACGTCAGAGACGCCGTGCGCAATTCAGCCGCGATATCATCCACCCGCGTCAGCACCTGCTGCGTGGTCGTCAGCCGCAGGTCCGTCTGGTTGATCGTGCGGATGTAGCCGTCCATGACATTGATATTGGCCCGCAGATCAAGAACCAGCGATGCGTCCACCCCAAGACCCGCGTGCGTGGTTGCCTTCTTGCCGGTGGCAAGCTGCGTCTGCAGATCACGCAACTGCGTCTGCATGGTCGAGATCTGGTCCCGGACCGTAAGCGACTGAAGAAGTGATGGAACTTGCATATGCCTGATCCTATTTCCCGGCTAGCGCAGAATGCTGGAGAGCAGAGACATCATGTCCTGCACCGCAGACATCACCCGCGCATTCGCCGAATACGCATTTTGCAGCAAGAGCAACTGCGCCAATTCATCGTCAATTGAAACACCCGAAGTGCTCTGAACTTTTTCTTCCAGGCCCCGCTGGACAATGTTCTGGCTGTCGATCGCCCGGTTGGCGAGCACCAGCTCATTTGCCTGGAACGAGACGACACGGCGCGCATATTCATCAACCGTACCCGCATAGGGCTGGCTGGCACCGCCAATGCCGGAGTCCGGGTCGTAGCTACGTGCCGTATCCGTCAGCCGCGTCAGCAGATCGGTCGGCCGCGTCGGGTCGCCTGCATCAGTCGCCGGACTTGTCGAATAGATCACCAGGTTGGATGAATCCGCCATTACATTGGAATTGACCGCTATGCGGGCGGCAAAACCAACCTTCTGCGTCGCGCCGTCCAGCGAACTCGTATAGGCTGCCTGTGCATTCAAACCGTCAACGAACAACGGCATGCCGGTGCCCGCATCCGTCAGAGCCGTCGTCGTAACAGTCGCAGTAACCGTACCCACATCCGTCGTGGCACCGGCGCCATCATCGACGATGCGCAGGGTTGTACCGGCTGGGTTCGACGCATCAATATTGATACTGGCCGCAGCAAGAGCCGCATCCAGATTGGCCGCAAATGTTGTAGCACTGCCACCCCACTCAACGCCGATCACCACGTCGCCAATCGCAGCTGTAGCCGTATTGGTCAGCGGCAATGTTGCCGCATCATCGACCCGAACGATCGTCACCTGGTGCGCGGTGCCCGCAGGTGTATCGGTGTAACTCAGATTAATCTGGTCGCCCGCATTGAGCCCGGCAACGTCGACATCAAAGCCGGCAGGCGGGCCAACAACGGCGGTAGACGTGACAGTCTGGTCGGACATTGTCCGCGACAGGTTATGCGCGATTTCATCAAGCTGGGCCTGCGCTTCCACAAGTGTCTCGTCACGCATGGCCACAAGGCCCGCGATCGACCCTTCACGAATGGTTCCATCGCGCAGCAGATCAATCGGTGCCGAACCACCGACCTGTAGCGTCACGGTGCCAACGCCCCGCAATGTGGGATCAGAATTGTAAAAGGATGACGCAGTCAGGGTCGGATGTTCATCGAATGACAGCGAGGCAGGTTCGGTATCCAGCAACAGATTGCCGCCATTGGAGAAGACCGAAATACGCCCCCCCTCACGCTCGACGGTACGGACATCCATAAGCGTTGAGAGTTCCAGCACCGCCTGATCGCGTGCATCTTTCAGGTCAGCTGTGGAACCTGCCTGGTTAGCTGAAATTTTGAGATTGAGGTCATGGATCTTTGCCAGCGCGCTATTGGCCTGTGCAACGGCATCTTCAAGCCGGTGCTCAGTCTCGCGACGCATGGTTTGAATTTCATCGGACAGCCGGTTGAGCTCAACCGTGAGCTCTTCCGCTGCCGCCAGCGCTGCTTCACGCGTGACGGTTGATTCAGGTGTGGTTGCCAGATCCTGAAATGCCGTTCCCAGCCGCGTGACATAGGACGCGATTGATGTTTCGCCGTCCGGCGTACCGAACATCTGGTCGACACGGGTCAGAAACTCCGCCTTGATATCCAGCTTCGATGTCACACCGTTTGAACGCTGCAACTGGCCGAACAGATAGTTGTCCACTTCGCGCACAGCGGCCCGAACAGACACGCCAATCCCCTCGCCGCCGGCCAGCTGATTTGTCTGGCCCGTCGACTTACGCGTATAGCCCGGTGTCGTGGCATTGGCGATATTGCGTGACGCAATATCGACCCCGGCCTGATTGGCCTTAAGCCCGGAAACGGCTGCATGAAGGGCGTTGGTGAGAGACATGGGTTCTGGTGGACCTGGTTGAACCGTGGAGAAATGCGCGGCGGCATCAGCCGCCGCGCTGAGGTGCTAGATCACTAGCGCTTCATGTTGAGTGTTTCGCGGACCAGTTCGTCCGCTGACGTCACAATACGTGTCGTTGCCGAATAGGCCTGCTGCGTGACAATGAGTTTTGAGAACTCATCGGCAATATCCACATTGGAGGCCTCACGCGCCTCGGCAACGATCTCGCCCGATGCGCCCTGAATGGCCTCACCGGATTCCTGCGTCGCCGCAAACGCGCCGCCATCAACCTTGCGCAGCTTGTTGTCGCCGTTGAATTTGACCAGCGTGATTTCCGCCAGATCAAGCTGCTTGCCGTTGGTATAGGTACCGACAACACGGCCTTCGTCAGACACGGCAATCGAGGCCAAGGCACCGGAGGCAAAGCCATCCTGCTCGATCTCACCCACATCAACCGCACCATTGGTGTCGGCATACTGGGTCACCTTGTTAGCACCATGGTTGAGGGAGATGTTGCCAAGGCTGATGCCATCCACCGTAAGACCGGTAATGGTGGCGGAGTTCACAACCGGCGTGCCAACGCCCGAAGTGTTGAAAATGTAGTCCTGCCCCACATTGTTCCACTTTGCCGTCGTGCCTGTGGCGGATGTGCTGGTCTGATAGAACAGGTTCCACGTATCCGCACCACCGGCCTGAGCAGCGCCGTTGCCAACATTGTTCACCTTGGCCCAGCGCAGTTCGACATTCACAGGATTACCGATCGAGTCGTACATGGTGACAGCACCACCAGCGAGTGAGCGGTCAAGGAACAGCTGTTCGTCCTGCCCCTGCACAAATCCGTCACCACCAAACGTGGTCGGGTCATTGGTGAACGTGCCGTCCAGCATCAGCTCGGAGTTTGCCGTCGCCGCATCAGCCGTCACGGTTTTGGGGAATGATGGCAGGTTTGCGCGATAGTCCAGCGTGGTGGACTGCTTGGCCGAAATGAAATCATTTTCAATCTGAATGCGACCGGGGTTGTCGCCAACCTTGTTACCCGTCAGCGGATTGATCTCGACACCCTGCAGATAGTAGCCGGCACCATTCTGGAGATAACCGAACCGGTCCACTTCAAAGTCGCCACGGCGGGTGTAGTAATCGATCTGGTTGAACACCGGCTTGTTGTCCAGCGTCGCCACCCGCTCAGACACCATGAAATACCCGTCGCCATTGATCGCCATATGCGTCGGCACCTGGGCGGCTTCAAGCGCGCCCTGCACCGTGTTGGTGAAGCGCGCTTCCGCCAGCACCGTGCCCGGCGCGTGGTTGCGTGATGTCGAGAACGTCACCAGATCGCGGAAATTGGTCTCGGTCCGCTTGAACCCGATAGTCTGTGAGTTGGCGATATTGTCAGAGATATGGCCAAGCGCCGTCGAATTGGCCCTGAGGCCTGTAATGGCGGTGGTCATTGCGCCGAAGATGGTCATCGGATCCCTCCAGAGGACTAAACACATGTCAGACGCACCCAATGGCGCGCGCAGAAATTCGAAGGGACTGGAGCAAGCCCCGGGCCAGAGTTATTACTTATGTTTTTCAATGAGTTAGGGAGGGAGCTTGGACCGTCCCCCTAGCAATTTCTGCCCCATACGGCAGCTTTTGCCGGGCAACCTGCGCAACCTGACTTTGCGTCATGCCGCTTGCCCATGGCCGCGCGGCCCCCTAGGTTTGCGCCCGTTCAGATATTTAACCGACCACATCCAGACAGATGGCAGGACTTGTTGATGCGCTTTGAAGGCACGAAGGATTATGTGGCTACCGAGGATCTTCGCGTAGCCGTGAATGCAGCTATTACCCTTGAGCGTCCATTGCTCGTGAAGGGCGAACCGGGCACCGGCAAAACCGTGCTGGCGGAGCAGATCGCCTCGTCGCTCGGCCTGCCGATGATCACCTGGAACGTGAAATCCACCACCAAGGCGCAGCAGGGCCTTTATGAATATGACGCCATCACCCGCCTGCGCGACAGCCAGCTGGGCGACGAACGCGTTAAGGACATCAAGAACTACATCAATAAAGGCAAGCTCTGGGAGGCATTCGACGCCAACGAGAAAGTCGTGCTGCTGATTGATGAGGTGGACAAGGCCGACATCGAATTCCCCAACGATCTGTTGCAGGAACTCGATCGCATGGAGTTCTACGTCTATGAGACAGATGAGGTCATCAAGGCGAAAGAACGCCCGATCGTCATTATTACGTCCAACAACGAAAAAGAGCTGCCGGACGCCTTCCTGCGCCGCTGCTTCTTCCACTACATCAAGTTCCCCGACTCCGACACGATGAAGAAGATCGTCGATGTGCACTTTGATGGCCTCAAAGAGCGTTTGATCAAGGAAGCCCTTGAGGTCTTCTACGAAATCCGCGACGTACCCGGCCTCAAGAAGAAGCCCTCAACGTCCGAGCTTCTGGATTGGCTGAAACTTCTTCTTAACGAAGATATCTCGGCTGAAACCCTGCGCGAGCGCGATGCAACCAAGCTCATCCCGCCACTGCACGGTGCGCTCCTCAAAAATGAACAGGACGTGCATCTGTTCGAGCGTCTGGCCTTCCTCGCCCGCCGCGAACGTAACTAACAAAACGTTAATGGCCGGGTGCGTGGCAACAGCTACGCACCCGGCCATATTCTTTTGAGGGGACCCCATATGAAAACGGCTCTGAAATTTCTGGCGGGCCTTATCGCCATCCTTGTCGTTGTCATTGCCGGGGGCCTCACCTGGCTGCTCAACAGCCGGCCGGATATGTCGGCATTCGAGCCTTACTTCGAAGCTGCGGATACGACACCGCAGCCTGGCAGCGTGCAGGTCCGCTTCTTCGGCACCACCGCCATGCTCATCAGTGACGGCACCACCAATCTGATGATCGACGGCTGGTTCACCCGCCCCTCCACGCTCTCCATCATTCTGGGCACGGTCGAGCCGGACATTGCAGAGATTGAGGCCGGTCTTGAGCGGCTCGGCGTCACCGAAGTCGCAATGGTCGCCCCCGTCCACTCCCATTTCGACCACGCGATGGATGTGGCTGCCGTGGCGCAGCGCACCGGCGCCGTCGTCATGGGATCAGAGTCGACTGCCATGATCGCGCGCGGCGGCGGCATCCCCGAGGACCAAATCCTCACCCCCGCGGACCGTGAAAAAGTCACCTTCGGCGACTTCACCGTCAGCCTGATCGAAGGCAACCACTATGTGTTCGCCTCATCCCTTGCCGACGCAGCGACCCAGGACCTTGAAATTACCGAGCCTGTCATCCCGCCCGTCCCCGCCATGCATTACAAGCAGGGCAAGGCCTACTCAATCCTGATCGAGCACCCGGCAGGCTCAATGCTGGTACAAGGCAGCGCCGGATATCGTGACAACCTGATGGACGGCATCGACGTGGATGTCGTCATGCTCGGCGTCGGCGGCATCGGTTCGCAGACGCCTGAGTATCAGGAGCAATACTGGCAGCAGATCGTCACACCCGTATCGCCCGAAAAAATCTACGCGGTACATTGGGACAGCTTCTCAGCAAATCTTTCGGACTTGGGCAATCACCCCGCCGCACCCGACATGCTGTGGGACAGCGTGCTGGGGTTTGATGCAGCAGGCGGCATCACCTATGCGCACGACCACGCGGAAAGCGACGGCATCGCATTCGGGCTGCTCCCGCTGTGGGAGCCCGTTACGGTGCTGCCGGCACTCCGGTAAGTCTTAAGAGCGGATTTTGCGGTAGCCCCAGATAAGGGCACACGCGCCGATAACTGCAACAACGAGCTGCCCGAGTATGCCGGCAAACGTCATGCCCAGCAGATTGACCAGAATGAAGTTCAGCACCACGGCCCCGGCAATGCCCAGCAATATGTTGGTCAGCAGGCCATGATCTGCCTTCATGATCCGTTCTGCGATCCACCCGGCAAGTCCACCGATAATGATCGTCAATATCCAGCCCATACCCATCAGCGCATCCTCCATTTGATTCTTGTGTCTTCAGCCTAGGCCCGCCATAGGTTCAAACACCAGCGGCCCCGATCGGTTGCAGCTAAAGAGCATGAGATGACATCAGTTTATATCGACGGCGATGCCTGCCCGGTGAAGGCCGAAACCATCCGCGTGGCGGAGCGCCATGCGTTGCAGGTCTATCTTGTCTCCAACTCAGGGATGCGCACTGGCAACAACCCGTTCGTCAAAAACATCATGGTGGCTGAAGGCGCAGACGCTGCCGATGACTGGATCGCTGAACACGTCGGCACCGGCGACATAGCCATCACAGCCGATATTCCCCTGGCCGCCCGCTGCCTTGAAAAAGGCGCGCAGGTTGTTGGTCCCGATGGCCGCCCTTTCACCAACGAGAATATCGGGTCAGCGCTTGCATCGCGTGAACTGAACCGTCACTTGCGCGAGAGCGGCGTCATGACGGGAGGCAACGCGGAATTCTCAAAGGGTGATCGCTCGCGCTTCATGAACCAGTTGGAACAAATGATCCGCAAGTCGGCCTGACCAGCACCAAGCGCAACAACCCCCGCCACATTGCCGCCACACAATGACCACTCTTGTGGCAACCAGCTGAGTGATCCGGCATTCCGCCACCGGCGTATTTATCATGTAGCACGTTGAAACGGCTGCCCCGGCCTCAACCACTGCGTCCTTGACGCTTGGCAACAACTGAAGCTGGCATTTTAACAATACCCCGACAGGAGCGCCTACATGATCAAGTCCCCCCGAACGTCATTCGCTTTGACCCTAGCCGCGACCGCTGGCTTGCTTGCCGGTCCGGCGTTGGCAGGCTCAGGCTATAGTTCCGCCGCAACGGCTGAGAAGGCCGCAATGACCGAAGCCGCCGTACAGATGGACGTGGTGGACACTGCCATCGCAGCGGATGACTTCAACACCCTTGTCGCCGCGGTGCAGGCAGCAAACCTGGTGGATACGCTGAAAGGCGACGGCCCGTTCACAGTGTTCGCACCGACAGATGCAGCCTTTGCAGCCCTCCCGGAGGGCGCACTTGACGGCCTTCTGGCGGACACCGATGCCCTTGCGGGCGTTCTCACCTACCACGTGGTTCCCGGTAAGGTGATGGCAGCTGACATTGCCGGTAAGGTGACAACGGTCGCCACTGTACAGGGTGCTGAAGTTACCATTGACGCCACTGGCGATGTGCCGACCATCAATGGTGCCACCATCTCAACAACAGATGTGGAGACCTCCAATGGTGTCATCCACATCATCGATGCAGTAATCCTTCCGCCGAAGATGTAATCACGGCACGCTTGCCGGGCGGCAGTTTCTCTGGAAACTGCCGCCTGCTTGCCTTTTCGGGCCACATTTCCATTCCCCCAAGGACCGCTCGCAATTCCTCAATGCGCTCGATCACGCGATCCGCAGCAGCAGCTAAAGCCCTGAAAAATCCGCGTCGCGCTTTTCGCGGAATGCCGCCAGCGCTTCTCGATTGGCGGGCCCGCGCCCCAACTCCTCAAACGCCACCTGCTCGCGGTTATGCGCCGCACGCACCATGTCGTTGCGCGCCGCCTGCATCAGTTTCTTGGTGACAACCAAGGATGCTACCGGCATCGGCGCAATCTTCGCCGCAAAGGCTTCTGCCTGCGCCAGCGCTTCGCCTGCCGGGGCCACCTCATGCGCCAGACCGATCTCCAGCGCGCGATCCGCCGGCACCCATTCAGCCGTAAACAGAATGCGCGATGCCTCCGCCCAGCCAATCATGGCGGGCAGCAGATACGAATTGCCCGCTTCCACCGTCACCCCCAGCGTTGCAAAGGGTGCGCGCAGCCGTGCTTTCTCATCCATCACCACCCGCTCGCAATAAGGCAGCATGGTAAGCCCGATGCCGACGCCCAGCCCGTTGACCGCAGCAATCAGCGGCTTGGGGAAAACCTCAAGCCCTTCGCGGAACACACGGAAGCCGTGCGTCTTGCCATCCGTATAGACCGGCGACTTTTCCATTTCCCGGAGGTCCTGACCGGCACAAAATGCGCGGCCTTCGCCGGTGATGATGACGCAGGCAACCCCATCGTCTTCCCCCGCCTCATGCAGCGCTGCAGCGCAGCCCTCATAAAGCGCATCATTCATCGAGTTGAGTTGATCCGGCCGGTTCAGCGTGAGGATACGCACGCGGCCCTTACTGGTGATTTTGAGAACATCCGTCATCACGCCACAGCCTCCACCCGTTCAGGATAGCCCGACCACGTCCACGCCATCGATGGGCGCGACAGCCCCAGCATCATGCCGCCAAGCGCCGGCGGATGCAGCCACATCTGATCCGGCGTCTTGCTTTCAGCGCGTCCTTCAGGCCGCTCAACAGTGATCCCCGCACCCGCCTCCCTGGCGCGCGCTTCCACCTTCAGCATGTTCGGGCATTCGGCAAAGGCCATGTAATAGGATGCGCCCGTGCGGTCAAAATAGCGCCCCATGGTCTTCGACATATCGGTGGGCGAAATCACCTCAAAGCGATGCAGCTTTTCCTTTTGGAACAAGGTCAGCGTGCCTTCATAGCCGAAATGCTCCGACTTGATCGGCTTGAACCGGTCCGCGGCAATGCCGAACACCCGCACGAATTGATCGACGGCGGATGTGTAGTCACCCGTCAGCAGTGTCGCCTCATACAAAAAATCAATGTCGCCTGCAGGTGCCCGCTCAGCGGTCTCAGAGGCGACGAAGCGCGCTTCCGTTCCTTCAAATTCGAGCCCCAGATGCAGCTGGCCATGCTCGGCGGCCACCGTCACGCCTTGTGCGGCAAGCTGCTTTTCAAGCGCCGCCAGATCCGGCGTCGAGACACCGGCGGCAAACAAATGTGCCCGCCCGCGCCGCCGCAACGCCGCATCCACCAGCCCCGTGCCATCGGGCTCCACAATTTCAACATCCGAGTGCCCGGCCCGCAGCGTCAGCCGCTTGGCACCAAGTGCTGCCACCTTGTCGCGGGAGATTTCCTCAGCCCCCAGCAGCGTCCGCCATCCGCTGGCAGCCAGCTCCATATCCGGCACCGCAAGCTGCACCCGGTCGATCTGGTCAAGCATTCTAGGCCTCCCCTGTTGTTTTTATGGTCGCGAGGCTAGCGGCGGCACGCAATGCAGGCAAATTTCACATCCCCCTGCCCCGTCTCCTGCCCCTTGCTCCATTGGCCACAACGTGGGATTTTCCGTCCCAAACCACCATATGAGACAAAACCACCGGGAAACCGCCACAAATGTTCGTCAATTTCTTCCATGAACTGAAAAATGCCGGCATGCCGGTCTCCCTGCGCGAGTATCTGTCGCTGCTGGAGGCCATGGACGCCGAAGTCATCGACCGTGAAGTCGAGGATTTCTACTTCCTCTCCCGCGCCACTCTGGTGAAGGACGAACGCAACCTCGACAAGTTCGACCAGGTGTTCGGCCATGTATTCAAGGGACTTGAGAGCCTCGGCGAAGGCGACATTTCCGAAATCCCCGAAGACTGGCTCAAAGCCCTCACCGAGAAGTTCCTGACTGAAGAGGAAAAGGCAGAGATCGAATCCCTCGGCGGCTGGGAAAAGATCATGGAGGAGCTGAAGAAGCGCCTCGAGGAGCAGGAAAAGCGCCACGAGGGCGGCAACAAGATGATCGGCACCGCCGGCACCTCCCCGTTCGGTGCCGAGGGCTACAACCCCGAAGGCGTGCGCATCGGCCAGAAGGAAGGCCGCCACGGCAAGGCCGTGAAGGTGTGGGACAAGCGCGAATACAAGAACCTCGATGATTCAGTCGAGCTTGGCACCCGCAACATCAAGGTCGCCTTGCGCCGGTTGCGCCGCTGGGCGCGCGAAGGCGCTGCCGAAGAGCTGGACCTCAAGGACACAATCAAATCGACAGCTGATCGCGGCTATCTCGATATCAAGCTGGTCCCCGAGCGCCGCAACACCATCAAGACACTCCTGTTCTTTGATGTTGGCGGCTCCATGGACCCGCACATCAAGGTGTGTGAGGAGCTGTTCTCGGCAGCCCGCACCGAGTTCAAGAACATGGAATATTTCTACTTCCACAATTGTCTGTATGAAGATCTTTGGAAGGACAACCGCCGCCGCCACAACGAGAAGATGGCAACGTGGGACGTGCTGCACAAATACCCGTCCGACTATAAAATCATCATCGTCGGTGATGCTTCCATGAGCCCCTACGAAATCACCTATGCGGGTGGTTCCGTCGAGCACTGGAACGAAGAGCCCGGCGGCGTCTGGCTTGAGCGGTTGCAGCAGGTCTATGAAAACGTGATCTGGCTGAACCCGGTCTCCGAGCGTCACTGGGAATACACGCCGTCGATCGAAATCATGCGCCAGATCATCGGCGACCGCATGTTCCCGCTGACACTTGATGGCCTCGACCGCGCCATGCGCGAACTCTCCCGTTGAGCCAATCTGAGGGCGATTCCCCGGCTGAGAGCAATGCGGCTCGAGCACGGCAGGCCGCACAGGCACGGCTGTCGCTTCCCGGCCGCCGCGTTGCATGGCTTGACCTGTGCCTGACGGCACCTCTGGCCCTGCCGTTCTTTTCGGAAATCTTCATCGCCATTCTGCACGGGCTGCATCGGCTTTTTGGTCTTGAAGGCGGCGTCCCCGGTTTTGCCCCGATCCACTGGGCCTTCGTCAATATTGTCGGCGTGCTGGCTGTAATGTGGGCACTGATCCGGCTGCGCTACCCAATCCGCGAATTCGCCCTCGCCGACGCCTATGGCCGCATCACCATTGCGGCCCTTCTGGTGTTCTGGATATGGCAGGGCGCCACTCCGATGTTGACGCTCTTCGTCATCACAGAAATCGGTGGCGCGCTTTATGTCGTCTGGCCGCGCAAAGCCACCACCTAGCAGGTACGCGCTAATGAAAATCCCGGCTGTTGGGCAACATGCGCTTGACGGTCTTTGCCGTCCCTCTGGGCATCTGCTTGGGCCGCTGACGAAAGTGCTCCTGTATCTTTTCCGCCCGCGCCTCACGCGCATGGTGGCGGCGGGCGGTGATCTCGCGTGGGTCTTCCCCCGGGCGGCGCACTTCGTCCGCATTGGCAATCGCCGCATCGCCTATCTGTGTTGTTTCCGATAGCGCACCCAGCAGATGCGTCAGGTCTTCGAGATGGTCCGCCACAATGTGAATGACCTGCCCCTGCCCGTATCCCTGACGTTGCAGCCGCCCGCGTACGCCCAGAACGCGCGCACCCAGCACAATCTTGCGATAAGTCTCAAACACCGGCGGCCACACGATGACATTGGCCACCCCGAACTCATCCTCCAGCGTCGCGAAGATGACACCCTTGGCACTGCCCGGCCGCTGCCGCACCAGCACCAGCCCGGCCAGACTGACGGTGCTGTCATTGCGAATATCCGGCAGCGCTTGCGACACCACATAGCGCGCAGCCTTCAGCCCCGCGCGCATGAACGACAACGGATGCGCCTTCAGCGACAGCCGCATATGCGTGTAGTCCTCAATCACATGCTCGCCCAAGGGCATGGAGGGCAGCACCACTTCCGCCTCATCCTGAAAGCCGGTGCCCTCAGCATGCGCAAACAGCGGCAGGCTCGCAGGCGCACTGCGCTGGTTGCCGCCCAGCCCGCGCACCGCCCACAAGGCCTCGCGCCGATCAAGCCCGATCGAGCGGAACGCATCCGCCTTGGCCAGCCGCTCAAGTTCCGCAGGCGTCAGCCGCGTGCGCAGCCAGAGATCCCGCACACTGTCAAAGCCGCCTGGCGGTCGTGCCGCCATCAGCTTTTCCGCAGCTTCGGCACGAAATCCCTTGATCTGCCGCATCCCCAGCCGCACCGCCATACGCCCACCGCCCTCATCACTGATGGCATCAACATGATCGCGCGGCTCAAGCGTCGCATCCCAGTCACTGGCATTGACGTCCGGCGCGCGCGCTTCCACCCCATGCTCGCGCGCATCGCGCACAAGCTGCGAGGGTGCATAAAACCCCATCGGCTGCGCGTTCAGGATCGCCGCGCAAAATACATCCGGGTAATGGCATTTGAGCCAGGCCGACACATAAACCAGCAGCGCAAAACTCGCCGCATGGCTTTCAGGAAACCCGTATTCGCCAAAGCCCTCAATCTGTTTGAAACACCGCTGCGCAAAGTCGCGCTCATAGCCGCGCGCCACCATCCCCTCCACCAGCTTGCCCTCGAAACTATGGATGGTGCCCATCTTGCGGAACGTCGCCATGGCGCGGCGCAGCCCGTCTGATTCAGCCGGCGTGAACCCGCCCGCCACAATGGCGATCCGCATGGCCTGTTCCTGAAACAGCGGTACGCCCATGGTCTTGGCCAGCACGTCTTCCAGCGCCTTTGAGGGATAGGAGACTTTCTCAATCCCGTCGCGCCGCCGCAGATAGGGATGCACCATGTCGCCCTGAATAGGCCCGGGCCGCACAATCGCCACCTCGATCACAAGATCATAAAACTTGCGCGGCTTGAGGCGCGGCAGCATCGTCATCTGCGCCCGGCTCTCCACCTGAAACACGCCCACGCTGTCCGCCTTGCACAGCATGTCATAAACGCGCGGGTCTTCTGCCGGGAGTGACGCCAGATCAAGCGGCCGGTCATAATGCTGCTCAAGAAATTCAAACGCCCGCCGGATACACGACAGCATGCCCAGCGCCAGCACATCGATTTTCAAAATGCCCAGCGCCGACAAGTCATCCTTGTCCCACTCGACAAATGTGCGGTCATCCATCGCCGCATTGCAGATCGGCACGACTTCTTCCAGCGGCCCGGCAGTAATCACAAAGCCGCCCACATGCTGCGACAGATGCCGGGGAAACCCGATCAACTGCCGCGATAACTCAAGCGCCAGCGCAAGTGTGCGGTCATCAGGGTCAAGTCCCAGCTCGCGCACATGCGCCCGGTCAACGCCGGATGACGACCACCCCCAGACGGTGCCGGAGAGTGTGGCGGTCACATCCTCCGACAGCCCCATCACCTTGCCCACCTCGCGGATGGCAGAGCGTGACCGGTATGAAATGACGGTGGAGGCAATGCCCGCGCGATGCCGCCCATATTTTTTATAGATGTACTGGATGACTTCTTCGCGCCGCTCATGCTCGAAATCCACGTCGATATCCGGCGGCTCATTGCGCTCCGCCGAGATGAACCGCTCAAACAGCAGATTGATCTCAACCGGATTGATGGAGGTGATGCCAAGGCAGAAACACACACACGAATTGGCCGCACTGCCGCGCCCCTGGCACAGAATATTCTGCGACCGCGCATAGCGGACAATGTCATGCACGGTGAGGAAGTAAGGCGCGTAGTCCAGCTCGCCGATCAGTTTCAGCTCATAGCGGATCGCTTTTTCAAGCTCATCTGTCAGCCCGTCTGGAAACCGTGCCGCCGCATGTTCCCATGTCAGCCGCACCAGCGTTTGCTGCGGCGTCTCCCCGTCGCCGAACACTTCGTCGGGATACTGGTAGGACAATTCATCCAGCGAAAATGAAATGCTGTCCGCCAGATCAAGCGTTGCGGCAATCGCCTCGGGATAATCCGCAAACAGCCGCGCCATCTCATGCGCGGGCTTCATGTGCCGCTCCGCATTGGCCGCCAGCAACGCCCCGGCATCCGCCACGGTCACATGCTCGCGAATGGCCGTGACTACATCCTGCAACACCCGCCTTTCCGGCTCATGATAGTGCACGTCATTGGTCGCCAAGAGCCGCATCGAAAGCCCGTGCGCCAGCGCCGACAGTTTCACCAGCCGCGCCCGGTCATCAGCGCCGTATAAAAAGCTCGCCCCCAGATAAGGGATCGCCAGTACATCCAGCGCCGCGCGCGTCTGTGCCTCAAAGCCCGCATCAATCACCGCAGGCGGCATCAGCACGAATGCCAGCCCCTCGCTTGCCGCCGCAATATCTTCCAGCGACAGATGGCACGCGCCCTTGGGTGCGCGCCGGTTACCCAGGGTCAGCAATTTGGAAAGCCGTCCATAGGCTGCAAGATCACGCGGAAACGACAGCAGTTCGAGCCCCTCAAGCGTTACCAGCCGCGCGCCCACCACAAGCTGAATGCCCGCGTCTTTGGCCGCCACATGCGCCCGCACCACCCCGGCCAGCGTATTGCGGTCAGCAATGCCGACAGCGCTCAGCCCCAGCGCTGCCGCCTGCTGCACCAGCTCATCGGGATGGCTGCCGCCACGCAGAAAGCTGAAATTGCTGGTGACGCCCAGCTCCGCGAATGCGGCCGTCATGCTGCCCCCCGCCCCAATAGCTGGCTTGACCTTTGGGTCCACAAAAGCGATGAATGCGGAGCGCGGCTCCGCAAAAAAGAACGGGTATCCGCGTGTGCTGAGCCAACTACCGGCCTCTTAAAAGAAGCCTCAGTAAACCGGGACAAACCGCGATGAAGATGAAGGAACTTGAGGAGAAGAGCGGCATCGGGCGCGAGACCATCCGCTACTATATCCGCGAGGGCCTGCTGCCGGAGCCAGACCGCCCGAAAACCAATGTGGCGATCTACAGCGCCGACCATCTGCGCCGCCTGAACCTGATCCGCACCTTGCAGCGTGACCGGTTCCTGCCGCTGGGCGTCATCCGCCGTCTGATCGAAGAAGCTGGCGACCGCGAACCGGACATGGTGCCCGGCCTCTTCGGCCTTGAAATCATGCTGGCCAACCAACTGGGCGCACAAAGCACCCGCGCGCCGGTGGACATTGAGAAGCTGAGCGAAGAGTGCGGTATGCCGGTGCCCGAAATCCGGCAGATGGGAACCGAAGGCATCATCACCCTCATCGAGGGACCTGATGGCAAAACCACCATCAGCGCACAGGACGCAACCCTGATGACCAACTGGGCGCGCGTTCAGGCCATCGGTTTTGAGGCGGCAAAGGGATACGGCGCGCCCTATCTGAAGCAATATCAGGCCCTTGCCGAAGCCATGGCGGAACTGGACGTCACCGCGTTCTACGAACGCCTCGCCGACAATCTGGATACCGACAGCGCCTCCGCCCTGGCTGCCAAAGCCATCCCGCAGGCGCTTGAGGTATTCGGGCATCTCAGAACCAAGGCGATCCTGCACAAGATTGCCGAACGCAACGCGCAAGTGATGGCGGAAAACGATAAATCCCCGCGCAAACGCGCATAAAATACCCATCACCCAAACACCCATCATCCAAAGACCCCGTGCACAAACCAGCGCGGCGCATTTGTCTCGCGGTCATAAAGCCCGTCGCGATAAAGCCAAAACCGACGCCCCTCCTCGTCCTCGACGCGAAAATAATCCCGCGTCGCAGCCACGGCGTCCTCAGCCAGCCACCATTCCGCCGCCAACCGCTCAGGCCCTTCCGAACGCACAACCGCGTGCAGCATCCGCCGCCAGCGAAACTGCCGCGGCGGGCCTTCGGGCACCTGCGCGATCACTTCGACAGGCTCCGGCGGCGACAACATGCGGATCGGCCGCAAGGGCGCATCCCCATGCGCAAAAAGCGGCACATCATTTTTCTGAAACCCTTCCGCGGCCAAAGCCGGCACCGCAAGCTGCGCGCGCTCAGGCATATGGCTCGCCTGCGGCTTGATGCGCGTCACCCGATGCGTCCCCAGCCGGTTCGACAGCCGGTCGATCAGCTCATCAAGGCTTGAGCCATCACTAGGCCCCGCCGTCAGGTCACGTTGCTTTGGCCCCAGCGCATCCACCGCGCGGGCCTCCAGCACCACCCCTTCAATGCCGTAACCAATATCAATGTCGGACCCGGACACCCCACCCGTCGGCACCAGCTTTTCTGAAAACAGTGCCGCCAACCGCGCCGCATCACGCACCGGCGTACTGGTGCCCGCCTCAAAGGTAAAAACCTCCGCATCCACCCGGTAGAGCGTCAGCCGCAACTGCCGCGCACCCTGCTGGCGCTGATCAAGCTCTTGCGCCAGATCGCCCGCCGCCAGCGTGATTGCCCCCACAATGTCGCCAAGCGCAATCAACGGATCAGCAAACAACAGCCGCGCCCGCGCCGGCACTCGCTGAGCTTCAGGCGCCACAGGCTCCGCCCGCGCGCCGACAATGGCATCCAGCCGCGCGCCCAGCACCGCGCCGAAGCGCGCCACCAGCGGCGCACGTGGTCGCGCCAATAAGTCTCCAATCGTCACCAGCCCCAGCCGGGTCAGGTCATCCGCCATGCCTTGAGAAATGCGCAAAGCTGTCGTCGGCAGCGATGCCACCGCCTCACGCGCAGCCCCCGGCTTGACGATACTGATACGCTGCCCCTGTGCCTGACCATGTGCATGAGTGGTGTTACGCGCCACCGCCCAGGCCGCGCCCACCGTATCTGCCACACCGGCCCGCGCATCATGCCCAAGCCGATTCAATCGGATGAGCAGATCCTCCAACAGTGCTGTTTCTCCACCAAAAAGATGCGCGCAGCCGGAGATATCCATGAGCAACCCAACGCCTTCATCCGCCAGCGCCGACACATCTTCAGCCCGCGTCCACGGCGTATAGCGCGTCGCCCATCCGGCAAGTTTTTGCAGCCGCGCCCGGTCCCCCGCCATGTCGCGCTCGCACACTTCAAGGCCCGGCTGCAGCGCCCGCGCATCCGCCAGCCGCTGGCCGGGACGGATGCCCGCTTTAAGCGCCGCAGGATTAGCCGCCACCACCCGCAAGCCGCCTTGTTGCGCCTCGATCAGCGCAAAACAGGATGCTTCATGAGGCGAGAGCTGCCGCTTCGTAGCGCCCCGCCCGCGCAGCCTGTGCAGCTGGTTCTGGGCGTGGTCCGCCTGTATTAACGCCCGCTCGACGGGAAACTGAGGTAGCCACAGCGAAACGACCCGTCGCATGGTTCCACTCCAAAATAAGATGAGAAGGCGCACCACCCCGCACCCGGTCCAGCGACACGCCAAAGCGCGTCAGACCACAGGCAGCAGCAACACAGGAATTGGGCGCACTGGGCGCTGACGAAATCCGAAACCGCGTCAGCGCCGCCGAAGGGGCAGACGCGGCCTTGCCCGCATGCCCTGCCAGCAGCAGCGCCGGGCGCTCAAACTTTTCCGCCGCCAGTTGCAGCCGCCGCGACGCCTTGAGGTCATAGGCCCGCCCCCCTTCAAGCTCGGCCACGACCCCCGCCAGATCAGGCGTCCGCAATGCTTCTTCGGTGACCCACAAGGCTTCGCGGTCATCGCGCGCCGACACCACCACCAGCCGTTTGGGATCAATCCCCAACATCGCCAGACCGGGACCGTACAGCCCGCCCAGATCATGCGCCGCACAGCGCTGCACCACCCACAAAAGCGCGCCGCCCTGATGCCCCTGCAGCAGGCTGCCGAGCGCCACGGCAAACCCCGCCGCCGCCGCCATATCCGGATAACCCGTGCCCACCACCTCATGCAGCCCGGCCAGCGACAGCCCGCGCCCGCCGCTCAGCCTGCGGTCGATATCCACAGCCCCCAGCGACACCACCGGCGCCCGCACCCGGCCTGACTCAAAACGCGAGAGATCACGCCTAAGCGACTCCAGAACCTGCGTTTTTCCATCTCGATTCACCGCATGAACTCCGCCATACACCCCTGACAGGTATATGCTTATTTTCCTATATGTTCCTTATTTGTTCTATTTCCGACAAAGCCGTGAGTCAACCGGATTTGCACAGCCAAACACCCAAACGCACCCCAGCCCCGGCGCAAACGCATTTGGGAACCGCCATCCCGGCCTGCTAAACCGGCCCCATCAAAAAGGATCAAACCCATGACAGAGACATTTCAGGTCCGCCCCATCGGCCATGTTCAGGCCACCCGCACAGACCCCATCGACGACGACTGGGATGCAGTCCCCGCCTCCATCATTCTCGACGACCGCTTTGACGCCGAAGCCCTCATGGGCCTCGACGCATTCAGCCACGTAGAGGTGATCTACCTGTTTCATCAGGTGCCGGATGAAGAGCTGGAAACCAAAGCCCGCCACCCGCGCGGCAACACCGACTGGCCCCGCGTCGGCATCTTCGCCCAGCGTGGCAAGGGCCGCCCCAATCGGCTGGGCGCCACCATCGCCCGCGTTGACAGGCTCGACGGCCGCACCCTCCACCTGACCGGCCTCGACGCCATCAACGGCACCCCGGTGCTGGACCTGAAGCCGGTCATGAAAGGCTTTTTGCCCCGTACAGATGTACAGGAGCCGGACTGGGCGGCCGAGATCATGGCGAGCTACTGGTAGCGCGGCACCGGCAAGCCAACTTAATGGATTGTCCGGTCAAGCCGGACAATGGCGTTAGGGAATAGGGCGTTGGAGAATAAGGGGGCAGAAGGAATGCCAGCCCCCACCTCCCTAAGCCCGCCATCCTCCGGCTTGACCGGGGGATCCATGCAGCACCGAACACACGGGCAGGAGCATACATGAAACTCAATCAGGTAACGGTCGGCGTCACCGACATTCCGCGCGCCATCGACTTCTATCAGCGCCTCGGCATGACGCTGATCGTCAAGGACGATCACTACGCCCGGTTTGAACTGCCCAGCGAAGACACGTTCTCCCTCCACATCGCCCCCAGCGTCGGCGAGCAGACAACCCTCATCTATTTCGAGTTTGATGATGTAGACGCTGCCGTGAAGGAAGCAGAAGCCCGCGGCATCACGTTTGATGCCCAGCCCGAAGACATGTCATGGCTGTGGCGCGAGGCCTATCTGTCAGACCCCGACGGCAACAAGCTGTGCTTCCTGCACGCAGGCAAAAACCGCCGCTTCCCGCCGTGGCGGGTGGATGGACGCACAAGCTGACAAAGTCGGAGCCTCTAGCCCTGAACCGCTTGGCCCCAATAGTTGAACCCGGCGAATTTCGGGGTTGAGGGCAGATACATGGTCTCCATGCCCTCAATCTTGAAGCCGCCTTCGGCCAGCATCTCGGGGATCGGGCGGTTGACGTTGCAGCCGCCGGCAATCTTCTTCCAGATCGGGTTGATGCGGTTCTGCCACTTGGCAACAGCTGCATCCGGCGCCTTGCCGTGCTCGCAGAAGATCAGCTTGCCGCCGGGCTTCAGCACCCGCCGCATGCCTTCCAGCGCCTTGATGCCGTCGGGGATGGTGCACAGCGTATAGGTCAGCAGCACCGTATCCACCGAGTTGTCATCCAGCGGGATTTCCTCACCCGGCAGATCAATGAACTCAACGGGAATACCGTATTGCGCCACCTTGGGCGCCGCGCGCTTGCGCATCTCTTCGGCAGGCTCCAGCCCGAAGATCATCTCAACCTTGGACTTGTCGTAAAAGGGAAGGTTAAGCCCTGTCCCCATGCCGATTTCCAGCACCCGGCCTGATGCCTGCGGCACCACTTTCTTGCGCTGATAGGTGATCGGCTTGGCACCACATGCGGTGTCCAAAAAGCGCGGCAGAATGTGTTTTTCGTAGAGGCCCATATGTATTACTCCAAGAAAGTGTGGCTGATCTTTAGTCAGCTTTGCCCCAGCCTGCGCTGAAACGCGATTACCTGCAATTTCTGTATTTCCAAAAAGGCCAAGCATGCCCGCCCCGGACCCCACAATATTGCACCCTATCCCCGGCGAAGCCTCAATGGTCTTCCTCAAGCCGCTTGTCTCAAATCCGCAGATCGAGATCGGTGACTACAGCTATTACCACTCGTTCACCGACCCCAAATCCTTCGAAACCAATATCCGTTACCTGTTTGATTTCATCGGTGACCGGCTGGTGATCGGGAAATTCTGCTCCATCGCCGACGGTGCCGAATTTCTGATGAATGGCGGCAACCACCTGACCGATACGGTCTCCTCCTTCCCGTTCGGCATATTCGGCGAAGGCTGGGCGGACGCCATGCCGGAGCAATGGCCGCACAAGGGTGATCTGGTTGTCGGAAACGATGTGTGGATCGGCTATGATGCGACCCTGATGGCAGGCATCACCGTCGGCCACGGCGCCATCATCGCGTCAAAAGCTGTCGTCGCCAGCGACGTGCCGCCCTATGCGATTGTCGGTGGCAACCCTGCCCGCATCATCCGCTACCGCCACAGCGAGGAAGATATTGCAACGCTGCTGGATATCGCCTGGTGGAACTGGCCGATCGAAAAAATCACCCGCCACGCCAAGATCATTGCAACAGGGACCGCTGCCGACCTCGCCGCGATTGCCGACTAACGCCAGCTTGAAACGCCGAACCGCAAAAGCCGGTCGCCCTCAATCTGTCCGATGATCCGCCCGCGCCCGCGCAATGTAATGGCGGCACCGCGCAAATGCCCCTGAGCCCGCAGGGCCGACGCAACCCGCGCGCCCTGCCCCAACGCATCCCACACGGCTTCCGCAGATAATTCACCTTCAGGCGGCGATACCGCGCGCGAAATAGCGGACGCACAAAGCTGCGCCAACGCTGCCGACCGCGCGACGACACCCACGGCTTCTGCCGCTGCTTCGCCCGCCGACGCCGTCACCACCGCGACACCGCCGGTCTCGCCCTTGAGCGCAATCGGCGGCTCCAGCGCGCACAAAAACTCAAATGTCATGCCATGCGGTGCCCCCGCACTGGCGGGAAACTGCTTTCCCTGATCCAGCCAATAGGCAATCGCGCCGCTTGCCGCAAAGCCAAGCCTGTCAGGCTTATTGTCGGCATCAACGCCCGCAAGACCCGCATCAAGTAATGCCGCATCCAACGCCGATGCCAGCAGCGGATGTGTGCCCGCAACCACCTCAACGGCGTGAGCAGCCGTCGCCACATCGCGCGCGATCAGTGTCTTGGGCAAGGCATCCGTGCCCGCCTGGTCACTTCTGGAAAACAGCATGCGGTCCGCCGCATGGGCACCGCGCGCCTCGACGAAGGCCTGCGTCAGGCGTGCGGCCTCCCCACGAGGCAATTCACCGGCGCACAGCAGGGTGACGGCCATCAGCAGCGATCTCCGCTCAGATACAGATACAAGGATAGCTAGCCGACAAAGGCGCGCTCAACCACGAAGGTGTCTGGCTTGGCGTTGGAGCCTTCCACAAGCCCCGCCTTTTCGCACAGCTCCTTGGTGTCCTTGATCATATCCATTGAGCCGCAGATCATCACCCGGTCTTCTTCAGGATTCAGCGGCGGCACACCCAGATCGGTGAACAGCTTGCCCGAGGTGATGAGATCGGTGATGCGCCCTGTAAACGGATAATCTTCGCGCGTGCAACTCGCGTAGCGCACAAACTTGGCCGGGGCAATGTCGCCCACCAGCGGGTCATTCTTGAGGTTTTCCTCAAGCTCCTTGCCATATTCAAGCTCGGCCACTTCCCGGCACGTATGGGTGAGGATGACCTGCTCGAACCGCTCATAGGTCTCAGGATCACGCATGACCGACGCAAACGGCGCAATACCGGTGCCGGTCGAGAACATGTAAAGCCGCTTGCCCGGCAGCAGCGCGTCATGCACCAGCGTGCCTGTCGGCTTCTTGCCCAGCAGAACTTTGTCGCCCGGCTCGATATTGGCCAGCATCGAAGTCAGCGGTCCGTCGGGCACCTTGATGGAGAAAAACTCAAGCGTGTCGTCCCAGGAGGGGCTGGCGATCGAATAAGCCCGCAGGATCGGTTTGCCCTTGGGGCCAGGCAGCCCGATCATCACGAATTCACCGGAGCGGAAGCGGAAGCTTGGCGGCCGTGATATCCGGAACCTGAACAGCCGGTCCGTATAATGCTGAACCTCGAGGACATTTTCCTCGGTGGGCGCGTTCGGGTTCACCTTGAGGGCCGCTTCAGACATAAGCACATCCGTCCTTCGTGGAAAGTCGCAACCTTGGTAAGCGGTAATACCGGGCTTACAAGGCAATATATGTGGCGCTGCACATAACCTTTTCCCCCTCATGGGTCAAAGTGACTGCGCGGCACGGGAGAATATTCACATTATTTCTAGTGAATAGATGTATTTTCCATTCTAGGAGTGTCATATAGGGAGCCGTTTCGCGTTTCAACACCCTTGGCGGAGATCAGCATTGCGCGGTCACCACAATGTCAAAATGTCGCGCGCAAATCCCTTTAGACCCGTCCGCCGACACGCCATATAAAGCCCCTGCCCACCCCTATTTAGTTCAGGCTGACCCATGACCTCTTCCGACACCAAAGCCAACCCCGCCGCCAGGCCCAAGGCCAAGCATTGCGAGACCATGGCCGATGTCCGCCGCGAGATTGACCGGCTGGACCGTGACCTGGTGCGGCTGATGGCCGAGCGCCTGCGCTATATCGAAGAGGCAGCCCGCGTAAAGCAGGACCGCGGCGCCGTGCACGATAGCGACCGCATCGAGGATGTGGTGCAAAAGGTGCTGGCTGAATCAGAAAAGCAGGGCCTGTCCCCGCTGGTGGCCGAGCCCGTCTGGCGGCTCCTGATCGAACGCTCGATCGCCCACGAATTCGAGCAATTCGACACTGAAAAAGCGGGCTGAGAAATCCGGCAAATGAGGCCGGTTACGCATGCTCCCCCATCTGCCGAAATTCCGGCAGATGAAGGAGCACAACATTCAGTCGACGGACAACCTCACGCCGCCATCTGCGCGGCCTCTTCCGCAAATGCTGCAGCCACACTCGGCCGCTCACAAAGGCGCTGGTAGTAATCTTCCAGCACCGGCCACTGCGTGCGATCAAAATCGGCGAACGGGCACCAGTTGAGGATCGTCACCAGATAGGCGTCGGCAACGCTGAACCGGTCCATGATGAATTCACGCGCCTCAAGATGGCGCGTCAGATAGTCAAAATGTTTGCCCAGCAGGCTGGCTGCAAACTCCTTGGCTTCCTTCGGCGGGGCTGGATCAAACACCACACCGAACTATGCCAACACATCGCTGGATGCGCTGTGCGAGGCAGCAGGCGTCAACCGCCCCAGCCTCTATGCAGCGCTTGGCGACAAGCAATCGATCTATCTCAAATCGGTTGAGCGCTATAACGCCCGCGCCGTCGCAGTACTCACCGCCACCCTCGACGCGCAGCCCACACTCGAAGCGGCGCTCATATCGGCCTACCGCATGGCGCTCAACTTTTACGGCGCTGGCGACAACATCCCCCGCGGCTGTCTTGGTGTGTCGGTTACATCGGTCGACGCGGCCCTCGACCCGGAAATCGCAAACGCCGCCCGCGCTATGCTCGACGAGACGGACAAAGCGTTCGCCGCCCGCATCAAGCGGGCCAAAAAGGATGGCGACCCAGACGCTAAAGCCTCCCCCCCTGCCCTGGGCCGCCTCGCAGCATCAGTCCTGCATTCACTTGCTCTAAGGGTCCGCGCAGGCGAAAGCCGTGACAGCCTCATCCGCCACAGCCGCGACATGGCAGCAGCGATAGCAGGAATGGCAAAAGGCTAGCAGCGCATCAAAGGCAGCTAATGAGCCGCCAGTTTGCGCCGGCTCATCAGGAAATCCGCGAACAGGAAATCCGTCTCCGTATCAATATCAACGGAGCGTTCCGGCGGCATTTCATACAGATGCGTGTCGGCGAACCACAGGCCGTCGCCGTCCATCAGCGCATCACGCCGCCACACATAGATTGAACCGTTGAGATCAAAGCAGCGCGGCGCATCCTGACGACGCAGCACGTCGCTTGCGGGCTTCTTGGCCAGCGCCACCGCCCCATCCGCCTGCTCTTCCACCAGATTGAAATACGGCGACGATTTGGCCTCCGTGCCCGAAATCACATTCGACACGCCCAGCCGGTCCCGCAGCACCATCGCATCGCGAATATCATCCGCAATGCGTGTCGGTGATGTCGGTTGTAAATCCGTGACTGTCTCGAAGATGAGCCCAAGCTCTTGCTCGACGCTCACCACGCAATGCCGAAGCCCCGGCAGCTTGCCCGCTTCATCGCTCGCCATCTCATCGGGCCGCATCACCAGATGCGTCGCACCGGCCTCCTTGCCGGCCTGCAAAATCTCGTCGCTGTCGCTGGAGACCGCCACCGCATCAAACAGCCCCGCCTCAACCGCGTGCGCCACCGTATGCGCAATCAGCGGGCGCCCTGCGATCATGCGGATGTTCTTGCCCGGCACGCCCTTGGAGCCGCCGCGCGCCAGAATGGTCGCCAGCCGCGCCATCAGGCGGACTTGCCCCCGGCTTTGCCCTTCGGCGTAAACACCCCGGAGAAATCCGTCCGCGCGCGCTCAAGATCATCAAACTTGCCGATGTCGATCCAGTATTCATGCACCGGAAACACGACGCCGTGGCCATCGCGCGCCATCAGGTCGTCGAACAATGTTGTCATGTCGTAAAAATGCCCGTCCGGCACCAGGTTCAGCACATCGGGCTCCAGCGCATAAATGCCGGAATTGACGAAATAGCTGTGCTGCGGCTTCTCGGTCAGCTTGGTGATGCGGTTGCCCTGCGTCTCGACAACACCGTAGGGCACCTGAAACTTGTATTCGCGCACGCACATGGTGGCATCCGCCGTCTGGTCTGCATGAAACCCAAGCAGCCGCCTGAAATCAATGTCCGTCACCAGATCCGCATTCATCACCAGGAACGGCGCAGGCGGCTTCGACGGCAGCAACGTCAGCGCGCCCGCCGTCCCAAGCCGCGTTTCTTCTTCCAGATAATCAATCCGCACGCCCCATTGCGACCCGTCGCCAAAATGCGCCCGCACTTGGTCGGCCAGATAATTCACCGCCAGAAAAATCCGGTTGAACCCCTGCCCCGCCAATTGCTCGATGATCGTCTCCAGCACCGGGCGTCCGCCCACGGGCACCAACGGCTTTGGAATATCCTCGGTGATCGGGCGCAACCGCGTGCCGAGCCCACCGGCCATGATGACGACCCAGTTATCCGACCGCGAGACGGTCAGCATGTCATCAAGCAACTCAATCCCGACCAGCCGTCCGTCCGCATCCACAATCGGCAGCTGCTTGACGCGCCCGTCGCGCATATAGCGCACCAGCATGTCGCGGTTCACATCCGGCCCGGCAACAATCGGGTTTTCCTTCATCACGTCGCGCGCCGGGGCATCCAGTGCCAGCCCGCGCAAAATCCCGCGCCTGATATCACCATCCGTAATGGTACCCAGCAGCAGATCATCCTCGTCCGCCACCAGTGCAATCTGTTTGGCCGTCTCGGTAATGTGCCGGATCACGCCTTCAAGCGGCATATCGGGCGAAACGCACAGCTTGCGCCAAAGAGCCTTGGTCATCCGCGCATCTCCTTTGCCGGCACACCGGCCACCCGCGCGCCATCAGCCACATCCGCCAGCACCACGGCACCCGCAGCCACCATCGCGCCCGCGCCGATCGTTACGCCCTGTATCACCCGTGCGCCCGCGCCCACATGCGCACCTTCGCCGATGCTGACATCGCCGCACAGAACAGCGCCCGGTGCCACATGCACATGGGCGCCAATGCGGCAATCATGATCCACAATCGCGCCTGTATTGATAATGCAGTTGACGCCAATGACGACGCCCGCCTGCACGGCTGCCCCCAGCATCACCTGCGCGCCGTCGCCCAGCCGCACACCCTGTGCAAGGCTTGCCGTCGGGTGCACCAGCGCCGGCAATCCGTGCCCGCGCCCTTTGAGATTTTCGAACACCGCCCGCCGCAATGACACGTCACCGGCAGACCCGATGCCGACTGCAAGGTCGGCAGTACCGGGCATCAGATCATCCAGCACCTTGTCGCTGCCCAACCACTCAATGCCGTCCAGCACCGTCTTGCAGCTTGGCGCCACAAAACCGCGCACCGGACGCCCCAGCGCGGCCAGCACATCCGCCACCACATGCGCATGTCCTCCGCCACCAATCAGAATAGTGTCGCGCAATACGGTTTCCACGGGCGCAGCGGTACTCATTCCACCGCCTCGTCAATTGCATAGGCCCGCGTCGCGCGCGTCCCGCGCACCGCCCAAAAATCCATCGGCGAGCGGCCATTGCCCGGCCGTTTTATTCCAAGATTGTCATCCGTAAACAGATCGCCCTCGGCAATCGGCAGCGCTGCCACCAGCGACTTGCGCGCCACAATGATGTTCGCCCGCTCAGCCACCCCCGGCGCTTTCACAGGTGACCCCATGGCCTGCTCGGCCTCACGGATCATTGTAATCATCTGCGCGAGCTGGTCCGGCTCCAAAGACGCCTTGTGGTCCGGCCCCGGCATCGCGCGATCAAGCGTGAAATGCTTTTCAATCAACGTTGCACCCAGCCCCACCGCAAGCACCGGCACCGCCAGCCCCGCCGTATGGTCCGAGTACCCGGTCCTGACGCCAAAGGCTCGGCCCATGGTCGCCATCGCATTCATGTTCACAGCGTCCGGCGGTGTCGGATAATCCGTCGTGCAATGCAGCACCGTCACATTGTCCCGCAGCGCATCGCGCCCCTGCACACTCGCATAAGCTGCCTCGAAAGCTGCATGCCCCGGCGCTTCATTGCCACCGACCATGCCGAATGCCAGCACGCCAAGTGCCTGTTCCACATCCCCCAAGGTTGCCATGCCGGTGGACACAATGATCGGTAACCCACTCCTGGCAGCCGCCAGCACCAGCGGCGCGTTGGTCAGTTCGCCCGACGGTATCTTGATGCGCTTGATGCCCATCTCGCCGACCAGGAAGCCCAAGCTCTCCATGTCGAAGGCGGTGGACAGAAATTCGATGCCCGCAGCCTCGCAGGCGCGCGCAATTTCAAAATGATGTTCATGCGGCAGTTCCAGCGCCCGCAGCATCTCAAGCTGCGATTGGGCAGACCCAGTCTCACGCGCCTGATAGACGGCCTTGGGCGCATTGGCCGCTGCCAGCGCCTCCGCCTTGAAGGTTTGGAATTTCACAACATCGGCACCGGCAATGGATGCCGCATCCACCAGCGCCAGCGCCGTCTCCAGCGAGCCGTTGTGATTGACGCCCGCTTCCGCAATGACCATCACCGAGCTGTTCATCGCACAAGCTCCAGCGCCGTCGTATTGGCGCGCATATCGTCCACGCTGCGCTCGGCACCCGCAAAATGCATATGCTTGATGAGCAAGCCATCCAGCGACACCGATTTCAGGGTCGAAACGATCTGCGCGCACGTATTATCTGCCGCATAAGGCGTCTCACACTGCGCCGCACGTGCCTGCATGGAGGGCGACAGAGCCTGCGTCAGCGCCCCGGCAATTGCATTGGGTGTCTGTGCGCAATCAATCACGCTTGCAGCCCGCAGCCGTCCATCCTGACGCGGCCCGATATTCACCGTCGGCGTCCCCAATGCGGGCGCTTCAATAATGCCGCTTGATGAATTGCCGACCACAGCCCTGGCCGCCTTCACCAGCGACAGATACCGCTTGTGCCCCAGCGATGGGACCATGACTGCTGCGGGATGCGCATCCGCCAGCCGCTGCATGCTCTCGGCAACCGCATTGCTGCCCGGATCTGCGTTGACGCCGGTAATCACAAGCTGCATGTCGTCAAACAGGGAAAGGGCTTCGCCCAGCGCCAGCACCGGACCAACCCCATGATCGTCCGCAAGCGTGACGGGATGATAAGTCACAGCCAGCACGCCGCGGTCAGGGTCGAGCCCCAACTCACGCGCAATCGGTGCCCAGTCAGCAATCCGCTGCGAACGGATGGTCTCGACAGCCAGCGAGCCGACAGAAAACACCCGTGCCGGGTCCTCGCCCATCGCCACTATGCGGTCCGCGTATGCAGGTGCTGCGGGAAAATGCAGATGCGCCATCTTGGTCACCGCATGGCGAACCTGTTCGTCAATCTGCCCTTCGGAAGCCTCGCCGCCATGAATATGTGCAAGCGGTACGCGCGCCATCAGCGCAGCCGACGCCGCACCCAGAATCTCGAACCGGTCACCCAGCACAATCGCCAGGTCGGGCTTCAGCGCCGCAAATGCATCCGCAAAGCCGCCACAGGCCGCGCCCAGCGCATGCCCCATACCGCGTGCGCTGTCGTCCCCCAGCGGCATCTCCACCGCATAGGCTATGTCAAACCCCGCCGCCTCGATCTCGCTTGCCGTATGCCCATGCGCATCAGACAGATGCGCGCCACCGGCAATGATTGAGAGCTTTACATCCGCATCATCACGCAACGCAGCAGCCAGCGGCATCATGATGCCCCAGTCCGCCCGCGTCGTGGTGATGAGCGCTATATGGCGCGCATGCTCAGTCATGCACGCGCCCCTGCAATTTCGGGCTCGATGGCAGATTGATAAGCTGATCGCCCAGCCGCTCCGTCAGCGAAAGATCAGCACACGGGCATGTCTCATACATCGACAAATGATGCAGCGGCTCCCATACGGGCCGCGCCAGAATGCCGTCGTCAATCAGCGTCGCCAATACCGCGTCACGCTCATCGCGGCTCTTTACGTCAAGCCGGACCGTATTGAGCCAGTAATTGGAACTCGCCCCCACCGGCTGCCCGATGAAGTCCGCGCCCGTCACCGAGCAGAACGTCGCCGCATAGCGCGCCGCCAGTTGATGCTTGCGCTTGATGAAGTCCGGCAGCCGCTCAACCTGCGCCAGCAGCAGCGCCGCATTCAGGCTCGGCATCCGGTAATTGAAGCCGGTCTCGTCGTGAACATATTCCCACTTGTGCGACTGCTTGGCGGTTGACCCCAGATGCCGCACCCGCGCTGCAAGGGCCGGGTCATTGGTCAGCACCGCACCACCGCCACCGGCGGTCGCAATCTTGTTGCCGTTGAACGAGAGCGCCGCGATGCGCGACAGGCTGCCAGCAGGTTTGGCGTTGAATGAGGAGCCAAGCGCTTCGGCTGCATCCTCGACCAGCGGCACGCCCCATTTGTCCGCCACCAGGTTGAGCGCATCCATCTCGGCGGGGTGTCCAAAGGCGTGCATCACGACAATCGCGGCAATCCTCCGCCCCGTCGCCTTGTTGCGGCAGTGCCCGGCCTCAATCACACAGGCCTCGCCCAGATGCGCATCAAGCGCGCGCGGATCCAGCCCCAGTGTCCATTCGTCCACTTCGGCAAAATGCGGGACGGCGCCCGTATAGGCGACCGCATTGGCGGTTGCCACGAAGGAGAGCGATGGCACGATCACTTCATCACCCTCGCCAATCTCAAGCGCCTCAAGCGCCAGATGCAGCGCTGCCGTGCCCGTTGATGTGGCAAACACATGCGCCACGCCACAGGTCTCAGCCAGCGCCGCCTCAAGCCGGTCCACATAGGGACCAACCGTCGAGACCCAGCCGGACGTCACGCAGTCATTCACATATTCGATTTCAAGCGGTCCGATTTCCGGCTCATGCAGCGGAAACGGCCCCACGCCACTGCCGAGCACCGCCCGCACAGCCAACCGCACCCGCTCAGGCAATGCCACGGATGCATTTGCACCTTCTGCACGATCCTCAAGCGCAGCCTGGCTCATGGTGTTGTCCCTCAGACGGTTACAGGTTTGCGGGCCGTCATCGTTTCCGGCACGCCGTCACGCACTTTGTAGTTGCCGTAATAATTCACGAGGTCGTCGGCATTGCCATAAAGCCCGTCGCGCACCGCGCTGATGAGCTGCGGCACAAAATCAGCAACGGAGTGCTGCGCTTCAAACCCAAGCTGCTTGCTGATCTTTGAGAACGAGACCCGGTAATTGCGGGCATCAAACCCCTTCTCGACAAACTTCACCGGCGTATCCACATGGCGGGCAAATTCCTCCACCAGCATCGCCTTGGTGTAATTGTTGGCGTCCGAGCCCACATTGAACACTTCGCCCGCAACCTTGTTCTGCGGCGCTTCAAGCACCGTGATGATCGCCTGCGAAATATCGCGCACATGTGCGTAAGGCCGCCACGTGTCCTTGTCGTACACATCAAGCGGCGTACCCATGGCCATGGCCCGGCCGAATTCATTGACCGTCAGGTCAAACCGCATGCGCTGGCTCATGCCGAATGCCGTAGCAATGCGCAGCAAGGTCGGGCACACGCTCTGGATCTTCAGCCGCGACAGCACAAACTTCTCAAAGCTCACCTTTGTTTCCGCATAAAGCGACAACGGGTTCAGCTCGGAACTTTCATCCGCAAGCGAATTATCTTCGCGCAAGCCGTAATTGGAGCAGGTGGAGGTGAACACAAACCGCTCAATGCCGTGGCCGTCCAGCGCTTCATACAAAGCCTGGCTGCCATCAAGGTTCACCGAACGTGTCAGCTCCGGATATTTTTTCGAGATCGGGTCGCCCACGAGGGACGCCAGCAGCACCACATGGTCAACACCGGTCAACGCATCAGCCACCGCCGCAGGATCGCGCATATCCCCGTTCACCAGCCGGTAGCCCGGCTCGTCATAGATGCCTTCAACGGAAAGGCTATGGCCGTAGAGGAATGTATCGAGCACCGTCACGCCGTAGCCGCGCGCCAAAAGCGCCCGCGCCAGCACCGAGCCCACATAGCCGGCACCGCCGACCACACAGACCCGCGCTGCACCGCCTGCTTTGCCGCGTGGCACAGCGGAACTGTCAGCAGTGTTGGAAAGCGTCTTGTCCTGTCGGGTCATTTGTCTCGCGCACCAGCTTTGCGGCCCCGCCATGCGCGCAACACGCAGAACCGGCAGCCTGTCATTTACATGTGCGAAAGACTCTGCGCGCGAATGGTTAATGAAGGCTCAACGCTGCGGGCAGCCAAACGTCAAAACCTGAGTGGTTGCACCGACTTGGCGGCGTCAGCCGACATGTTTTCCTGCATCCCAGCCATGCCCCGCCATGTGCTCTTTTGCGTGCGCCACCGGATCAGCCTCCAGCACCGTCGCAAACGTGTCGTTCCAGCGGTTCAAAAACCCGAAAAACGAGATGACCGCGACCATGTCGACGATCTGCTCATCGGAAAAATGCTGTTTCAACGCCGCCATGTCCCCGGCCGTCACCGCGTTGGGCACCTGCCCTGCCGCCTGCGCCACCCGCAGGGCTGCCCGCTCGGCTTCCGAAAACAGGTCCGACGTTTCATACGACCAGATGGCGTCCAGCTTGTCGGCGCTGATCCCGCCATTGGATGCCTGGTGATGGGTATGGGTCTGGCAATAGACGCAGCCCGCAGCCCGGCTCGCCATGAACGCCACCATGCGCTTGATTTCATCCGGCAGCGCCGATGGCCCCTGCACATTGGCCCCGAGCCCCGCAAACGCTTCCACCAGACCGGGCTTGCGCGCCATGATCAGCATCGAATTGGGCAAAAACCCCATCGACGCTTCCACAAGCTGAAACACGCCCTCAAGCTCCGGCACGTCCTCGCGCCTGAGCCCTTCAACCCGTGATGATGTGGTGGTGGTCATGTGGCCTGCTCCCCAAATGCCTTGAATGGCGATGGGAGCAAGCCTAATCCGCACTGGTACTCATGACAAAGCACCAGCTTGTGTCAGGCGGCAGGTCTCAGCCCTGCCAGTCTTCCAGCAATTCGTCGATGAAGCCGGTAGCCGACTTCACCAGCACATCAAGCTTGCTGATGACCGAGCGGCGCTCGTCGCCCGATGTCAGCACTTCGGCATCCGCCGTTGCATCGCCAAGCGCCCATGCGCCGACGCCGCGGGCAGAGCCTTTGAGCGTGTGAGCCGCTTCGCCCCAGGCCTTGTCGTCGCCATCCAGCTCGGCGGCAGCCGCGAGCTTGTCGAGGCTGACGGCAAGCTGCTGACGAAACAGCCCGAGAATTTCCGCTTCAAGGTCGCGCCGGCCCATCGTGAACTTGGACAGATGCACCAGATCGATCGGCCGGTCGGCGTCACGTTCAGGACGCGAATTGAATTCAGGAGAAATCTGAGCGGTCGCGGGCTGCATGCGGTTTCCTTCCGTATGAGAACAGCCCGCCAAGGCTAGGAAGAAAGAGCGTAGGAAATGTTAAAACCGGGCCCCACAGCCCATTTGGCCATGCCCGCACCGCAACCGATGTCTTTTATGGCTAACGAACCGGTAACACGCTCACACCAAATAGCCATTCATGGCCGTACATGAGCCCGAAATACAGCGCCACCGCCACCAGCGGCCACACAATGCCGATCTCACCCAACTTCAGCGAATTACGCCCGGTCAGAATGGCGCCAAAGGGAATGTTGGACGTGCGCGCCGCAAAGTGCTGCCACCGGTCACCCAGGGCCCGCGCCCGCTTTGCATCAATCGACGGTGGCCCGATCAGCGCCAGCACCGCGAAAGTGCCGAAAAAGATGGCCGACGACAGATCGCCGTTCATCGCCACATGCGCAAGCGCCCACAACAGCACGCCCCACAGGAAGGGATGTCGCGTGATACGCAAAATCCCCTTGGCGGCATCGGGATCATCCACCAGATCAGCCCCGCCTGCCGCCGTCGGGCTCTTGGTCGTATTGCCCAGCACCACCAGAATGGCTGCAATGAGGATCGCCGTCATCGCCACATGCTGCCACCATGGTTCCGCCACCCAAAGCAGCGTGAAAGTCTCGACGCTGGCGCGGTTATAGGCCATTGCCAGCCAGACGATTGTGGCCAGCGACAGCAGGGCGAACAGCCCCATGAACGGCTTCTCGCCGATCACCCGGACGATTCCATCGCGCAGCCGCGTGCCGGATATGAAAATATGGATGCCAAGAAAACTTGCCGCAGCAAGAATCAGGTTCAGCGTCGGTTCTGCGATCATTTTGCCCCTAACCCGCCCAATGAGCAGGCCTCCCGGTTGATTATCCCCAAACCCGCCCCGATTGTCGCCATAATAGCAGGCGGGCAAAAACCCGTGTGGCCGCTTCTTACACTGGCAGCCGACGCACGCCCAAGTTACAGTATTTACCAAGTTACATCATTTAGATGGGTGCCGCTGCGGCACTGTAAACCCCAATTTCTGGAGGATCGGCCCCTTGCCGGACCACCCGCTCAAACGCCGCCGCGTCACCACCACGCCCGAGGCCACCGGCGGAGCCACCAATGGCACCGGTGATACCACCAGCACGGCTGCCGGCATGACACCGCAGCAGGCCCCCGGCACGCGCACCACATCGCCCTCTTTTGATCGCCCGAATGTGGACGCACCGTCCACCTCAGCCAATCCCGCGCAGGGCGACGAAGACCTGTTCGAGCGCCCCATCGTGCCTGACGCGGGCGAAACCCGCCGCGCGCCGCGCCTGCGCGCGCCCCGCAAGGCCTCCCTTGCCCCACTCTATCTGGCTTCAATCGCCAGCGCCTTTTGGGCCGGACTCATGTTCGCCTATGCGGCTGGCTATTACGGCCCCGCCGGTCTGCTCACCCTGCCACCGGTTTCAATTGCCGCCCTCGCCGCTGCACTGTTTGCCCCCATGGCCATCATCTGGGGCTTTGCGTCCATCCTCTGGTGGGGCGCGCAGATGCGCCTGAGCGCTGAACACATGGCGGAAGCCGCCCGCGTGCTGCTCTCCCCGTCACAGTCTGCCGCCACCGCCACTGCCAGCGTCGGACGCGCCGTCTCCGCTGAAATGCGCCGTATGGAGCACGCGCTGAAGAAGGCTGAGGACCGGGCGACCGATCTTCGCAAATCCCTCACCAGTGAGCTGAACGGCCTTGAGGCCGCCAGCGCCCGTGCCGAAATGCGCGCCCGCACCCTGCGTGACCTCGTCGGCTCCGAACGCAAGGCGCTGGGCGATGTCGGCCACGCGCTTGAGCAGGAATCCGCCCACGTGGTTGAGGCCACCCGGGCGCAGGCTGAACTCGTCGCCAATGTCACCGGCCGCGCCGCTGAGCAGATGGGTGAAGCGCAGGCAGGCATCGGCCGCGCCAGCGACTACCTTTCCAAGACGCTTGAAGCAGTCGCCCGTTCCACCAAGGCGGTGCGCGAAAATGTCGAGGCACAGGCCGACCGGCTGGACGCCACATCCGAAAACGCCATCGCCCGCGCCGGCGAACTGGCCACCCGCTTTGTTGATCAGGGCGACGCGCTCAACCGCACCACCAAGGCCATGGCCGACGAAAACGAACGCGCCGTGCGCGCCTTCGCCGAGCAGCGCGAAACCCTGGACGCCCTCGCCGCAGACCTGCGCGAACGTGCAGGCTCCATTGAAACCGCCATCCAGGGCCAGGCGGATATTATCACCCAGGCGCTTGATGCTGCCGATGCCAAAGCATTGAGCCTTGGCCCCCGCGTCACGCGCGAAGCCGAACGCCTGACCGCAGCGGCGCGCGAAGCCGCCAGCCAGATCGAGCAGACCACCGGCCTGATGGATGCCCGCACCGCGGACATGCAGACGCGGGTCGCCGACACCACCGGCCACCTTACCCAGGCCATCGACTTTTCCACCCGCAATGCGGACGCCAGCGGCGAACGCCTGCAATCCCTGCTCGGCAGCATCGGCTCCGCTGCCAAAGAGGCCGCGCGCGACATGAAGGGTGCAACCGACGAACTCGGCTCGCGGCTTGAACGGCTACCGACCGAAGCCGGCAATCAGGCAGACCGCCTGCGCACCGTCATGAGCGAACAGATTGGCGCTATTGCCGCCATCGCGGAATCCGTTGCCGATTCACTGGAGCGCATGAACCCCGGCCCGGCATCAGGCTCCTGGCCGCCGGTCGAACCGGCCCGCGACCCCGCCCCCGCGACGCCTGCATCGCATATCGCATCACCCGCCCCCACACCGGGCGACGACGAACCACGCAGCCGGCGGCTTGGCGACGTGCTGTCTGCCGCCCGCGCCCGTGAAGGCCGTGATGTCAGCATGCCGCGTGCCGCCCACCACATCATCGAGACACTGCAGTCGCTGTCCATCGACATTGACCGCGCACTTGAAGAAGACCCACCGCTGGATTTGTGGAAGCGCTACCGCGCTGGCGAACGCAACGTGTTCACCCGCAGGCTGGCCAGCCTCAAGGGCAAGGAACCCTATGCGCGCATCGCCGAGCGATACCGCGCCGACGCCGAATTTTCAGGCGATGCGGACCGCTATATGAACCAGTTTGAAAACCTGCTGACAGAGGCTGCCAACAACAACCCGGACGGCCTATTGGCGGAAACCTATATGTCGTCGGATATCGGCAAGGTCTATGCGCTGCTGGCTGAAGCCACAGGCCGCATCGGGTAAGGCAAAAACCCTAGCGTGCAGGTTTGCCGGATTTAGCAGCCTTGGCGTCCGCAGCATACGAACTTTCAGCTGCCGCCCAGACCACAAGCTCCCGCATCATCCCCTGCATCGCCACGTTGAGCGCCAGAACCACGTCTTCAACAGCGTCCGACGCGGCGACTTCTTTTGCCTCGAACGTCCGCCCCGCCAGAATGGCTCTGCCGTCCAGCGATACCAGTTTGGCGCTGATCCGCACCCGCGCCACCGGCTTCCCGGCACCGGCATCGCCGTCAGACGGTTCAAGAACCGCTTCAAGCGCCCGCAGGTCGCTTATCAGTGCCACATTGGGCCGCACCGCCATCGTCTGCCGGCCGGCGGACAGCTGCAAACCCGCATGCTCAAAACTTTCAACGATCAGGTCCTGCACCATGCGCGGCGCCCGGTCGGTCCAGCGCGCAGCGGTAAAATACTGCAGCGCGTGCGGGCCGGTATAAATCGCAATCCGGTCGGTATCCAACGCCCGCTCCGCCAGCGGTTCCTCCACCATCAGCTGCCAGCTGGGCGTCGCATAGGTGACCGGATAGTCAGTCGGCGCGTTGAGGCCATAAAGTGTCGCCGGCGTCGTCCCGCCCAGAATGGTCGCGCACCCCGACAGGGCACCCGCCACAAGCACCAAAGGCAAAAGACGTAAAAGTCGCTTAAAGCCGCTCAATTGCCATACTCCGCAGGGTCCTCGCCAAGCAGAAACTCTGCCGGGTCTCGTTCAAGCTCAATCACCAGCCGGTCAACCGAACTGACCATCCGCCGCGTGTCGCGCAGCAGCCGGTCAATCTCCGGAACGCTGCTGTTGGAAAGCTGCTCCAGCGCCGGGCGCGTTTCCGCGACCAGCCCACGCGCATCCTCCGCCAGATCTCCATATGATTTGGCCGCACCCTGAATATCGCCCATGGCCCGGTTCATCTTGGAGGTCATCTCGACAATCTGCTGCGATGCCACGGCAAGGTTTTTGAGGGTGACGTCAATTTCATCGTGATTGGACGCCGCCGTCCCCGACAGGGTTTCAACGTCGCGTACCACCGCTGAAAGCTGGCCCTCATTTTCGCCCAGCAGCCGGTCAATGCGCACCAGCAGATCATTGGCCGCCGTCAGCACCAACGGTGCCGAGGTAATCAACTGCTGCACCGCCGAGCGGTCGGCAACAATGATCGGAATCCCATCATCCTCAGCCACAAGGTCCGAGCTGTTGGGCGACCCGCCGGTGATTTCAATAAACGCCACCCCGGTGATGCCCTGAAACTCCAACCGCGCCTGGCTATCCGTCTTCACCGGCGTGCGCTCATCCACTTCAATGCGCGTGCGCACAAGCCGCGGGTCGGCACCAAGCGCAATCGTTGTCACCTCACCGATCTTGATGCCGTTATACCGCACGTCCCCGCCCTCCGAGAGACCAGCGACCGATCCATCGAAGATCACATCATAGGTTTTGGTTTCAGCACTGCCCTCAAAGCCTGTCAGCCAGACGAGAAACAGAAAAGCCGCCAACACCGTTCCTGCGGCGAAGGCTCCGATCAGCACATAATTGGCGCGCGTTTCCACGTGTTCCGTATCCCGTCTATCCTAGGCGTCGCTGGTCCGCGCCGCAGCCCCTGCTGCTGCCCGCGACCTTGGCCCCTGGAAATATTCCTGTATCCACGCATTCGAATACGTGGAGACCTCACTGATTGGTCCGACGACCATAACACGCCGCTCCGCCAACACCGCCACCCGGTCGCAAATAGCGTAAAGACTGTCCAGATCATGGGTCACCATGAACACAGTCAGCCCCAAAGCGTCCTTCAACTTCTTGATAAGCAGGTCATAGTCCGCAGCCCCGATCGGATCGAGCCCCGCCGTCGGCTCGTCCAGAAAGACGATCTCGGGATCCAATGCCAAAGCGCGGGCCAGCGCTGCACGCTTGCGCATGCCGCCGGAAAGCTCACTTGGATATTTGGGTCCGGCGGTCGGCGGCAGACCAACCATGGCAATCTTTTCCGCCGCCAACTCGTCCATCAACTGCTGCGGCAGATCAAGATGTTCCCGCATCGGCACCTGAACATTCTGTGCAACGGTGAGCGCTGAAAACAGCGCACCATCCTGAAACGCCACGCCCCAACGCTGTTCAACGGCCTTGCGCGCATCGCCCTCAAGCGCCGTCACGTCCTGCCCGAATACCCGCACACTGCCCGCGTCCGGCCGCTTCAGCCCCACAATCGTTCGCAACAGAACCGATTTGCCGGTGCCCGATCCGCCAACCACACCCAGCACCTCACCGCGCTGAACATCCAGCGACAAGCCGTCATGGATAACCTGATCGCCGAACTGGTTGCGAAGATTACGCACCTGAATGATCGGCCCTGTGTCCTCCGCCATCGTGCTAATACCCAACCGCCGTAAAGAAGATGGCAAAGACCGCATCCAGCACGATCACCGTGAAGATAGATTTGACCACGGAGGATGTGGTCCGTGCACCGACCGATTCAGCGCTGCCCGTCACCCGCAGCCCCTCGAGACAGCCAATCACGCCGATTGCCAGCGCCAGAAACGGTGCCTTGATGAGGCCGACAAGAAACGTATTCGTCGCCACTGAAACTTCCACCCGCTGGATGTAAATCTGTGGCGAAATATCAAGCATGGCATAGGCGACAGCCCCGCCGCCCATCAGCCCCATGATGTCGCCGACGAAAGTAAGCACCGGCAGCATCAGCACCAGCGCAATCACCCGCGGGGCCACCAGCACCGCAATCGGGTCCAGCCCCAGCGTGCGCATGGCATCAATTTCCTCGCGCACCTTCATCGAGCCGATCTCAGCCGTAAACGCACTGCCCGAGCGGCCCGCCACAATGATCGCTGTAATCAGCACGCCGAGTTCGCGCAGCATGGAGATCGACACCAGATTGACGGTGAAGACTTCGGCACCGAACAGTTTGAGCTGTGACGCGCCCTGCTGCGCCAGCACCGCACCAATGAGGAACGTCAGCAGCGCCACGATCGGCACCGCATTGAGCCCTACCCGCTCCATGTGGCTGACGACCGATGTAAGCCGCAAGGTCCGGGGTCGGACAATCACCTGCCCGATCACCGCCAGCACGACGCCCACCATGTTAAGCAGCGCCACCATTTCCCACACCAGCATCATGACCGCCCGGCCCATGCGCTCGGCAATCACCTCAAACAGGCTGGCAGTCTCCGGCTCGACATCGCAGGGCTGGTCGCTGACGCGCGCAAGCTCGATGAGATCGGCATAAGCACCATGCACACCGGCAAGTGTCACATCCGCACCGGCAGCTTTCAGATCACGCAGGGTGCGGTAAACCATCCACGCGCCCGCCGTATCCAGAGCCGTCACCTGGGCCAGATCAAGCGTCACATGCCCCTGCTGCTGGCGCGGCGTTGCCGACACCGCGCCCGCCATCGCCCGCAGCGGTGCATCCTGCCGGCCGATATGGCGCACAGTCCACGGGCCGGCGAAAGCGATACGCCCGCCATCCGCCGTTTCCTGCGTTTCAAATTGCGCTGCCAGAGTGTTCACAAAAAGCCCCTCAAACCCCGTTCGACTGTGCCCGATAGCAGCCCTTTGGCGCAAACGGGAAGGTCACTGCATCAATTCATGATTACCGGCGCGGCATCGCAGCACATGGCCAATTGCCACCGATCACACTACATTATCGGCAACTAACGTATTCGGAGCGAAAAATGTCCATATCCCGCACTATTGCAACTGGAACCCTCGCCGCTTTCGCCGTGACGGCCATGCTTGCGGTAACTCCCGTTGCACCCGCCCATGCCCAGGATGCAGCGGCCCCGGCCACAGAGTTGGTCGGCGACCCGAAAAAAGGCAAGCGCGTCTTCAACCGTTGCCGCGCCTGTCACACCGTGAAGGAAGGCGACCCAAATCGTGTCGGCCCAAATCTCTTCGGCATCGTCGGCGCCCCCTTGGGCCGACATGAAGACTACACCTATTCCGCCAACCTGCTGGAATTGAAGGCCGAGGGCCGTGTGTGGGATGACGCCACTTTGGACGGCTATCTCAAGAACCCGAAATCCTTGATTCCCGGTGGCATCATGAGCTTTGCCGGTCTGGCAAAAGACAGCGACCGGGCTCACGTCATTGCTTATCTCGCCACATTCGGTGCACCTGCCGAATAACCGCCTGCCTGCCTCCGGTAGCCGCATCTTAACCTTCCTGAACTAGGGTTCATGCAGGTGGACCCATTTGGGAAAGATGAACCGGCATTCAGCGGACGGCCTTGATTGCGCCAGTTTTTCGGCCTTTCTTGGCACGCGTGCCGGGTCCTTTTGTATTTGGGCCGGGGACGCGTCGGGGGCAGACGAGGGTTAAGATGAGAACCATCCAGCTATTGCGGCGCCTTGCGGCGGCGCTGGCGGGCCTCGCGCTCGCCGGCTGGCTCGTGCTCATGCAATACGACCCCGCCGGTATCGCCACATCCACCCGCATGGCGGTGTTCGATGCCTACCAGAACGCCTCCCCGCGCCCCTATCGCGACCCGGCAGTGTCCACCGGCACCGGCGTCATCTATGTGGATGTGGACCGCCCCAGCCTTGAGCGCATCGGCCCATGGCCGTGGCCGCGCACCCGTTTCGCCACCCTGATCGACAAGGCAATGGAAAACGGCGCCCGCGCGATTGTCTTTGAAACCCCGTTTGAATGGCCCGACGCCACCTCGCCGCGCGAAGTGGTGCAGGAATGGCTCGCCAATCCTGAGCTTGATCTGGAACAGGTCATCCGCCTTGAACGCGCCGCATCCGGCCTGCCCGACCATGACGCGGTGCTCGCCACCACCATCGCCGGAAACCCGGTCGTAACCGCCTTTTCCCTGACCGATCAGGAAAACGACCTCACCCCGGTCCGCAAATCACAAATTTCAGCGCGCGGCGGCAATCTTGTGCAGTTTGTGCCCACCCGCGCCGGCATGAGCCCCGGTCTCAAGTCACTGGAAGACGCGGCCTCCGGCAATGGTGCCAACACCCTGTCCAGCGGCCCCGGCCATGACGGTGTCATCCGCCAGGTGCCTTTGCTTGAGCGCGTCTCCGGCGTCGTCGTCCCCGCCCTTGCCCTTGAGGCCGTCCGCGTTGCCGAAGGCGTCAACGGCATTCTGGCCATCGTTGAACGCCCCAATGCGGCGCTTGGCTTTGGCCGCCGTCCCGGCCTCCAGCGCATTGTCGCCGGCACCAAAGAATTCCCCACCGATCCCGATGGCGGGTTGTGGCTGCATTACACACAGCCCGAACCCTCCCGCAGCATTGCCGCATGGAAACTGTTCGGTGGCCACCCCGATGCGGAGCGCCTGAACGGTGCCATTGTATTCGTCTCCGCCACCGTTGATGGCGCGGACGCTTTTGTCGAAAGCCCGCTTGGCACCATTCCCGGCGTTGAGGTGCACGCGCAGGCACTGGAACAAATGCTGCTCGGCCACTATCTGTGGCGGCCCGATTGGGCATTGCCGACCGAGCAGGTTTATCTGCTGATCACAGGCGTCGCACTGCTTGCCCTGCTGATCACCGTCGGCACGCTCTGGGCTGCTCTTTTTGGTACGCTCGCAGTCGGCGCGGCCCTGTGGGGCGCATGGTTCGGCTTCTCGTCAAAGCTGTGGCTGCTTGATCCGGTCCTGCCGGTCACCGGCCTCATTTTGGTATTTGCCATCGGTTCCACCATGAACCTGCTGCGCCGCAACGCTACCGAGCGGTTCATCCGTACGCAGTTTGCGGATCGCCTGCCGGCAAAACACATCAACGCGCTGGTCCGCAATCCGGCCGCCGCCGCACCTGCCGGGCGTCCCGCACTGGTGACAGCTTTGGCGGCCGACATTCGCGGGTTCCACCGCGTCGCAGAACCTTTCAGCAAGGACGCCGCAGCCCTTGCCCGCCTCATCAACCACATCCACGACCCGCTGACCCGCTGCGTGCTGCGCCATGACGGCATGGTGGATCGCTTCGTCGGCGGCGGCATGAATGCCCTGTGGAACGCCCCGGTCGAGCGCACCGAACACACCGTTCAGGCTTGCCACGCAGCCTTGCGCATGGTTGCCGAGCTGGAACCCGTCAATCGTGATCTGGAGCGCGATGCCCAACGCGCCCACCGCCCGTTCATTCCTGTCTCCATGAGCATCGGCATAGAGCGCGGCGACGCGGTCGTCGGCAATCTGGGCGCCGAACACATCTATGATTTCTCCGGCATCGGCGGTGCCGTCAATGAAGCGCAACTGCTGCAACGCCTGTCGCGGCAATATGGCCCCGCCATCATTGTCGGTGCTGAAGCCCGCGACGAAGTTAGAAGCAAATTCGCGCTGCTTGAAATCGACGAGTTGCGCCTTGATGGCCGCATCGACCCGTGGCGCATCTACGCGCTGCTGGGTGACCCGATCATGCGCGCCAACCCAAAGTTCCGCGCACTGGAAGAAGCCCATGAGGCGTTCTTCAAAGCCTATCGCGCCCGCGAATGGGCAACCGCGCGGCAAATCATTGCCCAGTGCCGCCAACTCTCCGGCGCCATTCCAACGCTCTATGATTTGTACGACGAACGCATCACCCGACTTGAAGCGTCACCGCCGCCGGACGACTGGGCGGGCGTCCACGAGATCGCCGATCTCCTGTCACCCGCCAAGTCGCGCATCGCCATCGGCAAACCTGAACCTGCCGAAGTAGGTGAGGCCCAGGTCTAAGTCTGGGTCCAGGCTGATCGCCTAGGACGCAATCTCGATCCCGATTTTGCCGAAATGCGCCGCCGCGCCCATATGGCCCAGCCCCGCCTGCAACTCTTCCAGCGCAAAGGTCTTGTCCACCACAGGGCGGATCTCATGCAGGGCCATCGCCTTCAACATGTCCTCGAACATCGCCCGGCTGCCCACGGTGATCCCGTGAATGCGCGCATTCTGCGAAAACACCGTCGCCACATTCATGTCCTTCACCATGCCCGACAGCAAACCGATGATGGCAATGCTGCCACCCACGCGAATGGCCGCCAGTGACTGTGTCAGCGTTTCAGCGCCACCAACCTCAACCACATGGTCAACGCCCATCCCACCGGTTGCCACGCGTGCGGCGCGGCCCCAGTCGCTGGTCGTTTTGTAATTGATGAGATGATCCGCCCCCAGCGCTTTGGCGCGCTCAAGCTTTTCGTCCGATGATGATGTGGCGATGACGCTGGCGCCCGCCGCCTTGGCAAATTGCAGCGCAAACATTGAGACGCCGCCCGTCCCCTGCACCAGCACCGTGTCGCCCGCCTTGAGCTGGCCTTCCACGATCAGCGCCCGCCATGCGGTCAGCGCCGCACACGGCAGACAGGCCGCCTCCATGTCGGTGAGATAGGCCGGCACCTTCACAACGCCTTCCTGTGACAGACGCATATAATCCTGCGCGCACCCGTCCAGCGGACCACCAAGCGCCTGCGACAGACCTTCAAGCGTCGCCTCGCCGGACATCCAGGTCTGGAAGAACAGCGGGCAGACCCGGTCACCAACGGCAACCCGCGTCACCCCGTCGCCGATCTCCGTCACTATGCCAACGCCGTCGGATAACGGCACCAGCGGCAAGGCGTGCTGCCCTCCCATGCCCATGACAGTCGCCAGATCGCGGTAATTAAGGCACGCAGCCTTCATCCGCACCACGATTTCACCCGGCCCCGCCTTGGGAACATCGCGTTCCACCAGCGTCAGTTTGTCCAGCCCATAGGCCCCCTGAATCTCCATCGCGCGCATGACGCCAGCTCCCACCAGATATATGATTGATAAATAGATTTCACATCCGTTCTGCCGTGGCGCAAATACTGTGTCAAACATTGCTCGTCTTTGCCGGTTGCTGTCCTTGGCAACCCTACGGAAAGCCCCCATGTCCTCATCCGCGCACAAGCCTACCCGCTCGCTGATTGCACTCACGGATGAACTTCAGACCCTCATTCGCCGCCGCTTGTGGCTTCAGGTGCTGATCGGCATGGCGCTTGGCATCGCCGTCGGCATCCTGCTCAGCCCGGACATGAACCTCGTGCCGGAAGAGGTATCGGACATCATTACCGGCTGGCTGGCGCTGCCCGGCAATCTGTTTCTGGCCATCATCAAATTCGTCGTCGTCCCGCTCATCGCCGCATCGGTCATTCGCGGCATCGCCGCAGGCGGCAGCGGCGAGCAGCTGCAAAAGCTTGGCAGCCGCGTCGTCGGCTATTTCGTCATCACAACTGTCATTGCCGCCCTGCTGGGGCTGGCCGTCGCAACCGTCATCAAACCCGGCGCCTATCTGGATGGTGCCATGCTGCAGGAAAACGTCACCGGTACAGATACGGGAACCGTGACGGTGGCCGTGCCAGTGCCTCTGCCCAATCCGAAATTGCCGGATGGAAAATCGACCACGGAAGTTGCGGAAATCATCGTCCGGATGATCCCCGCCAATCCGTTCGAGACCCTGGTCGGTAACGACATGCTGCAGATCGTGATCGCCGCCGGCATTCTCGGCATCGCCATGGTCAATCTCAAATCTTCCGACGCGCGCCCGTTTCTGGACCTGATGGGGTCGATACAGGCTGCCTGCATGGTCATCGTGAAATGGGCCATGCAGTTCGCGCCTTTGGCTGTGTTCGGCCTGCTGGCAAAGGTCGTCACCGATATGGGTCTCAACGCACTGGTCGGCACCGGCGCCTATGTGCTGACGGTGCTAACAGGCCTCGTCCTGCTGATGGGGATTTACCTGCTCATCGTGCTGGTGATCGGGCGCAAGAGCCCCATGTGGTTCATGGCGCAGATCCGTGAAGTCATGCTGCTGGGCTTTTCCACATCATCATCCGCCGCCGTCATGCCGGTGTCCCTGCGTACCGCCGAAGAAAGCCTTCAGGTCCGCTCATCAATCGCCCGTTTCGTGGTGCCGCTGGGCGCCACTATCAATATGGGTGGCACCGCGCTGTATCAGGCCGCAGCCGCGCTGTTTCTGGCGCAGGTGTTCAGCATCGATATCGGCATACCCGGCATCATCCTGATAGTCGTGACCTCGGTTGGCGCATCCATCGGTGCACCGGGCACACCGGGTGTCGGCATTGTTGTGCTGGCGTCAATTCTGGCGGGTATAGGTGTACCGCAGGCCGGCTTGGCGCTGATCATCGGCGTTGATCGCATCGTCGACATGGCCCGCACATCCGTGAACGTGGCAGGCGACCTTGTTGCCTGCGTCGTCATGGACCGCTGGGTAGGCAGTGACAGGCCGGCAGAGGCTGAAGCAAAACCGCAACCAGCCTAGGCCGAGGCCCTAGACCGGCACGTCACCCTTGATCTGGCAGCGATGCATCACGCGCCGCGAGCTGGCGTCAAACGCATCCCGCCGGTGATTAAGCGAACGGTTGTCCCAGATCAGCAGGTCACCGGTGCGCCATTGATGCGTCCACGCAAAACGCGGATCCGCGCAGTGCGCCCACAACTGGTCCAGCAGCGCTTCGCTCTCCGCCACATCCATGCCCACGATCCAGCCATTGCGCCGCCGCCCCAGATAAAGCGATTTCTCGCCGCTTTCAGGATGCGTGCGCACAACCGGATGCCGCGCGCCGGGTGCCTGCGTTACATCGGTGACGGGCTTTGCGCCTTTGCGCAGCTGGCCTGTGCTGGTGTAGCTGGAATCATGATTGACGGTCTTGCCCTCAATCTTCGCCCGCAAATCGTCCGGCAGTTCCGCAAGCGCCGTCACCATATTCGCAAAGCTGGTATTGCCACCCGCAGGCGGTATCTCCAGCGAATACAGCACACTCGCCATCGGCGGCTCGTCCACATAGGACATGTCTGTATGCCACTCGGCTTCATCCGCCCCCAGCGCACCGATAGGCTTGCCCGCTTCCACCACGTTGGAAATGATCCAGATCTCGGGCCGTGATTTTTCCTGGGTGCCCGCCGCGTCATATTCGCTGGCCGGTGCCATATCCAATGGCCCGAAGCGCCCGGCGAATGCCACAAGATCATCGTCCGTCAGGTCCTGCCCGCGAAACAGCAGCACTTTGTGCTCAAGCCAGACCTGACGCAGGTCTGCAAACGCCGCAGCGTCCAGCGCCCGCACATCAAGCCCGGTAATCTCGGCCCCCACAGCAGCACCCGTCGGCACCACACCAAAGCTCACATCTGCCTTTATCGCAGGATCACCCATCGATCCGTTCTCCATCCCAAAGCCGCGCCCCCCAATAGGCCGCGCCGCAAGCAAGCACAGCAAGGCCTGTCATCGCAAGGTAGGTAAGCCCGCCGGCCTGCTCATAAAGCCTGCCGGACACAAAAATCGCCCCCGCCATCAGCACCCCGCTGGCCAGCGCCGAATACATGCTCTGCGCGGTAGAGGCGAGCTGCGGCGGCACCGCCCGCAGCAAAAACTGCATGGCCCCCAGATGCGATATGCCGAAAGTGAAGGCGTGAAGGCATTGCAGCAGCGGCAACGTCCACATGGGTGGATCAAACGCCATGATCGTCCACCGCAGCAAAGCCGCGACCGCCCCCAGCCCGATCAGCATGGCTGGTCCAAAGCGCTTGATCAGCGGTGCCGACTTCCAGAACAGGACGATTTCAGCCGCCACCCCAAGCGCCCACAGCCCGCCGATCATTGAATTGGAGATCCCCAGCGCCTGCCAGTGCAGCGTGCCGAAGGAATAATAAACCGCGTGCGTCGCCTGCACGGCCCCCGCCGCCAGCACAAACACCAGGAAGGCTGGCGACCGCAAAAGCCGAAACGCACTTGCCAGATTAAGCGGTGCAATCCCCGGATCGGCTTTGCCTTCATCGGCCAGGCTGAAATAGCCGGCCACATTGAACACCCCGGCAATGATGATGGTCCACATCACAACGTCCGGCCCCAGCGACCCCAAAAACGCGCCGATACCAAGATTGGCCGCAATGAAGGCAGCCGACCCCCATAGCCGTGCGCGGCCGTAATCCATCCGGCCCTTCTCGCTCACCCGCAGCGCCATCGCCTCGGTCATCGGCAGGATCGGCGGCCCGAACACAGTCATGACCATCAGCACGGTCAGGATGGGCCAGAAGCTGCCGGTGAACAGATAGGCGATGTTGGCAACCACGGTTATCGCCGTGATGACGCGCAGGGTCTTGAGCGGTGCGCGCGCCCGGTCCGCCACATAGGCGATGGCCGGCATGGTGAAGAACCGGACAAAGCCTGAAAGCGCCAGCGCCAGACCAATTTCTTCGGCCGAGAACCCGCGCGATTCCAGCCACACCGGAAAGTACGGAAGGAAGGTCCCCGCCGCGAGGAAGATCGCGCCGTAGACAAATGCATACCGTACACCGATGGAAATCATGCTGCGTCGCTCGCCAACCACACAAATGGTGTTAGCTTGAGCAAAACAAAATCACTACCGGGAACGCACATCGCATGGATCAGGGCAGCATCAAAAACGTCGTCGTGCTTTTGTTCGACAGCCTCAACCGCCACATGCTCGGCAGCTATGGCGGCACTGAGTTTGCAACACCGAACTTCGATGCCTTCGCCAAGCATTCCCTGCGCTTCAACCGCCACTTCACCGGCTCCCTGCCCTGCATGCCTGCACGGCATGACATTCTCGTCGGCGCGATGGATTTTCTCTGGCGGCCCTGGGGCTCCATCGAAATCTGGGAAGACGCCATCACCTACGCCATGCGCAAAAAGGGCATCACGACGATGCTGGTGGCCGACCACCCGCATCTGTTTGAAACAGGCGGCGAGAACTACCACACGGATTTCCATGCGTGGGACTATTTGCGCGGCCATGAGAGCGACCCGTGGAAAACACGGCCCGACCCCAGCTGGCAGGGCGCGCCCCACTTCATCCCCCGCGACATGCCGTACGACAATTCACGCGGCTACTTCAAAGGCGAAGAGGATTTCCCCGGCCCCCGCACCATGACGGCCGCCGCCGACTGGCTGCGCGACCACGCCCCGCATCATGAGGACGGTTTCTTCCTGTTTGTCGATGAATTCGACCCGCATGAGCCGTTTGATACGCCCGAGCGCTGGTCATCCCTGTACGACGAGGACTGGGACGGCGACAATCTCATTTGGCCACCCTACGCGGTGGGTGCCGTTGAAAAAGGCATGATCACCGCCCGCGAAGGCAAACAGATCCGCGCGCAATACGGCTCGAAGCTCTCCATGATCGACCACTGGTTCGGCAAGATCATGCAGTCGCTTTCGGACGGCGGCATGCTGGACAACACATTGATCGTCCTCACCACCGATCACGGCCATTATCTCGGCGAAGGCGATATCTGGGGTAAGCCCGGTGCGCCGGTGCAAAAAGCACTCGGCCATATCCCGCTGATGATCGGCGGCCCCGGCATCAAACCGGGCGAAAGCGACGCGCTGACCACCAGCGTCGACATTTTTGAAACGCTGGTTGATCTCTACGGTCTCGACGTCCGCCAACGCACCCATGGACGCTCACTGCTGCCGGTACTGGCGGGTGAAAAAAACGACGTCCGTGATTACGTGCTGACCGGCGTCTGGGGCCGCGAAGTGCAGGTGACCGATGGCAAGCATCTGTTTGCCCGCGCACCTGCCGACGAGAACGCGCCGCTGGCGATGTATTCAAACCGCTGGTCCACCATGCCGATCCATGTGAACGGCCCCAACGGTGAAATCTCGACCCGCGATATTTTCCCGCTGCCCGATCACCGCGCCACCCTGGACACCATGCCCGGCTCAACTGTGCCGGTCATCAAACAGCCGTTCCAGCAAGGCGACATGCTGCCCTACTGGGCCGGCCGCCACTTCACCGGGGATCATCTGTTCGATCTGTCAGCCCCGCCCGGCGAAGAGCCCGACCGCGCCGACAGCAGCGACGTCAAAACCTATCGCGACCTGCTGCGCCACGCGCTGGACGATGTGGAAGCCCCGCCCGAACAATATGAGCGGCTGGGTATCGCCTGAGGAAACGGTCTGCCGTTTAGAACTTCGCCGAGACGGTGACCGCACCAAGGTTCCACGAAAACCCCCGACGCGGCCTGTGCCCTAAAGCTGCGGCACGGCAATAGCCCGCAGCTTTGCCGACTGGTTCAGGGCGGTGAGGATCGAGTGTTCAATCTCGCGCGCCCACTTGGCCTCGACCTCTTCCACATGCGCATGCAGCTCGATCAGCAATTCGCGCAAGGCGTCATTGGCCACATTCAGCGCACTGATATGGAAGTCCTCGTCCATGCCCTGCCCCGCTGCACTCACGCGGTTCTGCAGATCACCATCCAGATGTCCCGTTGCCTCACGAAAGATTGCGCGGAACATATCGTTCTCTTTCACGCGCACATCGGCGCCGCGCTCGTATTCAAGGCCTGCGCAATACATCAGCAGGCCGATCATGGCAGCACTGCCGGTAGAATATGTGGCATTGAGATTGGGCGCGATGTCCATCAACATCGTGCCGAACCCACCATTGAGAAGATCATTTGCTTCAGGCCGCATCAGTTCGCCTCCTCAAACGCTTTAAGCAACCGTTCGGCCACAATCTCATTGTGCCGCGACGTGCAGTAGAGACCGGAGAACGCAAGAATTGGATCCTTGTTATCGCCGGTCGCATATTCATGGCTCGACGAAATCCAGATACCCAGCCCCTTGAGATTGGAAAAAAGCTCCCACCACTCAAGCGCTGCGGGGTCAGCCTTAAGGCCGGACTCTTTTTCCCAGATCGCAATCGCCTCAGCGCGCGGGATCAGTGAACCGGGCATCTCCGGCCCGTCAGCCGCCCACATCGGATCCAGCGCCCAGGCCAGATCCTCCAGCGCATCACCCAGATGGCACATCTCCCAATCGAGTACTGCGGTTATTTCACCGTGCTCGTCGAACATGAAATTACCGGTGCGGTAGTCCCCATGCACAACGGAAAGTTTCTGTGCCGGTGGCGGCGGCGAGCGCCGCAGCTTGCGGATGGCCGCACGCGCAATTGGATGCGGCTCAAGCTGGTCCGCGTCGATGACGCCTTCCCAGTAATCGAGTTCTTTTTTCCAGCATTGATCCAGCGCCGGGGTTTCCATCTTCTCAGCCAGCCCGTTGGCCTCGATATCCGTAGCCGAGATGGTGCCCAGATGCCGCCAGAACTGCTCACCAAGCGTGCCCGCATGCTCACCGTAAGGCGCGGGCGCAAACGGCGACGCCGCCGCACCGCTGACAATCTCCGACATCACGAAGAACGGCCGCTCGAGCCATTTTTCGTCCATCTCTAAAAACAGCGCCTCGGGCACCGGCACACTGCCGCCGTAAAACGCTTTGTAGGCGTTGAATTCAACATCGCGATCGGTATCGATGAGGCTGCCCACCGGGTCGCGCCGCAAAATCATCCCGCGCGTCTCGCCGGGCATCGATGCATCGGTGCGCAGATGCACCTTGACGCGGAATGTCTCACGCGACGCCCCGCCATGAATGCGTTCCATCGCTTCGACATCTGCCGTCGTCACATCGGGCATATGCGTTTCAAGATAGTCGGAGAACTTCTCGGCCAGCTCCGCCAGTGCCGGTTCCAGAGGCGTCAGCTCACTCATTTGGCGCCGTCCAGCGCGTCAACAAAGCCTGAAGGGTCATGCGGTCCGATGATCAGCTGCTCAAACACCCCCTGCCCCTTGCGGATTTTCCCATCCGGCGTGGTCATCGTCGCCGTCGAGTAGGCCTGAACATGCAGATGCTCAAACGACAGTGGCGGCGCGGCGCTCAGCACGATCTCGTCATACCCGGTTTCAAGTTCGCCCTTGTAGTGGCCATGGCCCCAATCGGACCCTACATAGCCAAGCCCCTGCATGTAGAACGTGTAGTGCGGATCAAGCGTGATGGTCGTCTCGCCGTCATGCCCGCGCAACGTGATAACGCCCTTGGCTGCATGCCGCGTACCGGGCTTGAACGTCACCTGCGATGAACAATCGGGATATTCGACCGGCTCGCCATTTACCGGACAGATAACCCCGTTGTGGTTCCATCCATGGCCCTGCTGGTCGGCATTGATGTGATAGAGCGAAATGCAGTCATCGAAATTCAGCGGGCACCACAGCCAGTAAAATTGCGGCTCGGGAGGAGGCGCCACGGGCTGGCTGTCGGAAGCGCCGACCGGCCTGATGCCCCAAGAGCGATCGCGGGTGCCGCGATAGCGTGGCCGCGTCACCTCAATGCGCTTACCCTGAACCTCGATCCAACCTTCCCACTCGCCGTTTTGAGTAAGGCGTGTGTAATCCATGATCGTGCGCGGGCCAGAGCGCGCAATGAACCGCGGCTCCTCAAGCGCCTGCGTGCGGCCGGTGAATGTTAGATCCGCGGTAATCCCGTGGGTGTTGTCCTCGACGACAACCCGCAACACCTGCAACGGCTCAACCACTTCAACGCGGATCGGGCCGACCTGCGTATCCAGCCGCTCCATATGCATCACCTTGGAGGCATGCAGGTTCTTCTGCACCCCGTCCACGATCACCGAGAACGATGCATCCATGATGTTGTGACCGGGATAAATACCAAACGCGATGGCGAAATGCCCGTGTCCGCCAACCTCGTCTGCATCCTGCGGATAGCCGTTGAAAAAATAGCGGTCATAATAGTTCCGGTCCGTGCCCGCATAGGCAATCGGCACCGAGGTTTGATGAATTGGATAATCATCGGCCTTCGTGAGCATGACCATGTCCCTGTCTTTTTTGTCGTCTTGTGTTTCTATTGGCAGGGAATGTGTGCCGCCTGCCTGCAATGGGTCAAGGCGGTTTCACCCATCAGGAAGGACCATCACCCCATGAAACTCTGGCTCGCGCTTGCCGCTCTCAATGGATTCATCGCAGTTGCCGCAGGGGCATTCGGCGCTCACGGGCTGCAGGGGAAAGTCGGCGAACGCGCCATGGCGGCATTTGAAACCGGCGCGCAATATCACATGACCCATGCGCTGGCGCTTCTCGGCATCGCTTGGCTGGCCAGCCTCAGCACACATTTGAGCATTTCTGTCGCCGGATGGGCCTTCATGCTCGGCATCGTCCTGTTTTCAGGCTCGCTCTATTATTACGGCCTCACCGAAAGCCGCGCCCTGGTGCTTGTCACACCCCTTGGCGGCCTCGCCTTCCTCATAGGCTGGGCGGCATTGCTTTGGGCGGCCGTTTCCATCGCCAAATAGCCGACATCCACCACCGCGCTGCACACATGACTCCTGTGTTACCTTCCTGTATGGTCCCGCGCAAAATCACGGGCTAACGCCCGGAATACCCGCGTTCTTTCAGGGAGATACCGGCATGAGTGAAGCCGCTGCCACAAACACACCCGAGATTCCGTCCGAGCCGATCATGAGCGTCAAGGACGCCCACGCGCTCATGACGTCACCCGGCACCCCATTCGCCATGGAAGAGGCCGAAATTCGCGGCCTCAAAATGCGCGTGTGGAAGGAAGCCAAGAAAAACCTTCGCGAGCTGTTCGCCATGGCCAAAGAGCATGGCGACCACGAATTCGTCGTCTTTGAAGACGACCGGCTGAACTATCGCGACTTCCACAAGGCCGCCTCCGCCCTCGCGCACATCCTCAAGGACAAGTATGGCGTCAAGAAAGGCGACCGCGTCGCCATCGCCATGCGCAACTACCCTGAATGGCCCATCGCGTTTTTCGCTGGCGCCACAATCGGCGCCATCATGGTGCCGCTCAATTCATGGTGGACCGGCGAGGAACTGGAATACGGCCTGGAAGATTCAGGCACCTCCGTCGTCTTTACCGACGAAGAACGCGCCTTTGCCATTTCCGCCTTCGCAAAGAAGCTCGGCATCAAATCCATCATCGCAGCCCGCGCCAACAAACTGCCGCAGGGTGATGCCAAGGTGGAGCATTTCGCCGACGTGCTCTGCAAGCACGAAGACTATGCATCCCTGCCGGACCAGGAACCGCCTGCGGTTGATCTGGTACCCGAAGACGACGCCACCATCATGTACACGTCCGGCACCACCGGCCGCCCCAAAGGCGCGCTGGGGACGCAACGCAACATTTGCGGCAATGTCGTCGGCCTGGGCATTGCGCCGGTCCGCCAGCTCCTGCGCTACGGCCAGCCTTTGCCCGATATCGCCAACATGCCAAAGCGCTGCACACTGATTTCTGTGCCGCTGTTTCATGCAACAGGCCTGCACGCCATCCTGTGCGGCACGCTGAACGCCGGCCACAAGCTTGTCATGATGTACAAATGGGACCCCACCCGCGCACTCGAACTCATCGAACGCGAAAAGATCAACGCCTTTGGCGGCGTGCCTGCAATGGTGTGGCAGGTGGTTGAACACCCCGACTTCGATAAATACGACACGTCCAGCGTTGAATCGGTTGCTTATGGCGGTGCGCCCGCAGCGCCCGAGCTTGTTGAGAAGATCAAGAAGCTGTTCCCCACATCATCTTCCGCCAATGGCTATGGACTCACCGAAACCTCAGCCGCATCCAGCCAGAACGCAGGCCTTGAATACCTTGCCAAGCCGGAAAGCTGCGGCCCCTGCATTCCCGTCTGCGACGTGAAGGTGGTGGACGAACAAGGCAACACCTTGCCCACAGGTACGATCGGCGAACTTTGGATCTTCGGTCCCAATGTGGTGAAGGAATACTGGAACAAGCCCGAAGCTACGGCGGAATCGTTCACCGATGGCTGGCTGCATTCAGGCGACCTTGCCCGCATTGATGAAGAAGGTTTCATCTACATCCTCGACCGCGCCAAGGACATGCTCATCCGCGGTGGTGAGAACGTCTACTGCGTGGAAGTGGAAGATGCACTCTATAGCCACCCTGATGTGATGGACGCCGCTGTCATCGGCATCCCGCACAAGGTGTTGGGTGAAGAAGTTGGTGCGGTTATTCAGGTCGTTCCCGGTTCGAGCGTTACCGAAGGTGACTTGCAAACCCATGTGCGCCAGCACCTCGCCGCTTTCAAAGTGCCGGTGAAGATCGAACTGCGCACCGAGCCGTTGCCGCGCAATGCCAACGGCAAGATTTTGAAGCGTCAGTTGCGCGAGGAGTTGGGCCTCATCTAGGTCACGCCGATGCAATAGCTAAGTGCATTAAAAATCAAAACGGCGCGGCAAAATCAGCCGCGCCGTTTTTGTTTGCGCCCGCCAAACGTGTTTTCAAATGCGCAAAAAACGAATCAACGCGAACTGAAAATGCAAAAAGCGCGCATGCAAGACACCGCAGCCAACATTTTTTTTGCAACACGCGCCACTGTGATGCATCCGCGCAACAGGGGTGTGGACAGCCTTGCAAAGCCGCTGCGTCATGAGGGCCTTAGGCCTGTTGCCGCAACACCACGCGCGCGCCATCGCGACCACCACCACCCCACTCACGCATTATAAAAGTGGCGGAAATCCTTAGCTTTTTTCTTTTCATCCGTACACAAACCAATTGGATGAAATGACCTCCCACCTTGACACAAACAACACCAAGTCAAGGCGGCCGACTCCTTAAGTCGACCGCTGCAAATGCTGCCACAACAGCAAAACAAACCCGCCTGATGCACCAGACACTTGCGAACCAACCAATTCGAATAACACTCTGTTAACCACAAGAACGTAACCGTCCTTGTGCGTAATTAGCTCAAGCCGGCGAGCGTCTTCGTTTGGAAGTTGTCGGCCATTGGCCGGATCTGCCGGTAAAGACGCCACCACTTGGATACCCCTGGGGTGACACAAGATAGATTGGGAGAGGACCTGATGGCTGCTGCAAAGAAGAAATCAGCTACGAAGAAGAAAAGTGCCGCTAAGAAGAAAGCTGCACCCAAGCGGAAAGTTGCCGCGAAGAAGAAAACCGTGAAGAAGGCTGCACCCAAGCGGAAAGCCGCAGCGAAGAAGAAAACCGCTGCTAAGAAGCGGCCTGCCGCCAAGAAGAAGGCAGCTGCGAAGAAGAAAACCGCTGCTAAGAAGCGGCCCGCTGCCAAGAAGAAGTCGGCTGCGAAGAAGAAAACTGCTGCTAAGAAGCGGCCCGCTGCCAAGAAGAAGGCAGCTGCGAAGAAGAAAACCGCTGCTAAGAAGCGGCCCGCTGCCAAGAAGAAGTCGGCTGCGAAGAAGAAAACTGCTGCTAAGAAGCGCCCCGCCGCTAAGAAGCGTCCGGCTGCTAAGAAGCGGACAGCTGCACGTAAGAAGCGCGCCTGAAAGGACCTCTTGGCGCCCCCAAGCGCCAAGTCCAGATAGGCTGACGAAGCACTGGACAGACCGGCAATACCCTTTGGGGTGTTGCCGGTTTTTCCTTGTCTGGACCTTGCCGCAGCGTCACCGGCAGATAGTAAGTATTTTTAACTATATGCTTTGAGGACAGGCTCCCGGCGGCTACATTTTCGGCGAACCCAATTTTCAGCCGGAAATAAAAAAATGATCGATATCACACCGCCTGAGCCCCCCACAGCACTCGTCCTTGGTGCCGGCATCGCCGGTCTCGCCTCAGCCCTGGCTCTCAGCCGCACAGGCTACAGCGTCACTATTCTTGAGCGGGATGCACCACCGCCAGCCACCAGCCCTGACGAAGCTTTTGAATATTGGGACCGCAAAGGCGTCACCCATGTGCGCCACAGCCATGCTTTCCTGGCCGTCCTCTATCAAATGCTGCGCGACCGGTACCCCGATCTCCTGCAGCAACTGATCGGTGCCGGCTGCCGCGAACTCAAATTCGCCGATGCCATCCCCGAGACACTGCATCAAGACTATGTGGCCGAAGACGCAGACCTCGACCTCACCATCCTTACATCGCGCCGCACCACCCTTGAGTTCATCATCCGTGATTATGTGGCCACTCAGCCAAACGTCCACATAGAAACCGGCACCCGCGTGCGCGGCCTTGTGGTGGACAATCAAGCAACCCCGCCGACCGTTACCGGTGTGATGTCGGAAACCGACAGTCAGCCCCTTGCCGCACGCGGCGCAGACATTGTGGTGGATGCAAGCGGCCGCACGTCACAGATCCCGACATGGCTGCAAGCACACGGCATCCACACGGACGAGGAAACGGCCCCCTGCGGCATCCTCTATTTCACTCGCCATTACCGCCTCAACCCCGGTTGCGCAGAACCAGAACGCGGCAGCGTCCCCGCTGCAGGCGACCTTGGCTATCTCAAATACGGTGTTTTCCCGGCCGACAATGGCTGCTTCTCCATCACCCTTGCAGTGCCGGAAATTGAAACCGGCCTGCGCATGGCGCTTGTGAACCCCGAAACATTCGACGCGGCCTGCTCCATGCTGCCCGGATTGGTTGACTGGATCTCTCCCGAACGGGCGACCCCGGCCAGCAAGGTGCTTGGCATGGGCAACCTTGAAAGCCGCTGGCGCAATTTCCTCAACCACAATGCAGATGGCACCAAATCGGCAAAAGTCGCAGGCCTGTTTGCCGTTGGCGACGCCGCCATCCGCACCAATCCCCTTTATGGTCGCGGGTGCTCATGTGCTTTCGTCGAGGCGCACGCGCTTGCACAAACCCTTCAGCAGGTCAGCGACCCCGCTGAGCAACCGGTCATCTATGCGCAACGGCTCGAGACCGACATCCGCCCCTATTACAACAACATGCAAAAGCAGGATCTATCGTCAATCCGGCGGGCCGAGCACGGCCTTGAGCCAAACTACAAACCGGGCTTCAAGAGCCGGCTGGTTTCAAGTTTCGCGGACGACGCCATCACCCCTGCCCTACGCTCAAGCCTGCCCTTGATGCGTGAAGCCATGAAGGGGTTTCATATGCTTGAAGCCCCCAATGACTGGCTGCTGCGCCCGGCAAACATGCTGCGCATTCTGGCCATGTGGCTGCGCCCGCGCGTCACCAAGGCGCATCTGTATCCGCCGAAGCTTGGACCGGACCGCGTCACCATGCATGCGCACCTCAACGCCACACCCGCAACGGCTTAAGCCCGTAATCAAAAAGAAAAACCAATGTCATTTCCCGAACCGAAATTCGTTGAGGCCAACGGCCTCAAACTCGCCATCTACGAGCAGACGCCCGGCAATGAAAAAGGCCCCCCGGTCGTCATGTGCCACGGCTTCCCTGAACTTGCTTACTCATGGCGCCATCAGTTGCCCGCCGTCGCCGGCGCCGGCTTTCGCGCCATCGCCCCGGATCAGCGCGGCTATGGCAGAACCGTTGATGCCGCCACCGGAAAAATTCCCGAAGCGATCGAAGCCTATGACCTTGAGCACCTGACCGGCGACATGGTGGCAATGCTGGATGAACTGGGCATCGACAAGGCTATTTTCTGCGGTCACGACTGGGGTGGCTTCGTCGTCTGGCAGATGCCCCTGCGCTATCCTGATCGCGTCGCCGGCGTCATCGGCGTCAACACGCCCTTCATCGCACGCAGCCCGATTGATCCGATCGAAGCCATGCGCATGACCATGGGCGAAGACATGTACATCGTCTTTTTCCAAAAGCCCGGCGTCGCCGACAAGCTGTTCGGTGCCGACATCGAAAAGTCCCTGCGCTTCTGGTACCGCAAGAGCGCCGTCACGCTGGAAGATTTCGACAACGCAGCGCCCGACGCTGCCAAGAACCTCGCCCTCGCCAAACTGTTTGAGGTGCCGGAGGAAGAATGGGGTGGCGATCAGCTGCTCACCCCCGAAGAAGCCGCTTATTATCTTGAAGCCTTCAACCGCACCGGATTCACCGGCGGCCTCAACTGGTACCGCAACTTCACCCGCAACTGGCAACGCTCTGAAGGAATACCCGAAAAGGTCAACGTTCCCTGCCTGATGATCTCCGCCGCCAACGATGTCGTGCTGCGCCCGGAACTCACCGAAGGCATGGAACAGTTCTGTCCCGACCTTGAAAAGCACATCATTCCTGATTGTGGCCACTGGACCCAGGCGGAAAAGCCTGATGAGCTGAACGCACTCATCACCGACTGGCTCACTCGCCGCTTCGCCAAATAGGGCTCAATGAACCATCGCGCCGCTCTGCTTTTTGCCAATGACCGCTTCTACCGCGCCTTTGCGGATGCGGACATGGAAGCAATGGCGGCGCTTTGGGCACCTGACGGCCCCCTCACCTGCCTGCATCCCGGCTGGGCACCCCTAACGACACGTGAAGACGTGCTCGGCTCATTCAGCGCCATCTTTGAAGGCCCTGCCCCGCCGGCCATCACAACCATCGCGGCAGATGTGGCAATCCATGGTCCTGTCGGAATTGTGATTTGCTACGAGCAGATCGGCACCGATTATCTTGTGGCGACCAACATCTTCCGCCAGGAGGGAGATGGACAATGGCACCTGATCCACCATCAAGCTGGCCCAGCCAACGAGCCACCGCCGCAAAACGAAGACGCACCGGACGCCATAAACTGAACCGGGCGCACCCACAGGGGGAATGACGACAATGGATATGATGCAGGACATCGCCCGCGAGGGACCGCTGCTGCAGGGCTGGGTCTTCTGGCTGATGATTATCAACACCGCCTCCATCCTCTTCATCGTCCACCGCGTCGAAGCCCGCTGGGTGCTGGCCGCGTGGGTGGTGAACATGTTCCTGATGGGCTTCCTCTACGACAATTACGGCTATGTCCGGCTGCTCGGCCTGTCGCACATCATTCTGTGGACGCCGCTGCTGGTCTATCTGTGGCGCCGCCGGGACAACATCGACCGGTCTACCTGGGGCGGCCGCTACCTTGCACTCCTGTTCATCTCGAACTTTGTGTCGCTGGTTTTCGATTATTGGGACCTCGCGCGCTATTTCCTCGGCGATCAGGCTGCCTGACAGCCGCCAATTCCGCCCGTAAACCTCGTTCCTGACTAATTTGTAAGCTCCCTTGGCGTGTGCGGTGCACCCCGTTATGATCGCGCCGCAACATGCTTGGGCAATTGCCGCCGCCAACAGCGCTGCAGCGATTGCATATTCACCGGCATGTTTCTTTTTTTGTGGGGTTTCCCGCCATTTGTTAGGGGCGCGGCTACAATCGCGCCTGCAGGAGTAAGGCTATATGAGCCAGGCGCTTACGCGCGCCGACATGCCGGAATTTGAGCCGCGCAAGCCAATTGATGGCCGCGCGCGCCCCGGTGTCGACCGCCCCCTTCGCATGCTGATGCCCAGCTACCGCTCCAACCCCACCACCGGTGGCCAGGGCGTCTATATGCGCCTCATCACCAAGGCGCTGGCAGACCGCGGCCACGAGATCGACGTGATTTCCGGCCAGCCCTACCCGGTGCTGGATCCGCGCGTGCGGCTGATAAAACTGCCCTCGCTTGATCTCTACGCTGATCCGCACCCCATCAAAGCCATCGCATCCGGCAAGATCCGCGACTGGCTGGATGTGAAGGAATGGTGGCTGCACAATTCAGGCGGCTTCCCCGAGCCCTATACGTTCGGCGAACGCATGGCCCGCTGGGCGGAAACCCGCGTCAACGATTATGACATCGTCCACGACAACCAGACCCTGTGCTGGGGCCTGCTGAAGATGCGCGACATGGGCATGCCGGTGCTTGGCACAATCCACCACCCCATCACCCGCGACCGCCGCATCGACATCAAACACTCGCCCAACCCGTTCTTCGCCTTCCTCAAATGGCGCTGGTACTCGTTCCTCAACATGCAGATCAAAGTTGCCCGGCAGCTTGAAGATCTGATCGTTGTCTCGAAATCGACGTTGCACGATGTCTCCAAGGATTTCGGCCTCGACCCCAACCGCTTGCAGCTTTGCTATCACGGCATCGACACCGAGCAGTGGCGCCCGATGCCGGAGATTGAGCGCAAGCCCAATCGTCTCATTGCCTGCGCCAGTGCCGACGTGCCGCTCAAAGGCCTGATCTACCTGATCCGCGCCTATGACAAGCTGCTCAAGACATATCCAGACCTTGAGCTTGTGGTGATCGGGTCTCTACGCGAGGGCAACACTTCCAAGGAACTTGAACTGCGCGGTATCAAGGACAAGGTGAAATTCGTCTCAGGCGGCCTCACCGACGAAGATATCGCCAAGATGTACGCCGAAGCCACCATCGCCGTTTCTCCGTCCGTTTATGAAGGCTTCGGCTTTCCGTGCGGCGAGGCAATGGCGTGCGGGGCACCCGTCATCGCCACCGACGGCGGCTCGCTGCCGGAAGTTGCGGGTGATGCCGCCATGGTCGTGCCCAACTCCAACCCGGATGCGCTGGCAACCGCCATCTCCACATTGCTGGATGACAAGGAACTACGTGACCGCGTAGGTGCCGCAGGACGCGAACGCATCCTCAAGGAGTTCCAGTGGAGCCGCACCGCCGCCAATCTTGAAGCCATTTATCTGGAGACTATCGGGCGTGCGAACGGTCAACTTCGACAAGCTTAATCTGACGGATGGCGACCGTGTACTGGACCTTGGCTGCGGCGAAGGACGCCACATGCACGCGGTCTATTTCGCCAAGGACACGATCCAGGCGGTCGGCGTCGATCTGTTGTTCGACGACGTCCAGAAAGCCCGCAAAGGCTTCCTGGATTTCCCCGACCTTGATCCCTCCAGCACCCGCAGCTTCGGGTTTTCAGTCGGCAACGCGCTGAAGCTCCCCTTCGCCGACGGGACATTCGACAAGATCATCTGCTCGGAAGTGCTTGAACACATCCCCGACTATCTGGGTGCGGTCAAAGAGATCACCCGCGTGCTCAAGCCCGGCGGCACATTCGGTGTGTCGGTGCCGCGTTATTGGCCCGAGCGCATCTGCTGGGCCTTGTCCGAGGATTATCACAACACGCCGGGCGGCCATGTGCGCATCTTCCGCGAAAGCCAGCTGCGTGGCGCCGTTGAAGCGCAGGGCCTCACCTTCCGCGGCCGCCATTGGGCGCACGGCCTGCATTCGCCTTACTGGTGGATCCGCTGTGCCGTCGGCGTGCGCGACGACAAGAACTTCTTCGTGCGCACCTATCACCGCTTCCTGGCGTGGGACATCATCAAACGCCCGCTCCTCACCCGCGCGCTTGAGAAAATCGCCGACCCGCTGATGGGCAAAAGCGTCGTCATGTATTTCCGCAAATCCGCACAGGAACAGCCGGTGGAAATCAAGGCCGCCGCATGAGCAGCATTCACCTCACCAAGGGCACGCGCATTCCAGACGGCCTGTTCGACGGTGCCGTCGCCCGCATCCTTGAGCTGCAGCGCGAAGACGGCTCCATCCCATGGTATGACGGCGGCGTCTTCGACCCGTGGAACCACATCGAAGCCGCAATGGCCCTCGACGTTATGGGTCACCGCGATCATGCCGTGCGCGCCTACCAGCATCTTGCCGACACCCAGCTTGAAGAAGGCTCCTGGTGGATGGAGATGGGCTCTGCCGTGCCGCTGGATGAAGACGAGCAGCGCTATACCGGCGACCAAGAGCAGGAAAAGATCTACGAGCGCGACACCAACAGCGCTGCTTACATCGCCACCGGCATTTGGCATCACTTTGTGCTGACGCAGGACATGGATTTTCTGCATCACTTCTGGCCGACGGTGAAATCAGCATTTGAGTTTGTCGTCAGCCACCAGTCAGAGCACGGCGACATCCGCTGGGCATCCCGCAACACCGACGCGCCCGACGATGCGCTGATCACGGCAAGCTCCTCGATCCACAAGAGCCTTGAGCATGCAGCCCACATCGCCGCCACGCTTGGGGATGAAACACTGGCGCGTGAATGGATTGCGTCACGCGCAGCCCTTGGCGATGCCCTGCGCACCAAACCCCACCGGTTTGACCGCACATGGGAACCCAAAAGCCATTTCTCCATGGACTGGTACTACCCGGTCCTCGGTGGCGCACTGACGGGCGAAGCCGCCCGCGCCAAGCTTGCCTCACGCTGGGACGAGTTCGTGCAGGAAGGCGTCGGCTGCCGCTGTGTCGTCCATGAGCCGTGGGTGACCGTCGCTGAATCCGCCGAGCTCTGCCTCGCCCTGCTGGCCGCCGGCGACCGCAAGCGCGCCGAGCAGTTGCTCTCATGGCAGCACAAGCACCGCGACGAAGAAGGCGCCTACTGGATGGGTATGCAGACCGAAGTCGGCAAACCCTGGCCTGCCGAGCGCCCCGCATGGACGGCGGGTGCCGTCATTCTGGCCGCAGACGCTGTCACGCAGACGACAGCTGCTGCCAATCTGCTGATCGAGCACACATTGCCTGATCTGTCAGGCATCGAGGCGGCGCAGCAGCGCCAGCGTCTCCACAAGCGCTAGCCCGCGGTAAAGCCCGGACGCCAAAGCCATCTCATAGATCTCATAAGGCGGCCGCCCCCCTGTTTCCGGGTTCGGGTGCACGTCATGGATGGCCAGAATGCCGCCCGGCGCCACCTTGGGCGCAAAGGCGCGATAATCCGCCAAAGCCGCCTCCACCGTGTGGCCCCCATCAATGAAGACCATGCCCAGCGGCTGGGTCCACACTTTGGCAAAAACCCGGGCCGAGGCTGCGACCGGAATAACCACGTCCTCTAGCCCCGCCCGACGCATTGTGTCGCGAAAAAGCGGCAGAGTATCGATGCCGCCCTGCCCATCCGCCAGGTCCGGGTCATGAAACATCGCCCCCGGCTGGTTCTCTTCAGAGCCGCGATGATGGTCCACTGCAAGCACATGCCCATTGCCCTCGCGCGCGCCCAACCCGAGGTAAACCGTTGATTTCCCGCAATAACTGCCGATTTCAAGCGCCGGGCCGAGACCCGCAGTATCCCGCGCAGCCTCCCGCAGCGCCCGGCCTTCTTCCGGTGCCAGAAAGCCTTTCACGGCTTCAATATCGATCGGCATATCCATTTTTGACTTTTCAACCATTCAGAAACCTACAGGTGACAAAATAAGCGTCTTATTTAGTGGGATTACCGGGAGCAAGACATGGCTGGGCAGACAGATAAAACCGCATCCAAGGCGGACCAGTCCGGAAAATCAGGTTCGTTTCTAGCCGTTCTTGACGCCCTTCGGGAGACCCCCGGTGGCGATTGGTTCATCGGCGAACTCGCTCAGCACGTCGCTGGCCCCGGTAACACCGTTGCCCCCGCCTCGCCACCTGAGCAGGAGGCCGTTGCAGAGCTAAGCCGTGAACTTGCAGCCCACCTGAAAAAGGGCAAGGAGCAGGTCGACAAGGACGTGATGCGCGAGCATCTCATTGCGATGGAACGCGCGATCGCCAACACCCGGTCTGAAATCGCCGCCATCAACGAACCCGAAGGGGCCACCAAGCGCGTCGATCAGGCAACCCATGAACTCGATGCGATTATCGAGGCAACCGAGGGTGCAACCTCCGCAATTCTCGAAGTCGCCGAAAAGATGGACGACGTCGCCGGGCGCGTCGCCGCTCTGGACAATGGCAGCAAAGCAGCAGCAAGCGAAAGCGAACTGATTAATGAGCTGTCAGCAGAAATCTTCATGGCCTGCTCTTTCCAGGACATCACCGGCCAGCGCATCTCCAAGGTTGTGGCCGTCCTCAAGGAACTTGAGCGCCGCACCGCATCCCTTCTTGGCCACAAGATTGAGGAAGCAAAAGACACCCGCGCGGACGCCCACCTGCTGAACGGCCCCTCCGCTGCCAGCGAAGGCGGCATCGATCAAGACGCAGTGGACGCCCTGTTCGGCTAAAACCCTTCAATCAGCTGTCATATGCCAGATTAGGGCGCAACCAGCGCTCCAGCAGGCTTACATCCATGCCTTTGCGCTTCGCATAGTCCTCAACCTGATCCTTGTGGATGCGCCCGACGCCAAAATAGGCGGCGTCAGGATGCGCAAAATAGTAGCCGGACACAGCCGCTGCCGGGAACATGGCAAAGCTGTCCGTCAACTCAATTCCGGCAAGTTTTTCAGCATCCAGAAGGTCAAACAGCGTGCGCTTTTCGGTGTGGTCGGGACACGCGGGATAGCCCGGTGCCGGACGGATACCACGATACTTTTCCGAGATCAGATCCGTATTTGAGAGTTCCTCGTCAGGCTCGTAGCCCCAGAACTCCTTACGCACCCGCTCATGCATGCGCTCGGCAAAGGCTTCTGCCAGCCGGTCGCCCAGCGACTTGACCATGATCGACGAGTAGTCGTCATGGTCCTTCTCAAATTCCTTGGCGCGCTTGTCCACCGCATCGCCAGTGGTCACGGCAAATCCGCCAACATAGTCCGCAAGCCCCGTGTCTTTAGGCGCGATGTAATCCGCTAGCGCAAAGTTTGCGCGGGACTTGGTGCCTTTGCGCTCCATCTGCTGGCGCAACGTATGCACCACGGTCTTCACATCCTTGCGGCTGTCATCCGTATAAAGCTCAATGTCATCGCCCACCGCATTGGCCGGCCAGAAGCCGATGACGCCGCGCGGCTTGAACCAGCCTTCGCCGACGATCCGCTGCAACATCGCCTGAGCATCCGCGAACAGGTTGGTCGCGGTTTCACCCACAACCTTGTCGTCAAGAATTTGCGGATAGACGCCGGCCAGTTCCCAGGTGCGGAAAAACGGCGTCCAGTCGATGCGGCTGACAAGTTCGCCGAGATCGTATTCGTCAAACACTTTGAGACCGGTGAAAGTCGGCTTGGGCGGCTGATAGCCCTGCCAGTCGATCGGCGCCTTGTTGGCGCGCGCGCTGGCAATCGGCAGCGCAACGCCGTTATCCCGCTTGGCCGCGTGTTTCGCGCGCATCTGCGCATAATCTTCCGCAATGCCCTTGGTGTAGTCATCGCGCGCCGTGTCGGAGAGCAGGTTGGAGGCAACGCCTACCGCCCGGCTCGCATCCGTCACATAGATCACGGCCTTGTCGTAATTCGGCGCAATCTTGACCGCCGTATGCACTTTAGACGTTGTCGCGCCGCCAATCAGCAACGGCACTTCAAAACCCTGCCGCTTCATCTCGGCAGCCACATAGGCCATCTCTTCAAGCGACGGCGTGATCAGCCCCGAAAGACCGATAATGTCGGCTTTCTCTTTCTTGGCTTCTTCGAGAATTTTCTCGGCCGGCACCATCACGCCCAGATCGACGACGTCGTAATTGTTGCACTGGAGTACGACTCCAACGATGTTCTTGCCGATGTCATGCACATCGCCCTTCACCGTTGCCAGCAAGATCTTGCCCTTGGCTTGAGCCGCTTCCTCTTCCGTCTTTTCTTCTTCGATAAACGGAATGAGATGCGCCACGGCTTTTTTCATAACGCGTGCGGACTTCACCACCTGCGGCAGGAACATCTTGCCCGCGCCGAACAGGTCGCCGACCACGTTCATACCGTCCATCAACGGCCCTTCGATCACATGCAGCGGACGTTCCGCCTGAAGCCGGGCTTCTTCGGTATCCTCAACCACATAATCCGCAATGCCATTGACCAGCGCATGGGTCAGTCGTTCCTTCACGCCCACTTCGCGCCAGGACAAGTCCTTGACCTTCGCGGTGGCACCGCCACCCTTAAACTGGTCAGCAATCTCAAGCAGCCGGTCGGTCGCATCCGCGCGCCGGTTGAGGATCACATCCTCAACGCATTCGCGCAGCTCCGGCGGAATTTCGTCATACACCGTCAGCGACGCCGGATTGACGATGCCCATATCCATGCCGGCGGGAATTGCGTGATACAAGAACACCGCATGCATAGCCTCGCGCACAGCATTGTTGCCGCGGAACGAGAACGACACGTTCGATAGGCCGCCCGACACATGGCAGTAAGGCAGTTCCGCGCGGATACGCTTGGTCGCCTCGAAGAACTCAACCGCATAGTTGTTGTGCTCTTCAATGCCGGTGCCGATCGCAAAAATATTCGGGTCGAAGATGATGTCTTCCGGCGGGAACCCCACCTTGTTCACCAGCACATCATAAGAGCGCTTGCAGATATCAAACTTGCGGTCGGCAACATCCGCCTGCCCGTCTTCGTCAAACGCCATCACAACGGCCGCGGCGCCATAACGGCGAATGGTCTTGGCGCGTTCAATGAAGGGTTCTTCGCCTTCCTTCAGCGAGATCGAGTTGACGATCGCCTTGCCCTGCACGCGCTTGAGACCGGCTTCGATGATCTCCCACTTGGATGAATCGATCATCACCGGCACGCGGGCGATATCAGGCTCGGACGCCACCAGATTCAAGAAGCGGATCATTGCCGCTTCTGAATCAAGCATGGCCTCGTCCATGTTGATGTCGATGACCTGCGCACCGCCCTCAACCTGATCGCGCGCCACATCGAGCGCCGCATCAAAATTGCCGTCGATAATCAGTTTCTTGAACTTGATCGACCCGGTCACATTCGTCCGCTCACCAATATTGATGAACGCGCCGCCGCTTGTTGTTGCTTCAGTCATTCTGCTGCCTTCGGCGCATTCGCCGGTGCTGTAAATGGTTCAAGTCCAGACAGGCGGATGCGTGTCTCGATGGTGGGTATCACCCGCGGCGCCTTGCCTTCAACTGCCCGCGCAATGGCCTCGATATGGTCCGGCGTCGTGCCGCAGCACCCGCCCACAATATTGAACAGCCCGTCATCCGCCCACGCCGCAAGCGACGCCGCCATCTTGTCGGGGCTTTCATCATATTCGCCAAACTCGTTGGGCAGACCCGCATTGGGATAGACGCTCACCGGTACATCCGCCACGCGCGACAACTCCGCCACGTAAGGCCGCATCAGATCGGCCCCCAGCGCGCAGTTGAGCCCGATCGACATCGGCTGCGAATGGCGCACCGAATACCAGAAGGCTTCCGACGTCTGGCCGGACAGCGTGCGGCCCGAGCGATCGGTGATGGTGCCGGAAATCATCACCGGCAGCTTGAAGCCCAGTTCCTCGAACACCTCATCAATGGCAAACAGCGCCGCCTTGGCGTTGAGCGTATCGAAGATGGTCTCCACCAGCAGCACGTCCGTGCCGCCTTCAATCAGCCCCCTGGTTGCTTCGCGGTAGGCTGTGCGCAATTCGTCAAACGTCACATTGCGCGCACCGGGATCATTCACATCCGGTGACAGGGAGGCGGTACGGTTGGTCGGCCCAAGCGCGCCTGCCACATAGCGCGGCCGTTCCGGGGTCGCCAGCGCATCACACGCCTCGCGCGCCAGGGTCGCCGCCGCCACATTCAGCTCGAATGCCAGCGACTCCATGCCGTAATCGGCCTGCGCAATGGTGGTGGACGAAAACGTGTTTGTCTCCGCAAAATCGGCGCCCGCATTCAGATAGGCTGTATGAATGTCGCGGATCGCGTCAGGCTGCGTCAGCACCAGCAGGTCGTTATTCCCCTGCAACGGCTGGCCCCAATCCTTGAACCGCTCACCGCGATAATCCTCCTCGGTGAACTTGTGCCTCTGGATCATCGTGCCCATGGCACCGTCGAGCACCAGAATGCGTTGCTTGAGGCTGTTGGAAAGGGCTTTGAGCCGGTCTTCACGGGTCATGGAACCTGGGTCCTTAGGGCCAAAAATGCCTGAATGCTGCGGCGGAATGTTTATAACCGAGAGGATATAAAGGTTTCTTTATATCAATACAAGGCGAGATTGGTGCATCTCAGGCGGTCACGCAGGTACACCCTTCTGCCCTGCGCGAAGATTTCCTCAAAACAAATCTTGAGACTGACCCTACGGCATTGCGCAAAGCCGGATGAAACCCGGTCCGTTCGACATCTGCCTTAGTTGAAGGTCCGCCGTTCTGCCGCCATAAATGAGGGAACAAAATAATCAGGTATCAGGAGAAGCCCACATGATTGAACCCAACATTCCGGATGATTTGGCCATCGATATTGTGGATCCCTACGCGTATGCAGACGGCACACGCGTGGACAAGGCATTTGCACGCCTGCGTGCGGAAAACCCCCTGGGCGTTGCCAAGCCGGACGGCTTCGAGCCGTTCTGGGTGGTGACAAAGCACAAGGACATTCTCGCCGTCGAACGCCAGAACGACATCTTTCACAATGGCGACAAGGCAACGACCTTGGTGGATATCAACACCGATACTGCCGTGCGCGAAATGATGGGCGGCTCTCCGCATCTGGTGCGGTCCCTCGTCCAGATGGACAACCCGGACCACAAGAACTATCGCGGCATTACCGCCGCCAATTTCATGCCGCAGGAATTGAAGCAGCTTGAAGTAAATGTCCGCAAAATCGCCAAGAGCTTTGTGGACCACATGGAAGAACTCGGCCGCAAGAATGATGGCGTCTGCGACTTCGCCAAGGACGTGGCGTTCTTGTTCCCGCTGCATGTCATCATGGAGCTGTTGGGTGTTCCGTCCTCTGACGAACCCAAGATGCTGAAGCTGACCCAGGAACTGTTCGGCGCTGCCGATCCGGAACTGAACCGCACCGGCAAGGAACGCGGCGACCCGAAAGAAGCGCTTGCCGCCCTTTCCAGCACGGTTGCCGAGTTCATCGAATATTTCTCCGCCGTCACCGACGACCGCCGCAAAACCCCACGTGCCGACATCGCCAGCGTCATTGCCAATGGCAAGATCGACGGTGAGGCCCTGGGCGTCCTTGAGGCCATGAGCTACTACATCATCGTCGCCACCGCCGGCCACGACACAACCTCCTCCACCACCGCGGGTTCCATGTGGACGCTTGCTGAGAACCCGGACCAGTTTGCCCGCGTCAAGGAAGACCCCAAACTGATCCCACTGATGGTCGAGGAATCGATCCGCTGGGTCACGCCGGTCAAACACTTCATGCGCTCTGCCACCCAGGACACAGAGCTGTCCGGACAGGAGATCAAGAAGGGGGACTGGATGATGCTGTGCTACTCGTCCGGCAACCGCGACGAGGAAGTCTTCGAAGATCCCTTCAAGTTCAAGATCGACCGTCAGCCCAACCGGCACGTGGCGTTTGGCGGCGGCGCACATGTCTGCCTCGGCCAGCATCTCGCGCGTATGGAAATGCGGGCCCTGTGGGAAGAACTTCTGCCGCGCCTCGACAGCGTGGAACTTGCAGGCGAGCCCACCCGGATGCTGGCCAACTTCGTGTGCGGGCCCAAGTCCGTCCCCATCCGCTTCAAGATGAGCTGATCGGCCACCTATAACTGACTACCCCAAAGCGGCGGAAGCACCAGTTTCCGCCGTTTTTTGTTGCCCGCCGCCACACTGCTCAACCCGTGTGGCGATCCGTCACAATGACGCGATTGAGAATAAATCGCATTGCTATTGAAACCCATTCGCAAGCATGCCAAAGAAGCCAACGCCACGCTTCGATGGTGGCCACTGCCTGTTAGGGGATACAAAAATGCAGCGAACAATCACAACGACCAGCACAGCGGCACTACTTGCAGTCGCCTGCCTCGCCGCCACGCCATCACTGGCTGACGACGCCACATTTCCGCGCATCGAGGGCGAATTGCCCATCGAGATCCAGAATGACTACACCTACGAAGCCGACGATCCTGCAGCGGAACTCAACGACACCTACACCACCATTGAGCCGGCGATCAGCTTTCGCATCACCGAGGAACTCTCCATCGAGACGGGCCTGGTACTTGAGCCGGTCAAAGACCCCTCCCCCGGCGACGACCGCTTCTTCGAGAACGAAGGCCTCTACGTCGAGACCCTGTTCCTGCAATACGCCACCGACGATTTCTCGCTCATCGCAGGCAAGATCAACCCGGCCTTCGGCATCGCATGGGACATCACCCCGGGCGTCTACGGCACCGACTTTGCCGAAGATTATGAGCTGACGGAACGCGTTGGCTTTGGCGGCAGCATCTCCCTCGGCAACGAGCAGATGGGCACCCACACGCTGACGGCGGCAACCTTCTTCGCCGACACAAGCTTCCTGTCTGAATCCATCATCACCAAGCGTGCCCGCAACCGCAAATCAGCTGGCGGCGTCAGCAACACCGAAGATTTCTCGTCCTTCTCCGTCGCGCTTGACGGTGATCTGGGCGTAATCACCGATGGCCTTGGCTACCACGTCGCGGTCGAAAGCCAGGAAGGTGGCGTCGGCACACCTGAGGACGAGTTTGGTTTCGCAGTGGCCCTCTTTGGTGACTTTGCGATCACCGACGACACACGCATCGCCCCAATGGTCGAATACGTGACCCAGTCCGATGCAGGCGGTATCGCCGAAGATCGCGACTACATCACTCTGGGTGCCGCACTCCTCCACGGCCCATGGAACTTCTCGGTGTCCGATACCATCCGCAACATCGACCCCGCAGCCGGTGCTGACAGCGACGACAACCAGTTCCAGGTTTCAGGCGGCTACGAATTTGAAAACGGCCTCACCTTCGACGTCGGCTACAAATTCACCGATGCAGGCAACCAGGATGCCAACACCCTTGGTGCACTGCTGACCTACACAATTCCCTTCTCGGCCCCGTAATCAGCTTTTGACGGAGAACCATCCATGAGACATGCACTTCTCACCCTGGCGGCCGGCGCCGTGGCACTGGCACCGGCGTTCGCCGCCGCGGCCCCAGCCAAGCAGGCTGTAATTGATACCTATGCCGATATCGCACAGGCGGGTTACGAGGATTCCCTCACCCTCGCCAAGGACCTGCAGACGGCCGTTGACGCTCTCGTCGCCACCCCGTCGGAAGAAACACTGTCTGCGGCCCGCGACGCATGGCTCGCCAGCCGCGTCCCCTATATGCAGACGGAAGTTTTCCGCTTCGCCAACCCCATCGTTGATGAATGGGAAGGCAAAGTGAACGCATGGCCGCTTGATGAGGGCCTCATCGACTATGTGGATGCGTCCTACGGCACATCCTCCGAAGACAACCCGGTCTATGTGGCAAACGTCATTGCCAATCCGGCATTCGAACTGTCCGGCGAAACGGTTGATGCCTCAACCATCACCCCCGACCTGATCGGCGGCACCCTGCATGAACTCGCAGGCGTCGAAGCCAATGTTGCGTCAGGCTATCATGCAGTCGAATTCCTGCTCTGGGGCCAGGACCTGAACGGCACCAATGCAGGCGCCGGCAATCGTCCGTGGACCGACTACGCATCCGGTGACGACTGCACCAATGGCAATTGCGATCGCCGGGGTGAATACCTCACCGCTGCCACCGCACTACTGGTATCAGACGTTGAATGGATGGCCGCTCAGTGGGCACCTGAAGGTGCAGCCCGCGCAGATGTGGTTTCAGAAGGCGAAGACGCTGGCATTGCCCGCATCTTCACCGGCATGGGCAGCCTCTCCTACGGCGAACTGGCCGGCGAGCGCATGCAGCTCGGCCTGCTGCTGCATGATCCCGAGGAAGAGCATGACTGCTTTTCTGACAACACCCATAACAGCCACTATTATGACGCTCAGGGTGTCCTGAACGTCTATACGGCCAGCTACACACGCACCGACGGCACCAAAGTCGAAGGCCCGTCCGTGTCTGACCTTGTGGCTACTCAAAATGCGGACGTCGACGCCGCCGTCACGGCAAGCCTTGAAGCAACCATGACCGCCATGGGTGCGATGAAAGACCGCGCTGACAAAGGCAAGGCATATGATCAAATGATCGGTGCCGACAATGACGAAGGCAACGCGGTTGTTCAGGCAGCCATTGACGGCCTGAAAGCGCAAACCCGGCAGATTGAAGCAGCCGTCGGCGTGTTGGGTCTTGAGCCCATCGCGTTCGAAGGGTCCGACAGTCTTGATGCACCGGAAGCTGTTTTTGAATAACCGAACCCGAAAGGTCGCTTAGGACAAATGCATAGCCTGAACCGACCCATAACAACCGCCATACTGCTGGCCGGCCTCGCCATTACGGGCGGGGCCGGACCTGTTTTTGCGTCTCCGCCAACAGCCCACACCGACGAAGACCTGGCCCGGGTGGAAAAAGTCACCCGCCCCACCGCCGACTTCTCAAAGCCCGAACCGTTCGAGCGGCGGCCCGGTGGCGCCACCACATCCTTCAAGGCCACCAATCACGACGCCTTCTCCCACCCGTCCGCAAACATGACCTTCGACAACCAGCTCGCCTTCCGGGTTGGCAACGGCATCTTCAAAAAGGTCTGGGTTTCATCCCCCAGCTCGACGCTTTCATCGGACGGGCTCGGCCCCCTCTTCAATGCGCGCGCCTGCCAGCGCTGCCACCTGAAGGACGGCCGCGGCCACCCCCCCGCCGAGGGCGAATCCCCCGTCTCCATGTTCCTGCGGCTCTCAATCCCGCCGCAGACCGATGCGGACCGGGAGGCTTTGGCGTCCTATCTCACCAATGTCATTCCCGACCCCACCTATGGCGGCCAGCTGCAGAACTTCTCCATTCAGGGCCTTACCGCTGAAGGCGACATGAAGATCACCTACACGCCCCTGCCCGTCACCCTGGCGGACGGCACGGTCGTGACCCTGCGCGCGCCCACCTATGAAGCCGTGAACCTTGCTTACGGCCCGGCCCATGAAGACCTCATGGTCTCCCCGCGTGTCGCCCCGCCGATGATCGGCATGGGCCTGCTGGAAGCCATTCCCGAAGCAGACATTCTCAACCTAGCCGATCCCGATGATGCAGATGGCGACGGCATTTCCGGTCGTGCCAATACCGTCTTCAGCGTTGAAGCCAATGCCACCATGCTTGGCCGCTTTGGCTGGAAGGCGGGCGAGCCGACCGTTGCCCAGCAATCCGCCGGGGCTTTCCGCGGTGATATCGGCATTTCAACGCCGCTGTTCCCCACCCATCACGGCGATTGCCAGCCGGGTGCACAGGACAAGTGCCTCAACGCGCCGCATGGTGGGTCCAAGGACGGCAAGATAACCGAAGCGACACCGGAAATGTTTGACCGCGTCGTCTTCTACAGCCGCAACCTCGCCGTCCCCGCCCGCCGCGACATCGACGACCCGCAGGTGCTGGAAGGCAAGAAGCAGTTTTACGCAGCAGGCTGTATCTCCTGTCACACCCCCAAATTCGTCACCGCCCGCGACACGATCGGCGAAGAGCAGTCCTTCCAGTTGATCTGGCCTTATTCAGACCTGCTGCTGCACGATATGGGTGACGGGCTGGCCGACAACCGTCCCGAGGGCGCCGCCTCCGGCACGGAATGGCGCACGCAACCTCTGTGGGGCATCGGCCTTACAAAAGCCGTCAACGACCACACATTCTTTCTGCATGATGGCCGTGCCCGCAACGTGCTCGAAGCTATTCTCTGGCACGGCGGCGAAGCCCAGGCATCGCGCGACAAGGTGGTGGACATGACCACTGCCGAACGGGAGGCGCTTCTTGCATTTGTCAATTCACTCTAGCGCGCGAACCTGCACCGCGGCCCTCTGCCTGGCACTGCTGGCAGCCGCCCCGGCGCATGCAGACACGCCAGGCGTAAAAATCAGCGACGCAGCCTATGCGGCCACCAACACAGCACTCGTCAGCGGCCATGTTCTCCCCGCCTACCGGACGCTTGAAACCGGCATGGCGGCGCTCGATACGACCACCGCCGCCTATTGCACAGGCGATGACACCAAAAACCTTGCCAATGTCAAAACCGCTTTCGTCACTGCCAATGACGCATGGATGGGGGCCGAGCACATCGCCTTTGGCCCGGTCGACCTGTTCATGCGCAACCTGCGCCTCAACTTCTGGCCGCAGGCCCGTGGCAAGATCTCAGACGCAGTAGCCGACGCCATCGTGGAGCAGACCGACGACAATCTTAAAGAGGTCGGCAAAGGCACCTTCGCATTGCAGGGCCTGCCCGCCTTCGAATACCTTCTCTACAGCGACGACGGCCTGACACCCGCAAGCCCGCAATGCGCACTCGCATCCGGCATTGCCGCCAACATGCACACCATCGCCACTGACATTGTGCACGAATGGACAGCAGGCGACCCGCCCTTCACCACCCGCATGGCCGAACCCGGCGGCGATAATTTCTATTTTGCTACCCATGCCGACGTAACGCTTGCCTTGTTCAAGAGCCTGCATGAAGGCCTGCAGAAGGTCGCCACGCTCAAGCTGGTTCCAGTTCTGGGCACGAACATGCCGGACGCCCGCCCGGCGCTGGCCGAGTCGAGCCTCAGCAACCGCGCGCTTGAAAATATCCGCATCAATCTTGCAGCCCTTCAGCAGCTTTATCGGGGCACTGATGATGACGGCCTCACAGCGCTCGCCCGCAATTCAGAGCTCGACCCAAAACTCGACGCCCTGATGCGCAAGGCCTTCACCCAGACCATCGCAACAGCCAACGCCATCACACTGCCGCTGCCTGACGCGGTGATGGACGCACAACAACGCAAGCTGGTTGAAAAACTCACCACCCAGACCCGCGCCCTGCGCCAGATCACCGCCGAACGCCTTGCCCCCGCGCTCGGCCTCTCCGTCGGCTTCAACTCCCTTGATGGTGACTGACCCTATGGCGATCGATCGCCGCACATTCCTCGCGCTTCTGGGCGCAACGCCGCTGCTGCCGAACATCGCATGGAGCGCCACACCGCAGCTTTACATCAGCGCCATCGCCAATAAATCCGGCAGCTACGCCCTCGCCGGCATGACACCGGCAGGCACCATCGTCTTCAACACCCCGCTGCCCGGACGCGGCCACTCAGCCGCCGTCAGCCCTGACGGCAAAACGGCCATCCTGTTCGCCCGCCGCCCCGGCACCTTCGCCGTCGCCTTCAATCCGGCAGACCCGACAGCGCAGCCCGTCACCTTCACCACCCCGCCCGGCAGGCATTTTTACGGCCACGGCGTCTTCAGCCGCGACGGCACCCGCCTCTACACCCCGGAAAACGATTTTGAAAACACGCGCGGCGTCATCGGCATCTATGACGTAACCAACGACTACGCCCGCATCGGCGAAATGCCGTCGCATGGTGTCGGCCCGCATGATGTCCACCTGTCAGCCGATGGTGAAACCCTGATCGTCGCCAATGGCGGCATCGCCACCCATCCCGACATGCCGAGGCTGAAACTGAACCTCCCCACCATGTCGCCGTCCCTCGCCTATGTGGATCGCCGCACCGGCACGCTGCGCACCGAGCTGCGCCTGCCCGCCGAGCTGCACCAGCTCAGCATCCGCCACCTGGCCGTCAGCAATGCAGGCACTATCGCCATCGCCATGCAGTATCAGGGCACCAAAACCGACCAGCCCCCCCTGGTCGCCATCCACCGCCCCGGCGCAGCATCGCTTGAGATGCTCGACACCCCGCCCGACATCCTCCGCCACATGAACAACTATTGCGGCAGCGTCGCCCTAGACGCATCCGGCACCGTCCTCGCCACAACAGCCCCCCGCGGCAACCTCTGCGCCCTGTGGACCATCGCAGACGGCACACATTTCATCGGCAAAGTCGATATGGATGATTGCTGCGGCATCGCGGCAACCAATGACGCCGGATCATTCCTGCTGACATCCGGCAAAGGCAGCGTTGCCGCTATCCGGGTCAAAGGCACAAACATTGAGACATCGCCGCTGGCTAAGGCCTCGGCAACCGCCTGGGACAATCACCTGATCCCGGCCTAGTCGCGCGGCCCCAGCGACTTTGCCTGCCTGAGCAGATACGCAATCTTGTGACCCGCCGCATCCGGCGCCAACCCCGCCGTTCGGACATTCGAAACGCAGTTACGCTGCGCATTCTGCCGGCCACTCTTCGGCGCATAGGTAAGATAGGCACCCGGACTATCCCCCGCTGACAGCCCTGGACATTCGCCGATCAGGATGACGCTTAGCTTCGCTCCGAGCGCTTCACCTATCGGGTCCGCCAGCGCCACGCGCGCCTGATGCGCCAGCACTTCATCCGCCGGCAGACCATTGCCAGCTCGCCCCAGCGCCACGCGGGCATCCGTATGCGCGCGCAGCAGCCAGTCATCACTATAGGTCCGGGCAACCACCATGAAAACGCCGGAGGTCTGCGGACGCCTTGCGAGGCCTTTTCGATCGTACACCGGCGGGCACCGGCCGGGCCGCACTGCCCCAGATCTGCGGTTTTTTAGCCTCCAAACCATTGATGAAATTTATTAATTAAATTGTGGAATTATTTCTCCGTCGGTCGTTCTCCTGTCTGGGTCAGCGGACGGCCACGACCGCTAAAACCGCAACCGCAGGGGGCCGACCGCCTTGTCTCAAGAAACATTTCTGAGTGGCAACACAGCCACCTTCGAGCCGCATGAAATCATCGTCTCGAAAACCGACCTGAAAGGTCGGCTCACATACACCAACCGGGTATTTATGCGCCTTGCCGGCTATGACGAGCATAACCTTCTTGGTCAGCCCCATAGCATCATCCGCCACCCGGATATGCCGCGCTGCGTGTTCAAACTTCTGTGGGACACGATTGCCGCCGGTGAAGAAATTTTCGCCTATGTGGTGAACCGGTCGCGCAATGGCGACCACTACTGGGTGCTTGCCCATGTAACGCCCTCGTTCAGCGCCTCCGGTGAAATCGACGGCTATCACTCAAACCGCCGTGTGCCGGACATGAAAATCGTCAACGACACCATCGCACCGCTCTACAAGCAGCTGCTGGCCGAAGAACGGGCGGTCAAAAACACCAAAGACGGCATGAACAACGCAGCGGCCCTGCTCAACGGCACGCTCAAGGAACACGGGGTGAAGTACGATGAATTTGTTTTCTCGCTTTAATATCGCAAGCAACCGGCTTGCCCTCGCACGGATTTCCGCCGCCGTCGCCGCAGTCGCGGGCGCAGCCGCAATCATTGCACCGTGGGTTGCCCCACCTGTTGTCGCAGTCGTCTTCGGCGCGGTCGCATTTATCAGCGCCGGCCTTGCCCTGTGGGCCATTGAAGGCGTGAGCCGCGACATCCGCCGCGCCACAATCGCCAGCAATCAGATTGGGCAGGGAGACTTTTCCGTTCGCATCACCGAGATTGATGATACGGGCGATGTCGGATCCCTGCTGTGGGCGATCAACGACATGACCGACAAGGTGGACGCCTTCGTCCGTGAAGCCAGTGCGACCATGAGCTATGTGAGCCGCAACCAGTATTTCCGCCGCATCCTGGAAAACGGCATGGATGGCGCCCTGTTGCATGGCACCCGCATCATCAACCGCGCAACCCAGACCGTCGAGGCAAAGATGACAGGGTTCCTTGATGTCGCAACGGATTTCGACTCGTCGCTCAAGGGTGTCATCAACGAGATCAATACGTCGATCCAGACGCTCGGCGAAAGCACAAGCAACATGAACCACGTCGTGTCCTCAAGTCAGGACAGCGTCAACAATGCCATCGCAAAGTCTGGCGACGCGGCGTCCGGGACCCAGAACATTTCAGCTGCGGCGGAAGAAATGTCCGCCTCCGTCGGCGAGGTCAGCCAGCAGATCACCCACACATCCGAGATTGCCGGCCGCGCTGTCATGGAGGCAACCGAGTCCCGCGAGGCTGTGACCGAACTTGTGGAGGCTGCAGATAAAGTCGGCGAGATTGTTGCCGTCATTAGCGGCATCGCCGGGCAGACCAACCTGCTGGCCCTCAACGCCACTATCGAAGCCGCCCGCGCAGCCGAAGCCGGCAAGGGCTTTGCCGTCGTCGCCTCCGAAGTCAAACAGCTGGCCGGTGAGACGGCCAAGGCCACTCAGGAGATTGAAGAGCACATCGCCTTGATCCAGTCAGTAACCGAGCGCGTCGCCGCGGCCTTCACCTCCATTGGCGGCGTGGTTGAGGAAGTGAACACGTCCACAACAGTGGTTGCCGCCGCCATCGAAGAACAAACCGCCGCCTCGCGCGAAATTGCCAGCAGCAGTGAACGTGCTGCAGCAGGTGTCACCGGCATGGCATCGGATGTGAAGGAAGTCGGTGAGAATATCGGTGTGGCGGCAACGCAGGTCAGCGCCATCACCGAGCAGCTCTCGACTGAGCTCACCGGCAAAATCACAATCCTAGTGAGCAAGATGGACGGCTTCATGACGGAAATGCGCAAGATCGCATAAGCGGACCGCGCCAACGCGCACCCGACACGAAACAGAAAAGGCCACCATTTCTATGGGTGGCCTTTTTTGCGTGATGAGGCCGCAGGTCCATGCAGCAAGGCTGTAACGACTTGTCCCGGCGACTATGCGCGGCTGCCATCAATTGAAAAGGTTTGGTCGCACTGGAAAGCTATCAAGCTGCCCGATAAGGCGGCCGTCTGGAAAATGCAGCTCCAGCATATTTCCGTTACCCAACTGCTCGGTATCAATGCGGCCTTCAAATAGAACCGCCGACCAGCCGCCAAGATCGAAAACAGAGGTCGTCAGGTCGGATGCGGCAGTCGCCACTATGGGCATGTCATCGGCGGCAAACCGGTCCCAGGACACAGCGTAGATCGCAACGTCACGTTTTCCAGATCCCTTTGCCTTCAAGAGCGCCTGTTCTTCCAGCAGCAGCATCAAGGCGTACTGAGATTTGGGCGCGCGGTACGCCGCCGTCAGGTTTTCGGGGTCAACCGCAAACCAGACTATGGTTGGTGCGGTGGGAGTACGGGTGCGGGCCGACGCCCAGTCAATCACGATGCCGCTTTGCGTCACTGTGTAATAGGCAGCAAACTCGGTATAGACACGGCGGGCAGCTGCATCCTCAAACACGATGAGACCAAGCAGGCGGTAGGCGTCGGACTTGCCTTCTATGGCAGCAAACGACTCCATCTGAATGTTGCTCACCACAAATCCATCAAAGCGAAACACCGGTTCCAGCAGCTCTTTGCGCACTGCGGACGTAAGGGTAACCGGCAACCCGTCACTTGATGCGGTCTGCCCGCGAAGTCCCAACACAATGCCAAGGCTGGCAAACTTCGCGTGCTGAGGAACCTCCGCAACCGCCAGCGCAGGTGTTGGAGCGTTTTGCGCGGCGGCAGGCGTTACCACCATCAGCGCAACAACAAAAAGGAAAGCGACCTGGAAGAAGGCCTCGCTCTGCCAGATACGCATCAAAACCCTTTCCCGCCCAAGACGTTGCCCACATCGCCAACGAAAGCCTTTATGTCAGCCTTGGTCTGTTTGCCATCGCTGTAGACGACATCGACGGCACCGGCACCGATCGTCGGAGCCTCATCAACGCCCACGGAAATGAGCGTGTTACCCAACGCTTCGAACGCAATAGAAGTGTCTTTGGGAATGAACTTGCCGAGTCCCCCGCCAACCCCGTCCTTGATCAATTCCATGCCGCCTTCGACGCCGGTTGTAACGAAAAAAGTATCCAGAGCAGCTCGTTGGTCCCCGCCCATGGTCCGGGTATTTCTGGCTTCATTCCCGGCCGTAACCAGAACCTTCAGCAGCTTAAGTGTGCCGCCCACAATGGCCACGCCAGGCGCACCCGGACCTGCAAATGGCGACAGGGAGATAGCCAGATTACCAAAAGTATCCAACACTTGAATCACCGGTTGCGCCCGCAGGTTCTGCCGGATGACCTTGCGCTCAAGAGCCAACAGATCGAGCTGCTTTTGAAAACATGCAGTCGTCTTGCAGGCAGGCGGTCCCGGCACCGTGGGAACGGGAAGCACTTTTACCTCCGGCATCCGGTCAACGGGTCCGGATTTGTCAGCCGGAGTCATGTCAGGGCTGCCAGGGGGTGTCGTGAGCAGACCCGGGTCCGGCATCGGTGGAAGTGTCAGATCAAGTAATGAAGGTGGTGGTACGGGTCGCGTTGCAGCAGGTGGCGGCGTAACAGGCGCGGCAGCAGGCGCCGGTGCAACAGGTGCCGCAGCAGGCGGCGGTGCAACAGGTGCCGCAGCAGGCGGCGGTGCGATAGGTGCCGCAGCAGGCGGCGGTGCGATAGGTGCCGCAGCAGGCG
>CAZEHX010000011.1:87639-89539 GCA_964511745.1 uncultured Parvibaculaceae bacterium
GCGGCGGTGCGATAGGTGCCGCAGCAGGCGGCGGTGCGATAGGTGCCGCAGCAGGTGGTGGTGCGATAGGTGCCGCAGCAGGTGGTGGGATATTCGTCGCCACTTGCACCTGGCCCTGACTAATAATCGCCTGAGCAACAAGGACCGGCTGATCACCCGTGCTGTAGCTCACAACAGGCGGAGATGGCAGGGAACTAACAGGAATCCCCTGCCCTCCCAGGGCTTTCGCAATTGCACCTTGCGCCTGTCCACCCAGTCGCGTTTCAGCACGGCCCAGCGCATCAGCAAATGCCTGCGGGCTACACTTGCAGGTCTTGGCATATTCCTGTTTGAACAGCCCGCCCATCGCCACGTTCGGGTCTCCGGCGGCTGCAACAACCGCATTTATCTGACCAGCCATTTGCGACCACGCGCCGCCCGCCTGACTCATCATCTGGTCGATCTGAGCTTTCGGCACGCCCTGCGCACGGGCCTGCCCGACCCACATCGATTTCAATTGTGCTTCGGTGAGCTTGCCCCCTCCCGCTGGTAAAAGTCCCCATTCCTTGAACAAGGCGGCAAGTTCGGCTTCCGACAGATTGCCGATATCCTCCCAACTGTTGACCTTTGTGGCCACACGCTTGGAATTTGGTCTGAGCTGCATCATCCCTTCGCGCTGCGCAGCCTGAAGCGCACCTTGCTGCGCACGTTGCTGGATCATCCGATCCTGAACATGACTTGGAGGCCTGACCGGCGGTTGCACCGGCGGTTGCGGCTGTGGGTGGTAGACCGGCGGCGGAGGTGGCGCCGGATGGCCGTAAGGATTGGCCGCGGCCGGTGCCGACAGGCCTGCAGCGATGACGAGCACAAAAATCGGCCTGAGCGGTTTGGTCGCCCAATGCCCGATATACCCCGCATCACATGCACCATGTGAGATGTAGGAAATTTGCTTCCGGATACTGCATTCCCTCATGGCCGGCACACTGTCCCAATCAACCAAAATCGCGAATTACCTATCAGGGTCTTCGCATTTGGAACGGTGCTGCGCCACGCCACTGACGGTCTATACCTTTTGGTATAGACCGAACGGTATAGACCGCCAGACGAATAGACTACGCCACCCTGATTCATCTACATGACAACGTAAGACCCGCCGAACTTAAGTGTTTCCAGCGGGTTCTTTTTTCACAAGTCACTCGGGGGACGGCCAACAATGCCGACAAACAAAAATTCAGTTCTAGGCGCAATTCTGATTGTTGCCTGCACCTCACACGCTGCGTATGCACAGCATTCCTCACCGGCTTCCAGCGACAGTGTTTCATCGACCAGCGACACCAGTTCCGCATTGCTGCCGGAGCAGACCATTCAGCAAACGCAGATTGTCTCCACGACCCTGACCAATCACCTGACCAACATTCAGACCGGCCAGGCACTTAAGAACGCACAGTTTGCCGGGGCACCAATGTCCGGCATTTCGGCAGGCGAGGATGTCAAACCTCTCGGACAGAACGTAAACGTTTGGGTGAGCTATTCACGCAATGAATCGGAGAACGACGCGCCGGGAATTGCTTATGATGCTGATACGAACAGCGTGTCAGCTGGTTTGGATTTCATCCTTGGCGGCCCGTTCACGGTAGGCTTTTTTGTGTCGCAGTCCTGGACCGACACCACATCCGCCTTCAACGGGGGTGGGTCTGACAGTGATGCCACCACATTTGGCCCCTACCTCTCGGTCACGATTACGGATTGGCTGGCGTTGGATGCAAGCTACGCGCGCACCTCCTCCACAACCGACAATCGACGCGTCACAGCCGGCGGCGTGACAGTTACCGGGACGCAGGATGGCACCACCGACTACTATTCGGTCGGCGCGGGCCTGAGCCATTGGTTTAACGGTGGCATTGGGGTTTCCGGGCGGCTT
>CAZEHX010000012.1:0-89222 GCA_964511745.1 uncultured Parvibaculaceae bacterium
AGACCCCGACGCAGGCGACACCCACACCTACACGGTGTCTGATGACCGCTTCGAGATCGTCGATGGCGCACTGAAGCTCAAGGACGGCGTTGCGCTTGATCATGAAGCAGCAGACTCGATCTCCGTCGATGTCACAGCTACCGATGCCGGCGGCCTTGCCCGCACCGAAACTTTTGATATCGCCGTTGGTGATGTGAATGAAGTCGCCACCGATGTAGCGCTGGACAATGCAAGTGTTGCCGAGAACGCTGCCGGTGCCGTTGTCGGCAACCTGTCGGTCGCAGACCCCGACGCAGGCGACACTCACACCTACACTGTCTCCGATGACCGCTTCGAGGTCGTCGACGGCGCACTGAAGCTCAAGGACGGCGTTGCGCTCGATCACGAAGCCGCGGACTCCATCTCCGTCGACGTCACCGCCACCGATGCTGGCGGCCTCGCACGGACCGAGACCTTCGACATCGCCGTCGGTGATGTGAATGAAGTTGCGACGGACGTTGCTCTTGATAATGCCTCGGTTGCCGAGAACGCTGCCGGTGCCGTCGTCGGCAACCTGTCGGTCACAGATCCTGACGCAGGCGACACCCACACTTACATCGTCTCCGATGACCGCTTCGAAGTGGTCGATGGCGCGCTCAAGCTCAAGGACGGTGTCGCGCTGGACCATGAGATGGCGGACTCGATCTCCGTCGATGTGACCGCCACTGATGCCGGCGGCCTTGCCCGCACCGAAACCTTCGACATCGCCGTCGGCGACGTGAATGAAATCGCGACCGACGTTGCTCTCGACAACGCCTCAGTGGCCGAGAACGCAGCCGGTGCCGTGGTTGGTAATCTCAGCGTCACAGATCCCGACGCGGGCGACACCCACACCTACACCGTCTCCGATGACCGCTTCGAAGTCGTCGACGGCCAGCTGAAGCTCAAGGATGGTGTCGCGCTTGATCATGAGACAGCAGACTCAATCTCCGTCGACGTCACAGCTACCGATGCCGGCGGCCTTGCCCGCACCGAAACTTTCGACATAGCCGTTGGTGATGTGAACGAAGTCGCCACCGATGTAGCGCTGGACAATGCAAGTGTTGCCGAGAACGCTGCCGGTGCCGTTGTCGGCAACCTGTCGGTCACAGACCCCGACGCAGGCGACACCCACACCTACACCGTCTCCGATGACCGCTTCGAGGTCGTCGAGGGCGCACTGAAGCTCAAGGACGGCGTTGCGCTCGACCATGAGACCGCAGATTCGATCTCCGTTGATGTGACTGCCACCGATGCGGGCGGCCTCGCCCGCACTGAAACATTCGACATTGCCGTCGGTGATGTGAACGAAGTCGCCACCGACATTGCCCTCGATAACGCCTCGGTAGCCGAGAACGCAGCCGGTGCTGTCATCGGCAACCTGTCGGTCACGGATCCCGATGCAGGCGACACCCACACTTACATCGTCTCCGATGACCGCTTCGAAGTGGTCGATGGCGCGCTCAAGCTCAAGGACGGTGTCGCGCTGGACCATGAGATGGCGGACTCGATCTCCGTCGATGTGACCGCCACTGATGCAGGCGGCCTCGCACGCACAGAGAGCTTTGATATTACTGTCAGCGATATCAATGAGACAGTTGTTGTTGGTGATGTCGATCTGGGCGCCACCAACGAAGATACCAGCATCACCTTCAGCCGCGCGGACCTGCTCGCCAATACGACTGATGATTCACCGGAAGGCCTGGTGGTCTCGAATGTGAGCATTGACGGCGCTACTGGCTCCATTACCGACAATGGAAATGGCACGTGGACCTTTACGCCTGCTGACGACTATTCAGCCGAAGACCTTGCCATCAGCTTTGACGTGACCGATGGCGACACCACGGTCGCAGGCAGTGCCACCGTCGATGTGACACCTCAGGCGGATGCGCCTTCGCTCTCCATCGCCCACGGCTTCAAGGCGTCGTACTTCGATTACGACGAGAGCCTGCACAATCTCAGCGACGTTGACTGGGATGCAACGCCGACCTTCGAAGAAACCGTTTCCGACATCGATTATGCCAATAGCGGCAACTCGTTCTGGGAAGATGGCTCGACGGATACGTTCGGCACAAAGGTTGAAGGCTCAATCGCTGTCGATGACGGTGGCGACTATACGTTCTATCTGAGTGCCGACGATGGCGCGGCGCTTTATATCGACGGCGAACTGGTCGTGAACCATGACGGCCAGCACGGTTTCTCCACCGAATCCCATACGGTCAACCTGTCGGAAGGCACGCACACCGTTGAGGTGCGTTACTTCGAAAACGGCGGTGACGCAGGCCTCAAGCTTGAATGGGACGGCCCGGATACGGACGGCCGCGTGGTCGTCGGTAGCGACCATACACCTGGCGAGCTGACCGTTGCCAATGATGGCTCAGCAAACTTTGAAGTTTCAGCCGCACTGAATGACAATGACGGCTCAGAAGCACTCACCATCTCTGTTGGCGGTGTCCCCGTGGGCGCAACCATCACCGATGGCACCAACAGCTTCACGGCAACCGAAGGCTCAACCTCAACGGACGTATCCGGTTGGGATATGGACGCCATGCAGGTGACGCCCGCCGATGGGTATACGGGCAGCTTTGATCTGACCATCACTGCAACGGCAACCGAAGGTGCAAACGCCAACTCGGCATCAACGTCGCAGACGCTGACAGTCAATGTCATCGACAGCAATGAAGCTCCGACGGACCTTGCCCTGGACAACGCCACTGTGGCCGAGAACGCAGCAGGCGCGGTTATTGGCAATCTCAGCGTCACCGATGCGGACACTGGCGACACCCACACCTATGCGGTCTCTGATGACCGCTTCGAAGTGGTCGACGGCCAGCTCAAGCTCAAGGACGGCATCTCGCTGGACCATGAAGAGGCGAGCTCTGTTTCCGTTGACGTCACCGTCACCGATGACGGCGGCGAGACCTACACGGAAACCTTCGCCATTGGCGTGAGCGATGTGGACGAAATTGCATCCGCACCGACCCTTGATCTGGGCACCACAACCCGCACCATCTTCTCGGAAGATTTCGAGGGCTGGACCGGTACGGTGGTTGACGGCGAAGCAGAACACCTTGCCGTTCAAAACGGCTGGTCTTCCGATGGCACGCCTGAAATCCGCGACGAAGGTGACGGCGGCAATGGTTCCCAGGCCGGGTCAATGTTCCATGCAGAACTCAACACCGACCCGAGTGACACATATGATGACGCGCCCAATCTGGCGCGTAGCGTTGATACGCTTGAAGATGCGTCCTACACGCTCACCTTCGATCTGGCGCCGCGTCAGGGCTATGACGCCACCGTCAACCGCATGGAAGTTGTCTGGGACGGCGAAGTCGTCGCCACCATCTCACTGGATGGAACAGGCGATACAGATCTCGACTGGCAGTCTTATACGCTCAACCTGACCGGCGACGGCAACCCGGCAGAAATTGAGTTCCGTGAGGCAGGTGTTGATACAGATGCCGGTCGCGGGATGATGATCGACAACATCCAGATGGTGGAAACTTTGGATGGCGCTGCAAGCGGCGTTGAAGGCGGCACCATTGCGCTGCCGTCAATCACGGCGGCCTTGACCGACAATGATGGCTCCGAGAGCCTAGCCGTCTCCATCAGCAGCATCCCCGAAGGTGCTGTTCTCAGCGACGGCACCAACACCTTCACCGCATCTTCCGGCGACACGTCGGTTGATGTGAGCGGCTGGGACATGGATGCCGTCACCATCACGACGCCGGACAATTATGTCGGCACGGCCAACCTCACCGTGACCGCGATATCCACGGAATCCGAAGGTGGTGCAACCACCTCCACAACCTCCACCCTGAAGGTGCTGGTCTCCAACGTGGAAGAAGCTGCCACTGATATGTCGCTTGATGGCACGTCAGTGACGGAGAACGATGCAGGCGCCACCATTGGCAACCTGTCAGTGACCGACGCCGATGCAGGCGACACCCACACCTTCACCGTGTCCGACAACCGCTTTGAGGTCGTAGATGGCGCGCTGAAACTGAAAGATGGCGTCAGCCTCGATCATGAAGCTGCAGACACCGTGAGCGTTACAGTCACGGCAACGGACTCAGCAGGCCTCACCTATGATGAAGCCTTCTCAATCACCGTGGGCGATGTTGCAGAAGGCCCGATCACGCTGTGGTCTGAAAACTTCGGCGGCCTCAGCAACGGCGCACAGTCGGATTCAGGCAGCTCCGCTTGGTCGGCAGATGAAAGTCAGGCATCGCTGGGCTCCAGCGCCCACCATGGCGTCCGCTCCGGCACTTACGAGTTCAGCAAAACCACAAGCAACAGTTGGGACGACGACTCTGTTGTCGTGTGGCGCAGCGAGCAGATCGATGTGTCCGGTAAGACCGGCCTCACCTTGTCTTTCGACCTGTTGGCCGATGGTGACATGGAGGAGAGCGGCCAACATCGCGACTTCTTCAAAGCCTTCGCGGTTGTGGACGGTGAGCGCCATGAACTGATGGTGCAGAACGGTGATTCCGGCCTGTCTGGTAGCCAGAGCTTTGAGCTGACCAACATTCCCGATGGCGACAAAGTCACCATCGAGTTTGAAAGCAAAACCACAGACAGCTCGGAAGAATACCGCCTGGACAACATCGAACTCACCGCCGACGGCGACAACACCGCCGTCGCATTGGGCGATGCAGGCACCCCCGCAAACTGGACACCCGATAGCGTGCTCTACGCAGACAGCCCCAATGACAATGAATGGGGCACCTCAGCGGATGAGCTGATTGTCGGCGCGACCGGCGACAACACCCTGGATGGCCGCGGCGGCGACGATGAAATCTGCGGTGGCAGCGGTCAGGACGACATTGAAGGTGGTGACGGCAACGACACCCTGTTCGGCGGCACTGGAGACGACACCCTCGAGGGCGAAGCCGGCAACGATTATCTGGATGGCGGCGCCAACAATGATCACCTGTGGGGCGGTAGTGGCAATGACGTGCTGCGCGGCGGCACGGGCAACGACACGCTGAATGGCGGGGATGGTGACGACACTTTCATCTTCGGCACTGGAGACGGACAAGACAGCGCCTCAGGCGGTGCCGGGTGGACCGATACCATCCTGCTGGAGAATGCCGACGGCACATCGATTTCCAGCGACGACTGGACGATCTCCCTGGATCAGGGCTCAATCGCCTCGCAGGGCACCGACGAAATGGTGCTGTCGGACGACGCACAGGGCATCATCACCCTGTCTGATGGCAGCGAGATCAGCTTTGAGGGCATTGAGCGGATCGAGTGGTAACCGGCGTCCCGCGCGCACGCCACCAACACCCCGAACAACAAAGCCCCCGGCAGCTGACGCTGCCGGGGGCTTTTGTTTCTTCAAACACTCTGACTTACAAAATGGTGGGCGCGGCTGGGATTGAACCAGCGACCCCTACGATGTCAACGTAGTGCTCTCCCACTGAGCTACGCGCCCCGCCATTCTTGTAGGCCACTCCTGTACGCCAAAAGCTCTATGAAGCTCTGGTGCCAGCGAGGGCGATCCGTATATCGGGATTGCCGCGCATGCGCAACACTCCAGCCCGCATAGCAAACAATTTGAGGGTATTAAGCTACCAGCAGCCGGTCGACTTCCTGCACCAGTTCGCGCAGGTGGAACGGCTTGGAGAGGACACGAGCGTCCTTCGGAGCTTCAGATTCAGGGTTGAGGGCAACTGCTGCAAAACCGGTGATAAACATGATGCGCAGGTTGGGATCCAGCTCCGCCGCCCGGCGGGCAAGCTCGATACCGTCCATTTCAGGCATCACAATATCGGTCAGCAGCACGTCAAACACGTCGCCAATCAGCTTTTCATGGGCCAGATCACCGCTGCCATAGGACACGACCTCATGGCCCGCCTTTTCGAGCGCATTGGCAAGAAACCGGCGCATGCTCTCGTCATCTTCAGCCAGCAGAATACGCGCCATGACTTCAAGGTCCCCCAAAAACGACCGGTTGGTTGGCGAATCGGCACAGTTCAATGCCCCTCTTCACCCCCGATTTATAGAGATCGAATGGTAAACGCGTGGTTATCAAACACCTCAGGAGCGGGGGATAATCCGGCACAAAATCCATGATTTGTGCGGCCTTGAGAGGCAGAAACACATTTACCGGCCTTAAAATGAACTTCGAGCGTGCTACATTCAACATCAACCCTGCGCGAGTCAGAATGACCAGCAAGGGTGCCAAATCAGGCCGAACGCACGACTTGAGGCAGGAGCCTTGGATGGCAGGACGGATGACAACACCCAGCAAAGAAACCGCCACGGGTCAGCGACAGAAGGATTTCAATCCGCCCTTCTCGATCGCCTCGCCCGACCTTCAAACCGTCCCTTTCGTGCTCAATTCTCCCCATTCGGGCAGGATTTATCCCGACAGCTTCCTTGCGGCTTCAAGGCTGGATGCCCTGGCCATCCGCCGGTCTGAGGACAGCTTTGTGGATGAAGCATTCGCGGCCGCCTCACGCCTTGGCGCGCCGCTGCTGCAGGCCAATTTCCCGCGCGCCTATCTGGACACCAATCGTGAGCCCTATGAGCTCGACCCGACAATGTTCCACGATGCCCTGCCACCACACGCCAACACCCGCTCGGTACGCGTTGCAGGCGGCTTGGGGACCATTGCCCGCGTGGTAGCGGATTCAACGGAAATCTACAGTGCGCCCTTGAGCTATGCGGAGGCCGACCACCGCATACGCACCCTCTATATGCCCTACCATCAAGCATTGTCTGACCTGCTGGAAACCACATTCCACCGGTTTGGCTGCGCGGTTCTGATTGATTGCCACTCCATGCCCTCCATCGGCGGGCCGATGGACGATGATCTCGCCAACTCACGCGCGGACATCGTACTCGGTGACCGCTATGGCGTTTCGGCAGCACCGGCACTCACTGACGCCGCAGAGCACATTCTCAGCGATCTGGGCTACAAGGTCGTCCGCAACACGCCCTACGCCGGCGGCTTCAATACCGAGCACTACGGACGCCCCACACAGGGCCTGCACGCGCTGCAGATCGAGATAAACCGGGCGCTCTATATGAATGAGACCAATGTGACGCGCGCGCCGGGTCTCAAAAAGCTGACCCGCGACATGGGCGAATTCATTGCCCGCCTCGCACTGATGGACCGGGCCTTCCTCGCCCCGGCCTCCGGCCCGACGGCGCTTTCAGCCGAATAACCCGCTGATTTCCTTTAAAAATCCTGCTGCCAGCACCATCGCTGCAGGCAAAAAAAGAGGCCGTCTGGAAAATCCAGACGGCCCAAGTTCAGGGAGGAAACGCCCAGGAAGGGCAGCGGTATGGCGGGCTGAGCGCTCGCTATACCGCATTGCAACAAGTTGACACCGCGCCGCACAAAATTCAAGGCCAGTGCGGAAAAACCACCCATTTCAGCACGCATAGCTGCCGTGCGGAGTTGCATCACTGGGTTCTGCTCCGTATCCCGGCCGCAGATCTTTGATTGCAGCGCACAAAATATGGCCCACACATCCCCCCATAGGTAAGAAGCCATTAACCCTTTCAGAAGCATCATGAAGTGCAATTTGGCACCAACCGGCCTCTTCGGAGGCTGATCGGCGGGGCAAAGCCACGTGATGCAGACCCAGTTTCACCAGATGCAGCCGTCGCCGGCATGCACCGGCAACCGGATGCAGCACCTTGCCCGCCTGGCAGGGCGCAGCGTTGCAGCGCTTATGCTTGCAAGCATTGCAGGCATCGCCCACGCAGCCCCCGATACTCAGAAAAGCATCTCCGACGATTGGCAGCTTTGCCGCAGCGCCGCCCAGAAGGTTGAGCGCGCCCACGACCTGCCCAACGCCCTCCTGCAAGCCATGTCACTGGTCGAAACCGGACGCCGCGGCCCCGAAGGGCGCCACACCGCCTGGCCGTGGACCATCAATGCCGAAGGCAAGGGCTTTCGGTTCGCCAACAAGCAGGATGCTCTTCTCGCTGTGCGCCGGATGATGGCCGATGGCGTCCGCTCTATTGATGTTGGCTGCATGCAGGTCAATCTGCGCTATCACCCGCGCGCCTTCACCAGTCTTGATGAAGCCTTCGACCCCGCTGCCAACATGGCTTATGCAGCGTCGTTCCTGCAGGACCTCAAGGCCCGGCACGGAAGCTGGCGGGCCGCCAGCGCGCGCTATCACAGCTACAACCCAAAACTGCGCGAGAAATACGCCACCCGCGTCGACAAGACCCTTGCAAGCGAGCGCAAGGTGCTTGCTGCCCGCATGCCTGCAACACCCCCCACCACGCGGGTCGATGCCACAGAGACCGACATCATGGACGGTGCTGAGATTATCACAGCCTCCACTACGGGCCTTGGCCTTCGCCCCACCCTCATCCCCGGCCTGCGTCGCGGATTTGACATACCCGCACCTGACGCCACGCGTGACGCCGCATCACTCACGACGGCACCCGCCCAATTTGCCTCCGCGCCCCACGCATCTGACCGATCAACCCAGCTCGCGGCGCGATGACACGGTCATCACGTAAAGTTGGCCTGATTGTGTGAACAAATCCCGGGCCGGCAGGTCTAGTATCGCTTGCGTAATATTTTAGAACGTCGCCGCGCCGGTACTTGCGCATATCGGCGATCAGGCAACGAAGTGGCAGCCCGCTGATGGCTGCCCCGGGGGACAGGCTTATGGATACCATCATCGCCTCAATGCAGGTCACATCGGTCACAGATGTGGTGGACATCCTTCTGGCCCTGTTCGTCTTCACACTGGGCGCCGCATTCGTAACGGTTGTGGTGCTCTACATCATCGACCGCACACAAACGAAACACGCGATCCGCCGCAACTATCCGGTCATTGGCCGTCTGCGCTACGTGGCCGAGGATCTTGGCAAATACTTCCGGCAATATTTCTTCGCGGACGACCGCGCGGAACTGCCCTTCAACCGCGCCCAGCGCGCCTGGGTCTATCGCGCAGCCAAGGGTGTCGATACGACCGTCCCGTTCGGCTCAACGCGCAATCTGAGCCATGTCGGCACCAAGATTTTCGTCAACTGCCCGTTTCCCCAACTTGGTGACGGCACCCAAAGCTCCGCAGGCGTCACCGTCGGCCCCAATTGTCGTGTGCCCTACACCACTGACAAATATTTCCACATTTCCGGCATGAGCTATGGCGCGATTTCCAAACCCGCCGTCCAGGCCCTGTCACGCGGTGCCAAGCGGGCCGGTGTCTGGATGAATACCGGCGAAGGCGCGCTCTCACCATTCCATCTGGAAGGCGGCTGCGACATCGTTTTCCAGATCGGCACCGCCAAATACGGTGTCCGCAATGACGACAGCAGCCTGTCGGAGGAAAAGCTGCGCAAGGTCGCCGCGCACGAGCAGGTGCGGATGTTTGAAATCAAACTCAGCCAGGGCGCCAAGCCCGGCAAGGGCGGCATCCTGCCCGGCGAAAAGGTATCGCGCGAGATCGCCGAGATCCGCGGCATTCCACTGGGCGAGGATTCCATCAGCCCCAACCGGCATCCCGAAATCAACAGTGTGTCCGAACTGCTGGATTTCATTCACCGCGTGCGCACCATCACCGGCAAACCAACCGGCATCAAGATGGTGCTGGGTGCCTATGGCTGGCTTGCCGGCCTGTGTGAAGAGATCAATCGCCGCGGCCCCGACAGCGCACCGGACTTCATCACACTCGATAGTGCCGATGGCGGCACCGGTGCAGCGCCTCAGCCGCTGATCGACTATATGGGCCTGCAAATTCAGGAAAGCCTGCCGACCCTGGTAGATGCACTTTTGGTCTATGGCCTGCGCGACCGCATCAAAGTCATCTCCTCCGGCAAGCTGACAACCCCGTCAGGCGTCGCATGGGCGCTGTGCGCAGGGGCCGACTTTGTCACCTCGGCGCGTGGCTTCATGTTCGCCTTGGGCTGCATCCAGGCGCTCCAGTGCAACACCAACGAATGTCCCTCGGGCGTCGCAACCCACAAGAAGCACCTTCAGCGCGGCCTTGTCGCCACCGACAAGGCGGAGCGCGTCTATCGCTACGCCACCACCATGCACAAGGAAGTCGGCACTGTTGCTCATTCCTGCGGCGTCAATGATCCGCGCATGCTCAAACGCCACCATTGCCGCATCATGGGCGCCAATGCCCGCACCATCGGCCTGCATGAAATGTATCCTCCCGGCGGTAGCTTCTCCCCCGCGCGCGATCATCCTGACTCGATAAGCGACGGATCGAGCGGTATCGCCGCCCAATAGGGCACAGCGCAGATCCCGGCTCGCTCAAGTTAACCATATTGTCCGCATACAAATGGTTCACCCCAACGTCATAAAAGCGTCATTGCCAATCTGGATATTCCGCGAAAGTCACAGCGGCTTACCTTGATTCGATTGGCAGATGACATTGATCAAATCCATGACCCGCTACGCACGCCAATCGGGAAGCAGTCTCGATGCGTCAACGGGAGCAGACTTCGGCAACAGTCGTCCACAGCACCCAAAATCCTTTCGCGAAAAGCTGACCCAGTTCGGCCTGCGCCCGCGCGGGCGTAAGCGTGTCAAACGCAAGCACCTCATTGTGCGAGAGCCCGCGCGCCACCGCACGATCTTCATCTCCGACACTCATCTGGGCACACCCGGCTGCAAGGCGGAATTGCTCGCCGATTTCCTGCGCCACAATGAAGCCGAGACGCTGTATCTTGTCGGCGACATCATCGATGGCTGGCGCATCAGGCGTTCCTGGTACTGGAATGACGCCCACAACCACGTCATTCAGGAAATCCTGCGCAAGGCACGCAGGGGCACCCGCGTCATCTATGTGCCGGGCAATCATGACGAAGCCCTGCGCGATTATGTGGGCGTGACGCTTGCCGGTGTCGAAGTCGTCAATGAGGACATCCATGAAGCCGCCGACGGCAAACGCTATCTGGTGCTGCACGGCGACCAGTTCGACGGCGTTGTCCGCTATGCCAAATGGCTCGCCCATGTTGGCGACAGGGCCTACAACATGGCGCTCACCTGCTCTTCCCTCCTGCACGCCATTCGCCGCCGCTTCGGCCTCTCCTATTGGTCCTTGTCTGCTTACCTCAAGCACAAGGTCAAAAACGCCGTCGAATACATTTCCAGTTATGAAGACGCCGTGGCGCGCGAAGCCCGCGACCGTGGCGTCGACGGGGTCGTCTGCGGCCATATCCATCACGCTGAAATGCGCGAGATGGATGGCATCACCTACATGAATGACGGCGACTGGGTGGAGAGCTGCACGGCGCTTGCAGAGGACAAGACGGGCAACTTCACCATCCTGCACTGGACCCGCTTTGCCGCCGACATCGACGCCGAACGCGCCGAATACGAAAAAGCGCTCGGTATTGTTCCCGCGAAAAACCTGCTCGCAGCACCCACTGACACAGATGCGGAAAGACCAGACGACACCGGAAACGATGAACCCGAAGAAGCTGTCATCTGCGGCTCCCTGCCTGCATCAATCAGCGCACAGCTAGCCGGCCAGACCCCAGACCGGCCAAAAGTGACAAGCGACGCCGCGTGACCCAGCTCCAGCCCCCAATCCAGATGCAGCCGGCGCACGCCATACAGCTTGCATCCACGACAGCACAGCCCGGCCTGCAAATTGCCGAGCCGGGCGCGCCTTTGCGGGTGCTGATTGTCACCGACGCATGGGAGCCGCAGGTAAATGGTGTTGTCCGCACGCTGCAGCAGCTTGGCAGCGAGTTGCGCAAGATCGGCCACGAGGTGCGTTATGTGACGCCGCAGAATTTCAGGACAATCCCGGCGCCCACCTATCCGGAGATCCGCCTCGCGCTTTGGCCGTTGCGCTGGATGCGTAAAACCATTGAGGAATTCTCCCCCTGCGCCATCCATATCGCCACGGAGGGTCCGCTCGGTCTGGCCGCGCGCAATTTCTGCGTCCGCAACAACCTGCCCTTCTCGACCTCGTTCCACACCCGCTTTCCCGAATACATCAATGCCCGCTTCGGCACGCCAGTCTCATGGGGCTACAAGTTCCTGCGCTGGTTCCACGGACCCGCCACCACAATGATGGTGGCCACCCGCTCCCTGCAGGAAGAGATGACGGAACGCCAATTTCCGTCCACCGCCATCTGGTCACGCGGCGTGGATATCGACCAGTTCCGCCCACGCCCGGATCTGAAGGCCGGCAATTTTCTCAGCCTGCCGCGCCCCATCTGGCTTTATGTGGGCCGCGTCGCCGTTGAGAAAAACATCGAGGCCTTTCTCAAGCTCGACCTGCCCGGCTCCAAGCTGGTCGTCGGTAGCGGACCGCAGCATGACAGCCTGCGCAACAAATACCCTGCGACACATTTTGCCGGGCCGAAGTTCGGCGAAGAACTCGCCGAATACTATGCCGCCAGCGACTGCTTCGTTTTCCCCAGCAAGACGGACACTTTCGGCCTGGTAACGCTGGAGGCCCTGGCCTGCGGCACGCCCGTGGCCGCCTACCCTGTTCAGGGGCCAAAGGACGTGATCGGCGATGCCCCGGTCGGTTGTCTGCGCGCGGACCTCGCCAGCGCCGCTCGCACTGCCGTCAGAATCTCACCCGACCGTGCCCGCGCCTTCGCACTGACCTATTCCTGGGAAGCCTGCACCAACCAGTTCATCTCCAATGTGGCCATCCAGCGCCGGCCCGGGCCTGAAGGTCGAAGCCGCCCCCCGTCTGCTGCGCCGGTAACATTCCGTTGATATTGCAGCCACACCAGGTCGTGCTACGCTTTCGTCAATTAAACTTGTGATTATTGCAGGAGAGTAGCCAATGCAGACCAATCGCCCCCGCGCCAAGGCCGCCCGTCAGGACGAAAGCCACAAGGCTAAGATTCTCGCTATTACCGGCCTGCTCGCTGCCGCAGCCATCGCTTGGGCCGTTTTCGTAAGCCCAGCCTTGGCTGAAGACGCCCCCGCCGTGGAAAGCGGCACTTACACGATCGACGAAAGCCACGTGCATGCGACGTTCGTGGTCAGCCATCTTGGCTACTCTGAAACCATCGGCAATTTCGACAAGGTCGCAGGCAGCATTACCCTTGATGCAGCAAACCCCGCCGCCAGCGCCGTCAATGTCACCATTCAGACAGCCAGCGTCGATTCAGGCTGGGAAGCCCGTGACGAGCACCTGCGCGGCGACGATTTCTTCAAAGTCGAAGAATTCCCAGAAATGACCTTCGCATCGACATCGGTTGAGCCAACCGGCGACACAACAGCCAAAGTGACCGGCGACCTCACACTGCTGGGCCAGACCCACCCGGTAACCTTGGGTGTCACCCTCAACAAGGCTGGAAAACACCCGTTTTCCGGAAAAATGACGGCTGGTTTCTCCGCTTCCGGCACCCTCGACCGCACAGTTTGGGGCATGGAATATGGCGTCCCGATGATCGGCAAGGACATCAAACTGATGCTTCAGGCAGAAAGCATTCTCGCCGAGTAAGAGCGTTAAGCTATTGCGCCGCAACATTTTCTCGACATAGCGGCTGCCACGCACTATACCGGCGCGAGCAAACGTCCTCATAAGAAGGGCGCGGAAATGGGGGACAACCCAATTCCGCGCCCTTCTTGCTTGCGCCAGCTTCCTATTTCAAACGGATACCCGCCCCATGCCCGCTCAAGAACGCCGCAATATCGCGATCATCGCCCACGTTGACCACGGCAAGACCACCATGGTGGACAAGCTGTTCCAGGCCTCCGGTGTCTACCGAGAGGGCCAACAGGGCGAAGAACGCGCCATGGATTCCGGCGATCTCGAGCGCGAGCGCGGCATCACCATTTCCGCCAAGGTCGCAAGCTTTGAGTGGAAGGGTGTGCGCATCAACCTGGTGGACACCCCGGGCCATGCGGATTTCGGCGGCGAAGTCGAACGCATCCTCTCCATGGTGGACGGCGTGCTGCTGCTGGTGGACGCTGCCGAAGGCGCGATGCCCCAGACCAAATTCGTGACCATGAAGGCGCTGGCGCTGGGCCTGAACCCGATCGTCGTTATCAACAAGATGGACCGCAAGGACGCCCGCGCGGACTTCGTGCATGAATCGGTGTTTGACCTGTTCGCCGCTCTGGGCGCCAACGATGATCAGCTCGATTTCCCGGTGCTCTATGCATCGGCCCGCGAAGGCTGGGCCTCCAACGAGCAGGTGACTGAAGGCGAAAACATGGACGCCCTTCTGGACGCCATCATCAAATACGTCCCCGCCCCCAAAGACCTGGGCGAAGAAGACGCACCGTTTGAATTGCTGGCCATCGGCATCGAGTCCGATCCCTTCCTCGGCCGGATCCTGTCAGGCCGCATCAAATCCGGCACCGTCACCCCGAATATGACGATCAAGGCGCTGACCCGCGACGGCAAGGAACGCGAACGTGGCCGCGTGACCAAGGTTCTGGCCTTCCGTGGGCCGCTTCGTGAGCCAGTGGAAAGCGCCGGAGCTGGCGACATTGTCGCCATCGCCGGCCTCAAGCTCGCCACCGTATCGGACACGCTGTGCGATCCCTCCATCATGGAGGCCATCGACGCTCAGCCGGTGGATCCGCCCACCCTCGCCATCACCATGACCGTGAACGACAGCCCGCTGGCCGGCCGCGAAGGCTCCAAGGTGCAAAGCCGCGTGATCCGCGAACGGCTGCTGCGCGAAGCTGAAGGCAATGTGGCCATCCGCGTTTCTGAAGGCACCGAAGGCGACGCGTATGAAGTGGCGGGCCGTGGTGAATTGCAGCTCGGCATTCTCATCGAAACCATGCGCCGCGAAGGCTTCGAGATGTCGATCTCCCGCCCGCGCGTGCTGATGAAAAAGGACGAGAACGGCAAGACCGTTGAGCCCGCGGAAGAAGTTCAGATTGACGTAGACGAGGAATATTCCGGCGTCGTCATCGATAAGCTGACCCAGCGCAAGGCCGAACTGAACGGCATGGCGCCGTCAGGCGCAGGCAAAACCCGCCTGACCTTCATTGCCCCCGCCCGCTCACTGATCGGCTATCAGGGCGAATTCATGACCGATACCCGCGGGACCGGCATCATGTCGCGCATCTTCCATGGCTGGGTGCCTTACGCCGGCGAAATCGGCGGCCGTCATCACGGTGTGCTGATTGCCAATAGCGACGGCGAAGCCGTCGCCTTTGCCCTGTGGAACCTTGAAAACCGTGGCTCGCTGTTCATTACGCCCGGCACCAAGGTCTATCGCGGCATGATTATCGGCGCCAATTCACGCCCCGATGATCTGGAAGTAAACCCGCTCAAAGGCAAGCAGCTCACCAATATTCGGACCAACTCCCGCGACGAAGCCGTCAAGCTCACAACTGTGCAGCCGATGGCGCTGGAGCAGGCAATTTCCTATATTGGCGACGATGAACTGGTGGAGATCACCCCGGAAAACATCCGCCTGCGCAAACGCTACCTCGACCCCAACGACCGCAAGCGAAACCGCAGTTCGGCATTGGTCGGCTAATCAGTCTTACGCCCTTGCCGTCCTGCCCATTGGCCGCTAACCAAATGCCTATGAGCGACGACACGAAAGCGCTGGAAAGCTTTATCCATGAACTGGCAGACGCCTCCGGCGCTGCCATCATGCCGCATTTCCGCACCCAGCTTGCTGTGGACGATAAGCGCTCGCGTGGCCAGTTTGACCCGGTGACGGAAGGCGACCGCGCGGGCGAGCGCGCCATCCGCGACCTCATAGAAGCCCGCTTTCCAACCCACAGCATCACCGGCGAAGAATTCGGCGTCAGCAACGGCACGTCGCCGATCTCATGGATCATCGACCCCATCGACGGCACCCGCGCCTTCATGACCGGACTGCCCACCTGGGGCACCCTCATCGGTGCAATGGATGACGGCGTGCCGGTGGTCGGCGTCATGGACCAGCCCTATACCGGTGAGCGTTTTGTCGGTGGTCCGTCGGGTGCCACCTGCATCACCCGCGCCGGAAGCGCGCGCATGTCCTGCCGCCCCTGCGCCAGCCTTGATGATGCCGTGCTTGCCGCAACAGACCCACGCATGTTTGCCCAAAGCCCGGAAGCGGGCATCTTCCAAAGATTGGCCGACAGCATCAAGCTGCTGCGCTATGGCGGTGACTGCTATAACTACGCCATGGTCGCGCTCGGCCAGCTTGATCTGGTGGTGGAAGCCTTCAACCAGTCTTATGACATCCTGCCCCTGGTGCCGGTGATCGAGGCCGCAGGCGGCATCGTCACCGATTGGGCGGGACGTCCGCTGCGCGGTGGCGATGCATTCGCCCGCTCGGGCGGCAAGATGATCGCCGCCGGTGACGCCCGGGTACACGAGGCAGCCGTGGCGATCCTCCGCGCTGCTGCCTAGGCCCGCGCGGCGACGAAACTGTCGAACCTGTCCCAGAAAACTTTCTGCAACACGTCACGCTCCATCATGATCTCGTGTTTGGCGCCGTAGCAATCAAGATACTCCGCGCCCGGCAGCCGGTTTGCGTAGGTTTCCAGGCAAGGCGTATCCACCAGCACATCCTTGCTGGCCCCGGCAATCAGCACCGGGGTTTTGAGTTGATCGACAAAGGCGTCCGACTGCGTCCAGTCCATGCTTTCAAGCGCCGCCCCACCCCAGCCAAGGGTAGGAGCTGCAAGTTTCAGCGCCGGTTCCGCTGCCACGATTGCATCCTGCCGCGCATAGCGGTCAGGGTCGGAGGTCACGGCATTCCCCTCGAACTTTTGCGCACCAAGCGCATCCTTGTCGCCACCGCCGGGGATATATTTTTTCCCCAGCCCAAGCGCCATACCGCTGAAACACAAAACGCGCATGGCGACCTTCGCTGCAGGGCTCAAGGCCAGCGCCATCATTGGCGCACTCAGCACCAACGCATCAAGCTTCGGCAAACCGGCTGCCCGTGCCGCACCGCTGTCTGCCAGATAAAGCCAGCGCATTAGAATATTGCCACCCATGGAATGCGCCAGACCGATCAGCGGGCCGGGGCATTGCCGCGCCGCCACTTCCTTCATGAACAGGGCCATGTCGCGATCAAACTGCGCAAAGTCGTCAATATGACCCTTGAGCGGATTGCCCGTCATGCGCACCGACAGCCCCTGCCCGCGCCAGTCCATTGTGATGACCCCAAAGCCGCGCGCGCGCAGCAATGTGATGACCTCGAAATATTTCTCGATGAATTCCGTGCGCCCACCAAACAGCAGCACCGTACCGCGCGCGCCTTTTTCAGGCGCAGGCCACACGGCGCCACGCAGCTTCTGACCATCAAACCCGTCAAACCAGAAAGCATCACCCCCCTCGGGCACAGAGTTTTCAGGAATATCCAAAAGACGGGCGGGGCGGGTCACTTTCAATCGATCCTTTTACACAACATGGTCCAGAACATTATTGTTCCGCAAAAATTGAGGTAGGTTGAGCACCTTCTTCATGCGGAACCGACATCATGCAGGTCATTAGACCCCATGCGCCCCACCCCGCAAACCCAAGATGAGAGTGAATGGCCACCACCTCCCCTATTGATCTTGCCCAAGGCTGGCATATCACCGCGCCCGCAACGGGCAGCGCAGCCATTGTTGCTGAAACTGCTAAGCAGGACCTGTCTGCGGCACTTCAGGCTCTGGCCCCTGCAACAGCACCTGATGAAACCGACGCTGATCCAGTGCGGTTCATCCTGAGCCACCGCACAACCCCGTCGGACGGCTATAGCTGGAACATCTCCGGCCAAACGGTTCACCTCAATGGCAACAGCGCCCGCGGCCTGCTGTATGCGGTCTATTCATTCCTCACCGAATTGGGTTTCGCCTGGCCCGGCCACAAGCCGCTGGATGCGCATATCCCCACCGGCACGCGTTTCGCCGTCAAGCAGGCCAGCGCCGACGCCCCGACATTTGACGGCCGCTGTCTGATTCTCGGCCATCACGCATTCCTGTCCGAGCACAAAGACTGGATTCGCTGGGCCGCCCGCAACAGGCTCAACACCATCTTTGTACACACCGCTGAAGAAGGGCTGGCACTGGGTGCCGTGCCGGTTGCGCAGTGGCATGCGTTGAGCCGTGCTGTCCGCGACCATTGCGCTTGCTATGGCATGACAATCGAGCTGGGCGGCCACGGCCTCTCCCGCCTGCTGCCCCGCGACCTGTTCAACGAGATGCCCGACGCCTTCCGCATGAAGGACGGCAAGCGCACCCCGGACCACAATCTCGACCCGCTCAACAATCAGGGTATGGAGATTGTCCGCAAAAACGCCCGCGACTGGTTTCAGGCCAATCCCGGCGCCGATGTCTATCATCTGTGGCCCGATGACATTCCCGGCGGCGGCTGGTCACAAAGCCCTGAATGTGACGCACTGACGGCCTCCGATCAGGCTCTGATCGCCACCAACATTCTGGCCGAGGAACTCGAACAGATCAGCCCCGACGCGCAGATCGCCCATATCGCCTATCACGACACCGAGCCGGTACCCACAGCCGCCCGCCCGCGCGCCAACACCTCGTTGCTATGGGCACCGCGCATGCGCAGCTACGCGCAAAGTGCGTTTGATGCAGGCTCCAGCGTCAACGCCCGCTACCCAGGTGAACTGGCCGCCAATCTGGCGCTGTTCAGCGATGCAGACACCAAGCCCGCCCGCGTCTTTGAATATTACCTCGATGCGGTGCTCTTCAAATCCACGTTGCCACCGCTTGCAGCTTTGATGGCGCAGGACGCAATCGGCTATGCCGATGCCAACATCCACACATTGCAAGCATTGATGGTGGGTGGCAGACCGTGGAACGCGCCGCAACTCAACGCCTATGCCTTTGCCCGGCTTGCATGGGACGCCAATGCGGACCCGGTCGCTATTACCCACGATTTTTCCACAGCGCTTGCTGGTGCACACGCAGCTGACGCTTTAACCGCCCACTACGAAGCCCTGTCGGACACTTTTTGCATGGCGCTCGATTTTGAACCCACAGAGGCGCGTCCCGGTGCTGCTGCGGGTGCCGCAGATTTTTTCGACAATCCACCCACCGATATGGGCGACCCATGGCACGCGGCCCCCGCCGACATCACCGCGCGGCTGGCATTGAAACCGGTCATCACCGGCAAACTCGATCAGGCTGCTGAAGCACTTGGCGAGGCTGCAACCCATGCGACGAACACTCAGCATGTTGACGGGTTGCAGGCGGAGTTCGCCCTCGCTTGCCTGTGGTTTGATTTTCACTTCGCACGGCTCGCCCTCTATGAGGCGCTCAACCGCCATAAGACCAGCCCGTGCGCTAATGACTGCATGACAGCGCTCAGGGCTGCCTATGCTGTCTGCGATGCGGTGGACGTCTGGGCCGATGCCCACATCACCGACCCACGCTATATCGAGAACACAAAACTGCTTCACTGGCTGTTCTGGCGGCTGCGGCTCGACTGGGTCCGTGAAGCGCTGACGCCCGCTGGCGCTGCCCGCGATGCCGTGCGCAAGGAGCGGGAGGCAGACATGACCGCCCGCTTTGCCCGCGGCCGCGCACTGTGGACAGACTAAATTTCCAATCCTAAAAGGCGAATTCATGAGCTGGGAAAAAGAAGCAAACGAGATTGCCGCGCGCCGCGCAGAAGCAAAGGCACAGGGCGGCGATGAAGGCATTGCCAAGCAGCACGCCAAAGGTCGCCTCACCATCCGTGAGCGCATCGCCCATATCAGCGATGAAAAAAGCTTTCAGGAACTGGGCGAAGGTGCAGGCGCACCGGAGTTTGATGACGACGGCACCCGAACTGGCTTTACGCCCGCCAATTTCGTGCTCGGCTTTGCAAGAATAAATGGCCGCCGCGTCATCATCGGCGGTGAGGATTTTACTCTCAAGGGTGGCTCACCTAATCCAGCCGGGTTGCGCAAAAGCGTGTACTCCGAGGATGTCGCCCTGCAATACAAAGTGCCGTTGATTCGCCTGCACGAAGGCGGTGGCGGCTCAGTGGCGGGCTCCGGCGGCGGTGGCGCAAAGTCACGCCCTGTCGGTGACCCCGTCTTCTCAACACCACGCTTTGTCTCATTGGCAAGAACGCTCGGCACAATTCCCGTTGCCAGCGCAGCACTCGGCCCAGTCGCAGGCATGCCCGCTGCTCGCCTTGTCTCATCACACTTCACGGTTATGGCCAAAAATGCGCAGGTGCTGATTGCCGGCCCCGCCGTTGTGGAACGCGCTACCGGCCACAAGATGACCAAGGAAGAACTGGGCGGCCCGGACGTGCACGCCAAATCCGGCGTCATCGACAACGTGGCCGAAACCGAAGAAGCAGCCCTCGACCAGATTGCCCAGTTTCTATCTTACCTGCCGCAAAACGTGTGGGAGACCGCACCCGTCATCCCCAATACCGACCCGGTCGACCGCGCCGACGAAAAACTCCTCAGCATCGTGCCGCGCGAACGCCGCAAGACTTACGCTATGCGCAAGATCATCAAATCGGTGGTCGATGAAGGCACATGGTTTGAGATGTCGCGCCGCTACGGCCCCTCGCTCATCACAGGCCTTGCCCGCCTCGGCGGCAGGCCAGTTGGCATTCTCGGCAATGACTGCACCTATTATGCAGGTGCCATGACAGCAGATGCCGCACGCAAGACCCGCCGCTTCATTGATTTCTGCAACACCTTCAACTTGCCGGTGGTAGCGCTGGTGGATGAACCCGGTTTCATGATCGGGCCTGATTCAGAAAAAACCGGCACCATCCGCGCCGGTGCCGAAGCCATCGCCGCCGTGATGAATGGCCGCGTGCCGTGGGCCAGCGTCATCGTCCGCAAAGTGTTCGGCGTTGCCGGTGCCGCCCATTTCGCCCCCGGCGCACATGTATTTTCATGGCCCAGTGCCGAGACCGGCGCGCTACCGGTTGAAGGCGGCGTCGCCATCGCCTTTGGCCGCGAGATTGCAGCCGCCGATGATCCCGACACCAAACGCCGCGAGCTGGAAGAAATGCTCGCTGCCAACCAGTCGCCATTTCCCCGTGCGGAAGGGTTTTCCGTGCATGAGCTCATCGACCCGCGCGAGACCCGCGCCAAGCTGAATGAGTGGCTGGACTGGACATGGCCGACGCTGGACCACCAGCGCGGCCCCTATCTGCGCCCGATGGCGTAAGCAAAATGGCATAACCCACAACGAAAAACGCCCGGGCAAACCACCCGGGCGTTTCCATTTCGTATTGGTCGCTTAGAGGTAACGGTAACCCAGCACCTTGCCGGTATAGGCGCACACCCGCAGGTCGACCGGACGCTTGTTGTGGCGCGCCTGGACCCGGTAGTGATCGGACCAGTCATTGTTGCTTGCCACATAGGTGGCATTCTTGAAGTTGGAGTATTTGCCCTTTTTCAGGCCCCCGGTGAACTGCTTGAACGCGCGGCGCTGTGGGGCGGCCTTCTGAGCCAGGTTGTAACGCTTGGCATTGGTCACATTCTGGATGTGGCCGTTGCGGCTGTTGACCGTAATGAGCTTGGCTTTGCCGTTCTTGTTGAGGCCACGGACCTGGTAGACCTGGCCCTTGAGATCAACCCGGTCGAACTTGCTGAAGCCGTGCGCGCGCAACCCAGTAAGAATATTGCGGATACCCTTTACGTTGCGGGGGGTCCGATCCGTCGGACGTGCGGCGCGCACGTTATAGAGCTTGCCGGTGTAAGGATCAGCCTTCGCTGTATTGAAGCGGCCTTTGGGACCAAACCCCTGCACATGATAGACGCCGTCGCGGAACACAATGTCGGTCACCTTGGAGCCATTGCGCTGCTCAATCGCTTTCACCGTACCCGGAATGTAGGTGAAGCCCTTGCGGACGCCGTGATTGTTCTGGTTGCCGGGCCGCTGATAAGCAGCCGTGCGGTGCCAGCCGGATGTCTGGTTGTTGTAGTGCGTGGCTTTGCCATTGGCGAAGACAATGCCGCCACCCTGGCCATTGCTGATGGACAGCGAGAAGCTGCCGGCCTGAGCCGGTGCTGCGGCGGCCAGTGCGCCACCAAGGGCAGCAAGAACAAGAAGCTTTTTCATTGTGAGTCTCCGTCTTTCATATGTCGCCCGCGTTGGGTGCAGGCCTGAGGGGCAGCCACCTGGTGGCCAATTGATGGGCAACGACGAGATGTCCCCGTTGCGTGAGACCAAGAATTGCAAATCCGCTCTGAACCGCTTCTGGGCAGCTTGTTAAGACGAGGGTCACCCACATGAACCTGACTCGACCGCGCGCCTCAGCAACGAGCCATGCACCCGCCGGGCGCGGTGGGAGCCGGCACCGATGAAAAAGAAAACGGGCGCATCCGATTTCCCGGAAACGCCCGCATTCAAGCCGTTTGAGAGCAGCTAAGGCTGTCGCAAAGCCGCTAGTGGTACTGCCAGCCCAACACGGTGCCGGTATAGGCACACACTCGCAGGTTCACACCGCGGCCATAGCCATCATACCCGCTCACATAATAGTGAGGTGTCCAGTTGCGGCCCTGCCCGTGGAAAACCGGCCGACGGAAGCTGCGATAGCCGGCATGAGCCAATGCGCGAATGAAGTTCGCGAACGGGCGGACATTGCCGTAATTGCCGTGCCGGTAATTCGGGCCATAGCGATAGTTGCGGTTCTGGTTGTAGCGGCGCTGATGCCAGTTGGACTGCCGCCAGCCGCCATAATAAGGCTTGCCGTGTTGGCCACGCTGGCTTCGATGGCCACGCTGGCTGCGTTGGCCGTTATGGCCCCGCTGACCAGCCAGAACAATGTCCGCCTGAACATTCACGACGCCGCTTGCCGCCGCAGGCCGCGCCTGCGCTGGCGCCGTCGCCACCATGCCAAGGGCCAGCGCCCCGGCAATGCCAGCGATGGCATAAGCAAAACTTGTCTTCATGGGTGCACTCCTTGCATTCGAGGATGGGATTTTCTGTGCGCCCGGCTGAAAACTCAGCCGCGTCACCGGACGCCTGTCCCCGTCTGCCAGTCTCCGCAATGCCGCCTGAACCCACCCTGCATATGGCGTTAACCATCTGCTCACCAAGATGACCAGAAACTCAGCTAGATGAATGGGTTACGTGGTCAATAAACCAGCACCCCCCGCATCGGCACGGCGCGATACAAAGACATGCCGCTTGGCCAGTCCCCGGTCCCGCTCTGGCGTGCTAGCATCGCCGCAAAATTGCAAAGACCCGATGCCGAGGATGGAAACCCATGCGCCACAGCTCACTCTTCAACCGCCTTCTTGCCCCCGTAATGGCAATGCTCGCAGCCCTGGTGCTGAGCGCCCCGGCAAGCGCCGAAAACCGGCAATACATTCTCGCCACCGCCACCACAGGCGGCACCTATTATCCCGTCGGCGTTGCCATCGCCACGCTGAGCAAGATCAAGCTTGAACCCGCCAACGGGTTTTCCCTCTCGGCCATCAGCTCAGCCGGGTCCGGCGAAAATGTGAAACTACTGCGCGACAACGAAGCCCAGTTCGCCATTCTGCAGGGGCTTTACGGGGCATGGGCCGCCAACGGCACCGGCCAGATCAAAGCCGACGGCCCGCAAAACAATCTGCGCTCCATTTCAATGCTCTGGCGCAATGTCGAACATTTCGTGCTGGTGAAAGACAAGACCACAACCGGCACCATCATGGACCTCAAAGCCCTCAACGCCCCGTTCTCCATGGGCAAGCGAAATTCCGGTTCGGAAGGCTCGGCGCTGCATATTCTCGAAAGCCTCGGTATTAAGCCGGGTACCGATTTTGATGTTGTGAGCCTTGGCTACGGCCCCAGCGCCGACGCCATGCAGGACGGCAAGGTGGCCGGCATGAACACGCCAGCCGGTGTGCCCGTCAGCGCTGTCACCCGTGCCTTTGCATCCGCCGATGGCGACCTTGTCATTCTCGGTTTCGCCGATGACCAGATTGCCACCGTCAATGCAGCCCTTGGCGAAGATGCAGAGCTGTGGAGCCGCTTTGACATTCCCGCCGACACCTATCCCGGTCAGGCAGAGACTGCACACACAATAGCCCAACCCAATTTCCTCGCCGTCAACGCGGATGTCAGCGACGACGACGTCTATGCGCTTACCAAGGCGCTGTATGAAAACCTGCCCTTCCTCGCAGGCATTCACGCGGCCACCAAGGACATGTCCCTCGACAGTGCCATTGGTGGCCTGCCAATGCGGCTACATCCCGGGGCGCAGCGCTATTATGAGGAAGTAGGCCTGACCATTCCCGCCCGCCTGAATTCAGCCGACTAAGGGCGTGACCAACCAGTCACCTCCCCTGGCAATAACTGACGCCGCACCCGGCATGCCGCAGCCCGCAAACCTTGGGCGGCTGGGCTTTGCCTTCGCGGTCTTCGTGTCGCTCACGCATCTGTGGGCAAATGCTTTTGCAACATTGCCGGAGCTTCAGGCGGCAGGCTTTCACTTTGGCCTGTTCGCCGTCCTTTGTGTGCTGCTGTTTCCGGCCAGCAAAACACTGTTGGTGCGCGTAGTGGTCGATGGCGGCATCGCCTTGGGTGCGCTGGCCGCAGCGCTCTATCTGTATTTTGCAGAAGACGCGCTTTATGCCCGCGGCGTTGAATTCATCGCATCCGACTGGGTCGCAGCCATTGCCGCCATCGTCATCGTGCTTGAGCTTGCCCGCCGCACCACCGGCTGGGTCGTCCCCATCCTCACCATGCTGGCACTGACTTACGTGGTGCTGTGGGGCCCGCTTGTGCCCGGCACGTTTTCATTCGCCGGTCTTTCAACTGAAACACTGCTGTTCAGAAGCTATTTTGGTACCGACGGCATGTTCGGCCCGATCGCGCGCATTTCATGGACCTATGTGTTCATGTTCATCCTGCTGGGCGCCTTTCTGGTGCGCTCAGGCGCCGGCGACTTCATCATCGCCCTTGCCCGCGCCGCTGCGGGCCGCATGACCGGTGGGCCGGGACTTGTCGCCATTCTAGGGTCCGGCCTCATGGGCTCGATCACCGGGTCCGCCGTCGCCAACACCGTCTCGACCGGCGTCATCACGATCCCGCTGATGAAACGCGCAGGCTTCCCCGCAAAATTCGCAGGCGGTGTCGAGGCCGCAGCCTCCACCGGCGGCCAGCTGATGCCCCCCGTGATGGGGGCAGGCGCCTTCGTCATGGCGTCCTTCACGCAAATCTCTTATCTGCAGATCGTCGCGGTTTCGGTACTGCCGGCGCTGCTCTATTTCTTCACCGTCGGCATTTTCGTGCGCATTGAAGCAGCGCGCCTCGGCCTCAAACCCGACCCCACCAGCGAACCCCTCTGGCCGGTCATCAGATCCGGCTGGCATTTCATGCTACCCATCGCAGCCCTTGCCACCATGCTCATCGCAGGCTTCACGCCGGTCTATGCCGGCGCCGTCGCCATTGCAGTAACTGTCGCCGCCTCATGGCTGTCCGCGTCTCCCATGCGCCTCAAGGACATTGCGGGTGCCGCCGCAGACGGCGCGCGCGGCATGGCCCCCACCGCCATGCTGCTTATCTGCGTTGGGCTGATCGTCAACGTGGTCGGCATGACGGGCATCGGCAACACCTTCTCCCTCATGCTCTCCAGTTGGGCCGGTGGCAGCCTGTTGCTGACTTTGGTTTTCGTGGCGCTGGCCTCCCTCATCCTCGGCATGGGCCTGCCGGTCACCGCCAGCTACATCGTGCTCGCCACGCTGTCAGCCCCTGCCATTTACGGCCTGATGGTGGATGCACAGCTCGTCACCGCGCTGATGCAGGGCGCGACAACGCCGACGCTTGCGGCCTACGCAATGCTCGCCGCGCCCGACGTCGCAGGCAGCCTCGGCTCGGCCATGAGCAATGCAGACGCGCAATCACTCCTGTCAGCCTTGCCCGGCGATATCCGCGCCGGGCTGGCCGAAGGCCTCATCGCCCCCGCCCTCCTCACCTCGATGCTGTTGGCGGCGCATCTGGTCATCTTCTGGCTCAGTCAGGATTCCAACGTCACACCACCCGTAGCCTTGTGCGCGTTCGCGGCGGCAACAATCGCCGGCACCAAACCGATGGAGACCGGTTTTGCCGCCTGGAAAATCGCCAAGGGCCTCTATCTGGTGCCGCTTTTGTTCGTCTATCAACCGCTGATAACTGGCACTCCGCTGGAACAAGGGATCACCGCCTTGATGGCGCTGCCCGCCTTCACAGCGCTGGCGGCAGCCCTGCACGGTTTTCTGTCCGGCCCCCTAAATATGCCCCAACGATTTGTTCTTGGCGCGGTGGGTGCCGCCATCATGACCCCCTTGGGAATGCTTGCAGCCAATGCCGGCCTGGCCGTGCTGGTTGCCGTGGGATTGCTGCTTTTCAGCCGTTCGCAGATAAAAAACCGCACAAATCCAGCACCCCAGACCCCTTGAAGCCTCCCCCTTTGCTCCCCAAATAATGTACGTGGACGCCGGTTCTCGGGTCCGCATTGCTGTCACCGTTCACCGCCGTGCCCATCGGGGCGGCAGACAAGGTGAACGGCCAAGGCAGCTTGAAAAACTTAACGCTCAAACAAGAGGTTTTGTCTCATGCGTGCATATGATTTTTCCCCGCTTTACCGCAGTGCCATTGGCTTTGACCGTCTCGCCGGGATGCTTGATAGCGCCACCCGCAACGACGCGCAGGCGCCTACCTATCCGCCCTACAATGTGGAGCAGGTAGGCGAAAACGATTACCGCGTCACCATGGCCGTGGCCGGCTTTTCCGAAGACGAGCTTGAGATCGAGGTGAAGGATCAGACCCTCACCATCTCCGGCAAAAAGACGGAAACAAACACCGATGAAACCCGCAATTACCTGTATCAGGGTATTGCCGCGCGCAGTTTCGAGCGCCGCTTCCAGCTTGCCGACCACGTACAGGTGACCGGTGCCCGGCTTGAAAACGGCCTGCTTCATGTGGATACGCGCCGCGAAATTCCCGAAGCGCTGAAACCGCGCAGCATCGCCATCAAAGCTGGCTCCGGCAGCAGCCGTCAGGCCATCGAAAACACCAGCGAAGCCGCCTGACTGCAGCTCGCTGAGCTTTGACGCATCAGGGCGCATCCCAAACCGTGGGATGCGCCCTTTTGCATGTGCGAATTCCCGCCATATACACGCCGGTACAAGGTGATATTTGTCGCAGTGCAGCAATGACACTGGACTCCCACGCCCCCCGCAGCGACACTTCCCCCTAACAGTTTTGCAACACGACCGGTCCGGCCCTGAAAAACACGCCGCCCGGCCCGCGGCAGACGAGATAGGGGTCCTCATGGCCAGCTGGCAAAGCAAACTCGTGAACCTGTTTCTACGGGCAACCATGAAACGCAGGTTTGACCCGCTGGTCCCCCCCGCCAATGTGCGGGCCCGGGTGGACCGCATGACGTCGCGCATCAACAAGCCCCGCGACTGGATCAAAGTCACCCCCGCCTCGGCCAATGGCGTGCTCGCTGAATGGGTGGATGTCACTCATTCCGGCCGCGAGGATGGTGTTCCGGGTACGAATGAATTGCCCGGCAAGGTGCTGCTTTATCTGCACGGCGGCGGCTACATCGTCTGCAGCCCTCTCACCCACCGTTACATGGTTGCGCGCCTGTGCCGTGCCGCAGGCCTTCGGGCGCTGGTGCCTGATTATCGTCTGGCTCCGGAACATCCGTTCCCCGCGGCAGTGGAAGATGCCGAAGCTGCCTATCGCTGGCTCCTCGCTGCAGGCTACGCCGCCAAGGACATCGTGATCGCCGGCGACAGCGCAGGTGGCGGCCTTACATTGTCACTGCTGCTCACCCTGCGCGAGCAGGGCATGGAGATGCCCGCCGCTGCCGGACTGCTGTCACCATGGACCGATCTGGCGCTGACCGGCTGGTCGATGCTGACCAAAGCCAAGGCCGACCCGATGCTGCGCATGGATTCAGCCTTGCTGGCGGTCAAACATTACCTGCAGGATACGCCCGTCACCCATCCCATCGCCTCCCCGCTTTACGCAACGCTGGCCGGCCTGCCGCCATTATTCGTGCAGGTCGGAGACAGGGAAATCCTGCTGGATGACAGTCGGCGGCTTGTTGAAAAGGCGCGCGCGCAGGGTGTCGATGCGCAGCTGGAAATCTGGCCGGGCATGGCGCATGTGTTTCAGGCGTTCGCACAACTGCCCGAGTCCGGTGAAGCAATCACCGCCATGGGGAAATTCCTGAACGCGCGCGCAGGTGCAACCGCCGCCGCATCTCCGGCCATCGCAGCCGCGCATGATGATTCCAGCGGCGCAATACTGGCGGCACCGGCCACATCGGCCGCTGAATAAAATTGCGTCGGAGTTGGGTGGAAAGCCTCAGCCCTTCATCGGCAAGACGCGGATCAGCGCCTCAACCTCATCATTGATCTGTGGTGAGGTGCCGTCTTCCGCCATCCGGCTGAGCAACAACGCAGCCACACGAAGATGCCCCACAAGCACCGGGTTCACGGCATTCACCTGCCGAAGGCATTCACACAAGGGATCACTCAGCCGCGTCGCCGGTTCAAACCCGAATGACGCCGCCTGCCCCTTGATGTCATGCAGAATACCGAATGCTTCACCGGCCGCATTCGCATGGGCGTCTTCGCCCGGCGCAAATTCAGCCAGTCGCCGCGCCGCATCTTCCAGCGCCGCCACGTCCTGCTTCAGCAGTTCAGGGTAATCCTCCGCCATGGACCCAATAGCCGCCTCCGCTGCGGCAATAGCAGCCAGCAGCTCGTCGTCCATTTCAAGATCCATTTCGTCTTCCGACGCGTTGCCCGGCGGCTCACTATCGATCGACATCATAAAGGCACCTGCACATAGTTCTTCTGCGCTGACAATGCGCACCCCGGCAAGTATCCCCCAATTGGTTTAATCAGGTGCTAAACCAACCAAACACCCCAGAAACCCCAGAAACCCTAGTAGTCCCGCTTCCAGGTCACCCCAACACTGGTGTCCCCTTCGGCGCCGACGTCACTTTCCACCGAAATATCGCTGGTCAGCTCAACTTCAACCGAGACCTGCCCGGAGCCTGCTTCAAGCCCCTGGCTGACCCCCACATAGACACCCTCGCGCACATATGAGCCGACTTCCACACCGCTGTCGCCCAGCGACAACACATCAACCCCGAGCGCCCGGCGCATGGCATCCAGCACCCCGCCACCACCACCGGAAAACCCGGTCAGCTCGGCTGCGGCCTGAGCAAGCTGTACCGCCTGCAATGCGGAAAGCTGCCCGGTGCCGGTGCCAAACAGAATGCGCGCAAGAATTTCATCCTGCGGCAGCGCCGGTACGGCGGAGAGTTCGATCTTCGGATCCGAGGCGACACCCGTCACCGCCACGACCGCCTCAAAGTCGTCTTCCTCGTAAACCGCCTTCACATTGAGATAGGGATCAATCTCCCGCCCACCGGTAAACTCGATGCGACCGCCGGTGAGATCAAACGTCTTGCCGAGAAAATCAAACGTGCCGCGCACCACCTGAAACGTCCCGCGCACATCCGGCGTATCCGCTGATCCCTTGACCACCAGATCACCCATCCATTCGGAATCAAGACCCCGCCCGCGCACAAACGCCTGGCGCGGCACATCAACGGTCAAATCCAGTTCAATTCCCGAGGGCTGATCGGCGGAGGACTGATTGTCCGCTTCGCGCGTGTCCGGCTCCAGCGGCTCACCTTCCGAGGTCACCTTGGTCACCTCGATCACGGTCACGTCGGACGCCAGCTGCTCGGGGATGATCGCATCCACCTTCTCCACCGTGATCTTGCCACCAATGGTGAGCGGCTCCGGTGCGCCGTCCGGTCCACGTGGCCACAGCACCTCAATGTCGCCGCTGGCTGTCGAGTGCACTTCGTCGCGCTGTGCAATCCGGAAGGACACCAGTTTGAGCGATACGTTGAGCCGCTCTTCAACCTCATCCCTGAGATCAAGCACCCCCGACCCGGTCATACGGCCGGTCGCGCCATCGCTGCCCGTCACCGTCAGCGTGCCGCCGCTTGTGGTGGCATCCAGCGCCAAATTAAGTGACGACACCAAAAGCCCTGTGTCGAAGTTTTCATAAAGCCCGTCGGTCATCCTCGCAGTACCGGCAATCACCAGATCATCCAGCGGGCCGAGTGCTGTAACATCCAGCGCCAGCACGCCAAGCATCCGGTGCTGGTCCACCGGCACCAGCGGCCAGAATGCACCGATATCCAGATTGCCAAGCATCCGCGCATCAAGTTTTGCCCGCGCCGGCACGTCAAGCCTGCCGCCGCGCGCGCGCATTGGAAGCGACGCTGTTATCGCCAGATCATCGGTACCCGGCGCATCGGAGGTAATGGACACGGTGGCAATGTCACCGTCCCATCGGGCCACAAACGCAATGTCGGGAATGTCGTCTATGTCGCTAGACACCCGCGGAGAGGCGGTGAAATCCGCAGTCCCGGTTCCCTTTGAGCCATTGACCGAAAGGGCAGCCATGCCATCCAGCGTACCGCGTACGACACTGCTTTCACCGGCAACTGCCGCCAGAAACCGCAACGGCAATGCCCGCGCCGCAACGTCCACTGTCATGCGGGCTGTAGCCTGTGTGAATGCGGCCTCAACCTCGCCCTTGCCGATGCGCAGCACCAGCGGCCTGACCTCAAGCCCGCGCGCAAAGAAGATCGTGGCAGGTGATGCAAGCGCCAGCGGCAGGGTCACGAACTGGCCGCTCAATGCGTCAATCGTCAACGAAGATGCCGCCGCATCGTAAACGGTTTTGACAATCAGCGAACCGTTGCCCCGTGCGTCCTCGAACGTACCGAGGTTTTTCACATCCATGTCGATGGCCAGCCGCTGAAATGTTCCGGAAAGTTCAATCACCGCTTCACCCGCGCTCACATGCGCCACTGCCAGCGTGCGCAGTTGAATGCGCGCCGTGATCCGCTCATCCGCAGCCAGGCTGCCGCGCAGGGTTACATTGCCTACCTGCACGCCGTCCACATCCACACGCCGCAACGTTGCTTCCGCCACCAGCCGGTTGCCTTTGGCGCCCGGCACGCTGCCCAGCTTGAACTGGCCACTGCCGCGCATTGGTGTGCCTGCCACCCGGCCAAGCCCTGCAAGCGAGGTGATGTCGCCGTCCAACTGAGCGGTCATCACGCCGCCCTCGGCGAAGGTCAGCCCGCCGCGCATCTGCATATCCATCAGGGAGGCAACGATATCGCGTACCTGCGTCCTGCCGTCGGCGCCATCAATTACCAATGAAATATCAGCCGACGATCCGGCAATCATGCCCTTGAATGCGACCGGCCCCTTCAGCACCGGCGCAAGTTTCAGTTTGGCGGTAGCCTCGCCCTCAACCGCAATGCCTTCCACCCGCGCATTGCTGAGCGTCACCTTGGTATCGGCAGTGAGCGCATCAAACGGTCCGGACAGATGCAGCACAATGTCTCCACTGCCGGAAAGCTGCGTGCCCGCCACAGCGCTGAACAGCGCCAGCTGCGACGCCGTAGCGTCAATCTCGAGGTCGGCGGACGCAGGCGATACAAGCCCGCTCACGGTCATGCCAAAGGCACCGGATGCGGGCACCAGTTCAAACTGTTCAATCCGCGTCGCACCATCCCCGGCATCCGCCACCCGCGCGGTCAGCAGCAGGTCCACGCCTACCAGCGGCAAAAGCTTTTCATCCGGCAGTGCCGTTGGCTGAAACCGAGCATCCAAAGACGCGTCAACCGCGCCCTCAAATGTCGCGCGTTCAATCTCAAGCTGCCCCGTCAGCGGCCCGGCAGCATCAATCCCGGCAAGCTTAGCCAGCGCCGCCACATCCTGCACATCCACCACAGCGCGCCCCGCGCCAAAGCCCTGCTCAAGATCCACAGCACCCTCAAACGAAATCTTCTGGCCGCCGGACATCGCCGTGGCGCGCGCCACCTCAAACCGGGAAAGAGTTTCATCGCCGGTCACATCAAGATCGATCGCAAGGAGTGGCGGCACCGAGCGACTGCCCATCAGCGCGCCGGCATTTGCAAGATCGCCCTCAAGCAGCAGATGCGCGGCCCCCAGCGGGTCGTCAATCGTCAGATGGCCGTCAAACTGCGTGTCGTCAGCGGTCAGCGTCAGGGCATCAAATGTATAGCTGTCATCGCGGCGGGAGGCCTGAGCCCCAAGCGCAACAAAATCCGGCGCACCGCTCACCGCAGGGCCTGGAACAAACCGCGCCTCAATGCCCAGCGCACCACCGTCCCGCCGGTCGCCTGCAGCGCTGAAAGTCAGCGTGCCGTAGCCGCCTGCCTTGATGTCGCCATTGCCGCGCCAGTCATCAACCGGCCCGTCGCCATGCGCTTCGACCTGCAGCATACCAAGCGCGCGGTCACCCGCAATCGCTGCCACAAGGCCGGGCGTATCAGCGCTGCCATCCACCAGCGTCACGTCAAAGGCCAGCGTTTCATCATCCGGCGCATAGGCCAGCACCGCATCGAGATTGAAATTGCCACCGTCACGCCGCTGCGCCTTGAGCGCCAGATCAGCCCTTCCACCGGTCAGCGCCGCGTGGCCTTCAGCTGCCAGCAGCACCGGCTCAGTCCCCGCAATGCCCGCCGCCAGATCGATCTGCGGCAGCGACATGGCGTCAATCTCAATGGCAACCGGCAGGCTGGGGATCAGCGGACCCGGAGGTGACGGGGCCGCGTTTTCGTCCGCGGCGGGAAGCGCAAGCAGGTTCACCCGTTCAACATCCAGCCGCGTCACATGGACGGTGCCCGACAGCAGATCAAACGGCGCCCAGGAGAAATCAACACCGTCTATCTCGGCAATCACCTCGCCGCCATCACGCACCACGATCCGGTCCGCCCCGAATGTGACGGGCCAGATGCCGCGATAATTATCAATTTCAATGGTAAGCCCGTCGCCCTCGCCCAGAAGCGCGATCACCCGCGCGCCCAGAGCCGAGCGCACCGGGCCAATCTGCAAGGCAAGCAGCGCCAGCACCACAAGCACAATGGCAAACGCGCTCAGGCCCGCAAGGCCAAGCCCCGCAAACTTGAGTGTGCGGCCGCCAAGCCTGCGCATCCGCTCCCAGTCAACATCGTCAAGAAAGTCCGGCATCTAGAAAGCCTGACCCAGCTTTACGTAGAATTTAAGGCTGGGTTCTTCATCCGAAGGCGTTGCAATCGGATAGGCCAGATCAACACCGATCGGGCCGAAGGATGTGTAGTAGCGAAAGCCAAGGCCACCCGCCCACGCAAGCTCTTCTTCAAAGTCCGGAAAAGGTGCATCCGAGACAAGACCCGCATCGACAAACGGCACGACGCCGAAATCATCCATGAACCGCCAGCGCAGTTCCGTTGAGAGTTCCGCCACGCTGCGCCCGCCTTCCGGCGTCCCGTCCGACCCCAAAGGCGCGACTTCCTGATATTCAAAGCCGCGGATGGAACCAGCGCCACCTGCATAGAAGCGTTTATCTGCCGGTAGCTCACCGGTGCGCGCGCCCAGAATGGCCCCAAGCCGCGCCCGCGTTGCAAACACCAGCCGCCCACTGTCATCCAGCGGCAAATAGGTCCGCAGTTCCGCATCCGCCACATTGAAGGCGAGCGCGTTTTCATAGTGCCCCGCATAAGGCGTCGTCGAAAGCCGCAGCCGCATGCCCTTGGTCGGGTCCAACAGGCTGTCCGCATTGTCATAAAGCGCTTCAATCGGCGCGCCGACCAGCAGCGAGCTGGTATTGCGTTCGCCCACTTCGTCCACCTGCGCCACATCCAGCAGCACCCCGGCACGGCCCATCCACTTGTCCGCCAAGGGCCGCTCTATCGCCGCGCTGGTGACAACACCCAGCCGCTTATAGACGTCGGTTTCCTCTCGCCCGCCGGTAACACCGAGTTCCAGTGTCTGGTCAGCGCGCCTGAATCCTGCAACCCGGTAGCGGATGGAGGCCAGTTGCTCAATCTGCGCCAGCGTCGCCTCAAGCGCCAGATGCTGGCCACCGCCCAACAGGTTGCGGTGCTCCCACTGGGCACTGACGCCAAACCCTTCAGTACTCGAATAAGACGCGCCCGCCCCAACCGTGCGCGCGGCACGCTCGGTCACCGTCAGGGTCATCGGCAGCGTGCCATCGGGCGCGGGCGTCTTAGGCAGGTCAAACCGCACAACATCAAACAGCCCCGAGCGCACCAGTGCGGTGCGCATGTCGTTGATTTTTTTCTGGTCGTAGGTCTCACCCGCAGCAAAGGTCTGCCGCCGCTCGATGTAGCCGGGCTCAACCCGCTCCAGCCCCAAGACCTTCAGCGCGCCGAACCTGGCTTTGTCACCAAGGCTGATAAAGCTCGTGACATTGAGCACATCCGCGCCGACATCGGCCAGCGCCTTGCGCCCGGCGGTCTTGGCAAACGGATAACCCTGACGGCGCAGCTGCACCGCCAGCGCCTTTTCAGCGTCGATGATCTTTTTCGCAATCGCAGGTTCACCGGTGACAATGCCATATTCCGCAAGCCCCTGCGGCAGGTCATCGCTTTGGTCCGTCGTGTCCTGATAGGCCACGACACTGCTGCCCAGCACATATTGCGGCCCCGGCACAATCAACACCGTGACAGCAACCGGGCCGCCATCGCTTTCGGCAACCACAGCACCGGCCTCACCGGTCTCACCTGTCGTCTCGACCGGCGCTCGCCCCTTGAGGTCGATTTCATAGGCCACCGTGCCTTCGAAATAGCCGCGCGACTGCAGCACCTTGCCCATGCGCTGCACATCGGACTGCGCCCGCCGCCGCAGGCCACCAATACCCGTCGGCGGCTCACCGCTGCGCGCAACGAGCTGCGATACGCCTTCAAGCTCACTGAGCAGATCGCCCGGCGCACCCTCGAAATGAACCACATAGCCGCGCTCACCGAGCAGGCGCAGGGATGCCGCAAGCACAGGGCCAGTCCCGCCGGGGCCGGACAGCCACAAAATACTCACCGCGGTGCCCAAGGCTGCCACTCTGGCAGCCCGCACTAATCTGCGAAAAACGCCCATATCGCTGATATATACCGTGCCATCGCGCCGGATGCGAGCCGCGACAAATCAGGGCACCCCAATTCACGCGGCGCGATATTTTGCGCATACTGGGGAAAGCGGCCCAAAAGCAAAAATCGCCGTACCGTCAGCAAACGCCAGAGCAGGGGAGGCTCAGCCGCATGACCACGCGCACGGACGCCGACACCACCATTGATCACTCAATGCCGGGGCCAAAAGCACCGCCCATCGTCAACAAAATTCCCATGGACGCCCCGTGGCGCTGGCTCGCCGCCGGCTGGCGCGACATGTGGAAACGCCCGGGGCTGAGCCTTGGCTACGGCCTCGTCTTTGTCGGCATTTCCGCCGGGCTCACCGCCGGCCTGTGGGCACAGGGTATGTTCTCCCTCGTCCTCGCTCTGGCCGCGGGCTTCATGCTGGTTGGTCCCATGCTTGCGGTCGGTCTTTATGAAATGTCGCGCAGGCTTGCCTCCGGCGAACCCATTACCACCGCCAACATCGCCTTCGTGTCTGCCGCCGCCCCCGTGCAACTGGCCTTTGTCGGCATCATGTTGTCCTTGCTGCTGCTGGGCTGGATGCGCGTCGCAACGCTGCTGTTCGCCATCTTCTTCGGCCTTGAGGCGATCCCGCCTTTTGAGCAGTTCTTCCCGGCACTCATCCTTGAGCCGCGCGGCCTTGCCCTGCTCGTCACCGGCACGCTTGTCGGTGGCATCATCGCCGCCGTGGTGTTCAGCGCCGCCGTCATTTCCGTCCCCATGCTGCTTGAGCGCGACATAGATGCTGTAACAGCCGTCCTCACCAGCCTGAAGGCGGTGCGTGACAATCCCGGTCCGATGATCCTGTGGGCGTGGCTGGTGCTGGTGCTGACGGCCTTCGGCATCGCCAGCATGTTTGTCGGGCTTATCGTCACCTTCCCGCTTGTCGGCCACGCCACATGGCATGCCTACAAGGAAGTGATCGCCCCGGCGCAGAGCTAGCGGTAGCAGACCTAACGGTCGTCATCTCTGACGGGCGGCGGCGCATCATCCTCGTCATCAAACAGGATGCGCTCCGCCGCCCCGTCAAGATCCTCAAACTGCCCGCTTTTCAGCGCCCACAAGAATGCCGCAAGCCCCAGCAGGCCCAAAAACAATGCGGCGGGTATGAGATAGATCAACACGTCCATCAGCGGTTCCGCCCGTCATCAATGCCCGCCTTACCCATCCGTAACCGCAGCGCATTGAGCGTCACCAGAATGGATGAGGACGACATGGCAACCGCCGCAATCAGCGGCGTCACAAAGCCTGCCACCGCAATCGGCACCGCAATCGCGTTATAGGCCAGCGACAGGCCGAAATTCTGCAACACCAGCCGCTGGCTGCTGCGCGCAATATCAAGCGCCACCGTCACCGGGGCCAACCGCTCGCCCTGAAATACCAGATCAGCCGCCGCCTGGCTCACATCCGCGCCTGATGCCGGCGACATGGACACATGCGCTGCCGCCAGCGCCGGCGCATCATTCAGCCCGTCGCCCACCATCAGCACATGCGCGCCGGCCGCCGCCAATGTTTCCAGCCGCGCAATCTTGTCCTGCGGCATCATCCCGCCTTCAAAGTCGGCAATGCCTGCCTCGCGTGCAATTGCCGCGACGGTCTGCGGCCGGTCGCCGGACAGCAGCAGCACATTGAGGCCGCGCGCCGTCGCCCAGCTGACAACCTGCGCCGCATCCACCCGCAACTCATCTTCAAACGCAAACCGCCTGGGTGCTGTCTCGCCAAGCCGGAACCAGATCTCCGGCCCGCCCGCATCCGCCTGCAGGTCGGCGCCCACAAAATCGGCATTGCCAAGCCGCGCCGGCACCCCGTTGATTTCGCCCATCAGCCCCTGTCCGGGATGTTCGCTGACAGCCTCAGCCGTCGGTCCATCCCCGGCGGCACGCACCAGCGCACGGCTCAGCGGATGACTGCTGGCCCGTGCCAGCGTTGCCGCCTGTTCAAGAGCCATCGCATCAACACCGTCATGCACCAAAGCCAGCGTGCCTTTGGTCAGCGTGCCGGTCTTGTCGAACACCAGCGTATCAACCTGCACCAACCGCTCCAGCGCGTCCGACGATTTCAACAAAACCCCGCGCGCCAGAAGCCGCCCGCTTGCCACCACATGCACCACCGGCACCGCCAGCCCCAGCGCGCACGGGCAGGTGATGATGAGAACCGCAATCGCAATTTTCAGCGACCCGTCCCAAGGCAACCCACCCAACAGCCACCAGCCTAAAAAAGTTGCCGCCGCCAGAATATGCACGGTCGGCGCATAGAGCCGTGCCGCTTTGTCGGCAATGCGCACGAACCGGTCGCGGCCCTGCTCGGCGGCTTCCATCAGCCGCACGATCTCGCTCAGCAGCGTCTCGTCGTCGCCCGCCGTCACCTCAACCTGCAACGGCCCGGACATGTTCAGTGTCCCCGCATAAACCTGCGTGCCCGGCGCCACGGAAACCGGCGCGGTTTCCCCGGTAATGAGACTGGTATCAAGATCAGAGCGGCCCAGCGTCACCACGCCATCGGCTGCCACACGCTGCCCCGCTGCCACGGCCACCACCATGCCCGGCGCCAGTGTTTCCACCGGCATCGCCCGCGCCACGCCATCATCACCGATGACCATGGCCGCATCCGCCCGCAACGCCAGCAGGTTCTGTGCCGCCAACGCCGCGCGCGCACGCATCTTCATGTCCAGCGTGCGACCGATCAGCAGGAAGAACAGCAGCATGACGCTGGCATCAAAATAGACATGCTGCGCGCCTGCGATGGTCTCGCTCAAGCTCATGCCCGCCGCCAGTATGACCGCCAGCGATATGGGTACATCCATATTCATCGCCCCGGCGCGCAACGCCCGTGCCGCCGACCGGAAGAACGGCCGCCCGGAAAAGACAATCGCCGGCAGCGCGATCAGCGCTGATATCCAGTGAAACATGTCGCGGGTCGACGCTTCCATGCCGCCCGCATGCCCGGCCCATACCGAAACAGAAAGCAGCATCACATTCGCTGCCGCAAACCCGGCAACGCCCATGGCGATCATCAGTTCACGCTCATCGCGCGCCTGCTGTGTCTCAAGTGCTCTGGGATCAAATGGCCGCGCGCCGTAACCGGTACCGATCACCGCCCCGGCAATCTCGTCCGCGCTTACCTGCTGAGGATCAAAACAAACATTCAGCCGCTTGGTGGAAAGATTGAGCCGACCGCGGGTGACGCCGGCCAAGCCCTGCACTGCGCGCTCGACCCGCCGGACGCAGCCACCGCAATGCACACCGTCCACAACGAAATTGACGCTGGCCTCGCCGTCCTCCAGCGGACGTACATAGGCTGCAGGTATTTCCGGAGAAGGCGCGCCTGCAAGAGCCATGTCCGCCATCGCTAGGACGCTCCCCCGGCCCACACGCGCTTTTCAAGATAGTATGTGTCGCCGCCCGCCGATGTCAGTGACAGCTGCATGTCCCAGTGTCCCCCGGCAGGCAATGACGCAACCGCCTCATAGCCCTCGGTCTCGGCATCCTGAAGCATCACCTCAACATCAACGCCCTGCGCCACTGGCCGCCAGAATGTAAGTGTTCCGACAAGTCCACGCACCGGCAGACCCGCCGCATCGCGCACCGTTACCCGCACCCGCGCGTCAGCGCCACCACCCGCACGCGTCTCAAACACTTCGTCAAACCCGACCTGCCAGCCCATCGCGCGTTGACGCGCCGCAGCCTCCAGGGTCTCGTTATAGTCGCGCCCGACCTGATAGGCGTTCTGGGTCTCAATGCCGGAAAATGTGGAAAGCGCCACCCATGTCATGACCCCATTGACGGCAAAGACCACACCGAAAAATCCGAGCATGGCACCCAGCACATGTTTGCCTGTCAGGGGCTTCGCAAAAATCGCCATCTCTATCGTGCCTCCGGGCCCCGGAACGTCGTCCGGTTACGCACAACCGTACCATCGGTTGTATCCGTGACCACAAAAGCAATATCCGCCACACCATCATCAAGCTGGTCGAGCTTGTCTTGGGGTACGGTCACGAACACACGCATATTGCGCAAACGGTCGGACGGGACTTCAACCGGCAGCACTTCAAGCCCGCTCTCAGTCAACGTGGACATGCGCGCACCTTCAAGGTTGTCGATTGAAACGTTGAAAACCCTGACGGCATTCAGCTTGTTGAGAATTTTCACCTCATAGCCATTGCGCACGGACCCATCGGACAAAGTCACGAACAACGGATTGCGATCCCTGAGCACATTCACGTCCAGCACCGAGCGCGTCACCAGGGCCGACAGCATGACAATGCCAACCACCGCGATGAGTATCGCATAAAGAACCGTACGCGCGCGCAGCAGGCGCACCCGCATCGGCTCACCCTTGGCACGCCGATCCTGATTGTCGAAATTGTCGTAAGTGATGAGACCGCGCGGCCGATCGATGCGCGTCATGATGTCGTCGCACGCATCAATGCACAGGGCACACTGAATACATTCAAGCTGGTCGCCGTCGCGGATATCAATCCCCATTGGGCAGGCCACCACGCATTGCTTGCAGTCAATGCAGTCGCCACGCCCCTCCCAGGGGTCACCCTTGCGGTGTGCCCCGCGCGGTTCACCCCGGTCAGCCCGGTAGCTCACCAGAAACGACTGGTCATCCACCAACGCACCCTGAATGCGCGGCCACGGGCACATATATGTGCACACCTGCTCGCGCGCGAGACCACCCAGCAGATAGGTGGTGGAGGCAAAAACGCCGATGAAGAGATAGGAGACCGCAGGCGCCTGAAGCGTCACAAGATCACGCGCCAATGTCGGCGCATCGGCAAAATAGAAGACCCACGCACCGCCGGTTGCCAGCGCAATCAGCACCCAGATCGAATGCTTGATGGTCTTCTTGAAAAACTTGCCCAGGGTCCATTTGCGCTTGGCCATCCGCAACCGCTCATTGCGGTCGCCTTCCACCATGCGCTCGACCATGATGAAAAGATCAGTCCACACCGTCTGCGGGCACGCATAGCCGCACCACACCCGGCCAAACAGCGAGGTCGCCAGAAACAGCGCCAGCGCCGCCAGCACCAAAAGGCCGGTGATGTAGTAGATTTCCTGCGGCCAGATTTCGATGAAGAAGAAATAGAAGCGCCGCCCGGGCATATCCAGCAGCACCGCCTGATCCGGCGCATTGAGGCCGCGGTCCCACCGGACCCAGGGCAACACGTAATAGATGCCCAGCGTTACCGCCATCACCACCCATTTGATGTTGCGGAACGTCCCATGCACCAGCTTGGGGTGAATAGCCTTGCGGCCTTCGTATAGCGGGCGGTGCGCTGCCGAATTTACCGGCTCGACGTCATGACGCTCCACATGCTCATGCGCCTGCCCGCCGCCACTCACATTGGCAGCAGCCTCCGCCGCAAGCGCCTGCAAGCCGCCGTGCTCAGATGAGGTCATTACGCGTCCCTCCTGATCGGGACAAAGATCGGACTGGACAGTCCGTGGGGTGCCACCGGGGAACCGGCCGCATCAGACTTTATTCAGCCGGTGCCGCCGCTTCACCACCGCCAAGCGCATGAACATAAAGCGCCAGCTTGGCAATAGTCGCATCGTTCAGGCGCCCCTGCCACGCTGGCATAACGCCGCGGCGGCTGTGGGCAATTGACGCATACAGCGTTTCTTCATCGCCGCCATAAAGCCAGATTGCATCCGTCAGATTGGGCGCGCCAAGATCCTGGTTCCCGCGCCCGTCTTCCATGTGGCAGACCACGCATTGCGCGGCAAAAACCTCAGCCCCGCGTGCCGCGGCTACCGGGTCAGCCTCACGGCCGGAGATGGCGAGCACGTGCTGCACAGTGTCTGAGATTTCGGCGCGCGAGAGAATGCCGTCATCAAGGAAGCGCGGCATATCATTCAGCCGCGTTTCATCATCCGCTTCCCAGCGGATGCCGTGCCGCAGTGTGGTCTGGATGTCGGCCAGCGTGCCGCCCCAAAGCCATGAATCATCATTGAGATTGGGATAGCCCTTGAAGCCCTGAGCGCCGCGTCCGTGGCAGGGTGCACAATTGTCGCCGAACGCGCTTTCGCCGCCTGCCAGCGCCACAGAATGCAGTTCCGGGTTGCCCGGCACGTCTTCAAGCGCACCGGCCAGCAACTGCTCGTCATATTTGCCAAGCGCCGCGCGCGATGCCGCAACCTGCTGGGTCACCTCAGCGCGCTGCGAAAAGCCCAGCATGCCCTTTGTGTAGCTCGAGGCCAGCGGCCATGCGGGATACAGGAACCAATAGCCGACCGCCCACAAGATGCAGGCATAAAACGACCACAGCCACCAACGCGGCAGCGGATTGTCCAATTCGCGGATGCCGTCCCACTCATGCCCGGTGGTTTCAACCCCGGTATAGTCATCAACATGCCGTGTAGGCTTGCCCGTCTCCGGTCCGCCTGTGTTCGACCCAGTGGTCTCGCTGTTGTCGCTCATTTGGAACGCCCTTCACCTGTTGGCGCGTCATCATCAAGCGGCACATGTGCAGCTTCATCAAACTGTTTGCGGTTGCCCGGCCACAGCGCATAGGCAACGACACCGAGGAAACCGATAAAAAGCATCACCAAGCCGATGGCGCCGCCGATGCTTCTGATTTCGTCATATCCCATGTTGCTTTGAACTCCCTTAGCGCAGGTTCTCGCCCTCAGCCTCGTAGGCTGAGAAGTCCACAAGCGTGCCGAGCATCTGCATATAGGCAATCAGCGCATCAAGTTCGGAGACCATCTCCGGGTTGCCGTCAAAATCGCGGATCTGCGCCTTGGGATACCGCGCCAGCATGGCGTCGTAATCCTCAAGTGGCTGGGTCTGGATTTTCAGGTCGCCCGACGCGTTGGCGACCATCTCATCCGTATACGGCACACCAACCACGCGGTTGGCCTCCAGATGCGCTGCCACATCTTCATAGCCAAGCGGTGTTTCCGCCAGGAACGGATAGCGCGGCATAATACTTTCGGGCACCACAGCGCGCGGATTGGCCATATGCAGCACATGCCAGTCGTCGGAATATTTGCCGCCGACGCGTGCAAGATCAGGACCCGTGCGCTTTGACCCCCACTGGAACGGGTGGTCATACATGCTTTCCGCTGCCAGCGAATAGTGCCCGTAACGCTCAACTTCATCACGCAGGGCGCGGATCATCTGGCTGTGGCAGTTGTAGCAGCCTTCGCGGATATAGATATTCCGCCCGGCAAGCTCCAGCGGTGAATACGGCCGCACGCCGTCCACTTCCTCAATGGTCGAGGACAGGAAGAACAGCGGTGTGATCTGCACCAACCCGCCGATCGACACCACAATCAGGATGCCGATCACCAGAATGATCGAGTTGCGTTCAAAGTGCGAGTGACTGAACAAGGACATCTTCTCCGCCCTCCCTAATGCGCCGGTGCCGCAACGAACTGGCCCTGCGGAGCACGGCCGGCTGTTGCGTCAAGCGGTTCGCTTGCGCGGATTTCACCCTTGGCGGTCTTGTAGATGTTGTAGGCCATGATCAGTGACCCGATCACGAACAGCCCGCCACCGATCGCCCGAATGATGTAGAACGGGTGCATCGCTTCGACGGTTTCAACGAATGAGTATTCGAGGAAACCCAGCTCATCATAAGCGCGCCACATCAGGCCCTGCAGAATGCCTGACACCCACATGGATGTGATGTAGAGCACGATGCCGATGGTGGCGATCCAGAAGTGCCATTCAACCAGCGCCAGCGAATAAAGCCGCGCCCGCCGCCACACCCACGGTGCAAGGCAGTACAGCGCACCGAAGGACACAAACCCAACCCAGCCAAGCGCACCTGAATGCACGTGCCCGATGGTCCAGTCCGTGTAATGCGACAGACCGTTGACGGCCTTGATGCTCATCAGCGGGCCTTCAAACGTGCTCATGCCGTAGAACGCCACCGACACGACCAGCATACGGATCACAGGGTCCGTGCGCAGCCGGTCCCAGGCGCCCGCAAGCGTCATCAGCCCGTTGATCATGCCGCCCCATGACGGCATCCACAGCATGATGGAGAACGTCGCACCCAGCGTCTGTGCCCAGTCGGGCAGCGCTGTGAAATGCAGGTGATGCGGGCCGGCCCAGATGTAGAGGAAGATCAGCGCCCAGAAATGGATGATCGACAGCCGGTAGGAATAGACCGGCCGCTCGGCGCGCTTGGGGATGAAGTAATACATGATCCCCAGGAAGCCCGCGGTGAGGAAGAAGCCCACCGCATTATGCCCGTACCACCACTGGGTCATCGCATCCTGAACGCCGGAAAACAGCACATAGGATTTATCGCCCGCGAACGACACCGGCACCGCCAGATTGTTGACGATGTGCAGCATCGCAATGGTGACGATGAAGGCGAGATAGAACCAGTTGGCCACATAGATATGCGGCTCGCGGCGGCGCCACAGCGTCCCAAGGAACACCAGCAGATAGGTCACCCACACAATCGTCAGCCACAGGTCGATATACCATTCAGGTTCGGCATATTCCTTCGACTGGGTGACACCCATCACATAGCCGGTTGCCGCCAGCACAATGAAAAGCTGATAGCCCCAGAACACGAACCACGGCGCAATGTCGCCCGCCAGCCGCGCCTTGGAGGTGCGCTGCACCACATAGAACGACGTCACCATCAGCACATTGCCGCCGAAGGCAAAGATCACCGCGGACGTATGGACAGGCCGCAGCCGCCCGAAATTGAGTTCCGCAATGCCGGTAAGAAGGTCGGGGAAGGCAAGCTGCACCGCGATCACAAGACCGACGCTGAAACCGACAACACCCCAGAAGGTGGACGCGATGACACCCCAGCGGATGACCGCGTCATTGTACTGAACACCATCCGGCGCCTTGGGCGTCGGTCCGCGCTGCAGGAAATCAAAATGCCGGTCGCCGATCCACATGATCGCCAACAGGCAGAACACGGTGATCAGTGCGCCGTGAAAGACCATCGCGCCGCCGGAAGCACCCGCCATGACGAAAATGCCGAGAAATGCACCGAGGATGAAAAGCGCGATCGCGCCCCACCCCATCGTGGTCAACCGGCCATCATTCAGCAATCCGGGTTCACCAACCGTCCCACCAGCAGAAGGAGCCCCATTTGGTTGCGCCATGCCCAGTCCCCACCTTCGAAAAATATGCCGTACGACCCACGCAGCCCACATGAGTCGGATATGTCGATAGCCAACGCTATGTCGGCCATGCCCTTGGATACAATAGGGGCCTTAACTAATTGAGACCTTGCGCCGCAGCGACAAACCGCACCACAAACACCATGAAAAACCCAGTGCGGCGCAAGGACTTAGGGAAAACACCCTTATTCCAGCAAGGGTTTAACTCCCTCGGCAGCGGTCAACACTGCACTGCATCAAAGTACGGCGTGCAGTGCAGCGCGGAATTGCCGCACGTCTTCATCGGTCGTCTGAAATGATGTGACCAGCCGGATCACCCCGTTGGCCGGGTCCCACGGGACGAAACCGACCCCCGCTTTGTGCAGCTTCCTGATCACCGCTGAGTCGGCAAACGCCACGAACAGCTCGTCACCCTCGACCGGGTGCAGCAGCGACGCGCCCTCGGTCTCGTCGATGACGACGGCCAGCGCCAGCGCCTGCGCATTGGCGTGCGCTGCCAGCCGCAGCCACAACCCGTCCGCCAGATAGGCTTCAAGCTGTGCCGACACGTAGCGCATCTTGGAAAACAGATGCCCGCCGCGCATCCGCCGCTGCTCAAACCCCTGCGCCAGCGCCGGATCAAAAAACACCGCCGCCTCCGCCGCCATGGCGCCGTTCTTGGTGGCCCCGAAACTCAACGCGTCAACGCCGCACTTCCAGGTCGCCTCCGCCGGCGTACAGCCAAGCGTTGCCAATGCATTGGCAAACCGCGCGCCATCCATATGCACCTTGAGATTGCCTGCTTTCGCCCGCGCCGTGAGCGCACGCACCTCATCAAGCCCATAGACGGTGCCGGATTCAGTCGCCTGCGTAAGGCTCAAAACACTCGGGACAACATGATGCACATCGCCGCCCGGCAAGGCCGCAAGCGCCGCATCAAGACCCGCAACACTGATCTGCCCATGCGCTCCCGCAATCGGCACAAGCTTGGCACCACCGGAATAAAACTCCGGTGCCCCGCCCTCATCCGAATTGATGTGGCTTTTTTGATGACACATCACCGCCCCCCAGGGCGGCGACAGGGTGGCGAGGATCAGCGCATTGGCGGCAGTCCCCGTTGCCAGCGGATAGACAACAACTTCGCGTTCGAACAGGTCCGAAAACAACCCGTTGAGCCGCCCGGTGATCGCATCACGCCCATAAGCCCATGCAGGCCCCTCATTGGCACGCGCCAACGCGTCCATGATTTCAGGCGCCACACCGCTGGCATTGTCAGATGAAAAATGCATTGCGCCGCGATGCTATGGCCTTCGCCCCATCGCGGCAATGCAGCAATGCAGCAATGCAGTGTCAGGCCCTGTCCGCAAATCGGCGGGCAATCAGGTGGTCGATTGAAAACGGCCCCGGCCCGCGAATGATGAGATAGAGCAACCCCGTCGCCCACATGAGATGCGTCACCCAGGCATCGGGATAAACGAATGTCTGGATCACCGCCGTCATCCCCAGAAGTCCCAGCGCTCCGAACCGCGTTGCAAAGCCAATGAACAGGGATACGGCGAACATATGTTCCGCAAGCGTCGCCGCCACCGCCGCCCATTCATGCGGGATCAGCGGCAGCGCATATTCATGCTCGAACAGAAAATAGGTCGAGTCCTTGAGGGTGAGTCCATCAACCTTGAGCCGGGCCGATGTCCAGAACACCATCCCCACCGCCAGCCGCGCTGCAACCGCCACCAGCCATTCCGGCAGCGATGACATAAGGCCGATAAGCCGCTGCACCTGGTCGGCTATCTTGGTCACCACCATCAGTCTGTCTCCTGTTCCGTCGCGCCCGGTTCATCCAGCGCCCATGTGAAACTGCCCGCTGTCAAAAGCGCGGCAAAAATCTGCTGTGTGTCACAGTCAGGTTCCGCCTCGAAAGCTGCAATCATTGCCAGCCCCAGCGTCGCGCCGCCTGCAACCGCGCTGAGCAGCGCAAACGCACCCGGCGATACGCGACGCACCTCAACCTGCGTGCCCGGGCGCACCACATAAAGGCGCTCGCTTTGCGCCCCATCTATCAGGTGCACCTGCCCGTCCCGGTCCGGCTGGTTGGCCGCCCAGATGCGCGAAATCGGATAGGGCGACATCAAGAACTGATGCGCAGGCGGCAGCCCCAGCACCAGCCGGTCCAGCGCCGCGCCACCATTGGCATCAAGATAGCGCGCCAGATCATCCGCCGTCACCGGCACCGCATCGGCTGCGTGATAGGTCTTGTGCCAGGCGCATTCCAGCCGTGCCACGTCCGGCAGATATGGCAAGCCCCGCGCCGGCTCGAAGCCCACAAGAAAGCCTGCAAAGTCCGGCGCAAAACCAATAAGCGTGGCCTGCCCGGGCATCGCGTGCTGCAGATAGACCCGCGCCGCCGCCCTGAAAAAGTCACGCCCCACCAGCCGCGTACAGACCGGATAAAGCGCCTCAAGCGCATCGCACAGGCTGACGGAGACATTGTTGCGATAAACATCAAACCGCGCCCGCGCAGGCAGCACGTCGTCTCCCACCGCCGCCATATCCGTCAGGACATGGCCATCGGCAGGGTCCCGCAGCGAGGCTGCAAATTTCCTTTGAAGATCACCCAGCATGGCCACCGGCAACCTTCGCTGAACGGCCCATAATGCGCCGCGCCTTACCGGCCTGATCCAGCAATGCGTCGAGGGCTGGCACATCCTTGTCCCACTCGACAAGCGTCGGCCGCGCGCCCGCACGGGTCACGGCATATTCATACAGAGACCACACTTCGTCCGTAGGCGGACTGCCATGATCATCAATCATCAGGTCCACGCCGCCACGCACATCAACCGCATGTCCGGCAAGATGGATCTCACCCACCGCATCCATATTGAATGCGTCAAGATAGGCCCGTGCGTCGAACCTCATATTGTGTGCGCTCACAACCACATTGTTGATATCGAGCAGCAGCCCGCAGCCGGTGCGCTGCACCAGCGCCGCCAGAAAATCGGCTTCCACAATATGGCTGTCGTCAAAACTCAGATAATTGGACGGGTTTTCAATCAGGATCTGCCGGCCCAGCGCATCCTGTGTCTGAGCCACATGCCCGGCGACAATATCCAGCGCCTCGCGTGTCAGCGGCACCGGCAACAGATCGTTGAAATAGACACCCTCATGCGCGCACCACGCCAGATGTTCGGACACCAGCAGCGGCTGATAGCGCTCCACCAGCGTTCGCAGGTTTGCCAGATGGCGCGTGTTAAGCGGCTCGGCTCCGCCAAGCGACAGGCCGACCCCATGTATGGACAAAGGATGGCGCGCGCGGATCGCCGTCAGATAACGATGCGGCGCACCGCCCGCACCAAAGTAATTCTCCGCATGCACCTCAAAGAAGTCGGCCACCTCGGAGCGACCCAGCACGTCTTCATAGTGCTGCGGTTTCAAGGATATGCCGGCCAGGGCGGAAACCCCGGACAACCCTGCAGATGGCCCGTCCGCAATAGACAAGCGGCCGGACACGAAGGGGGATTTCGCGTGCATCTGGGGGGAATGGGTCATCCGGGGATCCTCAACTCCGTACGTCCGTATCAGCCGGACTAGGCAGGGACGTTCGAGTTGTTGCCTTCAAGCATGCCGGTGCCGTTCGGCGTCTCGATGGACATGCAGGTTCCGGCGGGAACCAGCTTCCAGGCATTGGACTGATAGTCGATGGTGGATGTGCCCTGGCACGTTGTGCCCGGTCCGGCAGCACAGTCATTCTGGCCGGCCAGCGCCACGCCGTAGCATTTCTCCTGGTCAGCCGCCGCTGCCGGGGTTGCCGTTGTCGCAGCCATTGTCAGTGCAACGGAAAGGGCACCAGCAACGGCAAAACCCGTTGAGGCGAGCGCGGATTTGGAAACAGTTTTCATATGGAATTCCTCCTTGAGAGATTGAGCTTTCGAGGTGTTGCCACCGCCCCACCAACCTCGAACAGCACGACCTCAAAGGGAACTCACAACGCCGTCGCGCCGCGTCAAACCCCCGTGATGCTCGGTGATCGACATGTGAAACCGGGACCACCACCGGCGACCGCCACACGCGGTGGACCCCACCGCACAAATTCACGCGTTTTTAGAGTAAAAAGCGCGCAAGGGGCTCTCCAGCCGGACAAACGCGACGGGGGACACCCCGGTGGCGAACGCCCTTGCGACCGCTAGAGAGTGCCAAATCGCCGCTTCAGGCGGAAATCACGACCATCGTGATAGGGGTCAAACCGGTGTGATGTCGCGTGATTTGGGAAAAACTCTATATTTTCAGCCAAAAATAGGGCCGGACAGGCCCTGTTAAGACAAAATAAAGGTCATCATTCCTGACCTTGATTCACCCCATCTCTCTCTGGCACTATCCGCCCCGTATTCACGCTCGGCCAAGTAACCGGTCAGGCGCTGAATGCTCGGGCAATCAGGGACTGCTGTCGTTAACGTACAGCGAGTGAACCCGCCCGCAAGACGCAGGCTTTCGTGACTGCAACCCGTCGAAGGTGCCAATAGGCGACGGGCAGGCATCAAGCGAAAGCCCCATGGTCAATTCGCGACAAGGCGGCGTTCCGGCCGACCCTCGTCCTCTTCTGGCCCGGCCGATGCCGGGTTGCTTATGAAGAAGACGGGCTGTTCCCGGGGCGCTGATTGCCGCGTGGCGTGTTTGCCCCAGTTATGAAGGGCGCATGTCGCAGATTTGGTTTGTTTACAGAATGCTCGCGCGCCCCAAGGCGCGGACATTGTCAGTTTGAGAGGTTTGGCCGCATGACGAAGCCCACAGAAGCTCGTTTCCGTCCGGCAGGTATGCCCGCACCGCGTGGTCTTTATGATCCGCGCAATGAAAAGGACGCCTGCGGCATTGGCTTCGTCGCCAATATCAAAAACAAAAAGACCCACAAGATCGTTCAGGATGGCCTGTCCATCCTCTGCAATCTTGAGCACCGTGGTGCCGTGGGCGCCGACCCCAAGGCGGGCGACGGCGCCGGCCTCCTCATTCAGATGCCCGACGCGTTCCTGCGCGCCGTCACTGCTGACCTCGGCATCACACTGCCTGCAGAAGGCGAATACGCCGTTGGCCACTTCTTCCTGCCGCAGGAAGATGAGCGCCGCGCCCATGTGATGCAGCGTGCCGAACAAACAGCAATCGCCGAAGGCCAGGAAGTTCTTGGCTGGCGCGATGTCCCGGTCGACAACACGGACCTCGGCCCCTCTGTCATTCCCACAGAGCCGGTCCACAAGCAGCTCTTTATCGGGCGTGGCGCCAACTGCGCCGATCAGGAAGCCTTTGAGCGCAAGCTGTTCGTCATCCGCAAGCAGATCTGGAACTCTCTGATTGCCGAAGACATCACAAGCGCTGCCGATGTCTATGTCACGTCGCTGTCGTCGCGCGTGCTCAACTACAAGGGCATGCTGCTGTCGGATCAGGTCGGCAAATATTATCTGGACCTGCATGACGAGCGCATGGTGTCGGCACTGGCGCTGGTGCATCAGCGTTTCTCCACCAACACCTTCCCCACATGGAGCCTGGCGCAGCCGTTCCGCATGATCTGCCACAATGGCGAGATCAACACCCTGCGTGGCAACGTCAACTGGATGGCAGCCCGCCAGGGCACCATGAAGTCCGACATTCTCGGCGAGGATCTGGACAAGATCTGGCCGCTGATTGTCGAAGGCCAGTCTGACTCCGCCTGCTTCGACAACGCGCTCGAGCTTTTGGTCATGGGCGGCTACTCGCTGTCCCACGCCATGATGATGATGATTCCAGAAGCCTGGGCCGGCCATGAGCTGATGGACCCGGCGCGACGCGCCTTCTATGAACATCACGCAGCCCTGATGGAACCATGGGACGGCCCCGCCGCCATGGCGTTCACCGACGGTCGCCAGATCGGCGCAACGCTGGACCGTAACGGCCTGCGCCCGGCCCGCTATTTCGTCACCGACGATGATCATGTAATTCTCGCCTCTGAAATGGGTGTGCTGCCCTATCCCGAAGACCGCATCGTCGAGAAGTGGCGCCTGCAGCCCGGCAAGATGCTTTTGATCGACCTTGAAGAAGGCCGCATCATCTCCGACGAGGAAAACAAAGCGAAGCTGGCCTCCCTTGAGCCCTATCAGGAGTGGCTCAACAACGCCCAGATCAATGTCGAGGACCTGCCCGACATCGGCGGCAACCCGCCGCAGCCCAACGTGCCGCTGCTCAAGCGCCAGCAGGCGTTCGGCTACACGCAGGAAGATGTGAAAACACTGATGGCGCCGATGGCTGCCACCGGCCAGGAAGCCATTGGCTCCATGGGCACCGACACACCGATTGCAGTGCTGTCGGATCAGTCGAAGTCGCTATTCTCGTATTTCCAGCAGAACTTTGCGCAGGTCACCAACCCGCCGATCGATCCGATCCGCGAAGAACTGGTGATGAGCCTCGTTTCGCTCATCGGTCCGCGCCCCAACCTGCTTGATCTGCACAAGCAGGGTGAACTGCGCCGCCTTGAAGTGCGCCAGCCCATCCTCTCCAACGAGGATCTGGAAAAGATCCGCGCCATCGGCGACATCGCCGACAATCACTTCATGACCAAGACGCTGGACACCACCTTTGCAGCAGATCGCGGCGCCGCAGGCATGAAGCTGGCGCTTGATGCCCTGTGCGAACGTGCCGAGCGCGCCGTCAACGAAGGCTTCAACATCATCATCCTGTCGGACAGGCTGGTGAGCGAAGACCGCATGGCGCTGCCGTCATTGCTGGCAACCTCCGCCGTACACCATCACCTGATCCGCAAAACCCTGCGCACCAGCGTCGGCCTTGTGGTTGAAACCGGTGAAGCCCGCGAAGTGCATCACTTCTGCGCACTCGCAGGCTATGGCGCCGAAGCCATCAACCCGTATCTCGCCTTCGAAACGATGATCGCCTCCAAGAACCTCATCGACGAAGACCTTGATGACGCAACCATCAAGTCACGCTTCATCAAGGCGGTGGACAAAGGTATTCTGAAGGTGATGTCCAAGATGGGCATCTCCACCTACCAGTCCTATTGCGGCGCGCAGATATTTGATGCGGTCGGCCTCTCAAGCGAGTTCGTGCGCGACTATTTCTATGGCACCGCCACCATGATTGAAGGCGTCGGCCTTGCCGAAGTGGCGGAAGAAACCGTCCGCCGTCACCGCCGCGCCTTCTCCCTCGACCCGGTGCTGAAGACAGCCCTCGCGGTCGGCGGCGATTACATGCAGCGCATGCGCGGTGAAGAGCATATGTGGACCGCCGATACGGTGGCCGACCTGCAGCATGCGGTGCGTGGCAACAGCCAGGAAAAATACAACGCCTTTGCGCACACCATCAACGACCAGACCAAGCGGTTGATGACCATCCGCGGCCTGTTCCGTTTGAAAACCGCCGAAGAGATCGGCCGCACGCCGGTCTCGATCGACAAGGTCGAGCCCGCGTCCGAGATCGTCAAGCGCTTCGCGACCGGTGCCATGTCATTCGGCTCCATCAGCCGCGAAGCCCACACGACGCTGGCCATGGCCATGAACCGCATCGGCGGCAAGTCCAACACCGGCGAAGGTGGCGAGGAGCAGGACCGTTTTGTCCCGCTTGCCAATGGCGACAGCATGCGCTCCGCCATCAAGCAGGTGGCGTCGGGCCGCTTCGGTGTGACGGCTGAATATCTCGTCAATGCCGACATGATCCAGATCAAGATGGCGCAGGGTGCCAAGCCCGGCGAAGGCGGCCAGCTGCCCGGCCACAAGGTCGACGCAGTCATCGCCAAGGTGCGCTACTCCACACCCGGCGTCGGCCTGATCTCGCCGCCGCCGCATCACGACATCTATTCAATCGAAGATCTGGCACAGCTCATCTTCGACCTGAAAAACGTCAATCCGGCAGCCGCCATCTCCGTGAAACTGGTGTCTGAAGTCGGTGTCGGCACGGTTGCCGCAGGCGTCTCAAAGGCCCGCGCCGATCACGTCACGATCTCCGGCTATGAAGGCGGCACGGGTGCGTCACCCCTGACCTCCATCAAGCATGCAGGTTCGCCATGGGAAATCGGCCTTGCCGAAACCCATCAAACGCTCGTGGCCAACGGGTTGCGCGGCCGCATCGCCGTTCAGGTGGACGGTAGCCTGCGCACAGGCCGCGATGTTGCCATCGGCGCGTTTCTGGGTGCCGATGAGTTCGGCTTTGCCACAGCCCCGCTGATCGCAGCGGGCTGCATCATGATGCGCAAATGCCATCTCAACACCTGCCCCGTCGGCGTCGCCACCCAGGACCCGGTGCTGCGCAAGCGCTTCACCGGCCTGCCCGAACATGTGGTGAACTACTTCTTCTATGTGGCCGAAGAACTGCGCGCCATCATGGCAGAAATGGGCTTCACCCGGCTTGAAGACATGGTCGGCCAGATGGATGCCATCGACCAGACCAAGGCGCTTGATCACTGGAAGGCCAAGGGGCTGGACGTGTCGCCATTGTTCCTCAAGCCCGAGGACAAGCCCGGCGTCGCCATCCGTCATGCCGAAGTGCAGGACCATCCGATCAAGGACATCCTCGACCGCAAGCTGATTGCCGAGGCCAAACCGGCGCTGGAAGACGGCACCCCGGTCCGCATCGAATCCACGATCGTGTCGCAGAACCGCACCGCCGGCGCCATGCTGTCGGGCGAGGTTGCCAAGCGCTATGGCCACAAGGGTCTTCCCGACAACACCATCTCCATCAAGCTCACCGGCACTGCCGGCCAGAGCTTTGGTGCCTGGCTTGCAACCGGCGTCTCAATGGAACTGGTGGGTGAAGCCAACGACTATGTCGGCAAGGGCCTGTCCGGCGGCCGCATCGTTGTCTATCCACATCCCGACGCCAAAGTGGTGCCCGAGAACAGCATCATCGTCGGCAACACCGTGCTTTACGGTGCCATCGCCGGTGAATGTTATTTCCGCGGCGTTGCAGGCGAACGCTTTGCCGTGCGCAACTCCGGCGCCATCGCCGTTGTCGAAGGTGCCGGTGACCATTGCTGCGAATACATGACCGGCGGCGTCGTGGTTGTGCTGGGCGAGACCGGCCGCAACTTCGCAGCCGGCATGTCCGGCGGCATTGCCTATGTGCTGGATGGGGATGGCGACTTTGAACGCCGCTGCAACCTCTCAATGGTCGAGCTGGAGCACATTCCCGCCGAAGACGACGCCATGGAGCGCCGTGGCCATCAGGGCGGCGACCTTGAAACCCATGGCCGCGTCGATGTCATGACCGACATGACGCGGTTTGATGCAGAACGTCTGCGCCAGCTGATCGAGAACCATGTCCACTACACAGGCTCCACCCGTGCACAGGCCATTCTCGACGACTGGGAAACCTATTTGCCGAAATTCGTGAAGGTGATGCCGGTGGATTACCGCCGCGCACTGGAAGACATGAAGGCAAGCAATCAGAACGATGCAACGCCGTTCAAGGCCGCAGGCGAGTAATCACCTGCGCCTTACCGGCCACACCGCATCACACTGCATTTGAATTTGAAGGATGAGCCCGATGGGTAAAGTCACCGGCTTTTTGGAAATCGACCGCCAGGACCGCACGGAAGCACCGGCCTCGGACCGCGTGCGCCACTTCCGTGAGTTCGTCATTCCGATGTCGGAAGAGGGCGTCAAAAATCAGGCGGCCCGCTGCATGGATTGCGGCGTCCCCTATTGTCACAACGGCTGCCCGGTCAACAACCAGATCCCCGACTGGAATGATCTGGTGTATGCGGATGACTGGGAGCAGGCCGCGCGCAACCTGCATTCCACCAACAATTTCCCTGAAGTGACCGGCCGCATCTGCCCCGCCCCGTGCGAGGCGGCGTGCACCTTGAACCTCATAGACAAGCCGGTGACGATCAAGAGCATCGAATGCGCCATCGCCGACCGCGCCATCGAGGAAGGCTGGGTTGAACCCCAGATCCCCGCACACAAGACCGGAAAGACAGTCGCCGTCGTCGGTGCCGGCCCCGCAGGCATGGCCTGCGCGCAGCAGCTTGCCCGCGCCGGCCATGACGTCACCCTGTTTGAAAAGAACCTGAAGGCCGGCGGCCTGCTGCGCTACGGCATCCCCGACTTCAAGATGGAAAAGCACGTCCTCGACCGCCGCATGGAGCAGATGACCGCCGAAGGCGTGACGCTGAAATCGGGTGTCCACATCGGCGTCGACATGCCCGCCGAAGACCTGATGAAGGACTTTGACGCCGTCGTGCTGTCCGGTGGCGCTGAAAAGCCCCGCGACCTGCCCATCGAAGGCCGCGACCTTGATGGCGTTCACTTCGCCATGGAGTTCCTGCCGCAGCAAAACCGCCGCAATGGCGACGAAAACCTCGGCAATGTCACCCCCATTCTGGCCGGCGGCAAAAACGTCGTCGTCATCGGCGGCGGCGACACCGGGTCGGACTGCATCGGCACTTCATTCCGTCAGGGCGCCATCTCCGTCACCCAGATCGAGATCATGCCCGCTGCCCCGGAAAAAGAAGACAAGATGCTGACCTGGCCGCATTGGCCGATGAAGTTCCGCACGTCTTCCAGCCAGGCCGAAGGCGCCGACCGCGACTTCGCCGTCATGACCAAGAAATTTGTCGGCGAAGACGGTAAGGTCACATCCCTCGTCTGCACCAAAGTCGACGACAAGATGCAGCCCATCGAAGGCAGCGAATTCGAGATCAAGGCAGACCTCGTGCTGCTGGCCATGGGCTTTGTGTCACCGATCCACGAAGGCATGATCGAAGCGCTGAAGCCCGAGCTCGACCCGCGCGGCAACGTCAAGGCAACGACCGAAGGCGAAGACAGCTACAAATCCTCCGTCAACAAGCTGTTCACCTGCGGCGACATGCGCCGCGGCCAGTCGCTGGTCGTCTGGGCGATCCGCGAAGGCCGCCAATGCGCCCACACGGTGGACAAGTTCCTGATGGGTGAAACGACGCTGCCGCGGTAACGCACGTCACGCACACAAACTAAAACACCATCCTCCGGCTTGACCGGGGGATCCATGATGCGGTGCGGCTCTATAGGACCTTCATCGGGCAGGTAAAGCCTGCATGGATTGTCCGGTTAAACCGGACAATGGCGGTCTGTTCTAGGTCGGTAGCGCGAGCCCCTTACTCAGCCACCCCACCACGCAGATCAGCCGGCGGCTCCCCGACGTGCCTGGCACCGGACCGCAGGGCTTCCACATCTTCCCATGTGGCGTCGTGCAGCGTCTTCATCTGCTCGTCCATTGTCGCAAACAGCCCCGTCATGCCGTTGCGCTGCATCTGTTCGTGCCACGCTTCGCTGACGGCGATGATCGTGTCTTCGACCGGCCCAATCGGCAGCCCGCGCACATAGGTCACCAGCGCCGCTGAGTGAAACAGCGCCAGGATGAATGCTGCCAGCAGCATCGCGTAGAACATCCGCTTGAACGTGCCGGTTGTTTCCAACTCTGCATTCAGCGTTGCCTTGGGCTTCATCTCGAAACCGGGTTCGTAGGCGTCCGCTTCCGGATCTATGTGTTCCATCATGGTGAGATGTCCCTAGAACTGGAAATAGATGAATGGGGCCGTGCCTTCAGGCGCCATGGCTTCTATCGCCAGAATACCAAAGCCCAGCAGCAGCCCCCATGTGGGCCACGGCGCGCGCCGCAACAACCGGCCCGCGCCAATCGCCCAGCCTGATGGCAGGAACTGCGCCGCCAGTGACAAACCAATCAGCCCGACGATAAAGGGGGACGCAAACTGCGCCGGCTGTGACCAGTCAAACAACCCGCCCAGATACGACCACGCGCCTGAAAAGGTCGGTGCCCGGAAGAATATCCACGCAAAGCACACAAGGTGGAACGTCAGCACAATCCCCAGCAGCGTCCCGATGGATCCCTGGATCATGCGGCCCACACCCATCAGCGCGCCAAGCACCCCACCGCCATAGCCATTGCCATTGCCATTGCCCGCAAACGCTTCCCACCGACGCGTCAGTGCCCGCTCAATGCCCAGCATCGCGCCGTGGAACGCACCCCAGAACACAAAGGTCCACGCCGCCCCGTGCCAGATGCCGCCAAGGAACATGGTCAAAAACAGATTGCGGTAGGTCTGGAAGGTCGAGCCACGGCTACCGCCCAGCGGAATATAGAGATAGTCCCGCAGCCAGGTGGACAGCGAGATATGCCAGCGCCGCCAGAACTCCTGCAGCGATGACGCGCGGTAGGGATGATCAAAGTTACGTGGGAAGCGATAGCCAAGCAGCGCCGCAACGCCAATCGCAATATCCGAATATGCCGAAAAATCACAATAGATCTGCACCGCATAGCCATAGACGCCCAACAGCAGGTCACCGCCGCCAAACGCCGTTGGATCAAAGAACACATGATCCACAAGCTCGGTCGCCAGATAATTGGCAATCACCATCTTCTTGAACAGGCCGACGAGAATGAGCACGACGGCAAGCGATGCCATGCGCCGGTTCACATGCGGTGTGCGCTCAAGCTGCGGCAGGAAATGCGCCGCGCGCACAATCGGCCCGGCAACGAGCTGCGGGAAGAACGAGATGTAGAGGAAGATATCGAGCACCGAGCGCGACGCTTCCACATGCCGCCGGTATACATCGACCAGATATGAGATGCCCTGGAAGGTGAAAAACGAAATGCCGACCGGCAGGATCACTTCAAGGAACGGCAGGTCACGCTCAATCCCAAGCCCGGTCAGAATGTCCGCCAGCGAGCCAAGAAAGAAGCCGTAATATTTGAAGAAGGCGAGCACACCAAGGTTGAGCACAACAGCAACGCCCAACACCCATTTGCGCGTTACCCCGTCGTTCAGCCCGCCAATGGCGCGCCCCGCCGCATAGTTGAGCAGCGACGACCCCGCCAATAGCAGCGTGAACCGCATATCCCAGTAGCCATAGAAAAAATAGGAGGCGAGCACCAGCACCAGCTTGCGCGCGTCCATGTCCCGCCGCAATTCCCATGCAACAAGGAACACGATGACAAAGAACAGCGCAAAATCGAGTGTCGGAAACAGCATATGCGCGCGCGTCTCAAAAAGGCCAAGACGGCGGAAAACGGGTCAAACCGCTCCACAAGTCTTAACGCCCGGTTACTCCTGAGCGCGAACTGTCCCGATCCGGAACAGGTTCACCCTACCTCACCGTGTCCCATGCCACAAACGCGCCATTCAGCGCCTTTCTCAGCACGGCGGCAGAGGCCGCATACCCCTCCGCCGTCAGGTGGACATGGTCGGGCTTTGCCCATTGCGGCTCTGCCAGCCGCCAGTCATGGATGGAACACGCCCCGCCCATCGCCGCGCGCCAGTCCCAATGGGCCGCGCCCGCGTCAACCGCCACGCGCTTTTGCAACGCCAGCAGTGCATCAAACTGCGGTGGCGCGTGCCAGCGCAGCAGCCCGGTGCTTTTCGCTTCAAGCAGTGATTGATACTCCGCGCGCTCATCATCGCTCAATTGCGCGCACGCCCATTCGTCCGGCTCACGTGACTCCGTATCCGCATAAAGCGGCAGCCGCGTCCCGTCCGGCCCGCCGGTCAGCAGCAGCGCCGCCCCCGGTGCAAATCTCTTGAGCCGCAAAAGCTGGTCCCGCAGCACCGCCTCATAGGCGGCAAGGTCCAGCGCGTCGTCAAAGCCCTCATTGGTGCCATAGCCGACAATGATGAGATGCGGCTCAAGCCGCCCAAGCTCCGTGCGCAGCACCGTGTCGTCCCACCGCGCCATGATTTCAGCGGTCGCCCCCGGCCAGCCTGCATTGGACAACGTCACACCATCACGGTCTGCCTCAAGCACCAGCGAGGTCAGCGTCACATCGCCGTCCCCTGCTGCTGCCAGCCTGATGATCTGTGTCCCCTCGGGAATAGCCAACGCCGCAAAGGCAGGACCCGCAGCGCGATTGGTGGGGATTGCATGCAGGGCTGCATCCACCCGCACCTGCACCACACCACCGTCCGGGTGCCGCATATAGCCGATCAACAGCCGCTCAGCCGCGGGCTCAATACCTGAAAGCGCAATCCACGGCGACGTGCCCGCTCTGGCCGTCACCCGTGCGCTCATGACGCCAAATGGCCCTGACGCTTCTTCATCACGGGCGCGGAAGATTTCCCAGCCTTCCGACATATCAAGCTCGACGCCGCGCGCCTGAAAGAATGCATAGACAGTCCCCGGCGGCAGCATCCCGCGCCCGCCCGCGCCGCGCTCATCACCCAGCAGGCTGCGCAGATCACCTGAAAATGTATCGCGGGCAATATGGCTGTCGCCGATATGCAGAATGCGCAAAGGCCCATCGCCCGCCTGCGCCTCAAAGAACGGCGCAAGGGCTTGTGGATTGCTTATGGGTGTTTCAACGGTCTGCGGCTCACCTGCCGCTGCCAGCATCAGCCCGGCAACAACCAGCACTGCCACGCGCATGAGCGAGATCATCGGCCCGGCTGGTTTGGCTGCCGAAGATCATCCGCCCGCCCGGGTTTTGGTTCGGGCAGCACAAAGCCGCGCAGATCAGACAACGCACTTGCAATGGAAGACGCCATATCGGAAAGCCCGGGCCGCTCGGAGCGGTGCGGCTCATCTTCCTTGTCAACAGCCGCATGGTCATCCCCCGGCCGCGCTGCAGGGGTCGGCACGTCAACCACCGGGGCCACAGGCGCAACGGGTGCTTGCGGCTTTTCAATCACCGGTGCCTGCTGCACAGCCACCGGTGTCGCCGCCGGCACCACTGTGGTGTCGGCCATCGCATTGGTCACCAGAGATGCGAGTTTCACATAGCCGCGCATGGTGAAGTGAATGCCATCATTAGCGCGCATCAGGCGCTTGCGGCCCCTGTCGTCGAAGCCATAGGCCGAGTATTTGCCGTTTTCATCCAGCATCTGCTGCCATGTTGGCACAAAGGTAATGCCGTTGACGCTCGCCCGCTCACGGAACAGATCATTGAAATACCGCATGTCGCGGCCAAAGCCGACGCTGCGCATGGCCGGGAGCTCCACCCAGTAAACCTGCGCGCCCTCATCCTTGAGAACCTGCGTCATGTCGTCGATGCGGGCTTTGTAGATGTCTTCCCAATTGGCCGAGCGCAGCGCATGGCGCCCACCCTCCACAATGGTCTGGCGGTCATTGGTGCCGATCATCACGATCGCCACATCCACCCGGTTCTTGGCCACGATCTGCCGCACCGCCTTGGGCCAGTCGTAATAGTCCTTGCGCACCAGCCCGGTAGAAACGCGCGAATGCTTGGTTACCTTGTAGCCGTCGGCCTTGGGCAGCAGGCGATAAAGCCCGGCCCAGATCCCGTCGCCCAGACTGTCGCCGAACACATGCACATTGAGCGGGCCTTCGCGCTTGGAAGCGGGTGCCTCATCAGGCACAGGCGCCATGCGCGCAGCCAGCGGCGGTGTCTGCATCTTGATGTCAGGCAGATTGGCTGATTGCACGCCGGACACGCTTTGCGCCCCGGCCACGGAGACATTAAGTCCCAACGACAGAGCAGCAAATACTGCAAATCCAGTCCATTTCGCGATCAGCAATTTCACGCTTCCGCCCCACCCCTCGACACAGCCGCACCCTAACCCCTCAGGATGAACAACCGTACACACGCCTGTACTTTCGTAGTCCCCAACGCCCCTCAATCGTGCCCGAGATGCGCCAGCGAGTCATCCCCGCCGCGGCGTTTTTGCCCAATAGCATCAGGAAAAATCGGCTGAAAACGTGGAATGGGCGGCCAGTGTGCCGAAAATACCAACGCCCTCTCGGCGGCTCATTCGCATGACATTGAAGCAGATCACAGGCCGCAATGGGTAAAGAGCAACGCCCCGCCTGCCGTTAACGTAAACCGCGCGCCTCGATGCCAACCCCGTCAACCACCCGGTCGCTTGGATGCGCAATCACCCGGTCTTCGGCCTCAAGCCCGGTCAGCACTTCAGCCTCCAGCGCGTTGCGTCGGCCGATCTCAACCGGCGTCAGAACCGCCGCCTCATCCACCACGCGGAATACCGCCCACTTTTCCTCGTCCCGGAACAGCGCGCTCACCGGCAGCTTCAATACGTCCGCCGCTTCCCACACGAAGACCCGCGTATCAAGCCGGTAGCCGTGCCCAAGCTCCGCCCATGCCTCGTGCGGGTCCTCAAAATCAATGATGACATTGACCCGCTGTTCCTCAATGCCCAGCGCCGACACTTTGGTGAACCCGAACGGCTCCACCCGCCGAACAATGCCGTTGAGCACAACGTCACCGCCCCAATCCTCAATCGCCACCCGGTCGCCTTCGGTGACCCGCACCGCGTCTTCCGAGAGCAGGTCGACGACGATCTCAAGGTCGTTGTCATCGCCCACCTCAATCAGCGGCGCACCGGGCATCACAATCGATTCACTCTCCTGAATGATCCGCAACACACGTCCCGTAATCGGCGAGCGCACCGGCACACAACAGCCATTGCGGGTCCCCACATCATCTGAATCAGCCTCCCCGGGCTGCATCAGATTGGCCTGCGCATTTTCCAGTTCGAAATCCCGCATCTTGAGCGCGGCACTCGCTTCATCAACGGCCGCCGCCCGCGTCCGCAGATCAAGCCGCGCCCGATCAAGCGTCACCTGCGATATGGTGCCCTTGGCGGCCAGCTTCTGAGCGCGGCGGAATTCGGCCTGCGCAAATTCCAGTTCGGCGCGCGCACGTTCCACGTCAGCCGCCGCCAGTGTGCGTGCAGCTTCCGCGGTCTTTGCGGTTGCCTCCGCCTGGCTCAGCGAGCGTGCATCCAGAAAAGACGGATCGGTTGGCTGGATGATCGCAACCACTGTGTCGCGCTCGACCACCGGATCACCCACATTCGCCCGGATGCGCAGCACCCGCCCGCCGACCGGCGCCGACACGGTGTAAACGTCCCGCACCCGCGTCTGCCCCTCTTCGTTCACCGTCACCGCCAGCGCCCCACGCCTGATCTCAACGAGATCAGCGGGTACGTCCTGCGGCAGGAACGCCAGCCCGAGCGCCCCGATCAGGACCACACCAATAACGATTCCGGCAATAGTTCGAACGTTCATGGTGTCAGTCTCTCGTTTTCAGAACGGAAATGAGATCAAGATTGGCGACCCGGCGGCCAACGATAAGGCTTGAAATCAGGGAAGCCACCAGCACCGTGACCATCGCCAGCCCGTATGTGGACGGTGCAATGATGACCGGCAGGCGGAACAGTTCTGTCTCCAGCCCAAGTCTGCCAATGAGATGGGCAAGTCCATACCCGAACAGACAGCCCGGCAGCAGCGCCAGCACCGTCAGCAAGGCAAGTTCGCCCAGCAGAATATAGGCGACCTCACCACGGCTGAACCCGAGCACCCGCAGACTGGCAAGCTCGCGCGCGCGTTCAGCCAGCGATATGCGCGCCGCATTGTAGACAACGCCGATGGCGATAAGGCCTGCAAATATCGTGTTGAAAATCACTGTCGTCGAAAAATTCTCGTCCACGGTTTCGCGAAATGTCTGCACAGCCTTGCGCTGCAAGCTTACGCCGACGATGGCAGGCGTATCTTTCAACTCCCGGTAAAGCTCAGCCTGCCGGGCCGTGTCGTTGAGGATATAGGCTCCCGACACCACATGCCCTTCCCCCATCAATGTGTTGAGCGCGGGCAGATACATGTAGGAGTTAAGCCCGATATAGCTTTCCACGATGCGTGCAACCGGCAGCAGCACCGTCGGCCGCCGCCCTTCGAGCACTTCCACGGTCAGCATATCACCCTCGGACACGCCGAGAATTTTCGCCAAATAATCGCTGAGCATCACACCGGCCCGCGGCAGCACCAGTGGGCGTTGGTCCGCATCCAGGACCCGGGAGATTTCCGGATTGGCCACAAGCCCTGTGATCGACACCCGTTTCTCGCGCGCGCCATGCACCATGCGTACGCCGACCATACGAAAGGGTTCCGCCGCAATGACCCCCGGCAGGTTCTCGACCCCACGCACCGCATCATAATGGCGCGGCTCTGCGAAGATCAGCGTCATTGTCTGCCGCTCCGCCTGGTAGAAATTGGCGTCTATCAGGAAGTCCATGGAGTCGAGTGCAAAGCTGGAACCGATCAACAGTCCTACCGCAACCGCAATGCCCGCCACCGTCATCGCTGACCGCGCCGGCCAGCGACCGATATGCCGCAGGATCATGCGGGTTGGCTGGTCGGTCAGCCGCCGCGGCAATATCCGTTCAATCAATGACCGGCCATAACGCGTCGGCGGTGCGGGCCGCATGGCAACGGCAGGGGGAAGGAGAGCCGCCCTGCGCACAGCCGCAAGCGTCCCCGCCACCGCAGCAAGGACACTGACCCCCACCCCGACGGCAAACACAATCGGGTCCGCCTTGTAGAACAGGAATGGAAACTTGAAATACTCCGTATACATGCCCGCCAGCCCACGCCCCATCCACGTGCCGCCAAGAATGCCCCCCGCAATGCCGATCCCCGTCAGCACACCGACGAATTTGAGGTAGTGCACCCCCACCGCCCAGTCGGAGTAGCCAAACGCCTTGAGCAGACCGATCTGCTCGCGCTCCGTATCGACCATCCGGCCAATCACCACATTCAGCAGGAACGCCGCCACCACCAGAAAGATCGGCGGCAGCACCGCACCGAAATTGCGCAACTGGTCCATTTCACTGGAGAGGAACGCGTCGGACACCTGATCGCTGCGGTCATAGGCGCCACCGCTGCCATAGCGGTCCGTCAGCGCGTCCACCTCGTCAATCACATCCTGCACATTGGCATCACGCGACAGGCGGATCAGCGCTTCATTGAAGGCCCCGTCAAGGTCATAGGCTGCCGCCAGCGCCTTGCGATGCATCCACACAATGCCAAAGCGGCTTGCGTCCGGCATCAGCGCGCCCGGTGCTATCGCATAGACAAACTCCGGGCTCAGCACGACACCGACAATGGTCAGCGTCCGTTTGCGGCCATTGATAACCGCCGCAATTTCAGCCCCCGGCAAAAACCCGTGCGCATCCATGAAGCTTTCGTCGACCAGCACTTCGCGCGGATGATCAGGTTCCGGCCAACGTCCGGTGCGCAGCACCACATCATTGACCGCCGGTCGCCCCGTCTGTGGCAATGAAATCATCCGCCCGGTCGCCGGTTCCTCAAGGCCCGGCACGTCGAGCGTCACATCCACAAAAACACGCGTATCAACCGATGCCACGCCGTTGATGCGCGCCAGATCAGCCTTCAGGCTTTCCGGCGCCCGCTTCACCGGCACCCAGATATCGGCAAACCGGTAGCGCTCATAATAGGCGTCGCGCGTGGCTTCAAGCGACGCCAGCATGCCGTACATCATCACCAGCACCGCAACGCCCGCACCAATCACCGCTGCAATCGCCAGCGCTTGCCCGCGCACGCGCCAGAGCTCTCGGAGCACTTTCTTGTCCAGCGGATGCAGCAGTGCATGAAACATGTGTGCCTTACCAGGATATGTCGCGGGCGGGTTGGCGCTCAGCATTCACATTAACGCTCGCAATCGCTCCGTCGGCAAACCGGATCACCCGATGTGCCATGCCCGCGATGGCCGCGTTATGTGTGATCACAGCTGTCGTCGTACCCAGTTCAGCGTTCACCCGCTCAATCGCTTCCAGCACGATGACACCGGTCTGTGAATCCAGCGCGCCCGTCGGCTCATCGCACAGCAACACATCGGGGCGCTTTGCAATCGCCCGCGCAATCGCAACGCGCTGCTGTTCACCGCCTGAGAGCTGTGCCGGAAAATGATCAATGCGATCTTTGAGCCCCACCATCTCCAATGCCTCGCGCGCATCCATCGGCGCGCGGGCAATCTCGGTCACAAGCTCCACGTTTTCACGCGCGGTCAAGCTTGGCACCAGATTGTAGAATTGAAAGACAAAACCCACATTGTCGCGCCGATAGAGCGTCAATTCACGTTGGGTGGCCGTCGTGAGTTGCTGATCCCGAAACCACACCTGACCCTCAGTCGGCGTATCGAGGCCACCAAGAATATTCAGCAGGGTTGATTTGCCGCTGCCCGAAGGCCCCAGCAACACCGCAAACTCGCCTTCATATAACTCGAGATCAACGCCACGCAGAGCGTGAACCTTCACGTCCCCGGTCTCATAAACCTTGGTCAATCCGCGGGTTTTAAAGGTGATCCGGGCATCCTGCGAAACGGCTTGGGCTGGTGTCCCCACGTGTGTCTCCTCACATGGACAATGTCGGACCTCAGGCGGCAGTGCGCAAGATGTCGTCTACGACGCGTTCCAAGTCTTTCAGCGAGCCGCACATCTGCGCCTTGTGGCTGAACGGCTTGAGCTTCAGCATTTCGCTGTCGCCGGTCCCCCACAACCCTTCAGGTTCCGGGTTGAGAATAATCACGCGGCGCGCCTGCGCATAAATCTGCTTCATGATGTCCGCGCGAGGATCGGTGTAGTTCGACCGCCCATCACCCAGCAAAATAACCGTGGTGCGATTATCAATATCCTTGAGCGCCACATCCGCGAAATCCATCAGCGACACACCATAATCTGTCGACCCACCACCAAACTCATGCAGGATCTGCGGGATCGCCTGCTCAATATCCATGGTCTCGAACAGATCCGTCACTTCACCCAGATGCCCGGAGAACGCGAAGGAGCGCACCTTCGGCAGCACTTCACCAAGCGAATACAGGAACATCAGCAAGAACCGCGCAACGGTCGAGACCGAGCCCGACACATCACAGATCGCCATCACCTCAGGCCGATCGACCTTGCGGCGCTTCCAGTGCGTATCAAACATCATCCCGTCATAGGCGACGTTATGCCGAATGGTGCGCCGGACATCCAGATGTCCGCGCCGCGCCTTCTTGCGGCGGCGTGAATGCAGCGACACCAGCTTCTTAGCCATCTTGCGCACAAGCGACTGCATCATCTTGAAGTCGCGCATCTCGACATTTGTCAGCCGCACGCTTTCAAGCACTTCCTCGCGCAGCCGCTTGCCTTCGTTCTGCGCGTAGAGCGCAAGGTTGCGCTCCACATAATCATCCACGTCCCGCCGCAGCCGCTCACGTACGCCCTTGAGCTCTTCCACCCGCGGCCCGCCAACGCCCTCTTCGCGCTCAGCGGCAACAATTGCGTCAATCAGCTCCTGCAGCCCGATCCGCTCCATGATCCGCCGACCATACAGCCCACGCTGCGTGAAAAATCGGATGTTGCGAATGCCAACCTCTTCCCCCGCCCGCGCGATCGCCATCGAAAGCGCATTGCGGTCGGAAGACTGCAGCATCTCCATCAGGCTCTGAGAAGATTGAGCAGCCTCTTCGCCCGCCTGCTCTTCGGGGTCCGCGCCTCCCTGACCGGAGCCGGACGGCGGGCCACCACTGCCGGCGGCGTCGCTCTCTTCGCCATCACTGTCGGACGCGTCGCCGTCGGAATTGTCAGCGTCATCGCCCTGCTCACCGTCGTTGGCCTGACTCTGCTGGCTTTCAGCAGCATCGTCGTCGCTTGTCGAGTTCTCCATCGTCTCAAACGAGAAGAACCGGTCAAACGTCTCATCGAAGAACGCTTTTTCTTCAGGCGTCTTCGCCAGCGACAAAGCCAGCGTGTCCTTCAGCAACGTCCGGTCACCAAAGCCTACCAGATCCGCAGCTTCCATGGCATCCAGCGTTTCAGCAGGCGACACCTGCACGTCAGCCGCGCGCAATGCCTCGACAAAACTGGTCATCATCTTGGACATTGGCTTCTAGCCGCCTTCGCGCGCCCTGCGCACCATGCCGGGGATTTCGTTCTCGACGCTCTCAATGTCGTCTTCAAACTTGAGCAGCAGGTTGAGCGTGTTGCGCACCAGCGTCTCGTCAAGTTCATCCGTGTGCAGCAACAGCAACGCCCGCGCCCAGTCAATCGTCTCACTGACGGCAGGCAGTTTCTTGATCGTCTTGGTGCGCAGTTCCTGCACGAAGGTCACAAGCTGACTGCGCAGGGATGCAGGCACCCCCGGCACGCGCTTTTCAATGATCCGCATTTCCAGCTTCTGGTCGGGAAACGAGATGTAGAGATGCAGGCAGCGGCGCTTCAATGCATCGCCCACTTCGCGCGTATTGTTGGAGGTGAGGAACACCACCGGCTTCACATCCGCCTTGATAGTGCCGATTTCCGGGATCGACACCTGAAAGTCCGACAGGATCTCCAGCAGGAATGCCTCGAACTCCTGGTCCGACTTGTCCACTTCATCCACCAGCAACACGCCGCCATCGGGCACCTGCAGGGCTTTCAAAAGCGGCCGGGGCTCCAGAAATTCCGGCGAGAAGAACGTGTCGTCAAACGTGTGCAGCCGCTCCATGGCTTCGTCGATGCCATTGGTACCCGCCATCAGGTCCGCCAGCTTGTCTTTGAGGACCTGCGTGTAGAGAAGCTGCTTGCCGTATTTCCATTCATACAGTGCCTTGGCTTCGTCCAGCCCCTCATAGCATTGCAGCCGGATCAGCTCGCGCCCGAGATAGGAGGCAGTTGCCTTGGCAAGCTCGGTCTTGCCGACGCCGGGCGGGCCTTCGACCAGAATGGGCTTGTCCAGCGCCTTGGCCAGAAAAACGGCTGTCGCAATATGCGTATTGGCCACATAGCCGCCCGCCTCAAAACCGTCTTTGATCAACTCAATTTCAGCCTGCACGGCGCCGGATTTTACTTTGTCGCTCACGTTGTCTCACTGCCTGTCTGTAGCTGTATCTGTATGTGTTTCGCCAAATTGCATACGCGAGCGGGCTCCCGGCGGCAACCGCAAGCCCAAATTGCACCTACACCGCAGATGTTGCGCAGGCATAGGAACCAACCCCCAAAATGCAAGGCTGGCATAGCGCGCCAAGGTCACTAGAATGCCCGCCAACCGCAGCGCGAAAAAACGCCTGCCAAGAATGACCAACACCCGGGAGGCATTTAAGCCATGACCAAAATCAACGACGTCACCACCCTCACCCGTGAAGGCGATATCGCCGTCATTACCCTTGATTCCCCTCCGGTAAATGCCCTGTCCGCCCCCGTACGCGAAGGGCTTTTCAACGGCTTTGAGCAGGCCATCAAGGATGCCGCCGTCAAAGGCATCGTCCTCATCTGCGACGGACGCACCTTCATCGCCGGTGCCGACATCACCGAATTCGGCCAGGCCCCCAAGGGCCCTGGTCTCCACGAAGTTCAGGTGATGATCGAAGATTCGCCCAAGCCGGTTGTGGCAGCGATCCACGGCACAGCCCTTGGCGGCGGCCTCGAAGTGGCGCTTGTCTGCCATTACCGCGTCGCCGTCCCCAGCGCTAAAATGGGCCTGCCGGAAGTCAATCTCGGCCTCTTGCCCGGTGCCGGCGGCACCCAGCGCCTGCCACGTGTGACCGGCGTAGAAAAAGCCCTCGAACTGATGACCTCAGGCCGCCACGCTTCCGCCAAGGAAGCGCACGCCTCCGGCCTTGCCGACGCCATCGTTGACGAAAACGACCTGCGCGGCGGTGCCATCGCCTTCGCCCAGAAGGCGGTTGATGAAAAATGGCCGCTCACCAAAATCCGCGAGCGCGACGACAAGGTTGCCGAAGCCCGTGGCAAGCCGGAAATCTTTGCAGACTTCCGCAAGTCCATCGCCCGCAAGACCCGCGGCTTCCTCGCACCCGAGTACAACATCCAGTGCATCGAAGCAGCCGTGAACCTGCCGTTTGAAGAAGGCATGAAGGTCGAAGCCAAGCTGTTCCGCGAACTCGTCACCGGCGAGCAGTCGGCAGCTCAGCGCCACGTCTTCTTTGCCGAACGTCAGGTCGCCAAGATCCCCGACGTCCCCAAGGACACCCCGCAGATCCCCATCAAGTCCGTCGGCATCATCGGCGCGGGCACCATGGGCGGCGGCATCGCCATGAACTTCGTCAATGCCGGCATCCCGGTCACCATCGTCGAGCAGGCGCAGGAGCGCCTCGACGCTGGCCTTGGTGTTGTGCGCAAGAACTATGAGAACAGCGCCAAGAAGGGCCGCTTCACGCAGGAAGTTGTCGAAGAGCGCATGGGCCTCCTTACCGGCTCCGTGAATCTCGAAGACCTCGCCGACAAGGACCTCGTGATCGAAGCCATCTTCGAAAACATGGACGTCAAGAAAGACGTGTTCGGCAAGCTCGACAAGATCGTCAAGCAGGGCGCCATCCTCGCCACCAACACCTCGGCGCTTAACATTGATGAAATCGCCACCGCCACCAAGCGGCCCGAAGCGGTTATCGGCCTGCACTTCTTCTCGCCCGCCAATGTCATGAAGCTTCTTGAAGTGGTGCGCGCAGACAAGACCAGCAACGAGGTGATTGCCACCTCCATGGCGCTGGCCAAGAAGATCGGCAAGGTCGGTGTGCTCGTGGGCGTGTGCCCCGGCTTCGTCGGCAATCGGTTGCTGGCCCAGCGCCAGCGCGAAGCCAACAAGCTCATCCTTGAAGGCGCAATGCCGTGGGATGTGGACCGCGTGCTCTATGATTTCGGCCTGCCCATGGGTCCCTTCGCCATGTCGGACCTTGCAGGCCTCGACCTTGGCTGGAACAAGGACACCTCCAAGGGCGAAACCCTGCGTGACCTCCTGTGCGAGCGTGACCGCCGCGGCCAGAAGACCGGCAAGGGCTTCTACGACTATGACGCCAACCGCGTGCCTTCACCTTCCAAGGAAGTCGAAGACATCATCCGTCAGTATGCGGAAGAGCGGCAGATCCAGCAGCGCAAGATTTCCGATGAAGAGATCCTCGAACGCTGCCTGCTGCCGATGGTCAATGAGGGCTACAAGATCCTCGAAGAAGGCAAGGCCATCCGCGCCTCCGACATCGATATCGTCTGGATCATGGGCTACGGCTGGCCGCGCTATCGCGGCGGCCCGATGTGGTGGGGTGAGAACTCTGTCGGCCTTGAAAAAGTCCTCGAGCGCATGACCCACTATCAGGCCAAGCACGGCGATGACTTCAAGCCAGCCGCCATGCTCGAAGAGCTCGCTGCCAAAAAGAAAGCCAGCTAATGGCCCTCGCCTTCTATGATCTTGAGGGCCGCGACGGACGCCGTATGAGCCCCTTTTGCTGGCGCACAAAATATGCGCTGGCCCATAAGGGGCTCGCGGCAACTGTCAAACCGGTCGGCTTCTCTGAAATAAAGTCGATCGGTGACGGCAGCTTCAAGACCGTGCCGGTACTGGAGCATGATGGCAATTTCGTCGGCGACAGCTGGAAAATTGCCATCTATCTGGACAAGGCCTTCCCGGACACCAGCCCGCTTTTCCCGAGCATGGACGCCCTGTCCTACGCACAGTTCGTCGAAAAATGGCTGTTCACCCAGGTTTTTACCGCCATGTTCCCGGCAATGGTCAAACAGGTGCATGACCACGCCCGGTCGGAGGATCAGGCCTATATCCGCGAGAGCCGCGAGCGGCAGCTTGGCGGCATGACGCTGGAAGATGCCGAAAAACGTGGCGCGGAAGGTCTCGGCGCCATGAATATCGCCCTTGGGCCCCTGCGCTCTAAAATATCGGACACGCCCTTTCTCAACGGCAATGAGCCGGGCTACGCGGACTATGTGGCCGCCAGCACGTTCATGTGGGCACGCGCCATCTATCCGCAAAAGCTGTTTGCCGCCGATGATCCGGTAGTGCCGTGGTTCCGGCGGGTTCTTGATCTGTATGATGCACTGGGCCGGTCATCGCCCGGCTATCAGATTTATCCGTAAGCACGCCCTGCAACAGACCGCCTAGATGCGGCGCAGGACAAAGACCATGTGCGAGGACAAGTCCTTGTTGCCGGTTGCTGCCCGCAGCCAGTCAACCGCCAGCGACACCAGATAAAGTGGCACGAAGAACTTGAAATACTCGCTGCTGTTGCAGCTCACGTAAGATGTCTCGACCTCAAAGCCCGCCTTGCGGGCATCATCTGAAAACACCGAATGCAGGCAGCGGTCGTAATAGGCCTTGAAGCCCAGCTTGCCTTCAGACCCCGGCCGCAACGTATAGAGCAGCTTCTGCGCCAGCCAGTTGGGGATCGCCCGGTTGAGCAGCGCAAAGGGCGCGCGCCGGTTGGGGAATTTCGCAATCATCCGTCCGCCGGGTTTGATCACCCGCGCCGCATGCGCCAGAAATGCCCGATTGTCGGAAAAATGTTCGACCCCTGACGAGATGGTCATCAGATCAATGCTCGCAGCCTCAATCGGCATGCCCTTGGTCACATCGCACTCAATCGCCTCATCGAGATCACCATTGAACGCCATTTCGTCCGCATCAATATCAAAGCCGATTAGATGCTGGGCATACCGCGTCAGCGTGTCGTGCCTAAAATGCCATTCGCGGCCTGCACCAATATCCGCAATACGCCTGACAGCACTATTATCAAGCAGCTCGTTGGCGTGCGCCTCGAACCAGATATCCGCGTCATTTTCCAGAAGGTGTTCAGGCGTCAGCCGGTTCGACAGCGCGATATTGGCGCGCACGAACCGCGCCAGAAGCCCGGCTCTGACCGGCCCCTCTTGGGGCCCGACCTGTGCGGACATTCCGGCAATGTGCTCTTCGCTGGACATGCCCTCCACGCTAATCGTGAAAGGTAAACACTTCTGAAAACCCGCCTTTAGCCGCCATTGGCGGCTTCACGCACCCGATCCAGCAGCGTCGCTGTTGCAAATCCATCCTGCGGCTGGCCCAGGCGTGCCTGAAAACCACGGATGGCCTTGCGAGTCATCGGGCCGATGATCCCGTCGACACCCCCGGTATTAAACCCGATCGACGTCAGCTTGGTTTGCATTTCCTGCGCTTCAACCAGTGTCAGCGGCCGTTCGCCCTCAGGCCACGTGCCCTTGATGCCCGGCTCCCCGGCAAAGTGCTTGGCCAGATAGGAAACCGCCATGCCATAGGCGGTGGCATTGTTGTAGCGAAGGATTGTCCGGAAATTCGGATATGCCAGAAATGCAGGCCCGAGATAACCTGCAGGAATGATGAGCGACGCCTCAAGCTTCCGCTCGCTGCGCGGCAGCGTGTCACCATCCACATCGCGAATACCCAGTGACTGCCACGCTTCGCCCGTCTTGCGAATACCTGCATCGGCGAGCGCATAGTCAAATCCGTCGGGCAGCACCACTTCACGAATGGTCGGCTCGCCCGTATCCCAGCCAGATGCCTTGAGATAATTGCCCGCTGACGCCAACGCATCCGCATGGCTCTGCCAGATGCCGCGCTTCCCGTCGCCATCAAAATCAACCGCATGTTCAAGATAGGTGGTGGGAATGAACTGCGTATGTCCCATCGCGCCCGCCCATGAGCCCATCATGGTCTCCGGCGTCGTGTCGCCAGACTGAATGATCTTCAGCGCTGCCAGCAGCTGCGTGCGGCCAAATTCTGCCCGCCGCCCCTGGAAGGCGAGTGTCGTCAGTGAACGGATGACATTCTTGCTGCCCATGAAGGTGCCGTAATGGGTCTCAAGGCCCCATATGGCAGCAAGGATTTCCCGCTCAACGCCATAGGTGTCTTCAAGACGGTCAAACAGCTTGCGGTATTGCGCCAGCTGCGCTTCACCATCCGCCTTGCGCTTGTCGGACAGCGCTGAACCCAGATAGCCCCAGATCGGCCGCACAAATTCCGGCTGCTTCTCATTCAGCTCCAGAACCTTGACGTCGAGCGTGATGCCGCGAAACGCGCGGGTGAATGTGGACGGGGTAATCCCCGCCGCCAGCGCTTCCACCCGGAACGATGTCAGCCAGGCCGCCAGGCGGTCCTGCATCTCCGCTGTCACCACAATGTCGTCTGCAACCGGCTGGCCCGCCTGTGCCAACGCCGGAGACGCCATGCCCCCGGCACCAAGTGCAAGACCTGCCGAAAGCGCCAGTGCCCCGGCACCAAATCGTGAGTTTTTCCGCCGCATTTATTATCGTTCCGCTGCCTGGATGAATCACATACCGCATAAAAAGCCAGCAACCATAGGCGATGGACTATGGCAATTCTATGCGCCCAATCTCTCAGCCCCGTCGCGCCGCTCGAACCAGCCTCACAAGCGCAACACGTGCGCCTTGCCCCCTTGCGCATAGCCGTGGCAAATACCGCTGGGTATCAGGCCCGCTCCGATTGTTCGATTCCGCGTCAAAGGCTCAAAATGTCCAACCCCGCCCGCAAACCCATCCGCAAGGTTGTCTTTCCGGTTGCGGGTCTTGGCACCCGCTTTCTGCCGGCCACCAAGTCTGTGCCCAAGGAAATGCTGCCGGTCGTGGACCGCCCGCTAATCCAGTATGCAGTGGACGAGGCGAAGGAAGCCGGCATTGAGCATTTCATTTTCGTGACCGGCCGCGGCAAAACCGCCATCGCGGACTATTTCGACCACGCCTATGAACTTGAGCAGACCCTTGCCTCGAAGGGCAAAACCCAGGCCCTCAACATGTTGACCGAGATGCGCCCGCCGGCCGGCGCGGCATCCTTCCTGCGCCAGCAGGAGCCCGCAGGTCTTGGCCATGCGGTGTGGTGCGCCCGCGATCTGGTCGGCGATGAACCCTTCGCGGTCGTTCTTGCCGACGAACTCCTCAAATCTTCCCCCGGCTGCCTTGCGCAGATGGTCGAGGCTTACAACCAGACCCAGGGCAATGTGGTTGGTCTGGTGGACGTGCCCAAAGAGCACACGGACCGCTACGGCATCATCCAGCCGGGCACCCGCGACGGCAAGCTGGTGGAAATCACCGGCATGATTGAAAAGCCGAAGCCGGAAGAAGCCCCGTCAACGCTTGCCCTTGTGGGCCGCTACATCCTTCAGCCGACGGTGTTCGAACACCTGTCCCGGCAGGACCTTGGTGCGGGTGGTGAAATCCAGCTGACCGATGCCATGGCGCGGCTGATTGGCAAGGAACCCTTCCACGGGCTCGAATTTGACGGCATCCGCTTTGACTGCGGCAACAAGGTCGGCTTCATGGCCGCCAATGTGGCTTACGCGCTGGAGCGCGAGGACATGGCCGACGAATTGCGCGCCTATCTGCGAACTGTGATCTAACGCCTATCCACCCTTCCCGGCGGACACTCATCAGTCACCGCCCAAGCAAAGCTCAAGAGGTGCGCCATGCGCGTCGCAATGATCGGAACCGGCTATGTGGGCCTCGTCTCCGGTGCCTGCTTCTCGGATTTCGGCCATGAGGTCACTTGCGTTGACAAAGACGCGAGCAAGATCACCGCGCTGGAAAAAGGCGAGATCCCCATTTACGAGCCGGGCCTTGATGTGCTGGTCAACGGCAATATGCGCGTCGGCCGCCTCTCCTTCACCACCGACCTTGCCAAAACGGTGCCCGACGCTGACGCCGTGTTCATCGCGGTCGGCACGCCGTCGCGCCGTGGTGATGGTCATGCGGACCTGTCATACGTTTATGCAGCCGCGCGCGAAATCGCACCGCTTCTCAAGGGCTATACGGTGGTCGTCACCAAATCGACAGTTCCCGTCGGCACCGGCGACGAAGTCGAACGCATCATCCGCGAAGTCGCTCCCGACGCTGATTTCGACGTTGCCTCAAACCCGGAATTCCTGCGCGAAGGCTCAGCCATCGAGGACTTCAAGCGCCCCGACCGTGTGGTCGTCGGTACCGAGGAGCCACGCGCCCAGGCGCTGATGCGCGAGCTTTACCGCCCGCTGTTCCTCCGCGAAACGCCCATCGTGTTCACCAACCGGCAGACATCCGAACTCATCAAATATGCCGGCAACGCCTTTCTCGCGACCAAGATCACCTTCATCAACGAGATGGCGGATATCTGCGAGAAAGTCGGCGCAAACGTGCTCGATGTCGCCAAGGGCATCGGCCTGGACGGGCGTATCGGCAAGCTGTTCCTGCACGCAGGCCCCGGCTATGGCGGCTCCTGCTTCCCGAAGGATACGCTGGCACTGGTCAAGACCGCTGAAGATGTCGGCGCCCCCACCAGCATTATTACGGCGGTCGTGGAGGCGAACAACAATCGCAAGAAACACATGGCGCAAAAGGTCATTGATGCGGCCGGGGGCGATATCAAAGGCAAGAAGGTCGCCGTGCTTGGGGTGACCTTCAAACCCAACACCGACGACATGCGCGACAGCCCTAGCCTCGATATCGTGCCGATCCTGCAAAAAGCCGGCGCCGACATCCGTGCATTCGATCCCGCCGGCATGCGCGAAGCTGCAGAACTGATGCCCGGCATCGACTGGGCGCAGAACACCTATGACGCCATGACCGGTGCAGATATTCTGCTGATCCTGACGGAATGGAACGAGTTTCGCGCACTGCAATGGGACCGGGTCGCGCAGGTTATGCCCGGCAGGCTTGTGGTGGACCTGCGAAATATCTATTTACCAGAGGAAGTTGCGCGTCAGGGATTCGCCTATCACTCGATCGGGCGCGCACCCGCAACCGCCTAGGCAAGTATCGCCGCCACTTGGTTCGCGTCCAGCGCATCTAAATTGAGGGCATACGATTTTGGCCCCATTTAGTACCTAGTATTGATGCTCTGTTTGAACATCTTGATATGGGACCGCCAAAAGCGGCCAGGGAAGACCTCATGCTGAAGCGTCTGATTACCATTTTGCTGTTTTTGCCGGTGGCCGTGCTGCCCGCCGCGGCACAATCGGCAAATCCTGAATCCAAAGCCAAAGATTTCGTCCAGCAGGGGGTCGAGCGTGCGATTGCCATCCTTGATGAAACCGCACCCGATGACCCCGCCCGCGCGGCCCGCTTTCGCGACTTCGTCAACGATATCATCGATACCCGCTCCATAGCGCTCTTCGCTCTGGGCCACTACCGCAAGGGCTTAAGCCCCGACGTATTGAAAGCCTATGTGCACAGCTTTGAAGCTTACGCCACGGCAAGCTATGAAAGCCGCCTTGGCGAATACGGTGGCCAGACTATCTCGATCATCAATGGCACCGCCCGCAACGACACCGACGTACTGATCAGCGGCACCATTCACGCTGCCGATGGGCAGGAGATTACCGACATCGCTTTTCGTGTGCTGACGACCAAACACGGACTGCAACTATTTGATGTCCGCGTCTCCGGCATCTGGCTGGCGGTTGAACAGCGCAACCAGTTCGGCGCATGGCTGGCCCAGCACAATGGCGACGTACGACAACTGATTGATTTTCTTGTGAGCGAAACCGCCCGTATGCGCAGCGGCGGCGCCACCGTGGCAGCGATGGAAGGCTAAGCCTTACTCGGCAGCCTTCACATCCCCCGCCCGGCCATAGACATCGTCAAACCGCACGATGTCATCTTCACCGAAATAGCTGCCTGACTGCACCTCGATGATTGAGAGCGGCATTTTGCCGGGATTCTCCAGCCGGTGCGTCTCACCGATGGGGATATAGACACTTTCATTCTCGGCAACCAGCAACGTCTTGTCGCCCAGCGTCACCTTCGCAGTGCCGCCCACAACAACCCAGTGCTCAGCCCGGTGATGATGCATCTGCAATGAGATTGCAGCCCCCGGCTTCACCATCAGATGCTTCACCTGATGCCGCTCGCCCATGGCAAGCCCTTCGTAAAACCCCCAGGGCCTATAAACCCGCGCATGCACCTCATGCTCGGCCCGGCCTTCGGCTTTCAACTTGCCGACAATCGCTTTTACGTCCTGAACCCGGTCGCGATGCGCCACGAGCACCGCGTCACCGGTCTCAACCACGATCAGGTTTTCAACACCGACCGTCGTCACAAGCCGGGATTCAGACCGCACCAGCGTATTGCTTGTGTCATGGGTCAGAACATCGCCGCTCAGCACGTTGCCCTGGCCATCCTTTTCGCCCACAGCCCACAGCGCCGTCCACGAGCCCACATCGCTCCACCCGATATCGGCGGGCACCACAACGGCATCACGCGTATGTTCCATAACGGCATAATCAATTGAGTCCGACGGGCATTTTTCAAATGCCTCGCGCGACAGGCGCAGAAAATCCAAGTCCCGCGTGCCCTGGCTGACCGCATCGGCAGCCTGCCGCCAGATCTCCGGCGCCAGCGCCTCAAGCTCGGCAATCATCCGGTCAGCGCGAAACAGAAAGATGCCGGAGTTCCAATAATACCGGCCGTGATCCAGATAGGTCTGCGCAGTGGCTTCGTCAGGCTTTTCAACAAAGGCATCAACCGCAAAGCCGCCATGCGCCACGTCATCACCGGCGCGGATATATCCATACCCGGTCTCCGGCGCATCCGGCACAATGCCAAAGGTCACAAGCTTGCCTTCTTCCGCGAGCTTCGCGCCCTGCGCAATCACATCAAGAAACAGGTCCGGCCGCGCGATATGATGATCCGCCGGTAGCACCAGCATCAATTCATCGCGTGATTGCACGGCGCACAGCGCAGCAGCCGCGGCAATCGCCGGGGCCGTGTTGCGCCCTACCGGCTCAAGCATCTCGACTTCAAGCTCAATGCCTGCGCCCTGAAGTTCTGATGCAACGGTAAACCGGTGTTCCTCATTGCACACCACGATAGGCGGCAGGAAACGTTCCGGGTCCTGAACTCTGAGTGCCGTTTCCTGAATCATCGAGCGTTCCGATGTCAGCGGCATGAACTGCTTTGGATGATGCGCCCGTGAGGTCGGCCACAAACGCGTGCCGGACCCACCGGACAGAATGACCGGGCGAATAGGTCTCATTTGAAGCCAAACCCTTACAACTCAGCGCACAGGCGCAGGACGTGTCTGCAGGCTTTCTAGCACAAACCGGGCCTGTTTTTGATCGTCCCATTGCGGCACAGATCATGCGCCAAATCAGGTCGGGGACAGCCAATGTCTTAACGCCCGGCATCGCCTCCCTTTGTCCCGCACCTGCTCCCGGAACCCATCACGCCTTACAGACTGGCAGAATTCAGCCAAAAACACGGCATATCCCCAAAACGACATGGCTTGGCACGGCACTTGATCTCTTACCCCCAGAGATTAACACGCAACCCGAGGCATTCCCCCCATGTCCGCACTGCTCAAAACAGACTTCGACGCCGCCGCCGAAACGCCCGCTCGTGCCCCTGAGGTACGCGCTGCAGACCGGCACATGGTACGGCGCACGGCGGCTTACGCCGCTGCCGCCAACCTTACGGCAACGGATGCGGCCGAGGAGCAGGCAACCACCCGGCCCCTGCGTGACATCATCATCCGCACACTGGACATTGCAGGCGCCCTTACCGGCCTGATCATCGCAGCGCCCGCCCTTGCCATCCTCGCTGTCCTGATTGCCCGCGACGGCGGCGCGGCCCTGTTCAACCAGATCCGCGTCGGCAAGGACGGTCAGGGCTTCCGCTGCTTCAAGCTGCGCTCCATGGCGTCTGATGCCGAAGCACGCCTTGAAGCCGTGCTGGCCAATGACCCGCAGGCCGCTGCTGAATGGGCCGAACACCGCAAGCTGAAAAATGACCCGCGCATCACCAAGCTGGGCCACTTCATCCGCAAGACCAGCCTTGATGAACTGCCCCAGCTCTGGAATGTGCTGAAGGGCGATATGAGCCTTGTCGGTCCGCGCCCCATCGTGCCGGACGAACTGGCAATGTATGGCAAGAACGCCGCCGGCTATCTCGCCCACCGCCCCGGCCTCACCGGCCTGTGGCAGGTCTCCGGCCGCAGCGATTGCGACTACGACACCCGTGTTGCACTTGACCTTGAATGGTCAGCCAAGCGCAGCGTCGTGTCCTATCTGGAAATCATCCTCAAGACGGTGCCCGCCGTTCTGGCGAAAGACGGCGCGTACTAAGCATCGAGCTTGGCAGCGACCACGTCAGCAATAGCCAGAGATGATGTCAGTCCCGGCGATTCAATACCCAGCAGATTGATGAGCCCGGCAACGCCGTGTTCCCCGGGACCATCAATCCTGAAATCATCCGCAGGCATACCTTCCGGCGACAGCTTGGGACGCATACCCGCATAAGCCGGCACCAGCGACGCATCCTTGAGCCCCGGCCAGTAGCGGCGGATCGCCTCGTAAAACCCATCCGCCCGCCTTGGATCCACGACGTAATCGATACCATCTACCCATTGCGTATCCGGCCCAAAGCGCGCCTGTCCGCCCAGATCAAGTGTCAGATGCACGCCAAGCCCCGCCGCTTCCGGTACCGGATAGATCAGCCGCTCAAACGGCGCACGCCCCTGCAATGAATAATAGTTGCCCTTGCAGTAATGCGCCGTCGGCACGTGTGCCGCATCAAGCCCGTCAATCCGTGCTGCCATCTCCGGTGCAAAAAGCCCCGCCGCATTCACAAACATTTTCGCGTCAATCAGCGCATCTGCCGCGCCACTGGTGGCAATCGTGAAGCCGCCCGGTTTCACCTCTACCCGGTCAACGGACGTGGCAAATGCAATCGCCCCGCCATGCGCCTCCGCTTCACCACGATAGCTCACCATCAATTCGTGACTGTCGATGATGCCGGTTGAGGGGGACAGCAGAGCTGCCTCACACGCCAGATGAGGTTCCAGAGCCAGCACCTGCGCACGATCCAGAAACACCAAATCATCCACACCATTTGCCGCAGCCTTCGCCTTGATACCTTCAAGCGCTGCAACCTGCTCCGCCGACGTTGCCACAATCAGCTTGCCGCAGCGCCTGTGCCCCACATGGTGATCCGCACAGTACTGATAAAGCATGTGCTTGCCCTCAACGCACATGCGCGCCTTGAGAGACCCTTGCGGGTAATAAATCCCCGCATGGATCACCTCGCTGTTGCGCGAACTGGTATGGCTGCCGATCAGCGTCTCACGCTCGACAATGACGACTTCGTGCCCCGCCAGCGCCAGCGCCCGGGCCACAGCAAGGCCCACGACCCCCGCGCCTGCGACCACCACATCTGTAGAGAATGTATCCATGCAGGTTCGATAGCCTGACTACCCTGCCCTGCGAAACCCAAAATGCGTGAAATCGGCGATTTCGGACAGCCCGACAGTCGGTCCATCAGGGCCGCTCAACACCGCGAAAATCCTACCTTTTTCCATAAGAAGTTTGATGTGGAAGGAATCCTGGCGAAAAACCTGCCCTATCGGGAATGTTTTTTTGAACCATGGGCGCAAATACTGCGACACAGTCATTAGAATTTACGTCCAGAGACTAATTAGATATCGACGAAACACCAGTGGGCGGGTGTGGCCATGTTCGGGGGGACAATGACTTTGGGTGAATTCACGCAATTTGCGGCTTTAAGAATCCTGGGAGCAGCGGGCCTATCGCTTGCGGTCTCTGCAACTGCATATGCGGCAGACACAGACCTTGATCCAGCCTTCAGCCTCATCCAGCCGCAACCCGGCATACACAGCATTTCCATGTCCTTCGGTACGCCGCTTCCCGCCACGACCATGGCCACTCTGGCCGTGGAGCTTGATGAAGTCGACGTCACACGCATGTTGCGGCCCTCAGGCGACGGCACACTGGAAGTCCGCCCTGCAAAACCACTGGGCGTCGGCGCGCACGAAATGCGTCTCTACCGCCTGACCAGCGACAAACGCGGCTATGAACTGGTCGACATCTACAGCTTCAGCATTGAACCGGATGCAGGCTGGTCGCTTGAATCCGCCAGTATCAACGCAACCCACACCGCCGCCTTCAATACACGCGGCGACAGGTCATGGGGCACCGGCACAAGTGCCGGGCATCTCGCCGCCGACGCACGCAACGGCAAATGGCTGGCGGAAACGCAGATTGATTATCTCGCTGCCAGCGAACATCGCACCCGGCTCGATGATGCCCCGGTCGATATCGGCAACTACACAGCTGCATTGACCCATGAGGGTGACACGAGTGATCTGGGCCTGCGCGCCGGCCACCAGACCATGGATGCCGACCCGCTGCTGATCTCCAATCTCAACCGTCGTGGCGTCTCCGTATCCATCGATACAAAGCAAAAGACCTATGGTGCCACCGCTTTCGGCCTGCGCTCGGAAGACAGTTTCACTGCAGACAATTTCTCGGGCCTTGGTGATGCGGACGAACAGCTTTTTGGTGGCGCGGTTTACGCGACCCCGATACAGGCTGATTGGGGCAGCATCAAAACAAGTCTCTCAGCCTATCGCGGCGAAGGATCAACGCTGGGCGGCACCGCAACCGGTGAAGCCGACGGCGTTGCCGGGGCCATTGCAGTCGATGCCTTCAAGGGCCGCGCCAACCTGGAGGTCGGCTTCGCCCATAGCCGCACCGATCTCGATGGTGCGCAAAGCATCCTTACCCGGCAGAACGACAACGCTGTCAGCGGCGAGCTCAACGTCATCATCGTCCGGCCAGAACCCGGCGAAGGTGGCAAGCTCGTTTGGACCTCCGGCTATCAGCGCATCGGCACCAGCTTTTTCAGCTTCGCCAATCCGTTCCTGACCAGCGATCTGGAAGAAATGAGCACCGGCCTTGAATATTCCGCTCTCTCCTTCACCTTGCAGGGTGAAGTCGTGCATCAGGAAAGCAATGTAGCCGACAACGCAGCCCTGCCGACCGACCGCGCCATCATCACGCGGCTCACGGGCGCCTATTTCCCGTTTGCCACCAGCGAGGCACCCGAATGGCTGGGCCAGCTCACCGTCTCCTTCGGCATTGATACCGGCTGGACCGACCGCATCGACCGACCGGCGGCGTATGTTGATGTGGAAGCGCAGGCCACCCAGGCCTATCTGGGCCTCAGCGCTGCCACACCGAAATTCTCATGGGGCGTAACCGGTGCCGTTGCCGATTTTGAAGATGATGCCAATGGCACCGCCGACCAGCGCACTTGGTCCAGCCTCGTTTTTGCATCATGGACGCCGAACGACTGGCTCTCAGCAGACACATCCGTGCAATGGCAGCACGGCATCTATACCACCGGCCAATCAGACGATGTCAGCCTGTCCACGTCCCTGACCGCATGGGTCATCAAGGACACACTCAGCACCACGGCGGGCTATCTCGGCAACTTTTCGTCGGAAGCCGGCAGCTACGAAGGCTGGGAAAATTACGTTGAATTGAACTGGATACCCCGTGAGGGACACTCACTGGCAATACGCGGCGGCGCGTCAGGCGGGGATGCCATCCTCACCCCGGGCCGAAGCCGGGTCGAATATTTCGGCGGGCTTGTTTACCGCATCACAACAGATTTCAGCCGGTGAGGTCACACAGCATGTTCCATTTTTCATTTCCCAAAAAACGCTTCGTGTTGGCCCTGATGGTCCTCGCAGGCATGGCCACGCCAGCGCTGGCGACAGTCAACAGCGTCACAGGCGCACCCGCCAACGCAACCGTTTCGCAGACCGCGCCAACCATATTGAATGTCACATGGACTGTGTCCGTCACCTTTGCCGCGGGCCCTCCCGGCACCGAAGTGGTACAGTCAACCGGCGCCACCATCAGTGCCGGCGGCACCACAGTGCAAACCGTCACCACCCCCTTCTTTCAGGTGGTAACCGGCCCGGGAGGCACAACAACCACACCAACATTCAACGAAACCATCACGGTGTCTCCAAGTGTGGCGACCGCAATCGCCAATGCCGGCAGCGGCAGGATTTCGCGTGTGTTCTCCGGCAACGCAAATTCTGCAACCGGCGTGATAGGGCTTATCGCCGCGACAACCACGACTACAACACCGGGCACAAGCAACAGTGGCACCGCAACGAGTGTGCAAACCATTGCCATCTCCGCCCTTGAGCTCTCCTTCGAGGACGGGTCGCGCTACGCCACTGTCTCCGAAGGCCAGCGCCTGCGCGCCCGCGCCGACATTGCCCAGTCCGGCCGCGGCACGCTACTTGGCACATGGGAGATTGCTGATCTGAGTTTCGCGTCAGACGATCTGCCGCCGCGCTTCCGCCCGATTGAACGCGTCCAGCGTATTGTCACCGGCAACCAGAAGATCACCATCTTCAGCCCGCCGCTGCCCACTGCCCGGCAGGCCCCCTATATTGTGCGGTTCAACGTCGAACAGCCGGCAGGCATCACCGCACCACAGCTGCGCTATACGGTGATTGCAGGCACGATTCCCGAGCGCATCCGCATCATCGCACCGCCCGAGGGCGCGCCGGTCGGCACGAATACCCGTTTCCAATGGGCCCCCGAGCCGGGCGCCGCCGCCTATCGCATTGAATTTGCCCCGGCACCTGCCCCCGGTGAGCGTCGGCGGACCGACGATATGATTGCCGCCATCGACATGCAGGCCGACAGCACCAGCGTCAACGCGCTGCCGTTTACGCTGGAAACACTGGAACAGAACCCGCGTCTTGAATGGCGCGTGGTAGCACTTGACGCCAACGGCCTGCCCATCGCCATCTCGCCGTTCCGCCGGATCGGGCTTGGCGACATTGGCAGCCAGACCCCCGGCAGCCGGTAGCGCCCCCAGGGCAGATAGATGTCCATGTCACACGCATCACCAGCCACCGATGCACAATCTGACGCAGACCTCCTCTCGCGCATTGCGCGGGAGGACATGCCCGCATTCGAGGAGCTGTACCGGCGCTATGAAACCCGTGTGTTCAGATTTGTCTGCCGCAAATTGAACGATCAGTTCGCTGCGGCAGACATACTGCATGAGACCATGATGACAGTCTGGCAAAAGGCTGGAAACTTCGAAGGAAGGTCTGCGGTCTCAACCTGGTTGTTCGGCATTGCCAACAACAAGGTCATGAACAGCTACCGCAAACACGGCCGCGAGGACCTGATGGACGAGATGCCCGAACAAGTGGACGACAGCCCCGACCAGGCAGCCTCTGTTGCCGCTGGCGAAGCAGCACAACAGATCAATCTGTGCCTGGACGGGCTGAGCCCCAGCCACCGCTCGGTGATCGAACTCACTTTCCAGGAAGACATGAGCTACCCGGAAATCGCCCTCGTCATCGGCGCACCGGAAGGCACAGTGAAAACCCGTGTCCATCACGCCAAGCGCCTGCTGCGCAGCTGCCTTGAAAAGCACGCCGGTACATTCGGGGAATGGCAATGAGCGAGACAAACAATTTTGATGAGACGGACCTGCTGGTCCCCTTCGCCGCCAACGGTACTGCCACAGATGCGCAACGCGCCGACGTTGAAGCCCGTGCTGCATCCAACGCATCTTATGCACAGGACCTTGCCGCGGCACGGAAGATGCGCGACCTCATGCAGGCCCGCGAGGCGCTACCTTCTCCCGGTGAATTCGGGCTGGCGCGCCTGCGCCGCGACATAGCCGCCAATCGCGCTGCCGCGCCTGCAACGACGGCGCAGGTCAAATCCCTGCCCCGCTGGCGAGCCGCCACCTTCGCCGCCATGGCCGCCTCCATCGTCCTCGCTGCAGCTTTGGTGCTGCGTGCCCCCGGCGGCGGCGAGCCGGGCTATGAGCTCGCGGGAAGCGGCACCGCCATGGATGCCGTCCATTTCCAGGTCGCTTTTGATCCCACCGTATCGGAATCCGAAATGCGGGCGCTTCTGACCGAACTCGACCTCAGCATCGTGTCGGGCCCTTCCGGGCTTGGTCTTTATGAGCTGCGCGCCAATGACCCGGACGCCAATGAGCGCGCGCTGCTGGCGCGGCTGCGGGCATCCCCCAATGTCATTGAAAGTGTGAGCCATGACTGACGCAGGCCCCGCATGGCCGCAGCGTCGTCTGGCAACCATGCTGGGCATTGCAGCCGTCATGCTCAGCCTTGGGACCGCAGCCATCGCCCAGACGGCGCCCGGCACACCGGCTGCGACCACCAGTGCCCCCACACGCACAACCACACCGGATCCGGCACCTGCACAGGGCATATCGGCCCCCGCACCCACGCGCGGGGTCACAACGCCCCCCACAACCGCCGCTCCAGCGGCACCAGTGGCACCAGCGACACCCACCACCTCAGCGCCAGCCTCGCCAACGCCAGTGCCGCCGACCGCAGCGCCGCTTCAACCCGCCATGCCCACCATCGCATCCGCCGAGGCGACCTCCCTTGTGTCGGCAAATGTCCTCGCGGCGGCACGCGCCGTCATCACCACCAATGACGGCATCGTCCTCTCGGAAATCAGCCTCTCAACCTTTGAGCAGGTTGTGCTGGTTTACCGCGCGCCGGCCAACTCACTCCCCACAATCGCGGCTGCGCTCACCATCCTTGATGCCAACAGCGTTTCAGCAGACCGCACGATCTATTCCCTGACCCAGGGCAAACCGCGCGTCTATGCCAGAGCCATCACCGCCTGGCCCCGCATGCGGGCCTGCCCGGTGGCAGGGAACATCACAATCGGCGTATTGGACGGGCCGGTCGCCATCGCCGCTTTGGCAAAGTCCGCCGATATTGTCGAAAAGTCCTTCGGCACCGGGCCCGCACAGCCCATTGCCACCGCCCATGGCACAGCCGTCACCGGCATTCTGGTGGGTGGCATAAGCGGTGACGAGCCGGGCCTGCTACCGCACACCCATATCCGCCACGCCGCCGTCTTCCGGGATCACGCAGACGGCACCCGCGCCGAGATCGATCTGGTTGCCGCCGGATTGGACTGGCTCAAGGGCGAACAGGTGCGCGTGATCAATTTCTCATTCGCCGGACCTGAAAATGCCGTGCTCAGTGCACTGCTCTCAGCGCTCGCCCGCGACGGCATCGCGCTTGTGGCCGCGGCCGGCAATACCTCGCCGGGCACGGCGCAAGGCCCGGCCTTTCCCGCCCAGCATGGCGACGTGCTTGCCATCACCGCCCTGGACACCCGCATGGTGGCCGCCCGCGACGCCAATCAGGGTGATTTTGTGGATCTGGCAGCCCCCGGGGTGGACATCTATGTGCCGACACCCGAAGGCGGCGGCCGCTATGCGTCCGGGACCTCATTCGCGGCCCCCTTTGCCTCCGCTCTGCTTGCTCTGCAACTCGCCAACGCCCCCCGCCTGTCCCCCGGCATCGCCGCCCTGATCCTCCTGGAATCGGCCATTGACCTTGGTTCGACAGGCAAAGACCCGGTTTTCGGCGCGGGCCTCATCCAGGCAAACCCGCAGCTTTGCGGCCTTCTGTAAAAAACGTCAGAATTTTTGAACCGGATATGCGTTCGCCGCCACTGACACTGCGAGATCCGGGGAGTTCCGGATCGCCGAATTGCGCTTCTCAGCGCCGGCTCCAACACTTCGAGGATATGAAAATGAAAAAGATACTTCGTTCGATGCTCCCGGCGACCATTGCGGTACTGGCATCATCTGCTGCACTGGCGAACCCGATCATTCAGAACGGTATTGAAAGCATCGATCTCGACCTTGGTGTGAACCAGGTCGAAATCCACGTGCATAACTCAAACCAGAGCAATTTTCTGGGTGACCTTTCGCTCGCCCTCCAGACGACCCATCTCGACATTCCCGCCGGTGGCAGCGTCAAATGCTCCAAGGGCAATGACTTCAACTCTGCCCGCATCGGCTTCGGCGCCTTCAACCCCACATTCTTTGATGCGCTCGTCGTGCACAAAACGGACTTTCCAATTACCGGCATCGAGTGGACCGGCGGCCAGTGGCTTGGCGAAGCAATGGACCCCAACTATGCCTACCACGTGCCCGTTGCCAGCCTGAAAGACGCGGCGAAGCCTGCCTATCAAGTTGATCCGCTTGCCGAAGTCGAAGCAATGCGCCAAGCCTATGTAAACAATGGCGGCACAGATCTGGGCTTCTATCGCACCGACCATGAAGTCGTGCTGGACCGCAAGGTATCGGTCCATGCCACCTGCTGGACGGGCATCAGCACCAATGCCATTGCCACTAAGCATGTCCCGCTCTCCGTTAAGGTTGTCTATGACGGCGACGAGGATCTCGCGAACTTCAAGCTGAACGCTCAGCTCGTAACGCCGAACAGCCCGCAGTTAGAGGCTGCCTACATACCCTTCGACGTGACCAGCGGTAAAATTCTGGCCTACACCCCCGTCTATATCGGCAGCTGCCCGAAGGATCTCTCCTTCCGCAGCACCATCAAGACCAATGGCGAAGGCGCCCTGCTCTATCGCGTGCTCGAAAACGGCCAGGTGCGTTACCAGTCGCCGTTGATCGAGGTGGACAAGAACAGCGACGACATTCAGGAAGACTACGTCTACGAACTTGAATGGGATGGCCCCGTATCCCTTCAGAAGAAAGATCGCGAGTTCGTCCTGAAGATTGCTAGTAAGGCGGCGAATGAAGACGGCTACCCGACGTTCTACAACGAGTTTGATCGTGTCGACTGGAGCCACACCTGCACACCGAAGCTGAAAGTCGGCCTTGGCGGCTCAAATGGCGGCGGCATTCTGATCCAGAACAATGGTCAGCAAGGCCAGCAGGTTCCCGCCCCGTCGGTTGGCTACAACTCGCAGCAGCCCGCTCAGACACCGGCCCGTGCAACGACGACCACGCCGGAGCCTGCACAGGCAACCCGTGAACCGGCCAGCCGCGAACCGGCTACAAGGACACCGGCCCCCGGCGCAGGCCGCACCCCGGCGTCGAGCATGCCTGACCCCCAGTAGGCAGCGACACCGTCCACACGAAAAAAAGCCGGGCAGGTAACTGCCCGGCTTTATTCGTTTGAAATATGCTCCGATCAGGACGTCGGCTGCTGCCGCAGGCGCTCTTCCCAGCGCAGCGCATGCTCAACAATCAATGCCAGATCATCAAGCTGCGGCGTCCAGTTGAGCGTCTCGCGCAGGCGTGACGGGTCAGACACAAGCTCCGCAGGGTCACCTTCGCGCCGTGGCACATGCCGGATATCAATCTTGCGGCCAGACACCCGCTGCACGGTCTCCAGCACGTCAAGCACGGACGCGCCGTGCCCATATCCGCAATTGAATGCGCCGCCCGTGTTGCCACCGCGCAAATGATCCAGCGCCGCCAGATGCGCTGCTGCCAGGTCGGAAACATGAATATAGTCACGAATGCCGGTGCCATCGGGCGTGTCATAGTCATCACCGAAAACCTGCACATGGTCGCGTGCGCCGGTGACGGCCTCAACGGCAACCTTGATCAGATGTGTTGCCTTCGCGGTAGATTGACCCGCACGCCCCTTCGGGTCGGCCCCTGCAACATTGAAATAGCGCAGCGCCACATAGTCGAAATCATGCGCATGCGCCACATCACGCAGCATCCATTCGGTCATCAGCTTGGACGACCCGTAGGGAGAGATCGGTACCAGCACCGCATCCTCCGGTACCGGAACAAAAGCCGGCGTGCCGTAAACCGCGGCCGTGGAAGAGAAAATGAACCGCGGCACATTATGGGCCACACAAGCCGCAATCAGCTCGCGCGTATTGACCGTGTTGTTTTGATAATAAGACAGCGGGTCAGCGACAGAGTCCGGAACGACGATTGACCCGGCAAAGTGGATGACCGCATCAAACCCATGCTAACCCATCAGCCGGTCCAGCAGCGCGCGGTCGCCCACATTGCCCTCAACCAGCGTCACACCATCGGGAATGACCGAGGCAAACCCGGTGCTCAGATTGTCGAGCACCACGACTTTCTCGCCACGATCCGCCAGCGCCAACACTGTGTGGCCGCCGATATACCCCGCGCCGCCGGTTACCAGTACCGTCATTCTCATTGCCTCTTTGCGCAACCTATCAAGCTACAGCGCCTAGTCCGCAACCGCCGACACCAGCGAGGGAGCCTCACCGGCAGCCGCCAGAATACGCAGGCGATCAATATCCGCCTGCACCATCTCATGAACAAGTTGCTGGAAAGTGACGCGCGGCCGCCACCCAAGCACACGCCGTGCCCGTGATGCGTCGCCAATGGCAATCGGCGGATCAACCGGGCGGTAGAATTTGGGGTTGATGCTGACCAGCAATTCACCGGTCTGCGCGTCGCGCCCCTGCTCATCAAGGCCGCGCCCATCCCAGACAACATCGCTGCCAACCGACGCAAAGGCCGCTTCAACAAAGGAGCGCACCGACCGCGCTTCGCCCGTCGCCAGGATCATGTCATCGGGTTTGTCATGTTGAAGCATGGCCCACATGCCCGCCACATAATCCCCGACATGTCCCCAGTCGCGGCAGGCATCCAGATTGCCCAACGCCAGCGGTGCTTCAATGCCCAGGGTCTTGGCTGCCACAGCAATCGAAATCTTGCGGGTGACAAACCCCTTCCAGCGGAACGGACCTTCGTGGTTGAACAGAATGCCGTTACACGCAAAGACGCCAAATTCGTCGCGATAGCGCCGCACGGTTTCAAACGCCTGCACCTTGGATTCGGCATAAGGGTTACACGGATTGAATTTGGATTGTTCCGTATGCGGCAAGCCGCTGCTCGGCCCAAAAATTTCAGACGATGACGCCTGATAGAGCCGGCTGCGGTCTTCAAGTCCCAAAAGCCGCACCGCGCGCAAAAGCCGGTGCGTACCCGCCGCATTCACATCGTGGGTTTCTTCAGGCTGCTCAAAGCTCAACCCCACATTGCTCTGCGCCGCAAGGTTGTAGATTTCATCCGGCTGCGACGCATGCAGCGCGCGCGCGAGACTTCCCGCATCCCGCATATCGCCCCTATGCAGGGTCAGGTATTCCCGGGCGCCCGCAATATCCGCCACCCGCGCCCAATCAAATCGCTCAGGTGCGCGCGCCAGCCCGTGCACCACATACCCTTTGCCCAGCAGCAGCCGCGCCAGCTCGCCGCCGTCCTGCCCGGTAACCCCGGTAATAAACGCGGCGCGTTGCGTCACGGCATGTCCTTTGGCAAATAGCCGATCTTGGGAATACGGCGGCCCATGAGACCCCCGGCGATGAAAACTGTCACTCTAGGTAATGACTATTGCCCTGTGCGACAAGTCGAGGGCGCTTTAGGCTCTTACACTGTCGATATTCTGCAGATACCACTCATACGTACGCGCAATCCCGTGACGCAGCGTCGTTCTGGCCTTCCAGCCCATACCTGCAAGCCTGCCGCTGTCCATCAGTTTACGCGGCGTGCCGTCGGGTTTCGACGCGTCAAACACCAGATCACCCTCAAAGCCAACAACCTCCCCGATGGCCAAAGCCAGGTCGCGGATCGAAACCTCTTCTCCGGTGCCCACATTCACATGTGGTTCTTCCGAATAGTGTTGCAGCAGGAAAACCAGCGCATCTGCGCAATCATCCGCATACATAAATTCGCGCAACGGTGTGCCGCTGCCCCACACCTCGATACTGCTGTCACCATTCACCTTGGCAGCATGCAGCTTTGCCATCAGCGCCGGGAGAACATGCGACGATTGCAGATCAAAATTGTCGTTGATGCCATACATGTTGGTGGGCATGGCGGAAATGAAGTCGCAGCCATATTGCCGCCGGTAAGCCTGACACATCTTGATCCCGGCAATCTTCGCCAGCGCATACCATTCATTGCTAGGTTCAAGCGGCCCGGTCAGCAGCGCATCTTCGCGCATCGGCTGCTCGGCGAGTTTGGGATAGATGCAGGATGATCCCAGAAACACCAGCTTTTCAGCCTTGGTCTCAAAGGCCGCATGAATGAGGTTCGCCTCAATCATCAGGTTGTCATAGATAAAATCAGCCGGGTGCGTTTCATTGGCAAGAATACCGCCGACTTTGG
>CAZEHX010000013.1:0-86654 GCA_964511745.1 uncultured Parvibaculaceae bacterium
TGCTGTCGGGATCTACCGGTTGTCCGGATTCCGCAAGCTTCTCGATCTCACGATTGAGAGCAGGATTGGCACCCGATGCATGAGTATACCAGAGCTCATAGTTCGGCGGCGTCGGATCAAGATCGCGCGCATCCAACTCTTCCATAGCTTTTTGAGCCAGGATCTTTGGATCGGTGCTTTCACTCAACGTCGTCACAGGCAACCCCTACGAAATTCTAGAGAGGGGGCCGGTATGCCGCCGACCTTCGGGTGTTGAAAGTCAAATGACGTCGGGGCCTTGCCGTTCTCGGTAAAGCCCCAGCGCCGTATCCGGCCAATTCCCGGTGTGAATCGGTTATAGGCCGCTGGACTTAAGGCAGCGTTAAATCGACTAATCAGTTCTCACTGTTTTCTGGCTGAAATAGGCAGCTTTTTTGATCATCGGCCGCCAACTTCAGCACCCGATCCGGCATTTGCCTTGAGTATCGCGCGGCACTGCTAAGGGATGTATAGTCGCACCAATATTCCCGGCTCGCAGCGGGTTGGTATCGGCAGATTGTAACAATGCCATGCCGTTTCCCTATATGCCCATTGCCGTATGCGACGCTGACAATAAGTCAACCAATGCCGAGCCAGACCGGCGTACCGGTAGCAAACGCCGGCTAAATGTGAGGAGACCACCATGAGCGTGATGGAACAGACCCCCGATACATCCAACACGGATGCAGTATCCGATGGCATTCGCGCCATTCTCGACCGCCAGAAAAAAGCGCATATCGACGAAGGCCCGGCCAGCGTCAAACGCCGCAAGGACTGGATCGACCGGTCAATTTCCCTGCTGGTGGATAATCAGGACGAGATCGTTGAGGCGCTGATGGCCGACTTTGGCAATCGTGCGCCGGTCGCCTCCTTGATGACCGACGTGATGGGCTCAGTCGCCCCCCTGCAGCACGCCAAGAAGCATATGGAAAAGTGGATGCGCCCTGAAAAGCGCAAGCTGCAGTTCCCCTTGGGTCTGCTGGGTGCCAAGGCGCATGTGGAATATCAGGCGCTGGGCACCGTCGGCGTGATTTCGCCGTGGAACTTCCCGTTCAATCTGACCTTTGCACCGCTGGCAGGCATTTTTGCTGCCGGCAACCGCGCCATGATCAAGCCGTCTGAATTCACTCCGGCCTGTTCTGAGCTTATGGCCAAGATGTTTCGCCAGGCCTATGACGAAACCGAAGTTGCCGTCATCACCGGCGGTCCCGCCGTTGGCGAAGCCTTCTCCAAGCAGCCCTTCGACCATCTGCTGTTTACCGGCGCAGGCTCCATCGCCAAGCATGTGATGCGCGCAGCGTCTGAAAACCTGGTGCCGACGACATTGGAACTGGGTGGCAAGTCACCTGTGGTCGTGTCCCGCTCCGCCGACATGGAAGATGTGGCGGCCAAGGTGATGACCGGCAAGACCCTCAATGCGGGCCAGATCTGCCTTGCACCGGACTATGTGATGGTGCCGGAAGAGCAGGCTGACGCATTCATAGCGGGCGCACAGAAGGCCGTGGCCAAGATGTTCCCGACCATGAAGGACAATCCGGACTACACCTCGATCATCAATGACCGTCACTTTGATCGCATCAGCGGCTATGTCGCCGATGCCAAGGCAAAGGGTGCGGAAGTGATCGAGATCAACCCGGCCAACGAGGATTTCTCCCAGCAGCCCTACAACAAGATCCCGCCGACCATCATCAAGAACCCGACCGAAGACATGAAGGTTCTGCAGGATGAAATCTTCGGCCCGGTGCTGCCGATGAAGACCTACAAGGATGTGTCCGAGACGGTGGCCTATGTGAACTCCAAGGACCGTCCGCTGGGCCTTTACTATTTCGGCAAGGACGATGCCGAAGAACGCCGCGTGCTCGACAACACCACGTCCGGCGGTGTCACGGTCAACGACGTGATCATGCACGTGTCCATGGAAGACCTGCCCTTTGGTGGCGTCGGCCCCTCAGGCATGGGCTCCTATCACGGCGTCGATGGTTTCCGCACCTTCAGCCACGCCAAGGCGGTCTACCATCAGGCCAAAGCCAAGATGGTCGCCGAAATGTTCCGCCCGCCCTACACCGACAAGAAGCGCAAAACCGTTCTGGGCATGATCAAGAAATAGCGGCATCAGCCAGCAGAAACAAAGAAGGGCGGCCCTGATCGGGCCGCCCTTTTTTCGTGGAGGTGATGAGTGTCGTGCTACCGCCCGATGGTGCGGATGGTCTGCGGCGTGTAGCGGTTCTCGTCCAGCTCGCTGGCGAAGAAGTCGATCGGGTCTTCTTCGTTGATCAGACCGACCAGCATGTAGCGGCCATTGGTGAAGTCATAGGCACCGCCCATGCTGGCACCACACACCGGCACTTCGTAGAAGATGATCGGGTACTGCTCCTGCACACGCCAGAGTTCACCGCGCGCGTCATACAGCTCGGCTGAGACAATGCCCCATGTGTCTTCGTCCTGATAAAACATGCGGCGCGAATAGACGTGCCGGGTCGAGGGCTTGAGATTGGCTTCGACCTTCCACACCCGGTGCGCCTCATAGCGGACATGGTCTGTATTGATATGGCGCGGCTGGATGATCTCGTCATATGTCAGTTTGTCCGAATACAGATCGAAATTGTTGTACGGGACATAGGCTTCCTGCCGGCCTTTGACGGTCCAAGTGTAGCGGTCCGGCGCACCGTTGTAGCCGCCGAAGGAATCCGACGTGGTGGCGCCATCCGAATTGGTGCCCGGATTATCATAGGCAATGTTCGGCGCGCGGCGCACGCGGCGGGTGCCGGGTGAATACTGCCAAGCCTTGCGCGGGTCCGAGAGGCGGTTGAGCGTCTCATGCACCAAGATCACATTGCCCGCAACGCGTGTCGGTTCGAGCGTATGCAGAATGTACAGCGCGTAGATATTATCGAGCTCGGCAGCGGTTTTGATCGCAGGATCGTTCCACCGCAGGATTGCATCATCTTCAGCGGAGTACTTTGTATAAGACCCGTCAGCGGTGGGAATAACCGCCGCAAACTGCCGCTTCAGCTTGTGATTGGCAAAGCCGAGCAGGTGGTTCCATAGAACCTCATAGCCGGAATTGGGAATGGGAAAAGCCTTGCCCATGATGGCCTTGTCCACGCCATTGCCCTGATCGGTGATGATACCGGTCAGCGCATTCTTGCGGTTGGCTTCATAGACAAAATCAGGCTGCGCGCAGCTGCGGTGTGACGGATAGACATTCATCTTGAATGTATCTCCGTACTTCTCGAGCAGCGCTTTTTGCGCACCGCCAAGACGGTTCGCATGCTGAGCCATGTTTTCACGGGTAATGGTGAAGATGGGCTGTTCGTCCGCGAACGGATTGGGGTGGTGCATGCCCTTGGCGTAGCCCAGCGCTGCAGGCGGCGTCTTGATGCCACCGGTCCAGGCCGGAATGGACCCATCCGCATTGCCTGCACGCTCTGACCCAAGCGGTGTCAGATCCTTGTCCAGACGCGCCGCAATTTCTGCCGGCACGGCGGCAAATACTACGGGGGCGAACCCGACTATGAATGCGGCACATGCGACCGCACTGTGAACTGTTAAGCGTTTCACGAACTAATCTCCCTGCGGTTGAAGCAGCCGGTTTGCCCGATGCTCAGTTTGCAGGGAGATAGTAAGTGAAACTTACAATTAGCGTCCAGTGAACAATTGGTTAGACAACGTCCAGACTAGGCAGCGTCGCTCTCGGCGGCGTCGTCTTCCGGGGTGTCGTTTTCCTGCTCCACCGGTGCAGCCTTCGGCTTGCGTGTCGGGCGCAGGATGAAGGCCGGCACATGGTCGCCCATGCCGATCACCCGGTCACGCTGACCGCCACCGCGATTGCCACCCTTGCCATTTTCGCTGCGGCCACCTTCGCTGCGGCCACCTTCGCTGCGGCCATTGTCGCTGTCGTCCCGGCGCTTGCCGCGTGAACGTGAACGCGGCGCGGGCTTTTCAGCCACCACCGGTTCTGCGGTGTCAGCCTGAGCGACTTCCGCGTCTGCGGTGTCTTCAGCATCAGCGGAAGCAGACTTGTCCGCGCCGTTGTCACTGTCTTGCGTACGATTGCGGCCACGGCCCCGGCCGCCACGGCGGCGTCCGCGTGAGCGCGGTGCCGATGTCTCTTCCGTAGATGTCGCCTGCTCGCTTGCGGCTGTATCTGCGGCATCATCAGTCGCTACGGCTTCAGCGGGTGCAGCCTCGGCTGCTGGCTCAGCAGGTGCCTCGGTCTGCACACTGTCGTGGGCAGCAGGTGCTGCTTCGGCTTCAGATGCCGTGGCCTTGTCGTCGGCTTTTTCACTTTTGCCGTTTGCTTCACCGAAAATATCGATGCGCTTCTCAATCAGTTTTTCAACCGCATCGAGATACTTCTTGTCCTCAGGCGTCACCAGTGTGAAGGCGGCGCCATCGCGGCCCGCGCGACCGGTGCGGCCGATACGGTGCACATAGTCTTCCGGATGAGTCGGCACGTCGTAATTGAAGACGTGGCTGACATCGGGGATGTCTAGACCACGCGCGGCCACGTCGCTGGCAACCAGCAGGCGCAGTGAACCGTCGCGGAAGGCTTCAAGCGTCCGTGTACGGACAGACTGGTCCAGGTCACCATGAATGGGGGAGGCATCAAGGCCGCTCTTCTTGAGCGCCCGCGCGACAACATCCACATCGCGCTTGCGGTTGCAGAAGATGATGGCGTTCTTGATGTTTTCGCTGGCGATCAGATCCGTCAGCTTGCCGCGCTTCTCGCGTGAGCCGCAGGGCACGAGGCGCTGGGTGATCTTCTCGGCAGTCGTTGAGGCACGGGCAACTTCAATACGGGCAGGCGCCTGCATGAAGGTGTTGGCCAGATGCTCGATTTCCGGCGGCATGGTGGCCGAGAACAGCATCGTCTGGCGTGTGAAGGGGATCAGCTTGCAGATGCGCTCGATGTCCGGGATGAAACCCATGTCGAGCATCCGGTCGGCTTCATCGATCACCAGCGTCTGCACGCCGGTGAGCATCAGCTTACCGCGCTCAATGTGGTCAAGCAGGCGGCCCGGTGTGGCGATGAGCACGTCAACGCCGCGGTCGATCTTCTTGTCCTGGTCGCCGAACGATACGCCGCCGATCAGAAGCGCCATGGTCAGCTTGTGGTACTTGCCGTATTTCTCGAAATTCTCTGCAACCTGTGCGGCGAGTTCGCGCGTCGGCTCTAGAATGAGCGAGCGCGGCATGCGTGCCTTGGCGCGGCCCTGCGACAGGCGCTCGATCATGGGAAGGGTAAAGGAGGCCGTCTTGCCGGTCCCGGTCTGGGCAATACCCAGAATGTCGCGGTCGGCGAGTGCCTTGGGGATGGCCTGCGCCTGAATGGGCGTGGGCTCGGTATAGCCAGCTTCGTGGATGGCTTTCAGCAGGTCGGCGTTAAGGCCGAAATCGTCAAATGTCATAAAGTCTCATTTCTTATGGAAGACGGTCGGGTCGCAACTATTTGCAAAACCGCGGGCGTCGATCAGATGTCCGTAGTGTGGGTGACGGGCGTATTCCCGTTTGAAACCACCGGACGGTCCAAGACAGCGCCGCGCTCAGTTGCGGCGCGCGAATATGGCATCGGGACCTGTCCCGAATGCCATCAAATCAAGGCTGGCGCGCAGCGGATCAATCCGCCACCAACCGGGCCTCGTGCGGGTAAGTTGCGACTAGGCAACAAACAGAGCATGAAGGCCAAGTGCCTTGATTTGCAGTGCAACATAAGAAAAAACTGCCAAAAGTCAATACTTTGGGTCCGGGTGACGGTCGCGATCCCGCGCAAACTGGGGGATTCGGGCAACTATGGCCGCTGCGCCACAGGCCCATACCGGACACCCTAGATGTCCAGATCAGTCGCGAATTCCGCATTTTCCTGAATGAAATTGAACCGCAGCTCCGGTTTTGTGCCCATCAGCTCGTTGACGCGGGTCGCTGTCGGCTCTTTGTCGTCGTCGGGCACCATCACCTGCAGCAAGGTGCGGTGGCCCGGCCGCATGGTGGTTTCCTTCAGCTGCGCAGGCAGCATTTCACCAAGGCCCTTGAAGCGGCTGATCTCAACCTTCTGCTTCCCTTTGAACTCGGTTTCCATCAACCGGTCTTTGTGGGCGTCGTCCACCGCATACATGGTCTTGCCACCCTGCGCGATACGATAGAGCGGCGGCACCGCCAGATAGAGATGGCCGTTGGCGATGAGCTCGGGCATCTCCTGGTAGAAGAACGTGATGAGGAGGGTGGCGATATGCGCACCATCCACATCGGCGTCCGTCATGATGATGATTTTTTCATAGCGCAAATCGTCGTCGCGATAGCGCGTCGCGGTCTGCACACCAAGCGCCAGAATGAGATCCGAAATCTGCTGGTTCTGCGCCTGCTTGGCGCTGGTGGCGCTGGCGACGTTGAGGATCTTGCCGCGCAGGGGCAGCACGGCCTGCGTTTTGCGGTCGCGCGCCTGCTTGGCAGACCCACCGGCTGAGTCACCTTCGACGATGAAAAGTTCCGACCCGGCGGCGGACGAATTGGTGCAGTCGGCCAGCTTGCCCGGCAGCCGCAGCTTGCGGGTCGCAGCCTTGCGGGAAACTTCTTTTTCCTGCCGCCGCTTCAGCCGCTCATCCGCCCGGTCAATAACCCAGTCGAGCAGACGCGATGCCTGCTGCGGCTTGGCAGCCAGCCAGTTGTCGAAATGGTCGCGGATCACGGTCTCGACCAGCTTCTGTGCGGAGGCGGAGGCCAGTTTTTCCTTGGTCTGGCCCTGGAACTCTGGCTCGCGGATAAACACCGAAAGCATCACGCAGGCGGTGCCCATCACGTCATCGGCGGTGATCGCCTGGGCTTTTTTCTGGTTGGTCAGCTCGCCATAGGCCTTGAGCGACTTGGAAAGGGCCGCCCGCAGCCCCGCTTCGTGTGTGCCACCATCAGGCGTGGGAATGGTGTTGCAGTAGGAATTGCAAAAGCCGTCATCATTCCCGAGCCAGGCGATCGCCCACTCGACCGTGCCCTGAGTGCCTTTGGCCTTGAGCTTACCCGAAAAAGGCTCGGTCGTGACCGTCTCTTTGCCGTCGATGGTGACCGAAAGATAGTCCGCCAACCCGCCGGGAAAGTGCAGCTTGTCCTCGGCGGGTGTCTGTGAACTGTCCCCCAGCAGGGCAGGGGCGCAGGACCAGCGGATTTCAACGCCGCCATAGAGATAGGCTTTCGAGCGCGCCATGCGGTAGAGGCGGGCGGGCTTGAAGGTCGCGCCCGAACCGAAGATTTCCGGGTCCGGACGAAACGAAACAGTCGTACCGCGCCGGTTGGGTGCTGTGCCCACATTCTCAAGCTTTGTAACCGGGTGGCCGCGCTCAAAACTCTGGCGATACAGCTTCTTGTCGCGGGCAACTTCAACATCCAGCCGCTCCGACAGGGCATTGACGACAGACACACCAACGCCGTGTAGGCCGCCGGAGGTCTCATAGACCTTGTCGGAAAATTTGCCGCCCGAGTGCAGCGTGGTGAGGATCACCTCAAGCGCTGACTTGTTCTTGAACTTGGGATGCGGATCAACCGGGATGCCGCGGCCATTGTCTGTGACGCTGAGGAAGCCATCTTCGGAAAAGACCACATCAATGTGGTTGGCATGGCCGGCGACCGCTTCGTCCATGGCATTGTCGAGCACTTCGGCGAACAGGTGGTGCAGCGCGCGGTCGTCCGTGCCGCCGATATACATGCCCGGGCGCCGCCGGACCGGCTCCAGGCCTTCAAGAACCTCGATGTCGCGGGCGGAATACCCGCTGCTGTCGGATTTTGCCGCAGCGGGCTTCGCCGCCTTTGCCTTTGCGGCCAGCGCAGCTTTGTTGCTGTCGCCGCCAAACAGGTCGGGCGCCTCATTGCTTTCGGCGGATTTTCTCGTGGCGCGGGCCATGTCGCTCCATGCATGTCAGGTGGGCGGCATGGCGTAGCGGCCAATGCCGGGTCTGGTGAAGGAAGGTTTGATTCGGGTCGAGTTTACACCTGCGGCCGCGGCGGCGGGCAGGCGAATGAGGTGTGGGGCCAAATTATTGTGCTAATCTTGGGCGACCCTATCCACCTGCCATTCGACAGAGCCATTGCGGCTTACGCCGATATTCAATCAATAATTCGAATCAGAACACCGCCTGGGGAGGCATTATGTCCAACACCACGATTTCCTCGCCGCTGACGCTGCCCTGTGGCGCCGTCCTCAAAAACCGGATTGCCAAGGGGGCCATGACCGAAGGTCTGGCGGATCCGCAAAACCGCGCCACCGACCGCCATGTGCGGCTCTATACGCGCTGGGCCGAGGGCGGGGCGGGCATGCTCCTGACCGGCAATGTGCAGATTGACCGGCGCTATCTGGAGCGCCCCGGCAATGTCGTCATCGATGGGCCGCAGTCGAACGAACAGCTGGCCGCCCTCAACGCTTTTGCCAAGGCCGGCACACGCAACAACACCCATCTGTGGATGCAGCTGTCGCATGCCGGGCGGCAGACACCGGCGCTGGTGACAACCGAGCCTGTTGCGCCGTCGGCTGTTGAAGTTGAATTGCCCGGCGGCCAGTTCGGCAAACCGCGTGCGCTGACCAGCGACGAGATCAAAGACATCATTCAGCGGTTTGCGTTCGCCGCCGGCATTGCTCAGGAGACCGGCTTTACCGGCGTGCAGATTCACGCAGCCCACGGCTATCTGCTGTCGGAGTTTCTCAACCCGCGCGTCAATCAACGCACAGATGAATGGGGCGGGTCATTGGAAAACCGTGCGCGCCTGCTCCTGGAAACCTACAAGGCGGTACGCGCCAAGGTGGGGCCGAATTTCCCGATCTCGGTCAAACTCAATTCGTCCGACTTTCAGAAGGGCGGGTTCAGCCACGCGGATTCAATCAAGGTTGCCAGATGGCTTGATGACATTGGGCTCGATCTGCTGGAAGTCTCCGGCGGCAACTATGAGCAGCCGATGATGGCGGGCATTGAAGGCATGGAACCTGCCCATCTCGACGGCGTGCGGCCTTCGACCCGCGCCCGCGAGGCGTACTTCTTTGACTATGCCACCGATATTTCGCGAGCCGTGACCCGGACACCGCTGATGGTGACCGGCGGGTTCAGGTCCGCCAAGGCAATGAACGAAGCAGTGGCCAGTGGAACCATGGACGTGGTCGGCATCGGCCGGCCCATGTGCGCGGACGCGGATGTGCCGAACAAACTGATGTCCGGAGAGATTTCGGCCGCCACCGCATGGGAAAAAATACTGAAGCTCGGTCCGACCCGCTTCCTTGGCCCAAACAGCCCGATCAACATGATCCGTGGTCTGAATGGTTGGGGGGCTCAAGGGTGGTTCTGTCTGCAATTGTTGCGCATGGGCGATGGGCAGGAGCCGGATACCAAGATGGGCGTGTTTTCTGCATTCCGTGCCTACTCGGCAAATGAGCAGAAGACGGCCAAGGCCATGAAGGCGGCCGCCTGAATACACAAGCCTCGATACAAAAGCGGCGACCCTGTGCGGGACTAAAAAGTCCGCCAGGGCCGCCTGTTTTGGGAGTCGGTCTCCCGCCCTCAGCCTTTGGGCCGGGCATATATCAAGCCACGCGTCGGGGCTATCGTGGCGACCGGCCTTGCCGGTCACATGCCGTGGTCATGTAGCCATTGCCCGAGGGACTGCTACGTGGGGGCCGATGGTTGGGACTGCGCGGAGGAGCGCCTGTAAATCCGACCGGCTGCCTGACCAGAAACGGCATCGTCTTGCCGCCCTGACAGTGTCTCTAATCAAACCGGACCAATATGTGGGTCCGGGCCATTCAATCTTGGAGTCAGCCGGCCCGCATTTGCCGGATAGGATGTGTATCTGTTTCAGTTCACGCCCTGGTTTCAGCAAACCAACCACTAACAGCGCTGGCTTGTGCAAAAAATTGTGCGGGATTGCGAGAGCGCGTGTGGTATCGCGCTGACCTCGACGGCGAGACATGAAGCAAATGGGCAAGGCAATGCCGGAAGTGACCGGTGCAATCGCCTTATGCAGTGGCTCTTTGCGTGGGTGGCGTCATCTTCAAAACCTCCCTGTATGGTGTGCCTATAAGTCTGAATCTTAGTGCGGTGCAACATCAAGAACTATCGAGTCAGCCTTGCTGTCCGATTGTTTTTGGTCGTTTAACCTTGAAGGGCAGGTTGACGTCGTACGACTTGTCTAAATAATCCGTATAGAGATTGATATTCGGCAGTTCTACGTTGGTGCCATGCGGGACATGTCCCACAATCAACAGAACCTGCACAAACAAAAAAGGCCAGAGCATAAGCTCCGGCCTTTCTGTCGGCGCCAAAGCGCCCGTGGTTTGTCTTAGCAGGAGTAGTACATGTCGTACTCGACCGGGTGCGGGGTCATTTCGTAGCGCATGACCTCTTCCCACTTGAGTTCCATGTAGGCGTCGATCTGACCGTCGGTGAACACGCCACCCTTCTTGAGGAAGTCACGGTCCGTATCGAGTGCGCCGAGTGCTTCACGCAGTGAGCCTGCAACAGTCGGCACGTTGGCCAGCTCTTCCGGCGGCAGCGCATACAGATCCTTGTCCATGGGCTCGCCCGGATGGATCTTGTTCTCGATGCCGTCGAGGCCGGCCATCAGCATGGCGGTGAAGGCCAGGTACGGGTTGGCTGCGGGATCCGGGAAACGGATCTCGATGCGCTTTGCCTTCGGGCTCGTGCCATGCGGAATACGGCATGACGCGGACCGGTTGCGGGCCGAATAGGCCAGCAGCACCGGTGCCTCATAGCCCGGCACCAGACGCTTGTAGGAGTTGGTGCTGGGGTTGGAGAAGGCGTTGATGGCCTTGGCGTGCTTCAGGATACCGCCGATGTAGTAGAGGCACATGTCCGACAGGTCCGCATAGCCCGACCCTGCGAACAGCGGCTGGCCGTCCTTCCAGATCGACTGGTGGCAATGCATGCCGGTGCCGTTGTCACCAAACACGGGCTTGGGCATGAACGTCGCCGTCTTGCCATAGGCGTGCGCCACATTGTGAACCACGTATTTGTAGATCTGCAGCTTGTCGGCAACGCGCACAAGCGTGTCGAACTTCATGCCGAGCTCGTGCTGGGCAGCCGCCACTTCGTGGTGATGCTTTTCGGTGTCGACGCCCATTTCCTTCATGACCGTCAACATTTCAGAGCGCAGGTCCTGCGCGCTGTCGATCGGGTTCACCGGGAAGTAGCCGCCCTTTGTGCGCGGACGGTGACCGAGATTGCCGATTTCATATTCGGTGCCGGTATTGGTCGGCAGCTCAACGGAGTCGACGCGAAAACCGGTGTTGTAGGGGTCGGATGAGAACTGCACGTCATCGAACACGAAGAACTCAGCTTCCGGGCCGAAGAACGCAGTGTCGCCGATGCCGGTCTGCTGCAGATAGGCCAGACCCTTTTTGGCGGTCGTGCGCGGGTCGCGGTCATACGCTTCGCCGGTCGAGGGCTCAAGAATGTCGCACATGATGGCGAGCGTGGTCTGCGCATAGAAGGGGTCGATCACGGCAGTGTCGGGGTCCGGCATCAAAACCATGTCGGACTCGTTGATGGCCTTCCAGCCAGCAATTGATGACCCGTCAAACATGGTGCCTTCGGCGAAGATTTCTTCGTCGATGAGGTCGATGTCGAAGGTCACGTGCTGCATCTTGCCACGCGGATCGGTAAAACGGAGATCGACGTATTTGACGTCCTTCTCCTTGATCATCGCCAGAATTGAAGCGGCATCGGACATAGGCGTTATTCCTTTCCTTGTGGTCGTAAAACGTAAGGCCCGGTGTGCGGGTCCTTGTTACCTGGTCATGTCGCAGCGCCGGCGTACCTGCGGCTGCGAAATTGTTGAATGAAGCCTAGTTTGTCCGGGCTCCTGAATTTTCCCGATCTTCCGGTCCGGCGGTGTTTGAAGGCTTGTACCTCAAAAGAACCTTTGGCCCGGCGGGCATGCGGATGAAAGCCCTAAATTGCGGCGTCGCCGGTTTCACCGGTACGAATACGCACCACCTCTTCGACATTGGTGATGAAAATCTTGCCATCGCCGATGCGACCGGTGCGCGCAGCGCTCTGAATAGCTTCCAGCGCTGGTTCAACCTGATCGTCGCCCAGCACAATCTCGATTTTTACCTTGGGCAGGAAGTCGACCACATATTCGGCGCCACGATAAAGCTCCGTATGGCCTTTCTGGCGGCCGAACCCCTTGGCTTCAGTCACCGTGATCCCTTGCAGACCCACATCGTTCAGCGCCTCTTTCACTTCATCAAGCTTGAAGGGCTTTATAATCGCCTCGATCTTTTTCATGCCTTTGAGGGGCCTCCCATACGCGACTAGTGCCCGGCAACCGCGCCCGGGCACACATGACTACCTTTAGCACGCCCTATGCCAGTCGCCAGTGGCGCGGAAAGTTGTTTGGATTCAATGATTTCGTCAACAGCGGTTTGGAATGGGGTGCTTCTATCGCACAAAAATGCACGCAAAATGAACACAAAGCACAAAAAATAGGCAATGCGGGATGCCTGTTTTATGGCCGCTTTCATTGGCCATCGGATGCCCGGGCCTGACTTGCCAAGGATAAGCCGATGCTGGCATGTGATGGCAGCATTGAGCGGAACTCGGCTATTTCCGTGTGCAGAATTGTGGCCCTTGGCGTTTGAAAGTTGTGCAGTCGCGGATGAAGGCTCCTAACTCCATATATGGTGCCCAAGGCACGACGATCTTTGCGGTCATGTCGGCGCTTGCCAATGAGGCTGGAGCGATCAATCTCGGTCAGGGGTTTCCCGATGACGAAGGTCCAGCGGACGTCCGCGCCGCCGCCGCGCGCGCCATCACCGACGGGCCGAACCAATACCCGCCGATGATGGGCATGCCCGAATTGCGGCAGGCAGTTGCAGCTCATGCCGGGCGGTTTTACGGCATGGACCTCGACTGGCAGGCTCAGGTGCTCATCACATCCGGCGCAACAGAAGCGCTCGCAGCGTCTTTGAGCGCATTGCTCAGGCCCGGCGACGAAGCCATTCTCATTGAACCCTTTTTCGACACCTACCTGCCTGTCATTGAGGCAACGGGCGCGACCGCCAAATGTGTTGCCCTGCATCCACCGGGCTGGCGGCTGGATCTGGATGAACTTGCAGCGGCTTTCAGCGCGCGCACCAAGCTCATTTTGGTGAACACACCGCACAACCCGCTGGGCCGTGTTCTCGATCAGCAAGAGCTCACCGCCATAGCCGATCTCTGCCAGCAACATGACGTGATTGCGGTGTGCGACGAGGTCTATGAACACATGGTGTTCGATGGTGCTGCCCACACGCCGCTGATGACGTTTCCCGGCATGGCTGACCGGGTCATCCGTATTCAGTCGGCGGGCAAGATATTTTCGCTCACCGGCTGGAAGGTCGGCTTCATCACCGGCTCGCCTGATCTCGTGAGCCTGGTCTCCAAGGCGCATCAGAATCTGGTTTTCACGACGCCACCCGGCCTGCAGCTTGGTGTCGCGTATGGACTTGGAAAAGATGACGCGTTTTTCCGTGATCAGGCCGGAACGCTTGCCGCCCGGCGCGGCATGCTGCGCCAGGGGCTTGAGGCGACCGGCTTTGAAATCAGCCCTTGCGAAGGCACGTATTTCCTGACGGCCGACATCCGGCCTTTCGGGCGCAATGAAAGTGATGATGCCTTCTGCCGCAGCATCACCACCGAAGCAAAGGTTGCAGCTGTGCCGATCAGCGCGTTCTATGCGCCCGGCTCAAATGACATACAGCGCCACTTCGTTCGTTTCTGCTTCTGTAAACAGCCTGACGTGCTGGAAGAGGCGTGCAGCCGCCTCTCGCACTTCTTGCGCTGACCTCTCAACAATCTGCAATCCGATAAAAGAAAATGTAGGAGACACCATGCCTGAAGCAAATACACCGATCCTCGTCGGTGGTGGCCAGATCACCCAGAAGGGCGTTGCCGTCCTTGATGCCCTGTCACCCATGCAGCTTATGGCGGAAGCAGCCAAGCGCGCGCTAGCCGATGCCAAGGGTGGGGATGCGCTGGCCAAGGCGCTCGATACGGTTGCGGTGGTCCGCTTTACCGCTGACTCCCCCGAAGCAGGCCGGCTGCCCGCGGGGCAATATTCCAACGCACCGCGTTCCCTTGCCAATGCAGTCGGCGCCAAGCCGTCGCGTGAGCTTTACACGGCAACCGGCGGCAACACCCCGCAATGGCTGGTGAACCGCACCGCAGAAGAAATCGCACGCGGCGAAACAGACTGCGCGCTATTGGCGGGCTCCGAAGGTCTTGCAACCTTGTTCTCTGCACTGGCGCAGGGTGCAAAGCTTGACTGGGATGATGAGCCCGGCGGAGAGCCGACCCATATCGGCGTCGAAAAACCCGGCGTGAACGCGATGGAGCGCCGTCACGCCATGTTCTTCCCGGTCAACACCTACCCGATGTTTGAAAATGGTATTCGCGGGCAGCTGGGCCGCAGTGTTGCGGACCATCAGCTTGAAATCGGCAAGCTGTTTTCAAAGTTCACCAAAGTCGCCGCTGAAAACCCGTACGCCTGGTTCCCCACTTTCCGCTCGCCCGAAGAGATCGCGACGGTGACGGAGAAGAACCGCTATGTCGGCTTTCCGTATACGAAGTATATGAACTCGATCATCCGTGTCGATCAGGCGGCTGCGGTTGTGATGATGAGCGTCGGCAAGGCGCGCGAGCTTGGCATCCCGGAGGACCGCTGGGTCTATCTGCATGGGTGTGGTGACGCCAACGACCTTTGGTATGTGTCGGAGCGGGTGAACTATCATTCATCGTCGGCGATCCGCACCATGGGCCAAAAGGCAATGGATATGGCTGGCATGTCCATCAACGACATGGACTATATGGATTTGTACTCGTGCTTCCCGTCCGCCGTGCAGATCGGCGCACAGGAGCTTGGTCTGGCGCTGGATGACCCGCGCGGCTTCACGGTCACCGGCGGGCTTCCCTACTTTGGCGGTGCCGGCAACAACTACGTCATGCACTCCATCGTTACCATGCTCGACAAAGTACGCGCCAAGCCCGGCTCCAAGGGCCTGTGCACGGCAAACGGCTGGTTCGTCACCAAGCACTCGATTGGCATTTATTCAACGACGCCGAAGGAAGGCCAGTGGGAACGCGAGAACCCCGCCACCTATCAAGCTGAGCTTGATGCGATGGATCATCCCGTCGTCGATGAGGCGCCGCAGGGTGAAGGCAAGATTGAAACCTACACGGTGGTGCATGGCCGTGAGGGTGCCCAGTTCGGCATCGTCATTGGGCGCAAGAACGATACCGGCCACCGCTTCGTGGCTCATGTGCCCGCCGATCAGGCATTGCTTGCCACAATGGAGACGAAGGAAATGCTTGGCGTTCCCGGCAAGGTGACGCCTGCTGAAACCGGACCGGACGGCAAGCCGGGGACCAATACGTTTACGCCTGAGATTTAGGGGCACCATTTTGGGGGCACCATATGGAAGGCGTGCCCGGCACGCCTTCCATCCGGTTTTAGGGAAAACCAAACATGCTGATGCGCATCTGTCTGCTGGCTATCGCGTCCTTTGCACTTGCGGCGTGCGATATCGGCGAAATTACCCGGGTTGAGGAAATCAACTGGCAAGGCCCCGCCGATGCACCGGCGGATTGGGACGCCGTGCTGGCTGAGCCTGTGGATCTCAGGGTGACCGCTTATATCACCGGGGAAGTCGAAGCCGGAGCAGGCATCCTCATTGATCCAGATGTGGAAGGCGTTCCTGCGGCCTATCAGGACGACATCTGGGTACCTGCCGTCAGCTATCTGGTTGAACACCCGTCCGGCCGCACGCTGCTGATGGATGCGGGCCTCAAGGCCGGTGATTGCGGCTACAGCATCTTGCTGGTCATCAATCTGGGCTGCCGCAATGTGGTGGGACAGGATGTGGTGACACAGCTTGCCGGAGAGGAACCAAAGCGCATCGACTACCTCATGGTCTCCCACTTCCATGGCGACCATGTCAGCAATCTCCCCGCCGTCCTGGCAGCGTATGACCCCGTGGTTCTGACAACCGATGCGGAACTTGCGGCGGTCGAAAGTGCCATGCGCGAAACGTCCGGCTACAAGCGCGAACATGTGCGCGCAGACATGCGTGTTCAGACCATTGATGCGGGCCTGATCGAGATGCCGGTTCTCGGCAAGGCCGCAAATGTATTTGGTGACGGATCCGTCTGGCTGGTCCCAACGCCGGGGCATACACCCGGCCATCTCTCAGCATTGCTCAATACCAGTGAGGGACCAAAACTGCTGACCTTTGATGCCGCGCATCTGGCCGCGACCTACGCGTTCAACGCGCCCGGCTCCCTTTCGTATGACGTGGACCTTGGACGTGACAGCATCAACCGGATGAAGGCGTTTGTGGAAGCCTATCCCCAAACACAGGTCATCTATGGCCATGAACCGGCCCAGTGGGTGGATCGGGGTATCCGCAACACCCTCTTCACCTCGCGCGCCGATCAATCAGAAACAAACACGCAAGGAGACCGCTAGTGGCCCGCATTTACATGATCCGGCACGGCAAGGCGGCCGCAGGCTGGGCGGCAGACCCCGACCCCGGACTGGACGCTGAAGGCCGCGAGCAGGCGGACGCCGTGGCGCGCATTCTTGGGCCCCGCCTTTCGGAAGCCGACGGACCATTGCCGGTGCTGACCAGTCCGCTCAAGCGCTGCCGTGAAACCAGCATGCCGCTGGCAAAACTATGGTCACTGGTCCCGGCGGTCGAGCCCCTGGTGAGTGAAATACCATCACCGACCAAGGACCTTGAAGCGCGCGGCGAATGGCTGCGGCGGATCATGCCCGGCACCTGGGCCGACATCCAGAATGATGCGACATCCGGAAATGTGGATTTCACCGGCTGGCGCGATGCGCTGGTGGCACGGCTGCATGAGATTGGCGAAGACACTGTGATCTTCAGCCATTTCATTGCCATCAATGCAGCGGTCGGTGCGGCAACCGGTGATGACCGCGTCGTCTGCTTCAGGCCTGACAACTGCTCGGTGACGCAGTTTGATGTGTCATCCGGTGGCCTGAAAGTGGTGGCGCTGGGGCGTGAAGCTGACACCGTCGTCCGCTAACAGGCTTTTACAGGAGAACGATGACGATGATCTCCGACCTGCCGGGAACAGAGCTTCTGACGACGGATGAAATGGGCCGGGCGGACGCCATGGCCATTGCATCGGGCATTGCCGGGCGCACCCTCATGGAAACTGCGGGGCGCGCCGTGGCGGACGCGATCTGCGAACGCTGGGACGCATGCTCTGCTGCGGTCCTCTGTGGCCCGGGCAATAATGGCGGCGACGGATTTGTTGTCGCCCGCCTGTTGGCCGAGCAAGGCTGGCCGGTGAAAGTCTTTTTGCTGGGCGACAAGTCAGCCCTCAAAGGCGACGCCGCTCTGGCCGCGGCAGACTGGCAAGGCGAATTGGCACCACTGACGGCGCAATCGGCGGCGGCGGCGGACCTGGTTGTGGACGCGCTGTTCGGCGCCGGACTCTCCCGTCCGCTCGATGGCATTGCCGCGGAACTTGGCCAAGTGAGCCAGATGTCGGACATCCCTTATGTCGCTGTCGATGTGCCAAGCGGCGTTGACGGCAATACCGGGAGCGCGCACGGGCCAGCTTTTGCCGCCGACCTGACGGTGACCTTTCATCGCGCCAAGCCCGGACATTTTCTGATGCCCGGCCGCCGCGCCTGCGGGGAACTGGTGGTAGCCCCCATCGGTATTCCCGATGCGGTGATGGCAGCGATTGCACCGCGTGCGCACCACAACGAACCAGCCCTGTGGGCAGCGCAATATCCGCGCATCTCGGAGATGGGCCACAAATACAGCCGCGGCCATGCGATGGTGGTGAGTGGGCCGGAATATCAAACCGGTGCCGCCCGGCTTGCCGCACGCGGCGCGTTGCGCGCCGGGGCAGGGCTTGTGACCGTCGCGTCACCGCCCGACTCTCTCGCCACCAATGCCGCGCACCTCACAGCGATCATGCTGACTGAGTTCGATGGCGCACCCGGCCTCACCGCCATATTGCAGGACAAGCGCAAGAACGCGCTGCTGATCGGACCGGGGGCCGGCGTCAACACAACAACCCGCGCCCGCACCCTCGCCGCCACGAAGGCGGGCCCTGCGATGGTGCTGGACGCGGACGCGCTGACGTCTTTTGCCGACAGTCCGGACCTGTGCTGGAAGGCGATCGCCGCGCCGACGGTGCTGACGCCCCACGAAGGCGAGTTCATGCGCCTGTTCCCTGACCTTGCCGATCATGCCGATGGCAAGCCGGGCCGCGCCCGTGAGGCGGCAGCCCGATCGGGTGCCGTCGTGGTGCTCAAGGGACCCGACACGGTTATTGCGGCACCCGATGGCCGCGTGGCGATCAATTCCAACGCGCCGCCGACATTGGCCACCGCAGGCTCAGGCGACGTGCTCGCTGGATTCATTCTGGCGCAACTGGCGCAGGGCGTGCCAGCATTCGAAGCGGCATGCATCGGCGTCTGGTTGCACGGGGCCGCCGCCACCGCTTTCGGCCCCGGTCTGATTGCGGAGGATTTGCCGGAGATGCTGCCTGAAGTTCTGGAAGAGCTGGAGGCTCTCCTTGAGTGAAAAACCCAAATTCAGAAAGCCACTGCCCAAGCGCTTCGGCGTCGCGATGACCGATGAGGCATATGCGAACCTGCGCAGGCTGGCCGAGGGTGCCTCGCTCTCCAACAACTATGTGCTGACCGCCCTGCTCGAAAATGCCGACCAGTTGATTGATCCCGACGCCTTCGATGCCGCTGTGGCTGACATGCTTGAGAAAGCACGTGTCAAATGACCATATCCACAAGACCTGCATCCGCGGGAGACCGGCAGCAAATCGTGGATATCTACAATCACTATGTCCGCGAGACAGCGATCACGTTTGATATCGAGCCCTATACGCCTGAGACACGGCAGCCCTGGTTTGCGCAGTTTGGCGACACCGGCCCGCACCGGCTGCTGGTGGCAGAGGAGGCGGGCAGGGTGCTTGGCTATGCGGGCACCATGCCCTTCAGGCCCAAGGCGGCCTATGCGCAGTCCGTGGAAACCACCATCTATCTGGCTCCGGACGCTGGAGGCCGCGGGATCGGTACTCAGCTTTATGACGCCTTGTTCGAAGCGTTGAAAAACGAGCCTGTGCATCGGCTTCTTGCGGGCATGACACTGCCCAATGAGGCCTCGGATGCGCTGCACCGGAAGGCCGGTTTTGCCCCGTGTGGCCTCTACAAGGAGGTCGGCTTCAAGTTGGGCCGCTACTGGGATGTGCAGTGGTATGATCGGCCCCTCAAACTCTGAGAATATCTGCCTGTTTGCGCTGAGGCATTCATGGTGTAGAAAGCGCACCGCCCGTAAGGCGGGTTAGCGGGCGTGGTGGAATTGGTAGACACGCAAGATTTAGGTTCTTGTGCCGCAAGGTGTGGGGGTTCAAGTCCCTCCGCCCGCACCAACTCCTGACACATAGATTTGGCTAGGAATTTACCGGTTTTCCAAGGGCGCGCAGGCGTGCGCTGCCCGTCGAAAGCCCGAATGAAACGGCGTCGGACGGTGTTGTCCGGTGCCCCCTAATGAAACGGAATTGAGACGTCGATGCAGGTCACCGAAACCCTCTCCGAAGGGCTGAAGCGCGAATTCAAGGTTGTGGTTGAAGCAGCGGAGCTGAATGCCCGCCTGGATGCCAAGCTGGATGAAATCAAAGGCCAGGTGCAGCTGAAGGGCTTCCGCCCCGGCAAGGTGCCCAAGGCGCACCTGAAAAAGACCTATGGCAAATCGGTCATGGGCGACGTGATTCAGGAAACCGTCGGCGAGACGTCCCAGAAGGCCATCGAGGAGCGCGAGCTGAAGCCGGCTCTGCAGCCCAATATCGAGCTTGAAGGCGAAATCGAGCAGGTCATCGAAGGCGCAGCGGACCTCGCTTACAAGCTGACATTTGAAGTCATGCCGAATTTCGACCTGCCGGATTTCAGTGCCATTTCCCTGACCCGCCCGGTCGTTGAAGTGTCCGAGGAAGAAGTAGACGAAGCGATGCAGCGCATCGCCGAGCAGCAGCAGAACTTCGAGCCCAAGGGCGACGGTGCCAAGGCCGAAGAAGGCGACAGCCTGAAGATTGATTTCCTCGGCAAGGTTGATGGTGTGGCATTTGAAGGCGGCACCGCTGAAGGCGCGACGCTGGTGATCGGCTCCGGCCAGTTCATCCCCGGCTTCGAAGAGCAGCTGACAGGCGCCAAGGTTGGCGATGAAGTGCTGGTCAAAGTGACGTTCCCGGCCGAATACGGTGCCGAGCATCTTGCCGGCAAAGATGCCGAGTTCGACGTCAAGGTGCAGGAAATCAGCGCCCCGGCGAAGACCGAGATCAATGAAGACTTTGCCAAGCAGATGGGCCTTGAGAGCCTTGACGCCCTCAAGGACGCGCTCAAGGGCCGTATCGGCGAGGACTACACCCGCGTGTCACGTGCCCGCGTCAAGCGGTCGTTGCTGGACAAGCTGGACGCGCTGGAAGATTTCGAGCTGCCGCCGACCATGCTTGAGCAGGAGATCGAACAGATCATCCAGCAGGCCCAGTCGGAAAAGGCGCATGGCGCAGACGATTATGACGCCGAGCATGACCATGATCATGATCACTCGGACGTGGAAATCTCTGACGAGGAACGCGCGGAGTTCAAGACCATCGCCGAGCGCCGCGTGCGCCTCGGTCTGCTGTTGTCGGAAGTCGGTGCGCGCAACGAGATCCAGGTGACGCAGGAAGAAGTGAACCGGGCGATTGCCGAACAGGCCCGCAACTTCCCCGGTCAGGAGCAGCAGGTGTTCCAGTTCTACACCCAGAATCAGCAGGCTCAGGCGCAGATTCGCGCGCCGCTGTTTGAGGAAAAGGTGGTGGATTACATCCTCGAGCTGGCCAAGGTCACCGACGAGCCGGTGACCCGCGAAGCGCTTCTTGAAGATCCCGACGCGCCTGCCGAAGAGGCTCTTGGCGGCGGCTCGGACAAGAAGCCCGCCAAAAAGGCAGCGGCCAAGAAGACCGCCGCCAAAAAGACGGCTGCCAAGAAAACGACCACCAAGAAGAAGGCTGCCGCCAAGAAGAAAGACGACTAGGCACCGGCCCGTCTTTACCCTTTGGCCAGCAAGACCTATCTAATATGGAGGTGTTCGCGATTCCGTGGACGCCTCCATATCATTTCCCCTCGCCGGGCGGCCCTGAAGCCCCGCGCAGGCACCGCCCCCAAAAGGACCAAGGCCCCATGAACGATCCGGTTGAAACCTACATGAATCTTGTGCCGATGGTGGTTGAGCAGACCGCCCGCGGCGAACGGGCCTACGACATTTTTTCGCGGCTTTTGAAGGAGCGGATCATTTTCGTGACCGGCCCCGTGGAAGACGGCATGGCGAGCCTGGTGACGGCGCAGCTTCTGTTTCTCGAATCCGAGAGCCCGAAAAAAGAAATCTCCATGTACATCAATTCCCCCGGCGGCATCGTGACCTCCGGCATGGCGATTTACGACACAATGCAGTTTATCCGCCCGCAGATTTCGACCCTGTGCATCGGTCAGGCGGCGTCAATGGGCTCGTTGCTGCTGGCAGCTGGCGAAAAAGACATGCGATTCTCGCTGCCAAATGCGCGAATCATGGTCCATCAGCCTTCCGGTGGCTTCCAGGGGCAGGCGTCAGATATTGAAATTCATGCCCGCGAAGTGCTCGCGCTGCGTGAGCGTCTCAATCAGATTTACGTGAAGCACACCGGCCAGACGATCGACGCCGTGCAGGACGCGCTGGAGCGCGATAATTTCATGACGCCGGAAAATGCTAAGGATTTCGGGCTGATAGACGCCGTTATGGAAAGCCGTCCGGTTGATCCGGCGGGCGCTGCACAGGCCGCCTAGCCCTAAATCGCAAGGATTGGCGGCGCTTTTTCCTGGATGCCTACTTTTTGGGCAGCTTGACTAAGGTAAATGCGCCTCCACCTTGTTTTTAACCGGGTGTTGATCGGCCTTCGTCTATCGTGGTCGAATGATTTCACGGGATTCGCCCGCGCCTTCCGACCCTGTTGCCGCCCATTCATATTGGCTGGCGTACCGTTTGCAGGAAATTGGGGAAGGTCGGCATATATATAGCGTGGCATGGCGCGGATTGGCCGTATCCATGCTGGAAGATCAGGACCCCTGTTTGGGCCCAGTTTGGGAAAAGTCTTTATGAGCAAAGTCAGCGGCGGCAGCGGCGATTCAAAAAATACCCTCTACTGCTCTTTCTGCGGCAAGAGCCAGCATGAGGTTCGCAAGCTGATTGCCGGACCGACGGTTTTCATCTGTGATGAATGCGTCGAGCTGTGCATGGACATCATTCGTGAGGAAAACAAATCCTCGCTGGTGAAGTCGCGCGATGGCGTTCCCACTCCACTCGATATCAATGAAGTGCTCGACGAGTATGTGATCGGTCAGTCCCACGCCAAGCGTGTGCTGGCAGTGGCGGTGCACAACCACTACAAGCGCCTCGGCCACGCCTCCAAGAACTCTGAAGTCGAGCTGGCAAAATCCAACATCCTGCTGATCGGCCCGACCGGTTGCGGCAAGACGCTGCTGGCCCAGACGCTGGCCCGCATTCTTGATGTGCCCTTCACCATGGCCGACGCAACGACGCTGACCGAAGCGGGCTATGTGGGCGAGGATGTTGAAAACATCATCCTCAAGCTCTTGCAGTCTGCTGACTACAATGTCGAACGCGCCCAGCGTGGCATCGTCTATATCGACGAAGTGGACAAGATTTCCCGCAAGTCCGACAACCCCTCCATCACCCGCGATGTGTCGGGCGAGGGCGTGCAGCAGGCCTTGTTGAAGATCATGGAAGGCACGGTCGCAAGTGTGCCGCCTCAGGGTGGCCGCAAGCATCCGCAGCAGGAATTCCTGCAGGTGGATACGACCAACATCCTGTTCATCTGCGGTGGTGCATTCGCAGGCCTTGAAAAGATCATCGGCCAGCGCGGCAAATCCACCTCCATCGGCTTCGCGGCCCAGGTTGAAGCAGACGATGAGCGCCAGACCGGCGAAATGCTCAAGGCGATCGAGCCTGAAGATCTGCTCAAGTTCGGCCTGATCCCGGAATTCGTCGGCCGTGTGCCGGTGCTTGCCACATTGGAAGATCTGGATGAGCACGCGCTCATCAAGATCCTGACCGAGCCGAAGAACGCGCTGGTGAAGCAGTATCAGCGTCTGTTCGAGATGGAAGACACAGCCCTTACCTTTACCGAGGAAGCGTTGAAGTCCATTGCCCTCAAGGCGATCGCCCGTAAAACCGGCGCGCGCGGGCTGCGCTCCATCCTTGAGGCGATCCTGCTCGAAACCATGTTCGAATTGCCGGGTCTTGATGGCGTGGAAGAAGTGGTGATTTCCGGAGACGTGGTCGAAGGCCGCGCCCAGCCGCTTTACATCTACTCAGAGCGCAAGGCCGAAGAAGCCGACGCGAGCGCCTAGAAATACGCTGCCGGCGTCTGCCGGGCCTTGGTGACGGTTGAAGAAGACCGCAACACTTAGCCTTGAAGCACCGCGCCGGCACACCAGATATAGGGTGTAGCGCGGTGCGTCATGCACGGCCGCAGCTTCCCAAACGGTTGAAACATACGGGTCACGGTCCCGGCTCTCCCCTCCTGATCTTTATCAGGGCCGGTCGCCTGCGTAGCACCCGTCAGGACGCCTAATCACAGGGTCCTTATTGCTGAAGGTGACGTCACATGTCCGATAGTCCCGAAAACCCTGATACCAAGACGGCTGAAACAGCCGCATCCACGGAAGAAAAAGCTGTGGAAACGTCTGCGGAGAAGAAAGTGACACTGCGGCCCGAAGGTCTGCCGGTATTGCCGCTGCGCGATATTGTCGTGTTCCCGCACATGGTCGTGCCGCTTTTCGTCGGCCGCCCCAAATCCGTCCGCGCCCTTGAAGACGTAATGGCGGACGACAAACAGATTTTGCTGCTAACCCAGAAAGACGCGTCAGACGATGATCCGTCCTCGGACGATATGTATGACATCGGTGCCGTCGCCACTGTGTTGCAGCTTTTGAAATTGCCAGACGGCACCGTCAAGGTGCTGGTGGAAGGCGTGCGCCGTGCACGCGTGACCGAGTTTGTGCCCAATGATGAATTCTTCCAGGCACGCATCAGCGTGCTGGATGATGATGAAGATGGCGAGGCCGAGATCAACGCATTGAAGCGCTCGGTGACCGGCCACTTTGAGGAATATGTGAAGCTCAACAAGAAGGTGCCGCCCGAAGTGGTGGTCTCTGTCGGGCAGATCACGGATGCATCAAAGCTGGCGGACACGGTGTCGTCGCATCTCAACATCCGCATCTCCGAGAAGCAGGAATTGCTGGAGCTGACGAGCATTCGTGAGCGGCTTGAGCGTGCCTACGGCTTCATGGAAGGCGAGATCAGCGTTCTCCAGGTGGAAAAAGAGATCCGCAAACGCGTCAAGACCCAGATGGAGAAGACCCAGCGCGAGTATTATCTGAACGAACAGCTCAAGGCGATCCAGAAGGAACTGGGCGAGGGCGAGGACGGCAAGGACGATGTTGCCGAACTCGAAGAGCGCATCGAGAAGACAAAGCTCTCCAAGGAAGCCAAGGAGAAGGCCACTGCCGAGCTGAAGAAGCTCAAGCAGATGAGCCCGATGTCGGCTGAATCAACCGTGGTCCGCAATTACCTTGATTGGATGCTCTCCCTGCCCTGGGGCAAGAAGAGCCGTGCCAAGAAAGACCTGAACGGCGCCGAGAAGGTGCTGAACGATGACCACTACGGTCTGGAGAAGGTCAAGGACCGCATCCTTGAATATCTTGCAGTCCAGCAGCGCACCAACAAGTTGCGCGGCCCGATCCTTTGCCTCGTCGGCCCTCCCGGCGTTGGTAAGACGTCGCTTGGCAAGTCCATTGCCCGGGCAACCGGTCGTGACTTCGTGCGTATGTCGCTGGGTGGCGTGCGTGACGAAGCGGAAATCCGTGGTCACCGCCGGACATATATCGGTTCCATGCCCGGCAAGATCATCCAGTCGATGAAAAAGGCGAAGACGATAAACCCGCTCTTCCTCTTGGACGAAATCGACAAGATGGGTCAGGACTTCCGTGGCGATCCTGCGTCAGCTCTGCTCGAGGTGCTTGATCCCGAACAGAACAACGCGTTCTCGGATCACTACATGGAAATCGATTATGACCTCTCGAATGTGATGTTCGTGACCACCGCCAATACGCTCAACATGCCGCAGCCGCTGATGGATCGGATGGAGATCATCCGCATCGCCGGTTACACGGAAGATGAGAAGGTGGAAATCGCCCGGCGTCACCTGATTGATCGCCAGATCAAGGCTCACGGCCTCAAGAAGGGTGAGTGGGAAATCTCTGACGATGCCCTGCGCAGCTTGATTCGCCTCTACACCCGCGAAGCGGGCGTGCGTAACCTTGAGCGTGAACTTGCAGGCCTTACCCGCAAGGCAATCAAGACGATCCTGACCAGCGACATCAAGCAGGTGTCGGTCACGGTCGACAATCTTGAAGAATATGCCGGTGTGCCAAAATACCGCTTCGGTGTCAGCGAGGACGAGGATCAGGTCGGTGCTGTTACCGGCCTTGCCTGGACCGAAGTTGGCGGCGAGTTGCTGACCATCGAAGGTGTGATGGTGCCCGGTCGCGGTCGCATGACCACCACCGGCAAGCTGGGCGACGTGATGAAGGAGTCCATTGATGCGGCCTCCTCCTATGTGAAGTCCCGCTCAAGCGCCTTCGGCATCCGCCCGACGCTGTTCCAGCGCAAGGACATTCACGTCCATGTGCCGGAAGGGGCAACGCCCAAGGACGGTCCGTCTGCCGGTATCGGCATGGCGACCACCATCATCTCGCTGATGACCGGCATTCCCGTCCACAAGGACCTTGCCATGACCGGTGAGGTGACCCTGCGTGGCCGGGTTCTGCCCATCGGTGGCCTCAAGGAGAAGCTTCTGGCGGCCCTTCGTGGTGGCATCAAGACGGTGCTGATCCCCGAGGACAATGCCAAGGATCTGCCGGATATCCCCGATAACGTGAAAAACGCGATCGAGATTATTCCGGTTGGCAATATGGATGAGGTGGTCAAATACGCTCTCACCCGGCCGCTGACGCCACTGGATCAGGAGACCGAGGAGCTTGAAGAAAAGGCTCTCTCCAACCTGGCGCAGGGCGCAGGCGTCTCCAATGAAGGTGCCGTAAGGGCCCACTAAGGGCAAAACCCACCTGATTCGAAAATCCGGGGCGGCAGCGCAAAATAGCGCTGCCGCCCCTGTTTTTTGGAAAAGTGCAAAAATACCGGACACAACCCTACCTTGTGGCATGTGCCTTGTGGGTATTCATGGTGGGGTTGAAAACTCAAACAAATGCAAAGGGTTAAGAGGTGTTTCGACACCGATGGCAGCAAGTGCGCATGGTGCGCCGCACCATCTTTTTTGTTGGTTTTCTGCGGAAAAAACCTTGGTGGCCCCTTTGCTGCGGGTCTAGTCTCAAAAGCCTAAACCGCACCACATTCAAAGCGATGGGGCATAAAAGTGAATAAGAACGATCTGATTGCAGAAGTGGCCGAACAATCCGGCCTGTCCAAGAGCGACGCCACACAGGCTGTCGAAAGCGTCTTCGACCAAATCACCAAAACCCTCCAGGGGGGTGATGAGGTTCGGATCGTTGGGTTCGGGACATTTAGCGTGTCGCAGCGCGCAGCCAGCGAGGGCCGCAATCCCCGCACCGGTGAAAAAATCCAGATTCCGGCCTCAAAGCAGCCGAAATTCAAGGCCGGCAAGGGCCTCAAGGATTCAGTGAACAGCTAAGCGGTCGCAGCGCCTGAATTGGGGCGCTGATATCGTGTGAAATTCAGGACGGTCGGCGCACCTGTGGAGGAGGGTGTCCGGCCGTTTTGTTTTTTCGTGGCCCATTATCCTGGGGTGGGCCCACAAGGGCGGGCGCTGAAAAATGCCGGAAGCTCTTGGCTAAACCCGCACAGTGGCGTATGTCCCGGCGGGGGCGCTGGAACAGCGCACCAGACACATGGCGCGGGCGGTTAGCTCAGCTGGAAGAGCATCTCGTTTACACCGAGAGGGTCGGCGGTTCGAGCCCGTCACCGCCCACCATGGTTTGGCCCCCGGCCGGTCACAACGCGCCATTCACCCAATCAAAAATCGGCGGTCCGCAGCCAATCGATGAAGTGGCTTAGCCTGCCATTAACCTGCTGCCGCCACACTGCACCAAATACGACCAGTACCAATCTGGCCGGACGGTGGCAGGGGCCGCTGTCCTGACCACTTTTGCGTCGATGGCGCATTCTGGGGATAGCTACCGATGATCGACGCGCCGGAATATGGCACCCGAAGCATTGCCGCAGGCCTGCCTGACATCGGTTGGTTGCCATCCGCGCTGCTGTTGATCGGGCGGGACGGCAAATGCCTCTCTGCGTCTCAGGGCGCAGCAGAGATGCTGCAAACGACGCGCAACCGCCTGCTGGGCAGTGGCTGGTCGGAATATTTCCATGATGCCGAAGCCAATATCCTGTGGATCGCCTCCATAACATCGGACCAGGGCGGTGGCCCTGCGCTTGATCTGCGGAGCTGCTCCACGCCGCGCCGGACTTTCCGGCTCACCTTCAAGCTCGTGCCCGGCCACAGTGATCTGCTCAGCGTAAGTCTGATCGATACGACCCATGAACGTGCGGCTGAAGCCAACAGCCTGCACAACAAAACCCTGCTGGACCGGGTGCAGTCCATCAGTGCCACCGGCTATTGGACCTATGAAGTGGCGGCCGGTCGGGTCGTGTGGTCTGACAGGGTGTTCGAGATACACGGACTTGAACCCAGCCCCGACGGTGTCGACATTGAAGCCTCAATCGCGGCCTATCATCCTGACGACCGGCAAAAGGTACGCGAAGGGCTTGCGCACAGCATTCAGACCGGCGAATCGTTTGAATGGGAACTGCGCATTGTCCGCAAGGATGGCAGCATTCGCCATGTAATCGCCAAGGGTGAAGTAGATGGCGGTCACAATGACGCCACCAAGCGGCTGTTCGGGGTGTTTCAGGACGTCACCGAGGAACGTGAGCGCGCGCTCGAGAGCGAGATCACCCAGGAACGCTTGAAGCTTGTGGTCCAGGCATCGCGTGACGGTGTGTGGGATTGGCAGTTCGGATCCGACGAAGTGTTTTACTCCAACCGCTTCAAGGAAATACTTGGCCTCAGGGCTCCCGGAAACAACATGTCCGTTGAGCAGGCCAAATCTCTGATCCATCCAGAGGACGCCGGGGCCTATTCGGATCTCATACAACGCCATCTGGCTGGTGATGAGCGGTGTGAGGCTGAAATACGTCTGCGGCAACCCGACGGCAGCTATCGCTGGGCGGACGTCAAGGCCGTGGCCGCATTCAACGCCGATGGCGAGGCCACGCGGATTGTCGGAACCGTTGGTGACATCACCGCCCGCAAGCAGGCAGATGAAGTGTTGCGCCAGGCACGCCTTGATGCGGTTCAGGCCAGCGACGCCAAATCGGACTTCGTTGCGACAGTCAGCCATGAGCTGCGCACCCCGCTCAATGGGGTGATCGGCATGCTCGACCTGTTGTCCAATTCAAATCTCACTGCAGAGCAGGAGCCTCTGGCGGAAACGGCCACCGACAGTGCCCGCAGCCTGCTGACAATCCTCGACGACCTTCTGGACTTTTCCAAGCTCGGGGCCAAACGTATCGACCTCAACCCGTCATGTTTCGATCCGCGCGAGCACATGCAGGGCGTGATCAAACTGTTCACGCCCGTGGCGGACAAGAAGAATGTCGGCCTGTCTGTGTCGGTTGACGATGCGCTTCCCGATCTTCTGGTCGCGGACCACACCCGGCTGCGGCAGATACTCGCCAATCTCGTAGGCAATGCGGTCAAGTTCACCCGCGAGGGGACCGTCTCTCTGCACGCGAAGCCGTCACAAGGCGGCGATGGCCGCAACCAGATCCGCTACAGTGTTACCGATACCGGCATCGGCATTTCCGAGGGCGAGCGCGAGCACCTGTTCCAGCCCTATTCGCAGGGCGGCAGCGGCACCTTTGAGGCGTTTGGCGGCACCGGTCTGGGGCTTGCCATCTGCAAACAGCTCGCCGAATGTATGGGTGGGACCATTGGTGTAGACAGTCGGCCCGGCAAAGGCAGCACCTTCTGGTTTACAATTGACGCTGAAGCTGGCGAAGCCAAGACGCCGGCGCCAGATAAGGACGATAGGGACATGCTTCCGGATAGCGCTCCCCCCAGGTCGGCAGAGCCGGCGCCCACACCGGTGACGGCACAGCCTGCGCCGGAAAGCCGCGCGCCGGACAACGCATCGGCCGCCTCCGGCAATGCCGACGATGCGCAATCAACCGAAAAGAAGCCCCATCTCCTCATTGCCGAGGACAATGCGGTGAACCAGCGTGTCATCACCGCCATGGTCTCACGGCTGGGCTACACGTTCGACATTGTTGACGATGGCGTCGAAGCGGTTGAGGCGGTGCGCGCCAAGACCTATGACGCTGTCCTGATGGATATCCAGATGCCCCGGCTTGATGGTGTCATGGCGACCCGCCTGATACGTGAAGAAGAACGTGATCGTGGCGGCAATTTGCCGATTATCGCAATCACTGCGCATGCAATGCGTGGCACGCGGGACGACTATGTGGCGGCGGGTATGACCGACTTCATAGCCAAGCCAATTGAGGTTAAAACCCTCGCTTTGACCTTGAAGCGCCTGTGCAATAGCGATGGTGGGGCAGCACCGGAAAATAAATCGGACACGGATGCCACGACAGGTGCTTGACACCTGCCCGGCGCGTGCCCTAGACACGCCGCTCCGCTGACGCAAACAGCGCCAGTCGGAACCCTTTTGCGGGGGTGTAGCTCAGTTGGTTAGAGTGCCGGCCTGTCACGCCGGAGGTCGCGGGTTCGAGTCCCGTCACTCCCGCCATTTTTTCAGATCAGTCTGAGGATTTGGTACCCCGCAAATCGGCCTCGTGCCGGTGCTGGAGAAGGGCTCGCGCGCACGCGCTGGCAGCCCCTGTTCAGGCCGTTGATGCAAGCCACTCGCAGTAAGCCGCGCAACACCCTGTCCGCAGGCGTTTTTGCCAAAAAAGCAGACATTTCTCTGGCCGCGACGCGTTGAATTGCTGCACCGCGACGATATAGTGTCGCCACCTTGTCGCGCAGGTGAATCGGTACCATTCAAGTATCAGAGAGCCGACGCGATGGGGATGAAGGTCTGGACCAAATTCCGGGCTGCGGGGGAGCCTATTGCGCCACCCCGAAAGAACATTTAGACGGGGCCATGCCTGAGCTTCTCGCCAACTATCTGCCGATTGTCTTTTTCTTGGGGATTTCGCTGGTTCTGGTGACCGCGTTCCTGATCGCGCCGATGATTCTTGCGCCGTCCAACCCCGACCCGGAAAAGCTCTCCGCCTATGAATGCGGCTTCAACGCGTTCGATGACGCACGTATGAAATTCGACGTGCGCTTCTATCTGGTGGCAATCCTGTTCATCATCTTCGATCTCGAAGTCGCCTTTCTCTTCCCGTGGGCTATTTCTTTAGGCGAGATCGGTATGTTCGGTTTCTGGTCGATGATGGTGTTTCTCGGCATCCTGACAATTGGTTTTGTCTATGAGTGGAAAAAAGGCGCGCTCGAATGGGAGTAGAAAGCAATGACGGCATTCTGGTCCCCGAAGGGTCGCAGGGCCTGATTGACCCCAAGACCGGCTTTCTCGCGCGTGCGCCCCAGCCGTCGGACGCAGACAATGATCCGCTGGTTCGCCAGATCACCGAAGAGATGGACGACAAGGGCTTTGTCGTCACCAGCCTCGAAGATCTGATTGCGTGGGGCCGTACCGGCTCCTTGATGTGGATGACCTTCGGTCTCGCCTGCTGTGCAGTCGAGATGATGCAGTCTTCCATGCCGCGCTATGACGTTGAACGCTTCGGCTTTGCTCCGCGTGCCAGCCCGCGCCAGTCCGATGTCATGATCGTGGCGGGCACCTTGACCAACAAGATGGCCCCGGCGCTGCGCAAGGTTTACGACCAGATGCCCGAGCCGCGTTACGTCATCTCCATGGGCTCATGTGCCAATGGCGGCGGTTACTACCATTATTCCTATTCCGTGGTGCGTGGCTGCGACCGGATTGTGCCGGTGGATGTCTATGTGCCCGGATGCCCGCCCACCGCAGAAGCGCTGCTTTACGGCATCTTGCAGCTTCAAAAGAAAATCCGCCGCACCGGCACTATCGAGCGCTAACAGGCCCCGCCGAACAGCCGCACCCCCCAAACTGGCGCGGCCATGAAGAGACAACAGTTGGATACCAAGCCCATGTCGGCCATTGACGTGACACCAGGTGACGAAACACTGAGCGAACTTGCCGAGCATGTTGCGGCCGGTCTCGACGGGCTTGTTGAAAGCCAGGAGATCGCGTTTGGCGAGCTGGCCATCCATGTCCCTGCAAGTGATATCGTCCGGGTGCTGAAGTTCTTGCGCGATGACGCCGGTTGCGAGTTCACCACACTTATCGACATGACCGGCGTGGATTACCCATCCCGCCAGCGCCGCTTTGATGTGGTCTACCATCTGTTGTCCATGACCATGAACCAGCGCATCCGGATCAAGATCGAAGCGGATGAAGAAACGCTCGTGCCGAGCTGCGTATCGGTTTATCCGGTCGCCAACTGGCAGGAGCGTGAAATCTGGGACATGTTTGGCGTGCAGTTTGCCGGTCACCCGGATCTACGCCGCATCCTCACGGATTACGGCTTTGAAGGTCACCCGCTGCGCAAGGATTTCCCGCTCACCGGTTATTACGAAGTGCGCTATGACGACGAGCAGAAGAAAGTCGTCTATGAGCCGGTGAAGCTGATGCAGGAATTCCGCAGCTTCGATTATATGAGCCCGTGGGAGGGTGCCAGCTACATCCTTCCCGGCGACGAAAAAGCGGAGCAGCCCAAATGACCATTGCTCCTGTCCCGGTCCCGCCGGAAAAAACCGAGACAATGACCATCAACTTTGGTCCCCAGCACCCGGCCGCCCATGGCGTGTTGCGTTTGGTGCTTGAGATGGACGGCGAAGTGGTCGAGCGCGTTGACCCGCATATCGGCCTGCTGCATCGCGGCACTGAAAAGCTGATGGAGCAGAAGACCTATCTGCAGGCCGTGCCCTATATGGACCGCCTCGATTACGTGGCGCCGATGAATCAGGAGCACGCGTTTGCGCTGGCCGTCGAGCGCTTGCATGGCATCACCGTGCCGCGCCGCGGCCAGTTGATCCGCGTGCTGTATTGCGAGATCGGGCGTCTGCTCTCGCACATTCTCAATATCACCACTCAGGCGCTGGACGTCGGCGCCATGACGCCGGTTGTCTGGGGCTTTGAAGAGCGCGAAAAGCTGATGGTGTTTTACGAGCGTGCCTCCGGCAGCCGTATGCACGCAGCCTATTTCCGGCCCGGTGGTGTGCATCAGGATCTGCCGCAGGCCCTGCTCGACGACATCATGATCTTCTGCGATGAGTTTCCGCAGTTGCTCAATGACATTGAAGGCATGCTGACGGGAAACCGCATCTTCAAGCAGCGCAATGTGGACATTGGCGTTGTGAGCAAGGAAGAGGCGCTGGCCTGGGGCTTCTCCGGCGTCATGGTGCGTGGCTCCGGCATGGCGTGGGATCTGCGCCGGTCGCAGCCCTATGAGTGCTATTCCGAACTCGACTTCGACATCCCCATCGGCAAGAACGGCGATTGCTATGATCGCTATCTGTGTCGCGTCGAGGAGTGCCACCAGTCGATCCGCATCATGAAGCAATGCATTGAATTGCTCGGCAAGCCGGAAGCGCAGACGCCGGTCTCGTCATCTGATGGCAAGATTGTGCCGCCCAAGCGTGGCGAGATGAAGCGCTCCATGGAAGCGCTCATCCATCACTTCAAACTTTATACCGAGGGCTATCACGTGCCCGCCGGCGAGGTATATGCAAGCGTCGAAGCGCCCAAGGGTGAGTTCGGTGTTTATCTGGTGTCGGATGGGTCCAACAAACCCTATCGCTGCAAATTGCGCGCACCGGGCTTTTCGCATCTGCATGCGATGGATCATATTTGTAAGGGCCATATGCTGGCGGATGTCGCCGCCATTCTGGGCTCGTTGGATATTGTGTTCGGTGAGGTAGACCGATGAGCGTCAGGCGTCTGGACCCAAACCAGCCGGAGAGCTTCGCGTTCACCCCGGAAAATCTGGAATGGGCAAACAAGACAATCGCCAAATACCCGGAAGGCCGTCAGGCCTCCGCGGTCATTCCGCTGCTGTGGCAGGCGCAAAAGCAGCATGATTACTGGCTGCCCGAGCCCGCGATCCGCTACGTGGCGGACATGCTGGACATGCCCTATATCCGCGTCCTCGAAGTCGCGACCTTCTACACGATGTTCAACCTGTCACCGGTCGGCAAACACTTTATCCAGCTCTGCGGCACCACCCCGTGCTGGCTGCGCGGTGCGGATGATCTGAAGGAAGTCTGCCGCAGCAAGATCGGTGAGCAGAGCACCGTCAGCGCCGACGGCAATTTCTCATGGCTTGAAGTCGAGTGCCTGGGCGCGTGCGCCAATGCGCCGATGGTGCAGATCAATGACGACTATTACGAGGATCTCTCCGCTGAGAACTTCGGAAAACTGCTTGATGATCTCGCTGCAGGGCGCGACGTAAAAATCGGCTCGCAGACCGGCCGCAAGGCGTCTGAGCCTGCCGGTGGCGCAACGACGCTGCGCGACGTGCCGCATGTGACCACCAACGGCGGGGAGGGCTGAGCCATGCTCGCTGATAAAGATCGCATCTTCACAAATCTCTACGGCTTTGAAAGCTGGAACCTTGAAGCGGCGCGCAAGCGCGGCGACTGGGACGGCACCAAGGAGATGCTGCTGAAGGGCCGCGACTGGATCATTGAAGAGGTCAAGAAGTCGGGCCTGCGCGGGCGCGGCGGCGCCGGTTTCCCGACCGGTCTCAAATGGTCGTTCATGCCCAAGGAAAGCGATGGCCGGCCACACTATCTGGTCGTCAACGCGGATGAATCCGAACCCGGCACCTGCAAGGACCGGGAGATGATGCGGCATGATCCGCACAAGCTCATTGAAGGCTGCCTGATCGCCGGTTTCGCGATGGGCGCCAACCACGCTTACATCTATCTGCGTGGCGAATACATCTTCGAACGTGACCGGCTGCAGGCCGCCGTCGACGAAGCCTATGCAGCGGGTCTTATTGGTCCCGATGCCTGTGGCTCCGGCTGGCCGTTTGACGTGATCGTGCATCATGGGGCCGGCGCCTATATCTGCGGCGAAGAAACAGCCCTGCTCGAAAGCCTTGAAGGCAAGAAGGGCATGCCGCGCCTCAAGCCGCCATTCCCCGCCAATGTGGGCCTCTACGGCAACCCGACGACCGTCAACAATGTCGAGAGCATTGCCGTTGCGCCGACAATCCTGCGGCGCGGTGCAGACTGGTTTGCGGGCTTTGGGCGTCCCGGTAATACCGGCACGAAAGTCTTCTCGATCTCCGGGCACGTGAACAACCCGTGCAACGTGGAAGAAGAGATGTCGATTCCGCTCAAAGAGCTGATCGAGCGCCATGCCGGCGGCGTGCGTGGCGGCTGGGACAATCTGATGGCGATCATTCCCGGTGGCTCCTCCGTACCGCTGCTGCCCAAGGATATCTGCGACACGGTGCTGATGGATTTCGACGCACTCAAGGAAGTGCAGTCGGGTCTCGGCACTGCAGCCGTCATTGTCATGGACAAGAGCACTGACATCGTGAAGGCGATTGCCCGGCTGTCCTACTTCTACAAGCACGAAAGCTGCGGCCAGTGCACGCCGTGCCGTGAAGGCACCGGCTGGATGTGGCGTGTGATGGAGCGCCTTGCCAAGGGCGAGGCAGAGGTTGAAGAGATCGACACGCTGCTGAAAGTGACCAAGCAGGTGGAAGGTCACACCATCTGTGCGCTGGGTGATGCAGCTGCATGGCCGGTGCAGGGCGTCATCCGCCACTTCCGGCATGAAATTGAAGATCGAATTGCTGCCCGCAAAGCTGCCCAGTTGGGTGCGCCTGCGGTTGCAGCGGAATAATCAGGATACGGATCACAAGCATGGGCGAACTGCGCACCATCAAAGTTGACGGCGAAGAGTTTGAGGTCGATAGCGATCTCACGCTGTTGCAGGCATGTGAGGAAGCGGGCAAGGAGATTCCGCGCTTCTGCTATCACGAGCGCCTGTCGGTCGCCGGCAATTGCCGCATGTGTTTGATTGAGGTGAAGGGCGGTCCGCCCAAGCCCGTCGCCTCCTGCGCCCAGAACGTGAAAGACCTGCGCCCCGGCCCCGAGGGCCAGCCGCCGGAGCTGTTTACCAACACCAAGATGGTGAAGGACGCCCGCGAAGGGGTGATGGAATTCCTGCTTATCAATCACCCGCTTGATTGCCCGATCTGCGATCAGGGCGGCGAGTGTGACCTGCAGGACCAGGCCATGGCCTATGGCACCGACGGGTCGCGCTACGCGGAAAACAAGCGCGCCGTTGAAGACAAATATATCGGCCCGCTGGTCAAGACGATCATGACGCGCTGCATCCACTGCACCCGTTGCATTCGCTTCGCAACGGAAGTGGCAGGCGTGCCTGAGCTTGGCGCCATCGGCCGCGGCGAAGACATGGAAATCACGACATATCTCGAAGAGGCCATGTCGTCGGAACTGCAGGGCAATGTCATCGACCTGTGCCCGGTTGGCGCGCTGACCTCACGGCCTTACGCCTTCCAGGCGCGGCCATGGGAATTGCGCAAGACTGAAACCATCGATGTGATGGATGCCCTTGGCAGCAATATTCGCGTTGATGCGCGCGGTAAGGCCGTCATGCGGATCATTCCGCGCAACGCGGACGACATCAACGAAGAGTGGATTTCCGACAAATCCCGTTTCGTATGGGACGGCCTTGGCCGCCAGCGGCTGGATCAGCCTTACGTGCGCCGCGACGGCAAATTGCAGCCCGCGACCTGGGGGGAGGCCTTTGGTGCCATCGCCGAGAAGATGAACGGTCTGGACGGCTCAAAGTTTGCGGCCATTGCCGGTGATCTAGTGTGTGCTGAAAGCATGAAGGCGCTGAAGGATCTCTCCGCCTCAATAGGCAGCACCAATATCGACTGCCGTCAGGACGGCACGAAGCTCGAAGCAGGTCCGCGTGGCGGCTACATCTTCAATTCAGGCATTGCCGGCATTGACGAAGCGGATGCGGTGCTGCTGATCGGCAGCAATCCGCGCATCGAGGCACCCGTGCTCAATGCACGGGTGCGCCGCCGCTGGCGTGAGACGGGGCTTCCCGTCGGCAATGTCGGCCCGGCATTCGATCTCACCTACCCGGTGACGCAGCTGGGGGCGGGCACGGATACGCTGAAGGAACTGGTGTCGGGCGCGCAGTCCTTTGCCCAGACACTCAAAGACGCCAAGAACCCGATGATTATTGTCGGGCAGGGAGCACTCACCCGTGCCGATGGCGCAGCGGTGCTTGCCGCAGCCATTGAGCTGGCGGGAAATGTCGGCGCGCTTGGTGGCGACTGGAACGGGTTCAATGTGCTGCACACGGCAGCTGCCCGCGTTGCCGGACTTGATCTGGGCTTTGTGCCCGGCGAGGGCGGCAAGGATGTGGCGGGTATTCTTGACGGTGCCCAGTCCGGTGCCATCGAAGTTGTGTACCTGCTCGGGGCAGACGAAATCGACGGGGCCAATCTCGGCAATGCCTTCGTGATCTATCAGGGCAGCCATGGCGACCGCGGCGCACACCGCGCCGACGTGATCCTGCCCGGCTCTGCCTACACGGAAAAATCCGCGACCTGGGTCAATACCGAAGGCCGCGTGCAGCTTGGCCGCCGCGCGGCATTCCCGCCCGGTGATGCACGCGAGGACTGGGCAATCCTGCGGGCGCTGTCAGATGCGCTCGGCAAGACGCTGCCCTACGACAATCTGGCCGCCCTGCGCGCTGCCATGTATGAGGACGCGCCGCATATGATGCGTATCGGCCAGATTGAGCCGGGCGACGTGCCCACGCCCTCAGGTGGCAACATGGAGGCGACGGCGTTTGAGCCGGCGATTACGGATTTCTTCCTGAGCAACCCGATTGCCCGCGCCAGCAAGATCATGGCGGATCTGTCACTGGCAGCCACCCACAGGGTTGCCAAGGACTCCGCAACAGAGGGGACCGGCACCAATGGCTGATTTCCTGAGCACATACGGCATGACCGGCCTCATCATTATTGGCCAGACCCTGCTGACGATCGTGGGCCTGCTGGTGCTGATCGCGTTCCTTCTCTATGCCGATCGTAAGGTTTGGGCGGCCGTCGGCATGCGCCGTGGCCCGAATGTGGTGGGCCCGTTCGGCGTGCTGCAAACCTTCGCCGACTTTCTGAAATTCGTGTTCAAGGAATTCGTCATTCCGTCCGGCGCCAACAAGGGCGTGTTCCTGCTCGCCCCCATCGTCGCGGCCGTGCTGGCGCTGACCGCATGGTCAGTGATCCCGATGGCGGATGGCTGGGCACTGGCCGACATCAATGTCGGTATTCTCTTCATCTTCGCCATTTCCTCGCTGGGTGTGTACGGCATCATCATGGGCGGCTGGGCGTCAAACTCGAAATACCCGTTCATGGGCGCCCTGCGGTCTGCCGCGCAGATGGTGTCCTATGAAGTGTCGCTGGGCTTCGTCATCGTCACCGTGCTGCTGGTGGCAGGGTCCTTGAACCTGTCGGACATCGTGCGCGCGCAGGATGGGGATTACGGACTGCTCAACTGGTACTTCATTCCCCTGTTCCCGATGTTCGTGATCTTCTTCATCTCGGCGCTGGCGGAAACCAACCGGCCGCCGTTTGATCTGCCGGAAGCTGAAGCCGAACTGGTGGCGGGTTTCGCCACCGAATATTCCTCGACGCCTTATATGCTGCTGTTCCTGGCGGAGTATGTGGCGATCCTGCTGATGTGCGCCATGATTACCGTCCTGTTCCTGGGCGGCTGGTTGCCACCTGTGGATATGGCGCCGTTCACCTGGATACCGGGCTTCTTCTGGTTTTGGTTCAAGGTGATATTCCTGTTCTTCATTTTTGCAGTGGTGAAGGCGATCGTGCCGCGCTACCGCTACGACCAGTTGATGCGGCTGGGCTGGAAAGTGTTCCTGCCCCTGTCGCTCTTCTATCTCGTGGCGACCGCGGGCGTGCTCGTCGCCTTCGACCTGCTGCCGGCGGCTTAGGGAGAGATACGTATGGCCTGGCTGGACCAATCCGCCCGCTCGCTCTTCCTCCTCGAGTTTGTGTCGAGCTTCATGCTCGCCATGAAATACATGGTGAAGCCGCGTCCGACGGTGAACTACCCGTTTGAAAAGGGACCGCTGTCGCCACGCTTTCGCGGTGAGCATGCGCTGCGTCGTTATCCCAACGGGGAAGAACGCTGCATCGCCTGCAAGCTGTGCGAGGCCATCTGCCCGGCGCAGGCAATCACCATTGAAGCCGAGCCGCGCGGCAATGACGGCACAAGGCGCACCACGCGCTACGACATCGACATGGTGAAATGCATCTATTGCGGCTTCTGTCAGGAAGCCTGCCCGGTGGATGCGATTGTCGAAGGCCCGAATTTCGAGTTCGCCACCGAGACGCGTGAAGAACTGATGTATGACAAGGCCAGACTGTTGAGCAATGGCGACCGCTGGGAACGCGAGATCGCCAAAAATATGGAACTGGACGCGCCATACCGCTAAAAGCGGGCCGCGCGTCACGAACACTTTTGAACCGCAGGCCATACAAGAGGCCTGCATAGCAAGACCGGGCCGGGGGCTCACACTATGATCGTTGCAACGATTGCATTTTACGTCTTCGCCGCTATTGCGGTGGCGTCTGCTGTGATGGTGATCGCGGCCCGCAATCCCGTGCATTCGGTGCTGTTCCTGATCCTCGTCTTCTTCAACGCATCCGGCCTCTTCGTGCTGATGGGGGCGGAGTTCCTGGCGATGATCCTGGTCATCGTCTATGTCGGCGCCGTCGCCGTCCTGTTCCTGTTTGTGGTGATGATGCTGGACGTGGACTTTGCCGAACTGCGCGAAGGGTTTTTGCAGTACATGCCGTTCGGCGCGCTGATCGGCTTCATCCTGCTGCTGGAGCTTTTCCTGGTGCTTGGCGTCTGGGTGGTTGCGCCGGAAGCCGCATCGCTTGCCGCGGCACCAATGCCGGCCATGGCCGAGGTGGACAACACCCGGGCCATCGGCAGAATCCTCTATACGAACTACGTCTATTACTTCCAGGCCTGCGGCATGATCCTGCTGGTCGCCATGATCGGTGCAATCGTGCTGACGCTGCGCCACAAGGAAGGCGTCAAGCGCCAGAACATCTTCAATCAGGTGGCACGCACACGCGAAGACGCTGTTGAGCTGAAGCAGGTCAAGCCCGGTCAGGGCATATAGGGGAGACGAGGCACATGATTGATATCGGCCTTGGCCACTATCTCACCGTTGCGGCCCTGCTTTTCACGCTGGGTATCTTCGGCATCTTTTTGAACCGCAAGAACATCATCATCATCTTGATGTCGATCGAGCTGATGCTGCTCGCGGTCAATATCAACCTGGTGGCATTTTCAACGTCGCTGGGAGATCTCGTTGGCCAGATTTTCGCGATGATCGTGCTCACTGTGGCAGCGGCCGAAGCGGCAATCGGCCTTGCTATTCTGGTTGTCTACTTCCGCAACCGCGGCTCGATCGCGGTTGAGGACGTCAACCTTATGAAGGGTTAGGGGCGCGCATGTACTCCGCCATTGTTTTTCTTCCGCTGATTGGCGCTCTGATTGCGGGCTTGTTTGGCCGCGTGATCGGTCACCGTAGTGCTGAGATCATCACCACGACCCTGCTGATCCTGTCGGCGATCCTGTCAGCCTCGGCGCTGATTGATGTCGGCTTCGGTGGCTTCACCGGCAAAATCTATCTGCTGAGCTGGATTTCGTCCGGCGCGCTGGAAGTGGACTGGATGATCCGCATCGACACGCTCACAGCGGTGATGCTGGTTGTGGTGACGTTCGTGTCGTCGCTCGTCCATGTCTATTCCATTGGCTATATGAGCCACGACCCGCATCGGTCGCGCTTCTTTGCCTATCTGTCGTTCTTCACCTTCTCCATGCTGATGCTGGTGACCGCCGACAACTTTGTGCAAATGTTCTTCGGCTGGGAAGGCGTGGGGCTCGCCTCCTATCTGCTGATCGGCTTCTGGTACAAGAAACCCTCCGCCAACGCCGCCGCCATGAAGGCTTTCGTCGTCAACCGCGTCGGCGATTTCGGCCTCCTGCTCGGCGTCGCCGGGATCTTCCTGGTGTTCGGCTCACTGGATTTCGACACGGTCTTTTCCGCGGTCCCCGAGATTGCCGGTCAGACATTCACCTTCGCAGGAATGCAGGTGGATATCATGACGACGCTCTGCCTGCTCCTGTTCATGGGGGCCATGGGCAAGTCCGCACAGTTCCTGCTGCACACATGGCTGCCGGATGCGATGGAAGGCCCGACACCTGTGTCAGCGCTCATCCACGCGGCAACCATGGTGACGGCCGGCGTATTCCTCGTCGCACGCACGTCCTACATGTTTGAATTCGCGCCCGATGCGCTGTGGGTCGTCACCCTTGTCGGCGCCACCACCGCGTTTTTCGCGGCGACCGTCGGTCTTGTGCAAAACGACATCAAGCGGGTGATCGCATATTCCACCTGCTCGCAGCTCGGCTACATGTTCGTGGCGCTTGGTATCGGTGGGTATCAGATGGCGATATTCCATCTGTTCACCCACGCCTTCTTCAAGGCGTTGCTGTTCCTGGGGTCAGGCTCCGTCATCCATGCCATGTCCGATGAGCAGGACATGCGCAAGATGGGTGGCTTGTTCAAGATGATCCCCGGCACGTGGATCATGATGGTAATTGGTACTTTGGGCCTGACGGGCTTTCCGTTCCTTGCTGGCTACTACTCCAAGGACGCCATCATCGAAGCGGCATTCATGTCGCATTCCGATCTCGCCGGGTATGCGTTTGCCATGACCGTAATCGCCGCGCTGATGACGAGCTTCTATTCATGGCGTCTGATCTTCATGACCTTCCATGGTGAAAGCCGTGCCTCGAATGAGGTTGTCGATCATGTGCATGAGAGCCCCTGGGTGATGCTGGTGCCGCTGATCCTGCTGTCGGCAGGAACAGTGCTGGCAGGCTTCCCGTTCAAGGAATTCTTCGTCGGCCATGATCAGGCGACTTTCTGGAACAGCGCGCTGTTTACCGGGCCGGCCAATGATCTCATCAATGAGTTCCACCATGCGCCGTGGCAGGTGGTGTGGGCACCATTTGCAATGATGGTCATCGGCTTTGCTGTCGCCTGGCTGTTTTATATCGCCAGGCCCGACATTCCAAAGCGACTGGCTCAGGAGCAGCAGCCCTTGTACCAGTTCCTGCTCAACAAGTGGTATTTCGACGAGCTGTACAATCTCATCTTCATCCGTCCTGCCATGTGGCTTGGCCGGGTGCTCTGGAAGGGTGGGGACGGCTACATCATTGATGGGTTAGGCCCCAATGCAATTGCTGCGCGGGTCATGGATGTGACGCGCAATGTGGTGAAGCTGCAGACGGGCTACGTCTATCACTATGCGTTTGCCATGCTCATCGGCGTTGCCGCCTTCATCACCTATTACACCCTGACGGGGGTCAACTAAGCCATGCACGACTGGCCCATCCTTTCCCTCGTCACCTTCCTGCCGCTGCTAGGCGCGCTCTTCATCCTCGTCATCCGTGGCGATGACGAAGTGGTGGCCCGCAACGCCCGATTTGTGGCGCTGTGGACGACAGCAATCACCTTCGCAATCTCGTTGCTGTTGTGGATCAATTTTGACCCGACAACGGCAGATTTCCAGTTTGTGGAAAAAGCGGATTGGCTTGGCGGCATTGCGTCCTATCACCTGGGCGTGGACGGCATTTCCATGCTGTTCATCATCCTCACGACGCTGCTGATGCCGGCCTGTATTCTGGCAAGCTGGACAAGCATCAAGACGCGCGTGAAGGAATACATGATCGCGTTCCTGATACTGGAAACGCTGATGATCGGCGTCTTCTGCGCACTCGATCTGGTGCTGTTCTACATCTTCTTTGAAGGTGGCCTGATCCCGATGTTCCTGATCATCGGGGTGTGGGGCGGGGCGAACCGCGTCTATGCCAGCTTCAAGTTCTTCCTCTATACGCTGCTTGGCTCGGTCCTGATGCTGCTGGCCATCATGGCAATGTACTGGACGGCAGGCACAACGGATATCCCCACGCTGCTGACCCATGAGTTTGCAGCCGAGATGCAGACCTGGCTGTGGCTTGCCTTCTTTGCCAGCTTTGCCGTCAAGATGCCCATGTGGCCGGTCCACACATGGCTGCCGGATGCCCACGTGGAAGCACCGACCGCAGGGTCAGTCGTTCTGGCCGGTATCCTGCTCAAGATGGGTGGTTACGGGTTCCTGCGGTTCTCACTGCCCATGTTCCCGATCGCATCGGATATGTTTGCGCCGATGGTGTTCACCCTGTCCGTCGTGGCCATCATCTACACGTCGCTTGTGGCACTTGCGCAGACCGACATGAAGAAGCTGATCGCGTATTCATCCATTGCCCATATGGGCTTCGTGACCATGGGTATTTTTGCCCTCAACATGCAGGGCGTGCAGGGCGGCATCTTCCAGATGATCAGCCACGGCTTCATTTCAGCTGCGCTGTTCCTGTGCGTTGGTGTTATCTACGACCGGATGCACACCCGCGACATTGCCGCTTATGGCGGGCTCGTGCAGCGCATGCCGTTCTACGCGGTGGCCTTCATGCTGTTCACCATGGCCAATGTGGCGCTGCCGGGCACAAGTGGCTTTATCGGTGAATTCCTCGTCATCATGGGCGTGTTCCAGGTCAATACATGGGTTGCCATCCTGGCGGCGACCGGCGTCATTCTCTCCGCTGCCTATGCGCTTTATCTCTACTGGCGCGTGATCTTCGGCGAGCTTGAGAAGGACAGCCTCAAAAACATCGTCGACACCAACCGCCGTGAAATTTTCACTCTCGTGCCGTTGATCGTGCTGGTCATCTTCTTCGGCATCTATCCCGCACCGATCCTCGACGTGACGGCCGTGTCGGTTGAAAACCTCCTGACCAATGCCAACGCCGCAATTGACGCGCATAATGCGGCCGGTGCGGCAACTGCCGTTCCGGGCATCCACTAGGGGATTAGGCAAAATGGAAACTGCTGCAATGATGCCTGACCTTGGACCTGCGCTGCCGGAGATCATTCTCGCAATTGGCGCAATGGCGCTGTTGATGTTTGGTGTCTTCCGCAATGATGACGACGCAGGCCCGGTGGCGGCAGGTGCGATTGCCCTGTTTATTCTGACCGGCGCTGCCGTGCTGCTTGCACCGGTTGAAACGGCAACGACCTTTGGCGGCAGTTTCATTGCCGACCCATTTGCACGCTTTGTGAAAGTGTTGATCTTGTTGGGCGCGGCAGGCACCACCTTCATGGGTGTGTCGTCCATGCGCGCAGACAATCTCAACCGCTTCGAATACCCGGTGCTGCTGGTGCTGGCGACGCTTGGCATGTTCATGATGGTATCGGCAAATGGCATGATTGCCCTTTATCTCGGTATCGAACTGCAAAGCCTGGCGCTGTATGTGATCGCCGCCTTTAAGCGCGATAGCCTGCGCTCATCGGAAGCCGGCCTGAAATATTTCGTCCTCGGCGCATTGTCGTCGGGCATGCTGCTCTACGGCGCGTCCCTCATCTACGGCTTCGCCGGCACCGTGACCTATGCAGGGCTCGGCACCGTACTCGCGGACGGGGCATCAGTGGGTGTCGTATTCGGCCTTGTATTCTTCATGGCCGGTCTCGCCTTCAAGATGTCAGCCGTGCCGTTCCACATGTGGACGCCGGACGTATATGAAGGCGCACCGACGCCCTCGACGGCATTTCTGGCTGCCGCGCCGAAAGTGGCTGCGGTTGCAATGACCGTCCGCGTTCTGATGGAAGCATTCCCCGGACTGCTGGCGGAATGGCAGCAGATCATCTTTTTCATGGCCATCGCATCGACCGTTCTGGGGGCGTTCGCTGCCATCGGCCAATCCAATATCAAACGCCTGATGGCCTATTCCGCCATCGGCCATGTCGGCTTCATGCTGATCGGCCTTGCTGCGGGCACGCAGGATGGCGTGAAGGGCGTGTTGATCTACCTGGCCATATATCTGGCGATGACCATCGGCACCTTTGCCTGCATCCTCTCGATGCGCCGGCCCGAAGGCGCGGTTGAGAACATCGAGGATCTGGCCGGGCTGTCGCGCAACCAGCCGATCATGGCCTTTGTGATGGCGATGCTGATGTTTTCGCTGGCAGGCATCCCGCCGCTGGCAGGCTTCTTTGCCAAATACTATGTGTTCCTCGCAGCTATTGAAGCGGGGCTGTATGTGCTGGCGGTTATTGGTGTTCTGGCGAGTGTGGTGGGGGCCTACTACTACCTGCGCATCGTCAAGGTGATGTATTTCGATGAGCCGGTGGCGCGCTTCGAGCAGCCGATGGCTACCGATGTGCGGCTGGTTCTGGCTGTCGTCGGCATCTTCGTGCTGTTCTTCGCCGCCTACCCATCGCCGGTCGTTGACGGTGCCGCCGCAGCTGCCGCGTCACTGTTCTAAACATGCCCCTGCCTGACGCATGGCCCGCAGGGCTTGCTCTGCACCATCACGCGCAGATTGATTCAACCAACGAAGAAGCAAAGCGGCTGGCAGCCTCCGGTGCGCGGGGGCCTGCCTGGATTGCCGCAGACACCCAGTCGGCCGGTCGCGGGCGGCGGGGCAGGGCATGGATGTCGGAACCCGGCAACCTGTTCTGCACACATCTGTTTGCGCCCGGCTGTGCCATGCCGCTGGCAGCACAGCTTTCCTTCGTCACGGCGCTTGCTGTTCACGATGCCGTTGCATCCTTCGGCGTGGATGATCTGACGCTCAAATGGCCGAATGATCTGCTGATAGGTGGGGCGAAAGTAAGCGGTATCCTGATTGAATCAGCCCCCGGACCCACCGGGCATGCGGACCAGGATCCGCTGCTGGCGGTGGGCATTGGCGTTAATATTCTCGCCGCGCCCGAAGATACCCCATACCCCGCCAGCTGCCTTGCGGCCCACGGTGTGACGACAGAACCGCTGACCTTGCTGGCGCAGCTTGCCAGATCCTTTGCTGCCCGCTGTGCCCAGTGGGACAGGGGCAATGGTTTTGCCGGCATCCGTGCCGACTGGCTTGACCGCGCGCGCGGGCTGGGAGGGCCGATTACCGTTCGTCTGCATGATGAGGTGATTGAGGGTGAGTTCGTGTCCCTTGATGCGGATGGGGCGCTTGAGATCCGTGCCCGTGATACAGTCCGTAAAATATCGGCGGGGGATGTGTTCTTCCCCGGCATCCCGTCCCGCCCCAGTGCTTGAGGCCTGCCCATGCTGCTGACCATCGATACCGGCAATACCAATACCGTCTTCGGCTTGCATGACGGTACCCGCTGGCGTGCCCAGTGGCGCACCGCCACCGTGACCGGCCGGACGGCGGATGAGTATATCGTCTGGCTGTCTGAGCTGATGCGGATGCAGCAGATGCAGGTCAGCGACATTAGCGGCTGCATCATTTCAACTGTGGTGCCGCAGAGCCTGTTCAATCTGCGCAATCTCAGCCGCCGCTATTTCGGCATTGAGCCGAAGGTGATCGGTGAGAATGTGGAGCTGGGTGTCGAAGTGCACATGGACAACCCGCGCGAAGTCGGTGCCGACCGGCTGGTCAACGCAGTGGGCGCGTTCATCGCCCATGGCGGCCCGTTGCTGATTGTCGACAGCGGCACCGCGACCACCTTCGACGTGGTCGACGAAAACGGCGCGTTTGAAGGCGGTATCATTTCGCCTGGCATCAATCTGTCCATGCAGGCATTGCATGACGCTGCCGCCAAGCTGCCCCGCGTGGCAATTGAACGGCCTGACCGCACCATTGGCCGCAATACGGTTGAAGCCATGCAGTCAGGCGTCTTCTGGGGATATATATGCCTGATTGAAGGACTGATTGAGCGCGTGAAACTGGAATACAAAAAGCCGCTGAAGGTAGTGGCAACCGGCGGCGTTGCTTCGTTGTTTGACTGGGCGACCGACAAGATCGACGTGTTCGATCCCGATGTGACCAGCGGCGGCCTGCTGGAACTTTATCGCCGTAACGCGGATGTCTAAGTCGCGCAGACCCGCTGCCATCAACGACGAACTGGTGTTCCTGCCGCTGGGCGGCACCGGCGAGATCGGCATGAATTTCAACCTGTATGGCTATGGCCCGCCGAACAAGCGGCAATGGCTGGCGATTGATCTTGGCATCACCTTTCCCGACGCATCCGAGCCGGGCATCGACGTCATCATGCCCGACCCGGTATTCATCGAGGGCGAGCGCGAAAACCTGCTCGGCCTGTTGCTGACCCATGCCCATGAAGACCATATCGGCGCGGTCGCGCATCTGTGGGAGCGGCTGCGCTGCCCCGTCTATGCCACCCCGTTCACAGCCGCCATGCTGCGCGGCAAGCTGTCGGAGGCCGGACTGCTGAACGATGTGCCGCTGCATGTGATCCCGCTGGGTGGCAAATTGCAGCTCGGGCCGTTCGACATCACCTATATAACGCTGACCCACTCGATACCCGAGCCCAACGCCATCGCCATCCGCACGCCGCTGGGCAATGTGATGCATACGGGCGACTGGAAGATCGACGATGCGCCGCAGATCGGCGAGACGACGGATATTGCAGCGCTGACGGCATTTGGTGACGAGGGGTGCCGCGCGATTGTCTGTGACAGCACCAATGTCCTGTCACCGGGGCATTCAGGCTCGGAAGCAAGCGTGCGTGAAAATCTGACGGCGCTTATCGGCACGCTCAAAGGCCGGGTTGCGGTGACAACCTTTGCCTCCAACCTGGCGCGGCTTTCAACCATCATGAAGGCGGCGGAAGCCAACGGCCGTCACACGGTGCTGGTCGGACGCTCCATGCACAAGGTCACAGCCGCCGCACGCGAAACCGGCTATTTGAAGGATGTGCCGACGCCGGTCTCCGAAGAAGACGCAGGCTTCCTGCCGCCGGACAATGTGCTGTATCTGTGCACCGGCAGTCAGGGCGAAGCGCGCGCCGCGCTGTCACGCATTGCCGAAGACAGCCATCGCCACATTGCGCTGAGCAAGGGCGATACGGTGATCTTCTCCTCCAAGATCATTCCCGGCAATGAGTTGCCGATTTTCCAGCTGCACAATCGCCTGTCGGAGCGCGGCATCGATGTGCTGACGGAAAAGGACCATGACGTGCATGTGTCCGGACATCCGTGCCGTGATGAACTGGCGCAGATGTATCAGTGGATCCGGCCGGAACTGTCGATCCCCGTGCATGGCGAGCCGCGGCATCTGCTGGCCCATGCGGAGCTTGCCGAAGAGTTGCAGGTGCCTGAGCAGCTTGTGCTGCGCAACGGGCTGATGGCGCGCATAGCACCTGGGCCTGCGGAAGTAATTGACGATGTGCCTGCGGGCCGGTTGCATCTGGATGGCCGCGTGCTTGTGCGCGCCGGGGAAGCCCCATTGCGCGAACGCCGGATGATGTCGTTCGCAGGCCATGTGGTGGTATCATTGGTGGTGGATGAAGCAGGGCGCCTGCTGGCCGAACCCGAAGTGGCCTGCGAGGGCATTCCTGATCTTGAAGACGGGTTGACCGTCGAAGACACCTGCCGCGAGGCCGCCGAGGATGCGGTCAACCGTATGCGTAAATCGGCGGCGCGTGACGATGATGCGATGGCTGAAGCGGCTCGGCGTGCGGTGCGTGGCCGGTTGCGCTTTTTGTGGGATAAGAAGCCGCCTGTGCGCGTGTTGGTGACGCGCGTCTAGGGCGGCACAAGGGAGGGGCAGTCATGTCACTAATCAGTGGATTTGCGATTTACGGCATCATCTGGTGGCTGGTGCTGTTCATGGTGCTGCCCTTCGGTGTGCGCACCAGCTCGGAAGCAGGCGAAGAAGCCATTGACGGAAATGCCGAGAGTGCACCCGCCCGCCCGCTGATGTTGCGCAAGATAGTGGCAACCTCGCTGGTCGCGCTGGCAATCTGGTCCGTCGTTTTCGTGGTGATGGAGTATCAGCTTGTGACGCTGGACAATATTCCATTCCTGCCGAACTTCGAAGACCGGCCGTAACAGGCATTCAGCCCGCTCAACAGGCGGCACAAAAGAAAGCAGCACAAAAGAAAAAAGCAAGGCCCTTACGGACCTTGCTTTCAGTTTGCTTCGTGTCCCCGTGCGCTGCGTTTCACCTTAAAAGGCGTCGCGCGCAGGCGGCCTGGGTTAACCCCGTTGGCCTTTTGCAGGGTGAAGCGGTCCTCCCTGAACTTGGGCCGTGATGTATGCCTTCCGGCACCCACGACCCCTCCTTTTTATTATGTAGAAATTATTACAGAAGCCGCGACACCCTGTCACCCCCTATTTATTGCGGGTGATGAAAACTTTTGCATTGTGCCCTGATTTCAACCATTTGCGCCTGTTCCCTGACTCAAAGTCTTAATCCGGTTGACTCGGCGCGCGCCTCTCCACACGCTATCCGCGTGGGCGGAAATGCCGTCCCGAAGGGCTGGCGATACCGGCGGGGGCCGGGGATGTCAGGGCTGAGTAAAATCGTTTCGGGTGGGGCGGTTCGTGTGTTGGGGGCAACCATAATGGCTGGCAGAAATCGGGCATCCGTGCCGCCGCTTTCACGGTGGGTGAGGGTGTCGCGTGGGCTGGTGCTGGCCTGCGTCATTGCCGTGGTGACAATGGCGGGTCCAGGCCGGGCGGAGGCTGCACGGTCTTACAACTGGGTCATCACCAAGGACCATTGGAGCGCATCCGACGAGCGCGGCTTCGGTGAGTTTGTGACGGCGCTGGGTGACGCTGACTGCTACACCATGAATGATTGCCTGAAGAGCGCCGCCAACCCGTATCGCGCGACCGACCCCTATGTGCGCTGGTATGCCGATTGCGCCGACATGCCCTATATGCTGCGCGCCTATTACGCCTGGAAGAACGGCCTGCCGTTTTCCCACCAGACCGCCATGCGCTCGGGCGACGGGCCGGGCAGTGATATCCGCTATTCCATGAGCGGCAATCAGGTGGTGGCGCGCCGCGACGTGCGCACCGGCGCCAATGCCGTGAATTTCATCCGCAATATCGGCGCCGTTTCAACCGGCATGTATCGCCACCACGCAGCCGCGCAGGCAGCACCGTATTTTGCCGATCATTATTCCCCGGCCATCAACCGCGACACCATCCGCCCCGGCACGGTGATCTATGACGTCAACGGCCATGTGACCATGGTCTACAAGGTGACCGAGGACGGTCGCGTGCTGACCATCGCCGCCCACCCGGATCAATCCCTGTCGCGCTCCTATTTCGGCCGCAACTTCCTGCGCACCCAGGCGGATCTGGGCACCGGCTTCAAGAACTGGCGGCCGGTAAAGCTGGTTGGCTACAAGCGTGCCGCAAACGGTGTGCTTTACGGCGGCCGCGTTGTCGGTACCGCCAACGAAGATCTGCCGGATTATTCGCTGGCGCAGTATGCGGGCACCGAAGTGCTCAACTTCACCAAATGGTATGAGCCGTCCTTCACCGTGAAGGGCCAAAACCTCAACTATTACGAATGGGTCCGCGCCTCGCTCTCTGTGGGTGACCTCAAATACCGCCCGGTGCGTGAACTGCGCGCCATGCTGACATCGCTGTGTCAGGATGCGTCCGCCCGCAAACACGCCGTCGACATCGCCATCAGGACCGGCACCCACCGCTACACCCAGCCGCGCCGCCTGCCCGACAACATCTACGGCACCAGCGGCATCTGGGAGAGCTATTCAACGCCCTCGCGCGATGCCCGCCTCAAGACCTCGTTCAAGGAAACCTTCGACCTCGTGCAAAAACTGCTGGACATGCACGCGGCGGGTGACCCGAAGCTGGCCTATGACGGCACCGACCTTGCAGGCGACCTGCTGGCAGCATTCTACGAGGAAAGCCATGCCTGCGAAGTGACCTACAAACGCACCAATGGCAAAACCGTGCGGCTCGATCTTGAAGACGTGATGACCCGCCTGTGGGACATCTCGTTTGATCCCTATCACTGCATCGAGCGGCGCTGGGGCGCGCGCGACCCCGATGAGCTGGCGTCGTGCCGCGACGGCACGGTGAAGACCGCATGGTACGACGCCGAACAGCATCTGCGCTTCCAGATCAACCGCACCTATGACGTGGATATGGGGCACGATCTGGCAAGCCTGGCAGCGCCCGGCAAGGGCCTGTATTCAGGCCGTGGTGTCGATGCGCCGCCGGACGTCAATATCCCAGCGCTGCTGATGCGCAACCTTGCGACCAAGGTTGAGGCAAACAACACCCCACTGCCGCAGATGCCGGCGGATCAGCCCGCACTCTAAAGAGAACAAGAAAAATGAAAATCTATGATTACGGCATGGCGCCGAACCCAAGGCGGGTCCGCATCTTCCTGCACGAAAAGGGCATCGACGCGGATTTCCAGACCGTGGACATCATGAAGCGGGAAGGACGGTCGGAAGACTTTCTGGCCAAGAACCCGCTGGGTGGCATCCCGGTGCTCGAACTTGATGACGGCACCTGCATTTCAGAATCCGTGTCCATCTGCCGCTACTTCGAAGCGCTGCATCCCGCACCGCCCCTGTTCGGCGCAACGCCGGTTGAGGTGGCGACCATCGACATGTGGCTGCGGCGCATTGAGCTCTATTTGATGTTTCAGGTCGGGCTGGTCTGGCTGCATGGCAACAAGCTGACCGCGCATATGCTGGAGCAAAAGCCCGATATCGCCGCGTTTGGCCGCGAGCGGACCTATTACTTCTACGACATTCTGAACAAGGCGCTGGAAGGCCGGGACTTCATCGCTTGCGACCGCTACACGGTAGCGGAATGCATCGCCCTGCCGACCCTCGATTTCGCCTCGCAGCTGGTTGGTGTCCCCTACAAAGAGGAACACGAAAACATCGGCGCCTGGCATGAACGGATGCAGTCGCGCGATAGCGCCGGGGCCTGATGCGCGGTTGGCACAGGGAGCCGCCGGGGCGGTTTATAGCGTGGGCGCGGGCCATTCGCCGATGGTGTATAGTTCCCTAGGGAAGCTGAATCTGCCTGAATTGAGCATTCGTGCGTGCTTCGAATAGGTTGATGCAGCAACCCTTGTTTGTGCCAAGAGGAACAGACCGGTTATTGCTAGCACCCCCAATAGGACTTGGGAGACCACCAATGCGCATCATCAAGCCATACGGGCGGAGCCACGTTGACGCCGCTGACTTGACCGAACGCAAACGCGTTTTGCGATTGAATGATGGCGCAAAGACATCACACGACATCAAGAGTTTTGCCCTCGGCCATGATGAACTCATCATCGCGCAATGGATTTCCTCAATCGACAAGATTGCTACGAAGCCTTCGGGCAACAAAGGCGCCACCCCGATACAACGGAAATTCAGAGACCAGCTTGGAAAAACCTCCTGGGCACTCTTGGTGGAAAAAGACCTGCTGCCCGGATTGAAAGACCCCGACAAACGAGCGCAGCTCGAAAAGCTCTGGGAATTCAAGGTTGCGCCATATGGCAAGGCTGAATTCCGCGACAAGCTCAAAGCACCCAACCCGAAGGGCAGGTGGTTCAAGCGCTTCGCAGGTGACGTTGACGTAACAACGGTTGACGCTGATGAAGTCGCGCGGCGAATACACGAGCACCTTTACATGGCGGAGTACCGGCTGGAAGGCGGCAACAAAAGAGTGGGCCGTATCGAAGCACGAGCGAAAAGCATCGAACGCAATGTTCTCCGACCAGCCAAGACGTCGAGCGTGGCCGATAACGGCTGGAGCGATGCAGACTGGAATACCTATATAGGAGCAGGAGATGTTGCCAAACAGATTTGGCTTGCTGCCCGCGCGCGGCAGGAAGGCCGGGACGGTGCGGGAACCCGCCGCGTTACGGCAAGCGTTGCCGCCATTGCACTTGCCGAACAGTACGCAAAGCTTTTCGCTGGTATTGACGGTAAGCCGCTTGGAATCAAGCAGGCAAAAAGCGCCGCGCCGGGCCTCTTCAATCTGCACATGGCAATTAAGGACGCCTACTCACGCATCCTGAAGCATCGCAAAAAGGATCAAAGGCAGTCTGGGAAGCCCCAGCGCAAAGTGTCCAATATCCTGCCGCCTGACATGTGCAGGCTGATCATTCTTGTCAAGAACAAGACCAAGAACCAGAGGCTCAATGCTCTCGTTCGAGAAGGCAAGGTCATTCACTACGAAGCTTCACAGGCTGGCGGAAAAGACAGCCCTAGTGTGCTTACGGACAATTGGCCGCGGGACACGTCCAACAGCTTTTACTGGACCAGCGATGGTCAGGCCGAGATCAAGCGCAACGAAGCGTTTGTTCGCATCTGGCGGCATGTTCTCGCCCTCGCCGCTCGAACGTTAAAAGATTGGGCAGATCCCAACGACAAAATCAAAATCGACATTCTGGATCGCGGTTCAATTGAGTCAGCAATCGGAGACTCATTCGTTATCATCCAGCACAACCAAAAGCTTGCCCTGCTCTTCGGCAAACGCGCGTCGGTTTTTAATGATGCCGGTGATGAAGACGTCCAAAGGGAGGTTCTGGAGCTGGCGCTGAAGGGCATAGCGAGCCTTCGCCACAGTGCATTCCATTTCAAAGGGCTCGACAGCTTCCGTGAAGCCCTCACGAAGTCGGATTGGACATCAAGTGGCGCTGCACGCGGCGCTCTGGAAGCGCTTTGGCAGACGGACGTCAAAGCACGTGCCCTTCAAAGGAAAAAGACTCTAAGCGGCGCTCACGTTGAATACTTTTTAGATGAGTCCCAAGCCCGCAAACTGATGGCCGCGCTTGAGCAAGCTGCACCAGCGTCGATTCCATTGCCGCGCTTTGCCCGGGTATTGCTTCGCACCAGCCATATGGAAACGAAACAGCATGATGGCCTTCACTTGCCAATGCCCGCGAACAGGGCTGATCTCGAAGACCCCGCGCGATTGTGTCAGTACACGGTTCTAAAACTGCTGTATGAGCAGCCTTTCCGAAAGTGGCTGGAGACACGTAGCACGCAGACCCTGAACTAGTTCATTGACCACTCGGTTAAACGCGCCACAGCGAGCGCCCGGAAGATGAACCATTCCGAGGTCATTGTGGCCCGCGCCGATAAGCTGGGCGACCTTGGTGAAGGTCAGACAATCGGGGAATTCTTCTTCGAGCTATCCGCAGCAACGGCAAGTGAGATGCGCATCCAGCGCGCATATGAACCGGATCGCGAGAAGGCGAATGAACAGGCCGGTTACATCGAAAAGCTGAAATGGGATGTGGTCGCGCAAGCCTTTGAAACCTACCTGAAGGAAAAAGGCTTCGACTTCGTCCTGCAACTGGGTTCCGGCACGCCGTTGCCGGAACATGCACAGTTCAGCTTCAATGACCTGCCAGCGGCGGAAATGAATTTGCCTGCCGAAGACTGGCAGATATCGCTCTATTTCCTCGTGCATCTGGTGCCGGTCGCTGACATCGGCAAACTGCTGCACCAGATCAGGAAATGGAACATTCTTGCCGGTAAGGGAGGCCTTACAGAATCCGAACGGGCAGACGACACCGCCGCAAAGCTGAATACAGTCTTTGGCCTCTACCTCGATATGCATGATGCAAAATTTGAAGGTGGCGCCGCTTTGACAGGGTGTGACCGGTTCAGCAGCATCTTCGAATCCGAACGCGCCTTCAATACTGTCTTTCCTGCCCATGGCAGTGGCGATGACCGCACCCCCAAGAGGGGGTTGCGGGAGATCATGCGGTTTGGCCACTTCTCTTCTTTGCGCGACATCTTCGAACAAAACCATGTAACCGAGAATGACATCAACGCATTGTAGCACGCAGAAAACGGAGGTGATGGCCAAGCAACAATCGACCAATGGCAACAGCGCCGCGAAGCGCTTCATGAAAAAGGGGTGAAGGAAAAACGACTATCCGAAACCGATCTCAAGACATATGTCGAGGCGCTGCAAAAGGTGGTTGATCACAGGCATCTTTCAGCTCATGTGACACTGACCAACCACGTGCGCCTGCATCGGTTGTTGATGTCGGTACTCGGTCGTCTTCTTGATTTTTCGGGCTTGTGGGAGCGCGACCTCTACTTTGTCACCCTCGCACTCATTTACCGATCTGGTCTAACGCCGCATGATTTCTTCACCGACAATGGGCTTGAGCGATTGCGCGAAGGCCGGATCATTGACGCACAAAGAAGGCGGAAGAAATCTCCTGACGTGAGTGCTGTTGTGTCGGGCTTGTTGGAGCACTTCCCCTGTGTTGAGAGGAAGCCACCGCCCGAGGCAGTCACAATTCGAAACGATCTCGCGCACTTCAACATGCTGCGAACGGGAGGAGGGCCTCTCGATCTCACCGCTTGTGTCAATTCGGCCAGAAAGCTTATGGAGTATGACCGGAAATTGAAGAATGCTGTGTCTCAGTCGATCATAGAAATGCTCGAGCGGGACGGGCTTTCACTCCAGTGGACAATGGGCAAAGATCATCGTCTGAACCGGGCGGATGTTGAATCGCGCTCAGCCAGACACCTTGGCGGCTTGCGCTACAAACAGGGAAAGGCAAATCCACCCATCGTTGAACACCTGCATGATCAAAAGTTTGTACGTATGGTCGCATCCCTTTTCGCCGGTGAGGTGAGATAGCAAGCAAGCGGTGTAGGCAGTGAACCCAAGCAAACAGACGTTTCATTTCCATCGATCATACGCAAAGGGAACAAACAACAGAAAAACGGGTAAAAATGTTGGTCGAGACAATGGGTAAACACATAGAAATCAGCGACGCAGGCATGTAAAGTTTATTGTTTCCAATCACTTGCGCGGACATCAGTTGGAGATCACCCCCAAATCGAGGGGGACTGCACCTTACTTCTATGAGGGGTGTCATCTGCTATCGTTGGAGATCACCCCCAAATCGAGGGGGACTGCACCTCTGTATGCTTTCGGGATATAGGGCCGCACGTTGGAGATCACCCCCAAATCGAGGGGGACTGCACCAAGTGCTTTGATACCGGCTGGGGTGATGGGGTTGGAGATCACCCCCAAATCGAGGGGGACTGCACCTTACAGGCCCTCGCCTTCTGTCCATTTGAGTTGGAGATCACCCCCAAATCGAGGGGGACTTCACCATTCACCTTCCTTTGGTGGTGTGGGGAGGATTTGGAGATCACCCTAAAGCCGGTGCATAAGGCACCGAGAGTGAAGCGGTGGTTTAGAAGATGGGAACGAGCGGCACGCCATCCTTGTGGCCGCCGGACGATTGGATGATCATGTTCTTGAATGGGCTCCAGCCCTTCGACTTTCCCGATTTCCCCTCTCGCTTTTGTGAGCAATCGCCTATAGTCCGGCCACATTCCTGACATGGCGCCGGTGGATACCGGGTGCCCCCAATATTGTGACAAATCCCCCATGCGTCTGAGCCGTTTCTACCTTCCGATCCTTCGCGAAACCCCGAAGGAAGCCGAAATCGTGTCGCACCGGCTGATGCTGCGTGCGGGCCTTGTACGCCAGATGAGCGCTGGGATTTATGCCTGGCTGCCGCTGGGCCACATGGTGCTGCGCAAGATCGAGCAGATTGTGCGCGAGGAGCAGGCGCGGGCAGGGGCGGTTGAGCTGCTGATGCCGACCCTGCAATCGGCCGACCTGTGGCGCGAATCGGGCCGCTATGACGGCTACGGCAAGGAGATGCTGCGCATTCAGGATCGCCATGAGCGCGACATGCTCTATGGCCCCACAAACGAGGAAATGGTCACCGATATCGTTCGCCGCGATATCAAGTCCTACAAGGACCTGCCGTTCACGCTCTATCATATCCAGTGGAAGTTCCGCGACGAGATCCGCCCGCGCTTCGGCGTCATGCGCGGCCGCGAATTTTTGATGAAGGATGCCTATTCCTTTGATCTGGATGAGGAGGCGGCGCGCCGCTCCTATCGCAAACAGTTTGTGGCCTATCTGCGCACCTTCGGGCGCATGGGGCTGAAGGCTGTGCCGATGCGCGCCGACACCGGCCCCATCGGTGGCGACCTGAGCCATGAGTTCATCATTCTGGCGGAGACCGGCGAGAGCGAAGTCTTCTGCCATCGCGATCTGGTGGACATGCCGATCCCGCCCGAAGACACGGATTTTGACGGCGATCTGGAGCCCATCTTCAACGAGCGCACCAGCCTTTATGCGGCGACCGACGAAATGCACGATGCGGCGCAGTTTGAAGCCGAAGTGCCCGAAGACAAGCGCCTCTCCGCGCGCGGCATCGAGGTCGGCCACATCTTCTATTTCGGCACCAAGTACTCCGAACCGATGAAAGCCGGTGTGCAGGGGCCGGAAGGGTCCGAAGTGCTGTTGCATGGCGGCTCATACGGCGTCGGCGTCTCGCGGCTGCTCGGCGGCATCATTGAAGCCAGCCATGACGATGACGGCATCATCTGGCCGGATGCGGTCGCACCGTTCCAGGTGGGTCTCATCAATCTCAAATCCGGCGATGCGGATACGGACAAAGCCTGCGAGGACGTTTACGCGAAACTCACAAAAGCCGGGTTGGATGTGCTGTATGACGACCGCGACGAGCGCGCCGGCGGCAAGTTTGCGACCATGGACCTGATCGGCCTGCCCTGGCAGCTGGTGATCGGTCCGCGCGGGCTTAAAAACGGCGTGGTGGAATTGAAGCGCCGCGCCACCGGCGAAAAAGAAGAACTGACGATCGACGCTGCCCTGAAGAAACTGACTGCATAGGCAACCTGATGACGGACATGGCCGAACCAGCACAGAAGAATGCAGGCGCCGCCCGCAACACCATGCCGTTTTCGGCCTTCGAGTGGTTTCTGGCCGGGCGCTATCTGCGGGCGCGGCGCAAGGAAGGTTTCATCTCCGTCATCGCGCTGATTTCCTTCATCGGCATCATGCTGGGCGTGGCGACGCTCATCATCGTCATGGCGGTGATGAACGGGTTTCGCACCGAGCTTGTGGGCCGCATTCTTGGCCTCAACGGGCACATGATGGTGCAGTCGGTTACCGGCAGCCTGCCGAACTATGAAGCTGCGGCCGCGCGCATCCGCGAAGTTGACGGCGTGGTGCGCGTGACGCCGCTGGTGGAGGGGCAGGTGATGGCCTCGTCCCGGCAGCGGGCATCGGGCGCACTGGTGCGCGGCATGGCCACGGACAATCTTGCCGGGTTCGAGATCATCGCCGACAACATCCTTGGCGGGTCGCTTGATACCTATCGCAATCTGGAAGCGGACGGTGCCAGCCCGGTGCTCATTGGTGCACGGCTGGCGGATGCGATGGGCGTCGGTATCGGCGACAGCCTGACATTGTTGTCGCCGCGCGGCGCCTCGACGCCGTTTGGCACCACGCCGCGGGTAAAATCCTACATCGTGGCGGCGACCTTCCAGATCGGCATGTCTGAATATGATTCAAGCTTCATCTTCATGCCGCTGGCCGAAGCCCAGAGCTTCTTCAAACAGTCCGGCACCGTCTCCGGCATTGAAGTGATGATCGAGCGGCCCGATCAGGTGACCGACTACACCCCCGCCGTTAAGAGCGCGGCAGGTGATCTCGCCACCGTTTATGACTGGCAGCAGATCAACGGCACGTTTTTCAACGCGCTGCAGATCGAGCGCAATGTGATGTTCATCATCCTGACGCTGATCCTGCTGGTGGCGGCTCTCAACATCGTCTCCGGCCTGTTCATGCTGGTGAAGGACAAGGGGCAGGACATTGCGATCCTGCGGAGCATGGGCGCAACGCGCGGCGCGGTCATGCGGGTGTTCCTGATTGTCGGCGCGGCCATTGGTGTGCTTGGCACGCTGGCGGGCTTCGTTATCGGCGTCCTGTTTTGTGAAAACATCGAAGGCATCCGCCAGACGCTGATTTTCCTCACCGGGGCGCAACTGTTTGACCCGGCGATCTACTTCCTCAGCGAATTGCCTGCCGAGGTGGACATGAAAGAGGTTACATCCGTCGTGCTGATGTCGCTGGGCCTGTCGCTGCTGGCGACGATCTATCCAAGCTGGCGCGCCGCGCGCCTCGATCCGGTGGAGGCGCTTCGTTATGAGTAGTGCCGCATTGGAGCTTCAGGGCGTTGAACGCACCTTCCATCAGGGCGAGGCGGAGCTGCGGATTTTCCGTGGCGCCAGCCTGTCTGTGCAGCCCGGCGAACTGGTGGCGCTTGTTGGGCCGTCCGGTGCCGGTAAGTCGTCGCTGCTGCATATCGCAGGGCTGCTTGAGCGGCCCGACGCCGGCGAGGTGCTGATCGGCGGTGTGCCGTGCATGGACATGAGCGACAGGGACAAGACGCGCACGCGGCGCACTGACATCGGCTTCGTCTATCAGGCGCATCATCTGCTGCCGGAATTTTCCGCCGCCGAGAATGTCATGCTGCCGCAGCTCGTCGCCGGTGTGAAACGCAAGGACGCGCTGGAGGTCGCCGGGCGGCTGCTGGGCCGACTTGGCCTTGAACAGCGTCTGGAGCATCGCCCGGCGCAGCTCTCCGGCGGTGAACAGCAACGCGTCGCCATCGCCCGCGCGCTGGCCAACCGGCCGCGCCTGCTGCTGGCCGACGAACCCACCGGCAACCTCGACCCCAAAACGGCCCGCGCCGTCTTCAATGAGTTTGTGAACCTGACCCGCGGGGAGGGTGTCGCCGCCCTCGTCGCCACCCACAATCTCGACCTCGCCCGCGAGATGGATCGCGTCGTGCTGCTGCATGAAGGCCTGCTGGTCGATGGGGCGGATGTAGCCGGCGGGCAGCTCTAGCCACCGATCCCCCGCGATTCCCGGTTTGTGCTGCGCCGTTTGTGCTGCGGTGCAAGATATATGCGGTTTACACCCGGCTTTGTCGGGGTATTTGCAGCATATGGCGTCGCGAAGATGGTGCTTGACATAAAGAACAAAACAAGAACAAATACAGCCTCAACCAAATGGAGGCTATGTCATGTCTGAGTGGATCAAAGATACCGCCGCACTTGTTGTTCTCGGTGCCGTGATGTGGAGCGGCTTCGCCCTGACCGCCGCAGCCCAGGCCGCAGGCTAGGGAGCTGGCTAGGGAGCTGGCGGCGGCCAGTTTTCTGGGGATAACCGGCGCAAGCCCGGTGGGCTGGGGGCCCGGACGCGGTAAGCTGGCCCCATGAACGAAGAGTCGCCGCATATCACCCCCGGGTTCATCCACCTCAAGCTGCACACCGCCTATTCCCTGCTGGAAGGCGCGGTGCGCATCCCTGATCTGGTCAAGCGCTGCACCGATATGGGCATGCCGGCGGTCGCCGTCACCGATACCGGCAACCTGTTCGGCGCCCTTGAATTCTCCGAAAAAATGGCCGGGGCCGGCATTCAGCCGATCATCGGCTGCACCCTGGCGCTGGACCTTGAGATCGAGCCCATACGCGGCGGTGCCCGGGCACCGGACCCGACCATCGCCCTGCTCGCCAAGGATGAGACCGGCTATCTCAATCTGATGGCGCTGACCTCCAGCGCCTATCTGGAGACCGACGGCACCGAGCAGCCGCATATTTCGCTGCAGACCCTGACCGCCCATTCAGACGGCCTGATCCTGCTGACCGGCGGCCCCAACGGCCCGGTCAATAGGCTCGCAGTAATCGGGCAAGTAGAGGCCGCATCTGCACTGGTGGACCAGTTGGCGCAGGCTTTTCCGGGCCGTCTTTACATTGAATTGCAGCGTCACGGCATGCCGGACGAAGCACTCGCAGAGCCGGTACTGCTCGACATAGCCTTTGCCAAAAACCTGCCGCTCGTCGCCACCAACGAAGTCTATTTCTTCGACGAGGACGACTACGAAGCCCATGATGCATTACTTTGCGTCGCTGACAGCACCTATGTCATGCAGGAGGACCGTCGCCGCCTGACCCGCGATCACCGGTTCAAGTCGGCGTCCGAAATGGCGGCTTTGTTTGCCGATCTGCCCGAGGCGCTGGCCTCAACTGTCGAGATCGCCCAGCGCTGCGCCTATCGTCCCCGCATCATCGATCCGATCCTGCCGCGTTTCGAGGGTCTTGAAGGGGTAGATGGTGAGATCAAGGAACTGCGTCGTCAGGCCGAGGAAGGGCTGCGCACGCGGCTGTCCTCACTTGGCATGCACGCGCCTGAAGAGGATTATTGGAAGCGGCTTGAATTCGAACTCGACGTCATCGCCAATATGGGCTTTCCCGGCTACTTCCTGATCGTGGCCGATTTCATCCAGTGGGCGAAGAAACACAATATTCCCGTCGGTCCCGGCCGTGGCTCGGGCGCCGGTTCCGTGGTCGCCTGGGCGCTGACCATCACCGACCTTGATCCCCTGCGCTTCGGCCTGCTGTTCGAACGGTTCTTGAACCCCGAACGCGTGTCGATGCCTGACTTTGACGTGGATTTCTGCCAGGACCGCCGCGACGAGGTGATTTCCTATGTGCAGGACAAATACGGCCGCGACCGCGTCGCCCAGATCATCACCTTCGGTAAGTTGCAGGCCCGCGCCGTGCTGCGTGACGTCGGCCGCGTTCTGCAGATGCCCTATGGGCAGGTCGACCGGCTGTGCAAGCTCGTTCCCAACAATCCGGCAAGCCCCGTCACGTTGGGGCAGGCCATTGAAGGTGAACCCAAGCTTCAGGAAGCCCGCAGCTCCGAGGAGATCGTTGACCGGCTGATCAGCATGTCGCTGAAGCTGGAAGGGCTTTACCGCCATGCGTCAACGCATGCGGCGGGTGTGGTGATCGGCGACCGGCCTTTGCAGGAGCTGGTGCCGCTCTACCGCGACCCGCGCTCCGACATGCCGGTGACCCAGTTCAACATGAAATGGGTTGAACCTGCGGGCCTCGTGAAGTTTGACTTTCTGGGCCTCAAAACACTCACCGTCATCGAACGCGCCATTGATCTGCTCAAGGCACGCGGCGTTGAAGTGGATATCGGCGCGCTGCCGCTGGACGACAAAGGCACCTACGAGATGCTGTCGCGCGGTGAGACGGTCGGCGTGTTCCAGCTTGAAAGCTCGGGCATGCGCGACATCCTGCGCAAGATGAAGCCGGACCGGTTTGAGGACATCATCGCGCTGGTTGCGCTCTATCGTCCCGGCCCGATGGACAACATCCCCAAATATCTCGCGTGTAAAAAGGGCGATGAAGAGCCGGATTACCTGCACCCAAGTCTTGAGCCGATCCTGACCGAAACCTACGGCATCATGATCTATCAGGAACAGGTGATGCAGATCGCCCAGGTGCTGTCCGGCTATTCGCTTGGCGAAGCCGACCTGCTGCGTCGTGCCATGGGTAAGAAGATCCAGGCGGAAATGGACAAGCAGAAGGCTCGTTTTGTCGATGGCGCTGAAGCTAACAAGGTGGATGGCAAGCAGGCTGCGGGCATCTTCGAGCAGGTCGCCAAGTTTGCGGGCTACGGTTTCAACAAGAGCCACGCCGCTGCCTATGCGCTGGTCGCCTATCAAACAGCCTGGCTCAAGGCCAACCATCCGGTGGAGTTCCTCGCCGCGTCCATGAACCTCGACATGGGCAATACCGATAAGCTGAACGCCTTCAGGCGCGAGGCGCAGCGGCTGGATATCCCCGTGCATCCGCCCAGCATCAATCGCTCAGGCGCTGACTTCACGGTGGCCGATGGCGGCATAGCTTACGCGTTGGCGGCGGTGCGCAATGTCGGCAAACAGGCCATGCGACACATGGAGGCTGAGCGCGCCCAGAACGGCCCGTTCAAATCGCTGGCGGATTTTGCTTCGCGCGTGTCGCCCAAACACGTCAACAAGCGCGCCATTGAAAACCTCGCCTGCGCCGGCGCCTTCGACGAACTGGACAAGAACCGCGCCCGCCTGCACGCCGCTGCCGATAAGATGATGGCGGAAATGGCGCGCGCGGAAGCTGATCGCGAAAGTTCTCAATCAAGCCTCTTCGGCGAGGGGCCGGGCGCCGCGGAGTCCGTCATCCGGCTTGGTGACATGCGTGACTGGGCGCCCATGGAGCGCCTGCGCCATGAAATGGAAGCCGTCGGCTTTTATCTCTCGGGCCACCCGCTGGATGATTACCGTGATGCCCTGCGCCGGTCGCGGGTGAATACCTACGCAGCCTTTGTTGAAGGGGTGGTTGCCGGCGGCCCCCGTGCCGCCCGGCTGGCCGGAACGGTGGCCTACAAACAGGAGCGCCGCGCCAAGAGCGGCAACGCGTTTGCCTTTTTGGGCCTGTCGGACGGCACCGGTGAATTCGAGGCGGTCATCTTCTCAGATACGCTCGCCGTCTCGCGGGACTTTCTGGAACCCAACATGTCGGTCGTGGTCGGTGTCGAAGCCGATGCCGATGGCGAAGATGTGCGCCTGAAGATCATGACGGTGCAGCCGATTGATCAGGTGGCGGCGGAGACCTCAAATGGGCTGCGGCTGTTCATTGATGATGCAGAGGCCCTGACCAGCATTCAGGCCTGCCTGCCGCCCAAGGGGCGCGGACAGTTGAGCCTCATCGTCGATGCCGATGCAGGCAAAAAAGAAGTGGAAATCACACTGCCAGGCCGCTTCGATGTCACCCCTCAGGCCCGCGGTGCCCTCAAGGCCATCACCGGGGTGACCCATGTTGAAGACTTGTAAGTACCCGGATCTAAACCGCCGATGACTTCGTGATTTCAACCGGCATGCCATTTAGACGCGCGTTCCAGGTCAGTGGATCAAGCTCGTTGTAATCAACGATGTTGTTGACGTTCACACCGGGATTGGACGCGGCCACGGTCATTTTTCCCTTGAGCGCGTCATGTCCCCACCCATGCGGAATGGAGACGACGCCAGGCGCGATTTTTTCCGTGATCTCTGCGGGGAGGCGGACGGCACCCTGAGACGTCGACACCGAAACAGTGTCACCGGATTGAATCCGGAGCTCGCGCGCGTCAGCGGGGTTGATCTGAACGGTGCATTCCCGGGTGGGGTGTTTGAGCCCCTCCAGATTGTGGAACCATGAATTGTTGGAGCGCAGCTGTCGCCGCCCGATGAGCGCGAAGCGGGGCTTAGGTTTTGCCAGCCAGTTTTGCAGCCGGGCAAGTTCTGTACCGAAAATCGGATGCGCCGCTTCAATGCGCCCGGATGTCGTGCGTAAGATCTCGGGCAGCCGGGGGACAAGTGGTCCACAATCGACCCCTTGCGGCGTATCCTTGAGCGTTTGCAGGGAAATGCCTTCCCGTGTGCCGAAGGCGTCGCCAAATGGCCCGATGCGGAACCCGAAATCCAACCGGCGGTCTATCTGCGTGAGATTTTCCATCATCGCCATGATCTCGTCGGGCGCGCGGCCTTCGATGAGTGACCCGGGCATCTGCGTGGTCAGCGTCACGACTGTTTTGAGAGCGTCTGCATCCATCGCATCTATGCCTGCGTCCCAGCCATGCCCCTGAACGATGGCAATGAGACGCAGGAAGATTTCCCGGTCGCCTCTTTCATTCGCGGCAAGAGGCCGGAACTGCGGCGTGTACCGCCCATAGTTGCGTACCGCAAAACGGTAGAAGAAAGCGTCATAGTTTGCCTTCGCCAGACGTGGCGGCGAGGGCAGGATCACATCGGCCGTTGACGTCGTTTCAGTCTGGTAGATGTCCAGCGAGATCAGAAGGTCCAGACCATCGAGCGCGGCCCGCATGCGTTTGGTATCGGGACTTGAGGTGGCGGGATTGCCGGCAAGTGTGATCAGCGCCCGCACTTGTCCTTCGCCCGGGGTTTCAAGCTCTTCCGCCATGCAGGCCATGGGCAATTGCCCGACGGCCTCGGGCGCGCCGCTTACACGCGATGCCCATTTCCCAACGGTAAAGCCCTGGCCGATACCGGGCGGACCTATGGTGTTTGGCTGCGCGAGCAGCGGCTTGGAAAACATGGACCCGCCGACGGCGTCCAGATTGCCCGCCAGAATATTCACAAGATCAATCAGCCAGCAGGTGAGGGAGGAGAAGCTTTGTGTGGTGGTGCCGATGCGCCCATAGACGGCAGCAGCAGGGGTATCCCTCAGCTCTTTGGCAAGCCGCTTGATGGTATCTGCATCAATGTCGCAGGCGTCGGCCACGGTTTCCGGAGAAAAAGGGGCCAGCCATTCTGCGATCCGGTCGAGATCGTCAACAAGCGAAAGTGCGGTCGTTTCGGGCGGACTCAGCTTCAGCAGTGTGTGAGCAATACCGGCAAGAAAAGGTGCGTCGCCCGAAGGCCGGATAGCCAAATGCTCACTAGCCCGCTCAGCCGTCATTGTGCGGCGTGGGTCAATGACGACAACCCGTCCACCGCGCGCCTGCAGTTTTTGCATGCGGCCCAAAAAGCCCGGCGCGACGATCATGCTGCCATTGGACTCAGCCGGGTTTGCGCCCATCACCCAGAGCAGCTGGGCGCGGTCGATATCTGGCACGTTGAGTGAAAATTCGTCACCGTACAGAAGGCCGGACACCACCTGACGGGGGTTTTGATCCAGGCTACCCGCGGTAAAGAAATTGGTCGATCCAAGGGCCCGGACGAGATCTTCAAAGTAGGTCACCATGCTGAGGTTGTGCGCCAATGCATTGCCCGCATAGATGCCCACTGCCTGTCGGCCATATTTGTTGATGATTGCGCTCAGCCGTTCGTCAACAAAGGCAAATGCCTCCTCCCAACTTGCCGGGCGCAACTCGCCATTCTCTCTAAGTAAGGGGGTGCGTATCCGGTCGGGGTCGGATTCAAGTTGGGGAATTGCTGCCCCTTTGGCGCATATGAAGCCCCCTGATAGGGCATCTTCCCGGTCGGCGGTAACTCGCTGGATTTGCCCGTCTTCGACCGTCATGACGGCGCCGCAGGAAGCCTCACAAAGGCTGCATGTGGTTCTGATACTCTGCATCGGTGGCCCTCCCCAGAGCACTCGTTCCGTTTCCTTTAGTAACAATTTATCATGTAAACGATTATGCGCCACTCATTTGACGTGGCGCACGGGCCGGGCACTGCTTGCGCTTATGCGCCCAACGGCCTATACCGCAGCCATTCCACATGCGAAGGACGGGCGTTCGGGGCCCGCAAAACCGCAGAGTTAAGCGGTTTTGCATACATTCCCGGGTGTCCATCCGGTGCCGCAGGCCAGTGTGCCTGTAGCTCTATCTCCTTCGCAGAGGCTGAACCGGAAAACAAAAGGAGCAAGGCACATGGCCCTGCCAGAATACTCTATGCGCCAACTGCTTGAAGCAGGCGTACACTTTGGTCACCAAAGTCACCGCTGGAACCCGAAAATGGCTCAGTTCATTTTCGGCGTCCGCGACAATATCCACATCATTGATTTGGCACAGACCGTGCCGCTGCTGCATCAGGCACTCGTTGCCATGAGTGATGTCGCTGCAGGCGGTGGCCGCGTGCTGTTCGTCGGCACCAAGCGCCAGGCGTCAAACCCTGTGGCTGAAGCAGCCCGCCGTTGTGCCCAGTACTACATCAACTATCGCTGGCTTGGCGGCACGCTGACCAACTGGAAGACCGTGTCCGGCTCGATCAAGAAGCTGCGCGAATACGACGAGATGTTGGCTGACGAAAGCCTGCCGCTGACCAAGAAAGAGCGTCTGGTGCTGACCCGCAACCGTGACAAGCTGGATCAGGCCATCGGCGGTATCCGCGACATGGGCGGCGTGCCGGACCTTATTTTCGTGGTCGACACCAACAAGGAACAGATCGCCATTCAGGAAGCCGCCAAGCTTGGCATTCCCGTGGCCGCGATCCTCGATTCCAACTCGGATCCCTCAGGCATCACCTACCCGATCCCGGGCAATGACGATGCCGCGCGCGCCATTTCGCTTTATTGCGACCTGGCTTCCCGCGCTGTGCTGGACGGTATTTCGCGCAGTCAGGGCGGTGCCGTCTATGATCCGGGCGAGGCCGCAGAGCCGATCGCCGAAGTGCTGCCCGAAGAAGCCGCCGTTGAGGCCGCTCCTGTGGCAGAAGCCGCTCCGGCTGAAACTGCTTAAGGCAGCTGCTGCGTGATTGCCCGTCATGGGCTGTCACGCCGGCGAAACATTGAATCGGTATGGGCGGCGGCATCGGCTGCCGCCCGACCGCTCCAACCCGACCAATTTTAATACGAAGATCAAAGAGGATCATCGATGGCCAATATCACCGCCAGCATGGTGAAAGAGCTCCGCGAGACCACCGGCGCGGGCATGATGGATTGCAAGACGGCGCTGAAGGAAAACGACGGCAACATAGAAGCCTCGGTTGACTGGCTGCGCACCAAGGGCCTGTCCAAGGCCGCCAAGAAGGCCGGCCGCGTAGCAGCTGAAGGCCTTGTGGCCGTTGCCGTTGATGGCAACAAGGGTGTTGTTGTCGAGGTCAATTCTGAAACCGACTTTGTGGCTCGCAACGAAACCTTCCAGAAGATGGTGACGGATATTGCCGGTGTGGCGCTTGCCACGGGCGGCGATTTTGACGCGTTGAAGGCAGCTGATTTCCCCGGCGCCGGCAAGTCTGTTGATGCACATGTGACCGAGATGGTCGGCACAATTGGCGAGAACATGTCGCTGCGACGCAGTGAGCCGCTATCTGTGGATGCCGGTGTTGTTGCAGCCTATGTGCACAATCAAACCGCACCGGGCCTTGGCAAAATCGGCGTGCTCGTGGCGCTTGAATCCACTGGCGACGCTGCGAAGCTTGCTGAGCTTGGCCGCCAGATCGCCATGCACGTAGCTGCGACCAATCCGCTGGCAACAACGGATGCCGAGCTTGACCCTGCAGTAGTGGAAAAAGAGCGCGAAGTGCTCTCCGCTGAAGCGCGCGAAAGCGGCAAGCCGGAAGAGATCATCGGTAAGATGGTCGAAGGCCGTATCCGCAAGTTCTATGAAGAGGTTGTGCTCTCCAAGCAGGCTTTCGTCATCGACCCGGACAATACGGTTGAAAAGGCCGTCAAGAATGCCGAAGCCGAAGTCGGCGCGCCGATCACGCTCAAGGGCTTCAAGCGCTTCGAGCTGGGCGAGGGCATTGAGAAAGAAGAATCGGACTTTGCCGCGGAAGTCGCCGCAGCCGCTAAGTCTTAGGGGTTGGCCGCGTGTGCACTGGCACTCGCGGCTCCCATCGTTCAATATGACGCGCCGTCGGCTTGCTTGAGTCGGCGGCGCGTTGTTATGTGCGCCTTCAAGAAAACCACCACCGGAGCCCAAGGTCCATGTCAGAGCCTCGTTATAAACGCGTCCTCCTCAAAGTGTCAGGCGAGGCGCTGATGGGCGAGGAAGCTTATGGTATTGACCTGAACGTGGTGCAGCGCATCGCAGGCGAGGTCAAGGATGCACTCGCCATTGGTGTCGAGGTGTGCCTGGTGATCGGCGGCGGCAATATTTTTCGCGGCCTCAAGGGCGCAGCGGCAGGCATGGACCGCACCAGCGCCGACTATATGGGCATGCTGGCGACCGTCATGAATGCGCTTGCTGTGCAAAATGGCTTGGAGCAGTTGGGGGTTCCGACACGAGTCTTGTCTGCCATTCCCATGACGACCGTATGCGAGCCCTATATCCGTCGTCGCGCTGTCCGGCATATGGAAAAGGGACGGGTGGTGATATTTGCCGCGGGGACCGGCAACCCGTTTTTTACAACCGACACCGCAGCCGCCCTGCGCGCCTCCGAAATGGCGTGTGACGCGCTGATGAAGGGCACTCAGGTCGATGGCGTGTACACAGCCGACCCCAAGCTCGACCCCAATGCCACGCGGTATGAGCGGCTTGGCTACATGCAGGTGCTGGCGGATGACCTGAAGGTTATGGATGCGTCCGCCATCAGCTTGTGCCGCGACAATTCAATTCCCATTGTCGTCTTCAATATTCATGAGACGGGCGAATTCGTCCGTGTACTGCACGGCGAAGGCCGCGCAACCATTGTTGAGAACGAGGCCGCCTGACGCGCCTGTCCGCGCGCGGAGCCTGATTGACCAAACTGAGGAGAGCCGAAATGGCCGACGACGCATCAGGCATTGACCTGAAAGATATTGAACACCGTATGCATGGCGCACTTGAAAGCCTGAAGCATGAATTTGGCGGACTGCGCACCGGGCGTGCCTCAGCCTCGCTTCTCGATCCGGTGATGGTGGATGCCTACGGCCAGAAAATGCCCATCAACCAGGTGGGTACAGTCGCAGTGCCCGAGCCGCGTCTGATTACGGTGCAGGTCTGGGACAAATCCATGGTGGGGCCCGTTGAAAAAGGCATCCGCGATGCAGGCCTCGGCGTTAACCCTGTGGCCGACGGGCAGCTTGTGCGCGTTGGTATTCCCGAGCTGAATGAGGAACGCCGCGTTGAGCTGACCAAGGTGGCGGGCAAATACGCTGAAGCCGCACGGGTCGCCGTGCGCAATGTCCGCCGCGATGCCATGGACCATCTCAAAAAAGCCGAAAAAGACGGGGATATTTCTCAGGACGACCACAAGAAACTGTCTGAGAAGGTGCAGGGGCTGACCGACAAGACGGTTGCCGAAGTGGATGCAGCGCTTTCCGCCAAGGAAGTTGAAATCATGCAGGTCTGACGATCGCGCAGATGTCACTGGTCTGCCCGACCGGCAAATGAAATGTGGTCGCAAGTAACCTGCAGGCACTGAATTAGATGATACTGTGAGTTCCATGCATAAAGCCGACATACCAGCCCCGTCCGACCAGCAATCCGCCTTGGAGGCGGAGGTGGACACTGATGGCGTGCCGGCAGGCAAGGCCAGTGGCTTGCCCCGGCATGTGGCAATCATCATGGATGGGAATGGCCGCTGGGCTGCAAAGCGCCATCTGCCACGTAAGCTTGGCCACCGGCAGGGTGTTGAAACTGTGCGCCGCATCGTGCGCGCAGCGGGTGAACGTGGCATCCGCTATCTCACACTATATGGGTTCTCGACCGAGAATTGGCGCCGGCCAGCCGATGAGGTGGATGACCTGATGGGTCTCCTGCGGCTCTACATCCGCCGTGATTTGGCCGACCTGCACAAGAATAATGTCCGGATACGGATTATTGGATCACGTGATGGTTTGGCCGAAGATATCGTCCGGATGATCGCCGAAGCCGAGGAACTGACCCGAGACAATACCTCCTTGCACCTGACCATCGCGTTCAACTATGGCGGCCAGAGCGAGATTGCGCGTGCAGCGCAGCGTTTGGCTATGGCTGTGGCGCGCGGTGAACTTGAGGCCTGCGACATCACGCCGGATCGTTTGGCGGGTGAACTCGAAACCCACGATCTACCGGACCCGGACCTTGTGATCCGCACCAGCGGAGATAAGCGTCTTTCCAATTTCCTGATCTGGCAGGCAGCCTATGCGGAGCTTGTCTTCGTCGATACGCTTTGGCCGGACTTCACAGATGAAACCCTTGGGGCAGCACTGGCGGATTATGCATCTCGCGAACGCCGTTTTGGGGGAAGGGAACCATGGACACCCCAGCCGTAAACCCTGCCCCGCAGGAGGGCGGTGACAACGTGCAGTTACCCCCGTCGCGCTCGCGCGAACTGATCACACGCATTGCATCTGCTGCGGTGCTAGCGCCCGGCGTCATCTATCTGGTGTATCTGGGTGGGTGGCCGTTTACGGCACTGGTGATGCTGGCCGCGGTGCTGATGACTTACGAGTGGGCCCGGCTGGTGCACGGCTCGCATCTCAACGCAGATTATATAATCCATGCCATCACAGCCATCATCGCCGTCGGGTTGGCCGGTGCAGGTCAGCCACTGCTTGCACTTCTCGCCGCTTTTATTGGGGTGGCGGCAGCACTGGGTCTTGCCATCGTCCGCGACCAAGGCAAGCGCTGGCCGATGATCGGTTTTCCCTACATTCTGTTGCCTTGCATCGCCATTGTGTGGCTGCGCAGCGGCGGTGAGTGGGGAATGCTGACGCTCTACTGGCTGCTGGCGGTGGTGTGGGCGACGGATATCATGGCCTTTGCCGCTGGCCGTACATTCGGCGGGCCGAAATTGGCTCCCCGCCTCTCACCCTCAAAAACATGGTCCGGCCTGCTGGGTGGCGTGGTCGGGGCCGCAGTCGCCGGGGCGCTGACATCCATTATTCTTGATCTCAACGTCACGTGGCTGTTGGCATTTCTCAGCGGCATCATCGCGGTGATTGCACAGGTGGGAGATATCGCTGAATCCTCTTTGAAGCGATATGCTGATGTGAAGGATTCAGGGGCGCTTATTCCGGGCCATGGGGGCGTATTGGACCGGGTCGACGGACTTATATTTGCGGCCGTGGCCGCCGCCCTCCTGGCGGTTGTCGGCGTGATTGCGGGAGAGGGCCAGGGGATCGGGTTGGGGGCATTTGTCTTATGAGCAAGGCTGTTGATACCACTTTGGTGCGCGCTCCAACGCCCGATGTTGCGCCCCGCCGTATCTGCCTTCTGGGATCAACAGGGTCCATTGGCCTTTCTACCCTCGACCTTGTGGCGCGCGACCCGCAGCGCTTCCAGATCGATACGCTGACGGCAAATTCAAACGTGGATCTTCTGGCCAAGCAGGCGCGGGAATTTGGCGCGAATCTGGCCGTCGTAGCCGACCCGGCATATTACGGAGCCCTCAAGGACGCGCTGGCCGGGACCGGTATTGAAGCCGCAGCAGGGCCGGAAGCGCTGAATGAGGCTGCCGCCCGCGACACTGATTTTGTAATGGCAGCGATTGTGGGTGCCGCAGGACTGGAACCCACATTGACGGCGGCCAAACGCGGTACCTGCGTGGCGTTGGCGAACAAGGAATGTCTTGTCAGCGCCGGCACTGTGTTTCTGGAAGCCGTAAAGGCGGCAGATACCACGCTGTTGCCGGTTGATTCTGAGCACAATGCCATTTTCCAGGTGCTTGAGAGGGCCAATCAGGACGCTGTCGAGAAAATAATCCTGACCGCCTCAGGCGGCCCCTTCCGCACCTGGGACAAGGACCGTATGGCGGCCGCCACCCCGGCGCAGGCCGTGGCCCACCCCAATTGGTCCATGGGGGCAAAGATCTCCGTCGATTCGGCCACATTGATGAACAAGGGCCTTGAGGTGATAGAGGCCTATTACCTGTTTGGCGTGGAAACCAGCCAGTTGGAGGTCATTGTGCACCCCCAATCGGTGATCCATTCCATGGTGGCCTATAGCGATGGATCAGTGTTGGCGCAGTTGGGGTCGCCGGACATGCGCACCCCGATCGCGCACAGCATGGCCTGGCCGGCAAGGATGGCGGCCCCGTCACCCCGGCTGGACCTGGCACAGATCGCCCAGTTGACCTTCGAAGCCCCTGATTTAGAACGCTTTCCGGCCCTGGGGCTGGCCCTGTCTGCCTTGCAAACAGGTGGGGCGGCACCTACAATTCTCAACGCTGCAAATGAGGTTGGGGTCGCAGCATTTTTGGCCGGGAAAATAGGGTTTTTGGACATTGCCGCGATTGTGGGTGAAACCATGGCGCAAGGTGTGTCGCAGGGGCTTGCAGCAGCACCGAAGACCTTAGCTGATGTATTGGAGCTTGACCGCGCAGGCCGCGCGATGGCCGATGAATTGGTACAGACGCGCCGGAAGTAAGACGGGCATCGCGCCCCGGGGAAACGATAAACACCAGCAGCAGCTGAAAAATGGCTGCGCAGCAAGGTTAGGGTTGCCGCCTAAATGGAATTTCTCTCCGGTTTGTTCGGGTATGTATTGCCCTTCGTATTCGTCCTGTCGCTGGTCGTGTTCATCCATGAGATGGGGCATTTCCTCGTCGCGCGATGGTTCGGTGTGATCGTTGAACAGTTCTCCATCGGCTTCGGGCGTGAGGTGGTCGGCTGGACCGATTCCAACGGCACGCGGTGGAAAATCGGCTGGCTACCACTCGGCGGTTACGTAAAGTTTCTCGGCGATGAGAATGCAGCGAGCACGCCCGACCACGCAGCCATGGAAAAGCTGGCACCGGAAGTGCGCGAGAATTGCTTCCAGTTCAAACCACTACACGCCCGCGCAGCCGTGGTTGCGGCAGGCCCTATTGCCAATTTCATCCTGGCAATTGTGATTTTCGCCTTCATGTATTCCATTGTCGGTCAGTCCGTGACCACACCGCGCGTGGATGCAGTGGCACCTGGTAGCGCCGCCGAAGCCGCAGGCTTTGAGCAAGGCGATCTGGTGCTTGCGATTGATGGCTCAAGGATTGACACCTTCAACGATATGCAACGGATCGTTTCCACCAGCCCTGAGCGGGTATTGGTTTTCACGGTGGACCGTGATGGTGCGGTTGTTGATCTGAATGTCACACCGCAACTCAAGGAAGTGACAGATCCTTTTGGCAATGTTCAGCGCATCGGCCTGATTGGCCTGTCCCGGCAAAATGCCGAAGGGGACGTCAAGACAGTCCGCTACAATCCCGCTACAGCGGTGTGGAAAGGTGTCACCGAGACCGGTTTCATCATTACAACCACACTTGGCTATCTGGGTGACATCATTGTGGGCCGGCAGGACGCAGACCAGCTTGGTGGACCGTTGCGCATCGCGCAGGTCTCCGGGCAGGTGGCGACGCTTGGTCTGGTTGCGCTGCTCAATCTGGCGGCGATTCTCTCGGTTTCCATCGGCCTGTTAAACCTGTTTCCGGTTCCAATGCTGGATGGCGGGCATCTTCTGTATTATGCAGTGGAGGCAGTTCGCGGGCGGCCATTGGGGGAACGTGCGCAGGAATACGGCTTTCGCATCGGGCTGGCAGCCGTTATGTCATTGATGATCTTCGCGACTTGGAACGACTTGGTCCATTTGCGCGTGGTGGAGTATATCGGCTCGGTATTTTCCTGAGCATCGGGGCGGGAACTGTGAATTTCAAAGTGCGAATAGACATGCCAGAACACCGGTCCGACGGCGGATTTTCCGCCTCGTTCAAACGAATCTCCGCGATCTGCACACTGTGCATTTCGGTGGCTCTTATTGCTGTGGCCACTGGCCCGATGCCGCGTGCGCACGCTCAGCAATTGCCGGCGGCCCCGGAGGCTGGCGTGGCAACGCCTGGACTTTTCGTGGAAAACATCCGCGTTGAGGGCAATCAGCGCGTCGAGCCCGAAACCGTCCGCTCCTACATGTCGGTTCGCGAAGGCCAGACCACCGACCCCAAGCAGATAGATGAGGCGCTCAAGATTCTGTTCGCGACGGGCCTGTTTGCTGACGTCTCGATTCGTCAGAGCGGTTCCGATCTCATCGTGACTGTGGTCGAAAATCCGATCATCAACCGGGTCGCCTTCGAGGGGAACTACCGGATCGATGATGACGACCTGTCATCCGAGACCGAGTTGAAACCGCGCGTGGTCTATACCCGAGCGCGTGTGCAAAGCGACCTGCAGCGCATCATTGAGCTGTACCGCCGTAAGGGTAATTTTGCTGCGGCCATCGAGCCGAAGATCATCCAGCTCCCGCAGAACCGTGTTGATCTTGTTTATGAAATTTCCGAAGGCCCGCAGACCGGCGTCGCGAGCATCAAGTTCGTCGGCAACAAGGCCTACTCTGACGGCGACCTGCGCAGCGAGATTGCGACCTCTGAATCCGCCTGGTGGAAGTTTCTGGCTACCAATGATAACTACGACCCCGACCGTCTGACCTTCGACCGGGAACTGCTGCGCCGCTTCTATCTGGTCAATGGTTATGCCGATTTTCGCGTTCTCTCTTCTGTCGCCGAAATGGCGCCGGACGGCAGCGAGTTCTTCATTACCTTCACGGTTGAAGAAGGTGAGCTTTACACATTTGGCGAAATTGACGTTCAGACCGAACTTGAACGGCTGGATGCGGAAGAATTACGTGCGCTCATCGACATTGAAGACGGCGACGATTATGACGCGTCACGCATTGATGATGCCGTAGACGCGCTGACATTTGCTGCCGGCACCGAAGGTTATGCATTCTCCGATGTGCGCCCACGTGTGCGTCGTGACCGCGAAAATCGCAAGATCAACATCACCTTCCGGGTTGACGAAGGCCCGCGCGTTTACGTTGAGCGCATCAACATCAATGGCAATATTCGGACACTTGACCGCGTGATCCGCCGCGAGATGCGGCTGGCAGAGGGCGACGCCTTCAACCGGGTGCTGCTGACCCGTTCACGCGACCGCATCCGTAGCCTTGGCCTGTTTGGCAATGTGGAAGTGACCGAAGAGCCTGGCAGCAACGAAGACATGACGGTCATCAATGTGGATGTTGAAGAACAATCCACCGGTGAACTGTCTATCGGCGCTGGCTTCTCCTCCGATTCAGGTCCGATTGGTGACCTGGCAATTATCGAACGCAACCTTCTTGGCCGCGGACAATTCCTGCGGCTGCGCCTGTCATTGTCTGGCGACCAGCAACAGATCGACCTGCGGTTTACCGAGCCCTATTTCATGGGCCGTAATCTGAGTGCCGGTATCGATCTGTTCGGAACGGAAAGCGACTATCAGGACGAGTCAGGTTTTGACTTCCAGCGTACAGGTGCCGGTGTCCGGTTCGGCTTCCCGATGAGTGAGTTCTCATCGCTGCAGCTGCGCACCAGCTATGTGCGCGAAGAAATCAAGAATGTGTCCTCGACAGCCTCGCTGTCAGTGTTGGGGTCCGAGGGTGTCTTTGACTCCAATCTGGTCGGATACACCTATTCAGTCGACAAGCGGAATGACCCCGAAGAACCGACGGGCGGGTATTCTTTCTTCTTCGATCAGTCTGCTGGTACGCCGCTCGGCGACATCACCTTCCTCGCCTCGGAACTCGGCACCGCGTTTTACTACGGCTTCAATGATGACTTCATTGCCCAACTGCGCCTCGATGCCGGCCACGTGTTTGGCTACAACGGCCAGGATGTGCGGCTGAACAACCGCTTCTTCAAAGGTGGTGCAAGCTTCCGCGGTTTTGAGCCCTCCGGCGTTGGTCCGCGCGACGTAACGACAGATGATGCTCTGGGCGCCAATGCTTTTGCCATTGGCACCTTGCAGATGACGGTACCTTTGTTCCTGCCTGAAGAGTTGGGGATCAAAGGTGCCTTCTTCACGGACTTCGGTGTGGTCGGGACGAATGATGACGTTGATCAGCTCCTCATCTTCAACGGCGTGATTACGCGTAGTCAGATCGAAGATGATCTGGCGTTCCGGGCCTCCGGCGGGTTCAGCCTGTTCTGGGAATCGCCCTTCGGGCCTGTGCGCGTTGACCTTGCAAATGCTTTCATCAAGGAAGACTACGACAAGGAACAGTTCTTCCGGTTCAGTGCCGGTACGAGTTTTTAGATATGGGTAAGGCGTCCGTAATGATGACTGGTTTCGCAAGAGTTCTACTGGCAGCTGCGCTTATGGCCATCCCGGCCATTGCGCAGGTGGCGCCGGCTAATGCCCAGGTGCCACCCGCGCGCGCGTTGTTTCTTGATCTTGAAACCGTGTTTCAGCAATCGATTGTCGGCAAGGATATTCGCGGGCAGCTCGAATCCATGCTGGCCGAGATCGCGCAGCGCGAGCAGACCGCCATTCAATCATTCGAAGCGCGGCAGGTGCCGGGCATGTCCGAGGAAGCCTATCGCCAGCTGCAGGCTGAGAAGCTGGGGCAGCGAGATTTGTTTCAGCTGGAGCGCGCCAGCGTCCAGACAGCTGCTGCGGCTGCCCGCAGACAGGTGAATGCAGAGCTGAACAAGATCATGCAGGAGGTGCTGGTGGAACGTGGCGCCAATATGATCCTGTCTGTTGATTCCGTATTGGTGGGCGGCGTCGACTATGACGTGACTGCAGAGGTTATCGCGCGTTTGGACCGGCGCATGACGAAGCTGAAGGTCGAACGACCCAAGTAGTATATCGGTGCCTGCGCGCCGCCGACCTTATGCAATACAGGCAAACCAGCAATCATGGCCGATCCGCGCTTCTTTAAAAAATCCGGTCCGTTCTCACTTGGCGATGTAGCCGCCGCAATCAATGCGGAAGCACGTGGTGAGACCGGCGGGGCCATGTTTACGGATGTTGCGCCATTGGATGCGGCTGGCACCCAGGACATCAGCTTTTTTGAAAACCCCCGCTACAAAGATGCGCTTTCTGCGACAGGTGCGGGCGCGGTCATTGTGGCGCCGTCTGCAATTGACCTGGCGCCGCAGGGGGTGGCACTGCTCGTAACCGACACCCCTTATCTGGCCTATTCAAAGGTAGCGGGCCTGTTCTATCCGCAGGCTGCGACGGCCCGCATTGCGATTGATGATGCAAAAATCAGTGATGCGGCGCATTTAGATAGCTCCGCGCGAGTAGGTGAGGGTGTCGATATTGCGCCCGGCGCTGTTATTGGCGCAGATGTTGAGATTGGTGCCGGTACCAGCATCGGCGCCAATAGTGTGATCGGGAACGGCGTAGCTATTGGCCGCGACTGTGCGATTGCACCCAATGTCACGATTACCCACGCTTTGATTGGCGATCGTGTGATTATTCATCCCGGCGCGCGGCTCGGTCAGGACGGTTTCGGTTTTGCCATGGGCCCTGAGGGCCACCAGAAGATACCGCAGCTTGGCCGTGTCATCGTCCAGGACGATGTGGAAATCGGTGCCAATACCACCATCGACAGGGGGAGCGGACCAGATACGGTCGTTGGGATGGGCAGCAAGATCGATAATCAGGTCCAGTTGGCGCACAATGTCGTCTTGGGGCGTGGTTGTATGATCGTCTCTCAGGTCGGCATTTCGGGATCGGCAAAACTCGGTGACTATGTGGTGGCGGGCGGTCAGGTTGGGATTGCCGGACATCTGGAAATTGGCGACGGCGCTATGCTCGCCGCGCGCACTGGTGTCGCGAGTAGCCTTGCCGGTGGCCAGCAATATGGTGGCGCGCCAGCGCGGCCGGTGGCGCAATGGCGGCGCGAACTGGCGACGATCGCAATTCTGGCAAAGCGTAAGAAGCGCAAAACAAGCTAGACTGCGGTGATCGACGATGGACACGACACACTGAACGGATCTGAAAGACAAACGATGGCGGACAATATGACCACAGGGACCACAGAGCTTGGCACGGCCGACATCATGCGGGTGATGCAGCTTCTTCCGCATCGCTATCCGTTCTTGTTGATCGATCGCATTATCGAGATCGACGGCAACAAGTCGGCTATCGGCATCAAGAATGTGACGGTCAACGAGCCGCATTTTCAGGGACACTTTCCCGGTATGCCGGTGATGCCCGGCGTATTGATCATTGAAGCAATGGCGCAAACCGCTGGTGCGACTGTGATGAACGACATGGGTGCGGTGGCTGACACCAAGTCTGTCTATTTCATGACCATTGATGGTGCCCGCTTCCGCAAGCCCGTAGTGCCCGGCGACGTACTGGAACTGCACGTCACTATGGTGCGCTCCCGCGGGCCGGTGTGGAAATATTCCGGTCGTGCCATGGTGGGTGATCAGCTCGTGGCTGAAGCAGACTTCAGCGCCATGATCGCCGACCGCGATGCGGCCCAGGGTACAAAGCCGCCGAAGATTTCAGGTTCCTCCAAACCGACATCGGGAGATGCCTGATGGCTATCCACGCCACTGCGATTATTGCGGACGGTGCGCAACTTGGGAACGATGTTGAGATCGGCCCCTATAGCGTCGTCGGTCCCAATGCGGTGCTTGGCGATGGCGTCGTGCTGCACAGCCATGTGGTGATCAACGGCTGGACCACAGTCGGCGCCCAGACGCATATTTTTCCCTTCGCCTCCATTGGCAATGCCCCACAAGACAAGAAGTTCTTGGGGGAAAAGACCGAATTGATAATCGGTGAGAACAATGTGATCCGCGAAGGTGTGACCATAAATCCTGGGACCCAAAATGGTGGCGGGGAAACCCGCATCGGAAATGGTGGGTTGTTCATGACCGGTTCGCATGTGGCCCACGACTGCAAGGTCGGCGACAATGTGATCTTCGCCAACAATGCGACACTTGGCGGCCATTGTGTCGTTGGCGATTTCGCATTCATGAGTGGGCTGACTGCGGCGCATCAGTTTGTGCGGATCGGCAAGCACGCCATCATTGGTGGCATGTCGGGCGTTGAAAAAGATGTGATCCCTTACGGATCAGTGCTCGGCAATCGGGCCGTGCTCAAGGGTCTCAACATTGTCGGCCTCAAACGGCGCGGATTTTCGCGCGAGCAGATACATACGTTGCGCCGGGCCTACCGGCTGCTGTTTGCCGAAGAAGGTACGTTGCAGGAGCGGGTCGCCGATGCAGCGGAAGAATTCGGTGACAATGAGCTGGTGATGGATATTGTCGAATTTATCCGTGCCGACACCAAGCGCAAGCTGGTGACGCCGCGCCATGACAGCAATGGTGCGAGTTCCTCCGCCGACGATCTCAACGACGATTAGTCCACCCGCCGGGCCAATTCCATGCGCAAACTAGGCATAGTTGCCGGCTCCGGTCCGGTCCCATTGAAGCTGGCTGAGGCCTGCACGGCTATGGGACGCCCGCTTTTTGTGGTTGGCATCGAGGGTGAAGCGCGGTCAGAGATTGAAGCCTACGAACATACGTGGGCGCGGCTCGGTGCCATTGGGACAGCATTGGAAGCATTGCGCACTGCGGGATGCGAGGACGTCTGCATCATAGGCCCCGTGAAGCGCCCTGATTTTTCCAAGCTACGGCCGGACTGGACCGGCGCCCGATTGCTGCCCCGCGTCTTGAATGCGGCGCGCAAGGGCGACGACGCACTGTTGTCTTTCTTTGTGCGCTACATGGAAGAGCAGGGCTTTGCAGTGGTTGGTGCGGAAGATGTCCTGTCGGACCTTGTCGCCCCCGAGGGGCCAATCGGTAATCTGTCTCCGGACCAAGGCGCGCTGCAGGATATAGATCTGGGCGCGCGGGTGGTTCATGCACTCGATGCATTGGACGTGGGGCAGGGGGCTATAGCTTGTGACGGTCTGGTGCTCGCTGTTGAAGCAGCCGAAGGCACCGACGAAATGCTGAAGCGCACGGCATTGCTGCCGCTTACGGTGCGTGGCACGCCGGAGAACCGCCGAGGTGTGCTTGTGAAACTGCCAAAACCTTCTCAGGACCGTCGCGTGGATCTCCCAATGATGGGAACGCAGACAGTTGAACTGGCCGCCGCCGCTGGCCTTGCGGGCATTGCCATAGAGGCAGGCGGCGCCATCGTGTTCGACCGGGCGGACGTTGCCGCATTGGCAAACCAGCATGGACTTTTTGTCTATGCATTTCCCAAATCCGAAACCGGAGACAAAGGCAGCACACCATGAACTCGCTGCCTCAGGCCGCACAAACACCGCTGCGGGTCATGCTGATCGCCGGCGAGCCATCGGGTGACGTTCTTGGCGGCGAGTTGATGGCCAGCCTTCGCCAGGCTTATCCGGGACCGATTGAATTCATCGGCGTCGGCGGCGCACATATGACCGACGCGGGCCTTAAAAGCCTGTTCCAGATGTCGGATATCGCCGTCATGGGATTGCGTGAAGTTGTGCCGCGCCTGCCGATGATTTACCGCCGCATTCGCGAGACCGCACGCTATGCGTTGGCGCAGCAGCCCCATGTGGTTGTGATCATCGATTCACCCGACTTCACCCACTCCGTTGCCAAGCGTATTGCTAAGGCAGCGCCGCATATCCCCATTATAAACTATGTGTCGCCGCAGGTCTGGGCATGGCGGCAAGGCCGCGCTGCCAAGATGGCGACCTATCTCAAGCACGTATTGGCGCTGCTGCCGTTTGAACCAGCTTTCTATGCTGAGAAGTCCTCGCTCGCCTGCACGTTTGTAGGTCACCCTGTATTGGAGCGTGTGAAGTTTGGCGGCGGAGAGGAATTTCGCTTGCGGCACAATATTGCCGCCGACGCTCCGGTGCTGGCCTTGCTGCCCGGCAGCCGGCCCAATGAGGTGAAAGGGCTGATTGATATCTTCATGGAGACGGCCCGCCGGTTGCGGCGTGAGCTGCCCGGCCTTGTGGTGGTCTTGCCGACGGTCCCAAATGTCTCGGCATTGGTACATGAGAAACTTGCCGGCGAGGCCCTGCCGCTTATTCTGGTGGAAGATCAGTCAGAAAAATTTGCAGCCTTTGATGCGGCCAATGCAGCGCTGGCGGCATCCGGAACCGTTTCGCTTGAGCTGGGCCTGGCCCGTGTGCCGACGGTTATCGGTTATCGGATTGAGCGGCTGGCGGCTTTCATCATCCGCAGATTGGCGAAGGTGGAGAGCATCGTGCTTGCCAATCTTGTGCTGGGACGGAATGTGATTCCGGAATATCTGCAGGAAGAATGTGAACCGGCAAGGCTTGCCGAAGCGTTGTTGCCGTTGATGACGGATACCGCTCAGCGCGCCGACATGATTTCAGCACTGAGCGAAATGCGAACGCGGCTGGGTGACGAAGAGGGGTTGAAGCCCGCCGAGCGCGCGGCCGACGTCGTACTCTCCATCGGTGAGCCGGAACGAAAACGCCGGGACGCCAGCCTGCCCCAAGTTGAAGCGAACTGACATCCCGGCGCATTGATGCGTCGGAAAGTATGAGGCAGATCCTAGCGCTTGTCGCGCGCCACATATTCGCGGTGCGGATAGCCTGTGTAGAGCTGACGCGGCCGGCCGATGCGCTGGTTGGGATCCTCGATCATCTCTTTCCACTGGGCGATCCAGCCCACCGTGCGCGCCAGTGCAAACAGCACCGTGAACATGGTGGTCGGGAAGCCAAGCGCCCGCAGCGTTATGCCCGAATAGAAGTCGATATTCGGGTAGAGCTTTTTCTCGACGAAATATTCGTCCTCAAGCGCAATGCGCTCCAGTTCCATCGCGACGTTGAGCAGCGGGTCATCCTTGACGCCGAGTGTCTCAAGCACTTCGTGACAGGTCTGCTGCATTACTTTGGCGCGCGGGTCATAGTTTTTATAAACCCGGTGTCCAAAGCCCATGAGGCGGAACGGGTCGTTCTTGTCTTTTGCCCTGGCAACGTATTCGGGGATTTTGTCCACCGTGCCGATTTCCATCAGCATGTTGAGGGCCGCTTCATTTGCGCCGCCATGGCTTGGGCCCCACAGGCAGGCAATGCCTGCTGCGATGCAGGCAAACGGGTTGGCCCCCGATGAGCCGGCAAGCCGAACCGTGGAGGTGGAGGCATTCTGCTCATGGTCCGCATGCAGAATAAAGATGCGGTCCATCGCACGCGCCAATACCGGATCGACCTTGTATTCTTCCGCTGGAACCGCGAAGCACATACGCAGGAAGTTTTCCGCGTAGGAGAGCTCGTTGCTGGGATAGACGAAGGGCTGGCCCATCGAATATTTGAACGCCATTGCAGCCATGGTCGGCATTTTGGCGATCAGGCGGCGACTGGCGATCATCCGCTGCTCGGGGTCAGTGATGTCGGTGGAGTCGTGATAGAAGGCCGACAGTGCGCCAACGACGCCGGTCATGATGGCCATGGGATGCGCATCCCGGCGGAAGCCGCGATACAGGTAGTTCAGCTGCTCATGCACCATGGTGTGATAGGTGATGGCGCGCTCGAACTCTGTGTACTGGGATGCTGTCGGCAGTTCACCTTCGAGAAGCAGATAGCAGGTCTCGATGAAGTCACCTTTTTCCGCCAGCTGATCAATCGGATAGCCGCGATGCAGCAGGATGCCCTGCTCACCATCGATATAGGTGATCTTGCTTTCGCAGCTTGCCGTTGAGGTGAAGCCGGGGTCATACGTGAACCGGCCACTCTGCCCGTAGAATTTTGAGATATCGACCACGTCGGGCCCGACTGACCCGGCATATACCGGCAGGTCGTAACCATCGCCATTGATGTCGAGCTTTGCGGTGGCTTTGGGGCCACCCTTCATTCCGTAATCATTCATAGCCTTTAAGCCCCGTCGTTAAGTCGGAAGCCGCCTGTCCCAATGAATGGTCGCCAGGCAACTCTTCCGCGTTAGTCCATGAGAGCAGCTGTTTGCCTTTTTGCTTTTTCACGCCGCTCTGGTTGGTTCAGCTTGGCCTCACAAGGCCGCCTGATCCTTGATCCGGGCAAGGCTCTCTTCCTTGCCCAATACGACCAGCACATCAAATATGCCGGGCGAAGTGGTTGTGCCGGTTAAAGCCGCGCGCAATGGCTGCGCGACCTTGCCGAGTTTAACATCACGCTCTTCCGCAAAGCCGCGTACGGCAACTTCAATGCCGTCCGTGGTCCATGCGGGCACGCCTTCAAGGGCTGGCATGATGCCGGTAAGAATGCCGCGCGCCTGCTCATCCAGCAGCTTCGCGGCTTTTTCGTTAATCGCAAGCGGCCGCGTCTCTACGAGGAACCGCGCACCTTCAGCCAGATCGTCCAGCGTTTTAGCGCGCTCCTTGAGCCCCGGCATTGCAGCAATCAATGCGTCCCGGGTGGCGTCGCTCACAGTCCAGCGCTTGACGCGGGTCATCATGCGCAAGGTCTCATCGGCCAGCCGGACATTGTCCGCTTCACGAATGTAATGGCCATTCAGATTTGCAAGTTTGACGAAATCGAACCGCGCCGGTGACTTGCCGATCTGCGCGAGGTCAAACCATTCGATCGCCTGCTCGGTGGAAAAAATCTCATCGTCGCCATGGCTCCAGCCAAGCCGCGCCAGATAGTTACGCATGGCTTCGGGCAGATAGCCCATGTCGCGATAGGCTTCTGCTCCCAGCGCGCCGTGGCGCTTGGAGAGCTTGGCACCGTCTTCGCCATGGATCATCGGCACATGCGCATAAAAGGGCACAGTCGCGCCTATGGCCTCAATCAGATTGATCTGCCGCGCCGCATTGGTGAGATGGTCGTCGCCCCGAACCACATGGGTAATGGCCATGTCGATGTCGTCAACTACGACGGACAGCATGTAGGTGGGCGTACCGTCTGAACGCAGCAGCACAAAATCATCAAGCGCCGTATTGGGAATGGTCACGTCGCCCTGCACCAGGTCGCGAATGACTGTCTCGCCTTCCTGGGGCATTTTGAGGCGGATGACAGGATCAACACCTGCAGGCGCATCGGCCGGGTCGCGGTCGCGCCACCGGCCGTCATAGCCCGGTGAACGGCCTTCAGCGCGTGCGGTCTCGCGCATTTGTGCAAGTTCTTCCTGCGATGCGTAGCATTTGTAGGCCTTGCCCTGAGCTATCAGATCGGCGGCAACCTGAGCATGCCGGTCGCGCAGAGCAAACTGGAAGACCGGCTCTTCGTCCCAATCCAGCCCGAGCCAGGTAAGACCTTCAAAAAGCGCCTCAACCGCTGCATCCGTTGATCGGGCGCGGTCGGTATCTTCAATGCGCAGCAGAAACTGGCCGCCGTGATGGCGGGCAAACAGCCAGTTGAACAACGCCGTGCGCGCACCGCCAATATGCAAAAAGCCGGTGGGCGAGGGGGCGAAGCGGGTTCTGACAACCGTCTGGCCTGGCGTCTGGCCGGTCTGGGGGGCAGCGGGGCTGGCCGGCATTTAGGCTCCTGCAATTCAGATCAGCATGCCGCGCAGGACACCACCTGCACAGATCAGCACGCAAAGGACATGACACGCGAACGCCATGATCCACCTGAGAAACAAGGCCGGTCATGGGGCAGCACGCGAGGGTGAAGCTTTGGGGAAGGGCGCAAAAGACTTAAGCTTTCACACCCCAAAGCTCGGGCGGGTTTTAGCATATCGATACCGGCTGCGATACGCCGGGAATGACCCAATTCCCCTACGGCGGGCGACGATATTTCAGGGCGCCTTGGACCGCGAGAAGTGAGCTGTCGCTATGTCGGTGGTTGACAAAATAGAAGCAAATACAAGGGGTTACTCGGAGTGCCTGCGAGTGATGAAGCGCGCTGGGCGTTTATGGGCACCTGGCCGTACCGCTCTGCTACGGATTTTTAGCCAGCAACAAGACAGGCTGAGCCTCTGGTTTCCGGTGATTTTCGGGGCCGGAATTGTCATTTACTTCTCACAGATGCACGAGCCGTCGGGGCTGTCAGCAGCCATGCTTGCGGGTATCGGCCTCCTTGTAGCGCTGGCTGGCCGCCAGTGGTACCGGGTTTTCGCCGGTGCGATGGTGGTATTTGCTCTATGCGCCGGTTTTGCTGTGGCTGACTGGCGCACGGCAAGGGTGGCGGCGCCGGTGCTTGAGAAGGATGCCAATTGGATCACCATTGAGGGTGTTCTCCTGTCCAGAACCAGCCGTGCCGAAGGTGGCGACCGACTGGTGATAGCGCCGGACCAGTTTGGCGATATGCCGGCAGACAGAATACCTGCGCGGGTCCGCATCAATGTGCGCACACAAGGTGACGAGGCCAGGCCGGGCGACATTGTGCGAGTCAGTGCCGGGCTGATGCCGCCACCCGGGCCCGCAGCGCCTGGTGCATTTGATTTTGGACGGCAGGCGTATTTCAGGCAATTGGGTGCCGTTGGATATGCGCGTAGCCCGCTTGAGCGGGTGGCAGAGGCGCCGGACAATCTCTCTACCGGCATGAGCCATGGCCTTGCCCGGCTGCGTAACGATCTGACTGCACGGATAATTGCCGCCCTGCCGCTGCCACGCGGCGCCGTTGCCGCAGCATTGATGACCGGTGACAGGGGCGGCATTCCGGAAAAGGTTCTCAGTGATCTGCGCGACGCCGGCCTTGCGCATCTGCTGGCAATCTCAGGGCTTCACATGGCGCTTTTTGCCGGCGCGCTGTTCTGGCTGGTCCGTGCATTGCTGGCGCTAATTCCAGGTCTGTCATTGCGGGCACCCATAAAAAAATGGGCGGCCGCCATCGCATTGCTCGGGGCCTTCGGCTACCTGCTGATTTCCGGCGCGTCGGTGGCGACCCAGCGGGCTTTCATCATGTTCACCCTGATATTCGTGGCAGTCATCCTCGACCGTCCCGCGATCACCATGCGAAATGTAGCGCTGGCCGCATTCATCGTGCTGGCGCTGGCACCCGAAAGCATCATGGAGGCCAGTTTCCAGATGTCATTCGCGGCAGCGGTTGCGCTTGTTGCCTTTTATGAAGCCGCCCGTCCGTGGCTGAGCCAATGGAATGCGGCGTTGGCGGAGCGCGGGGTTGTCGCGAAGCTTCTCATCTATGTGGCCGGCATAGGCCTCACCTCGCTTGTCGCCTCCGCGGCCACGGCACCCTTTGCCGCCTACCACTTCAACCGGGTGGTGGATTTCGGTCTTGTCGCAAACCTCGCCGCAGTGCCGATCGTCGGCATTGTGGTTATGCCCGCAGCGCTTGTGGCCTTCATTGCCATGCCGCTGGGGCTTGAAGCTTTGCCGTTGTGGGTGGCCGGGCAGGGCATTGCGGCAATCCTCTGGATCGCCGATCAGGTTGCCTCCTGGCCCGGCGCCATTTCCGCGATCCCGGCAATGCCGGCAGCAGCACTTGCATGGCTGGCCTTGGGCGGTTTGTGGATGTGCCTGTGGCGCGGCGGAGTCCGTTGGTTCGGCCTGGCAGGGCTTGTTGCAGGGGTATTGATTGCCATCATGGCGCCGCGCCCGCATTTGCTTGTTGATCGGGAGGGAGAACTTGTTGCACTGCGCAATGCGACAGGCGCGCTGACGCTGAGTGATGCGCGCAAGGCAAGCTTCAGTGCGGAGTTGTGGTTGCGGCGCGACGCGGATCTGCGCAGTCAGCAGGATGCCACCCTTGGCAATTTCCCCCGTGGCATGTTCGCCTGTGACAGGCAGGGATGCCTGGTAGACGATCCGCAGCTCGGCAGGGTCGCGCTGCCGGACAGTTGGGGGGCCGTGGTGGAAGACTGCATGATTGCCGACTTTGTAGTGACGCACATGTATGCGCCGCGCCGTTGTCGGGCACCCTACCTTCTGGACCGGCGGGCCCTTTTACGCGGCGGAGCACATGCTGTTTATCTGAATGACACGGACAGGCGTGGCCGCGCAATTCTCCGCATTGTCAGTACCTGTGACATCACGGGTGATCGGCCATGGACCCGGTGTCGCCGTTAGTACCGGCGCATCAGGCCCACAAGCTTGCCCTGAACCTTGACCCGGTCGGAGGGGAATATCCGCGTTTCATAAGCAGGGTTGGCAGCTTCAAGGGCGATGGTCTCACCCTTGCGGCGCAGGCGCTTCAATGTCGCTTCCTGCTGGTCGATCAGCGCCACCACGATTTCGCCCGAGCTGGCGGTGTCGGCGCGCTGGATGACGACAATGTCGCCATCATAGATGCCCGCATCGATCATGGAATCGCCTTTGACCTCCAGCGCATAATGTTCGCCGGAGCCAAGCAGGCTGGCCGGGACGCCCACATGATTGGAATCGTCCTGAAGCGCCTCGATCGGTGTACCCGCAGCGATCCGGCCAACCAGCGGCAGCGAGAGTGCATGGCCACCTTCGGGGATCGACGTGTGATTGTCTGGCACCCGATCTGACTGACGGTCCGACAGGCTGCCTTGAATGACGCTCGGGGAGAAGCCGCGCTGCGTCCGCGCCATTTGCGGTGCCGCTGATTCCGGCATTTTGATAACTTCCAGCGCCCGCGCCCGATGCGCCATGCGGCGGATAAAACCGCGCTCTTCAAGGGCGGTAATCAGCCGGTGGATACCGGACTTGGAGCGCAGGTCGAGCGCTTCCTTCATTTCGTCAAAAGAGGGCGACACGCCAGTTTCGCGGATGCGCTCGTGAATAAACATCAAAAGCTCGTGCTGCTTACGTGT
>CAZEHX010000014.1:0-84479 GCA_964511745.1 uncultured Parvibaculaceae bacterium
CGATCGTGCCGATGTTCACATGCGGCTTGTTGCGCTCAAACTTTGCCTTAGCCATTTTGTCTCGGACCTCTTGTTCAACATCCAAATCAACGTGTCAGTCAGCCCGAGAATCCGGGCCGCCGGGGCAGTCAAATCACCGTTTCGTACTGGGTGCTTTGAGAGCACCCTCAAGCTGGAGCGGGTGAAGGGAATCGAACCCTCGTCGTCAGCTTGGAAGGCTGCTGCTCTACCATTGAGCTACACCCGCCGGAACCAGTAGCCATCTTGTCGTCGTACTCTAACCCTTGAAGGCTGGTGGTGGAGGGAGTTGGATTTGAACCAACGTAGGCATAGCCAACGGATTTACAGTCCGTCCCCTTTAACCACTCGGGCATCCCTCCAAAAAACCAACAGCGCAGGTACTCAACAACCCCTGACGCCCTTCAAGGCCACCGCCACTGCGAATCGAGGCACGGTATCCCGCCAAAAAGCGACAATCCATCTCATTCGGCCCACCTTTATGGAAAAACCGACAGATGCACATGTCGCTTATAGGGAACACCGGCCCGCAGTGCCGCTGTGGGCGAGGAAATAGGCGTTTTTAGCCCCCCCTGTCAATGCCGCGATGCCAGCAATGCCCATAGTTTTACCGCGCGGCAACCAGACAAGCCCCCCACCCGCGTGATGCAGCCCAACCTCAATCCCGATAAATCATCGCGATCACCCGCGAGAACCATTTGCAGCCGCGCCGCGAACCCGCTAGAGCGCTTGCATGAGCGATAAAAAATCATCAGGCCCGCGCCCGCCCAAAGGCGGCAGCAGCGGACGCGGCGGCAAAGGCCGTGGCCCCAGTACAGGCGGCCCCGGCGGCACCGGTAATGCCGGACGCCCGGCAGGTGGCCCCAAACGTCCCGGCGGCCGCGGCACCCCCCGTGATGCAGGCGCACCCACGCGCGCCACATCAGGCAGACCCGGTGGCCCCCAGCGCCCCACATCAGACAGGCCAGGCGGCCCGGTACGTTCCGGTGGCCCCAAGCGCCCCAGCCCAAATCGTCCCGGCCCAAATCGATCAGGCCCAAATCGTTCCAGTCCAAATCGTCAGGATGACGCGCGCAGCGCTGACCGCCGCCCGGCAGGCCGCAGCCATCCGGCAAGCGCTGCCACCGCAGACGGGCCGGACTGGCTCTATGGCGGCCACGCAGTGCGTGCGGCGCTGCACAACCCGGCTCGCCGCGCGCTGCGGCTGATCGCCACCAAAAACGCCAGCGAAGCCGTCGCTGAGGCCGCCCAGCGCCGTGGCCTTCAGATTGAGCTCGCCGAAGGTCAGGAAATGAACCGGATGTTCTCTACGGGCACCGTCCATCAGGGCATCGCCCTCAAAGTGGCCCCCCTGCCCGAACCCGTGCTGGCCGACGTGCTCAAAGCCGCCAATGAGGACACTGAGAACGGCGACAAGCCGCTCATCATCCTCGATCAGGTGACCGACCCGCAAAATGTCGGGGCCGTGCTGCGCTCGGCTGCCGTGTTCGGCGCCCGCGCCGTCATCGTCACCCGCCGCAATTCCCCGCCGATCACCGGTGCGCTGGCCAAGGCAGCGTCAGGCGCCGTCGAGCAGATGCCGCTGGTACAGGTGCCCAACGTGGCCCAGGCCATTGCCGTGCTGCAGGCCGAAGGCTGGTTCGCCGTCGGCCTTGAGGGCACCGCTGAAAAGTCACTGGGTGAAATCGACCTCAAAGGCCGCGTCGTGCTGGTCATGGGCGCCGAAGGCACCGGCCTGCGCCGCCTCACCGCCGAGCGTTGCGATCTCTTGGCCAAGATCCCCGGCGACGCGGGTTTCGCGTCCCTCAACGTCTCCAACGCCGCAGCCGTCGCCCTCTACGAAATCCGCCGCCAGGGCAGTTAGGCAATTTTCTGAGGATTTACGCCTCGCCAGACGATTCAAGGCACGCTATACCGTCCGCGATTCAGGCGGTACCCGCCTTTGAATCACCAGAGTGCCGGCTTAGCTCAGCTGGTAGAGCACCTGATTTGTAATCAGGGGGTCGGGAGTTCGAGTCTCTCAGCCGGCACCACTTCTTCCCTACCGCAGCACCTTGGCAATACGCGCATAGGCGCCATAGAGCGGTCGCATGTGGCCTTTGCCAAGTCCCTCGACTGCCGCGCCAAGTTCGGCGCGCGCGGATAAGTGGAACAGCGCCAGCACAGGACATGTTGTGGTATCCGCCTGCGCCAGATGGATACGGTCCTGCAAACCCACCCACGCCAACTCATGGCGCGCAGTGATCAGCATTTCCCATGCACGGCGAAACTAGGGCCGGTACGGCAAATCGCCAGCCTTGCAGCGCACCATGTTGCCGGGAATATCAACCGGTTGGCCAACACCACAGCCGGAAATCAGCCGCATGCCCGCCGCCATCGCGTCGTCGATCTCCAGCCGATTGCGCACCTGGCTCACGCAGGCAACTTTTCTCATCACCCGCACGTCGCGGCAAAAGCTCGGCATCATATCAATGAGACGCGTCCGCTCGCGCGCGTCCGGCGGCAGCGCCAATGACACCCCCGCAAAGATATCTGCTGACGCCAGCCGTCGTGTCGGCTCATCCCAGTCGTCCACTGAAATCGCCACAGCATCTATAAGCGGCCTCATGGCACCCAACTTGTTCTCAATAACACTTGGATGCAGGTCCGTAGGCACACCGGTGATAAATGCCGTGAATACCTTGCGAACATTGTCGGGAATGCTGCGCATGGCATTAAGGATCAGATCCCGTCCGGTGGCAGTCCTGAAGGCGCGATAATGCACCTGAATAATCATCTGCATTGCGAACGCATTGGCAAAGAAATCTTCCACCAGAACCGCTGTTTCCCTGATCGCCGCTGCATCAAGACGTGCCAGCGCAACATCCTCATCAACAGTCGCCGGATCCGCCTCGTCCTCAATGAACCCGGTCTCTGTGTGCGACCAGTATCCCACCGCATAGGCAGCCAGTATCTTGTTCTGTCCATCCCAGATCGGCAGATAAACCGGCGCATCAAGATCAGTCGCCGAGGCATCCGAGGGTTGTGGCGCCGGCACCGCCTGCACACCAATGTCACCGTCCGCCAGGTCATCATTGCTGGTGACGGCACCATTGATAATGACCTCAATCCGAAACTGCGCACGCCCGTCTTCGCCCAAGAACCGCCGACGCAGGCTCTCTGCCACTTTGCGCATGATAGACGCCGCATCATGCGGCCCGCAGGAAACAATGCCGATCACATATTTGGCCTCATTCAGCTTGAATAGCCTGTCCCCATCGGTGAGGTGCTCGCCCAGCTTCGATGCAATCGCATTGTTGATATTGAGCACAGCCAGCGGCCACACATCGTCGCCGACGATTTTCCTGATCCCATCCATGCCTGAGAAAATGAGTTCTGCACTGGTCGCGTCTTTTCCGTTCTCCAGAAACGACGCGATATCCTGCTCCGACGCGTCTTCATGCGCCTTGATCTGTGCCTGTCCCAAACGCCCAACCTTCCATAGCGACCACAGAAGAACCCCGGATCGGTACCAAATAAGTTAAGCGTATAAATACATAATAGAATTAAGTGACAGTTACCGAGTCGGGCCGTCGATCCAGCCCGCCGCCTATACTCAAAACCGGCATTTCCCAGCAGGTTTTATCCAAGGACAGCTATTGTCTGGCGGCGCCCGCAGACGATTGTTCGGCAATTCCCGGCAGCAAAATCACCCATCGCGGGCATTCCAAATAGGCACTTAGTTGAAATGGTGATCCAGCGGTGTCCGTGCGCACAGCGGTGCAACATCAAAGTCCTGCGGTGCAACAGCGAGAATATCCCCTGCCGGTCCCAACATGCTGACAATTTCTGACCGACAGCCCGCATCCAAAGCTGCATAGAGACCCCGCAAATCATTCAGGCACCTGACCGCAAAGGGGTTTGTCGGCACCCGCCACTGAACGCCGTCCTGCACAAACTCAGTGGTGCTACGCGCCGCCGCATAGGCCGACGCATTGGCGGCGAGGTAGGGCAGATATTCCCCGGCGCACAGATCAAGCAGCGGCTGTATGTCCGCAGGAACGCCATCAGGCAAAGGGGCCACGGCAAAATCTTGCGGCCGCACAGCCCAGAGTCGGGCGGTCCATTCCAGCACCCTGGGCGCTCGCGCCCGCATGATTTGCGCCGCAGTCGGATCAATCGAGAAATGCCGAAACATCGGCCCGAACATGCCAAAATCTGCTTCTACGGGACGCGCACCCAGCATGAAGGGCCGCACCGCGAAGACCTGTTCCAGTGCATCCAGCGTGCGCAGATAGAGCGCCTCGATCTGCGGCCGCGTCTGCGCTGTCACCCCATTCCCTTTCAGGAACACGCGTTGCTGGCGGCGGCGGATGATCATCGCGCGGACAAACAGCGGCAGTTTCATATCCCGCAACAAGACGCTGCCCAGGCGCCGCCCCATCGCCGTTGCGTCTTCCCTGAACTGCCAGCGGTAATACATCGCCGGACGCCACAACCATTCGTCGGCAAAGCCCTCAAGCAACCGGCTGACAAACCGCGTCAGCGGGTCCTCAGGCGACAGCGCCGGATCGGGCATTTCCGATTCATAATGGCGGATGATGTCCGTTGTGTCGGTCATCCATTGACCGTTTGCCCCTTCAAGCTGGGGCATCTGCAATACGCCTGTTATCTGCGCACACCGACGGAAGCCAGCCGTATCCATCTCAACCAGCGAATAGTCGAGCCCCTTGGCGCGCAGATACGCCTCAAGCTTGCCGGTGAAATAGGAACACGAAAGGCCGTGGACACGAAAAGGCGCGGCAGGTGCAGTCTTAATGTGGCTCATTAAGCCACAATAGCACTATTCAGCGCCTGCACCAGCCGCAGCAATTGCGCGCGCATGATCCATGCCCAGTGACGCTAGAACACGCGCAACAATCCCATCCGCATCAAGACCGGCAGCCGCGACCTGACGGGCCGGCTTGTCATGATCGATGAAAATATCGGGCATATAGAGAGGCACGAAACGCGCCTTTGCCATATCAGCGCCCTGCCGGACCAGGCTGTCGAGCACCAGCGCCGAGAAGCCGCCGATTGAGCCTTCCTCAACGGTAATGAGCAGCTCATGGTGCTCGGCCAGCTGCCGCACCAGTTCATCGTCAACCGGTTTTGCAAACCGCGCATCCGCCACCGTGGTCGACAGCCCCATGGCGCCAAGCTTCTCGCCTGCCGTCAGCGCATCATGCAGCCGCCCGCCATAACTCAGAATGGCGACCTTGCTGCCCTGCTTGTGAATTTTGCCTTTGCCGATTTCCAGCACCCTGCCCTGCTCAGGCAGCGCCACCCCGACACCCTCGCCACGCGGATAACGCAGACCAATCGGGCCTTCGTCAAATGCTGCTGCCGTCGCCACCATGTCCACAAGCTCGGCTTCATTACCCGCCGCCATCATCGTCATATTCGGCAAACAGCCCATGAACGCGATGTCGTATGCCCCTTGATGGGTCACACCATCGGCGCCGACCATGCCCGCACGGTCGATGGCAAAGCGCACCGGCAGTTTCTGGATCGCAACGTCATGCACCACCTGATCATACCCGCGCTGCAGGAACGTCGAATAGATCGCAGCAAACGGCCGCATCCCTTCCGCCGCCATACCGGCACAGAAAGTGACGCAATGCTGCTCGGCAATCGCCACATCAAAATGCCGGTCCGGGAACATCTCGCCAAACTTGGTAAGACCCGACCCATCCGGCATCGCCGGCGACACAGCCACAATGCGCTCGTCGCGCTGCGCTTCCGAGATCAATGCATCCGCAAAAACATTGGTGTAGCTGGGTGCAGCAGGTACGGCCTTCGCCTGTTTGCCGTCCGCCACATTGAATTTTGAAACACCGTGATAGCAGTCGGCGGACGCTTCTGCAGGCGCATAGCCTTTGCCCTTGCGGGTGATGACATGCAGCAGGATCGGCCCGTCATGGTCACGCGCAGCCGTCAGCACACGAACCATCTCATCCACATCATGCCCGTCGAACGGTCCGGCGTAAGGCACACCCAGATCATCAAACATGGTCGGCTGACCGGCAAAACTGGGCAATCCCTGTTCTGCAATACCCGCATCCCGCGTCGCTTCGTCGGGCATGTGCCCGCGTAGCTCTGTCAGGTAATCCGACAGCGCACCCGCAGGCGGCGCAATGGACATGTGATTGTCGTTGAGAATGATCACCATGCGGCGCTTTTCGGAGCCGACATTGTTGAGGCCTTCAAAGGCCATGCCCGCAGACATTGCGCCATCGCCGACAATCGCCACCACCTGATTGTCACGACCCATGAAGTCACGGCCCGCTGCAAAGCCAAGCCCGGCCGAAATTGCGGTGGATGAATGCGCTGCCCCGAACGGGTCAAACTCACTCTCCGCGCGCGACGTAAAGCCCGACAGCCCACCGCCTGTGCGCAGCGTGTTGAGCCGCGACCGCCGTCCGGTCAGCGCCTTGTGCGGATAGCACTGATGGCTGACGTCCCAGATCAGTTTATCGTCCGGTGTGTTGAAGACGTAATGCAGCGCGACCGTCAGCTCGACAACGCCAAGCCCCGCGCCCAGATGGCCACCGGTCTGCGACACGGCTTCGATCACAGCCTCGCGAACCTCATCGGCAACATGGCCCAGATCGGATTGCGCAACCATGCGCAGGTCCGCAGGCATATCGATGCGGCTCAAAAACTTCTGGGCGTGACCATCGGCCATTCTTTTTTTCTCCATCAGATACAACCGGCCCGATATTTCGACCCTGCCGCAAATGCCTACTGACTGCGTTCAACAACAAATCGCGCGACGGCGCGCAGATTGTCTGCACTGGCGCCAAAAGGTGTCAGATGCCCGCAGGCACTCTCCACCAGTTCCTTGGCCTTACTTTGCGCTCCCTCAAGTCCCAGGAGCGTTACAAATGTGGCAAGCCCGTCATCCTGACCGACAGGTTTGCCCATATCTTCTTCGGTACCCGTCACATCAAGAATGTCATCCGCGATCTGAAAGGCCAGACCGAGATCTGCCGCGTAACCGGCAAGCGCATTGCGCTCCCCCTCGCCTACACCGGCGAGAATTGGACCAGCAATACACGAAAAGCGGATCAGCTCACCGGTCTTGAGCGCTTCGAGATGGGCAATCTCATCAAAGCCCATATCCTTGCGCTCGGGTGAAATATCAATCACCTGCCCACCGACCATACCGGCACTGCCAGCCGACCGGGCCAGCTCCAACACCAGTGCCGCGCGGATAGCGGGATCGCGCGAGGTTGCAAATTCGCCAAGGACTTCAAATGCCTGCGTCAACAAGGCGTCCCCGGCAAGAATAGCAATTGCTTCGTCAAACGCCTTATGCACCGCAGGCTTGCCGCGCCGCGTGTCACTATCATCCATGGCCGGAAGGTCGTCATGGATCAGGCTGTAGCAATGCACCATCTCAATGGCACACCCGACCCGCAGCGACTGCGCCATCGGCACGCCGAACAGGCCAGCGCTTTCCATCACCAGAAAGGGACGAAGCCGCTTGCCACCCGACAGCGCTGAATAGCGCATGGCTTCCACCACCGGGCCGCGCGGACCCGAAACAGGCGGGATCAGCCGATCAAGCTCAGCTGATACAGCATCAGCGGCACGCGCCATGAGGTCACTGAGTGCAAGCCCCTGATCAGAGATCGGATCGGACATGGGTGTTTGCGGCTGGCCGGGCAACTCCGCCGGCGCCGCTGCTTCATTTGTCAATCTGGCGCCCCCCTATTCGGCTGCCGTTACGTGTTGGGCTGCAGCCCCGCCACCTGAAGCAGGTTCCGCAAGCGCGCGCTCCGCTTCAATTTCCGCAGCCTTCTTTTCAACAAGCTCGACCAGATGATCGACCATGCCGTCATTTTCAATTTTGTGGTCAGCAAGCCCCGACACATAGACCATGCCGGTATTCTTGCCAGACCCGCCACCGGTAAAGCCGATATCAGTCATCATGGCTTCGCCCGGCCCGTTGACGACACAGCCGATAACCGAGAGCGTCATCGGCGTCGCAATATGTGCCAGCCGCTTCTCAAGGGCTTCAACGGTCTTGATGACCTCAAAGCCCTGCCGCGAGCAGGACGGGCACGAAATAATGTTGACGCCGCGATGGCGCAGATTGAGCGACTTCAAAATATCAAAGCCGACACCGATCTCCTTGACCGGATCAGCCGACAGCGACACCCGAATGGTGTCGCCTATGCCTGACCACAGCAGCATGCCCATGCCGATAGACGACTTGATGGTACCTGACTGAAAACCGCCCGCTTCTGTAATGCCCAGATGCAGCGGATAGTCACAGGCTTCCGCCAGCCCCTGATAGGCAGCAACCGCGAGGAATACATCCGACGCCTTCACGGAAATCTTGAATTCGAAGAAGTCGTTGTCTTCAAGAATTTTCGCGTGGTCGAGCGCACTCTCCACCATAGCTTGGGGACAAGGCTCGCCGTATTTTTCCAGCAGGTCTTTTTCCAGCGACCCGGCATTGACGCCGATGCGCATGGCGCAACCATGGTCCTTGGCCGCCTGCACAACATCCTTCACCCGCTGCGCATTGCCGATATTGCCGGGATTGATGCGCAGGCATGCAGCCCCCGCCTCCGCAGCTTCAATGGCGCGCTTGTAGTGAAAATGGATGTCCGCAACGATCGGCACGTTGCTCTGCGCAACAATGCTCTTGAGGGCTGCGGTCGAGTCTTCGTCCGGGCACGACACACGGACAATATCGGCACCAGCTTCTTCCAGCGCCCTGATCTGCCCGACAGTCGCGTTGACGTCCGGGGTCAGTGTATTGGTCATAGACTGGACGGTAATCGGCGCATCGCCACCGACCGGCACATTGCCGACATGGATCTTGCGGCACTCCCGCCGGTAGATATCTCGATAGGGTCGAACGCTACTCACAAGCTGCCGCTCCAAAAGGTCTTCAAATCAGTGCGCCGCCTGCGATAATTTCCGCAGCGGCAGCATCACAGGCAAATACCACAAAAGGCCCGCTAAGCTCATACCATTTCAAGGTAATATGGTCGAAGCATGAGTGACAGGCTACAAATCAACTTTAATTGGCAAAAGAGTGATCGGCATCCCCATTGCCAACGGGCAACGGCAGGAGCACAAACACCCACCTTCAGTGTGGTTAACACCTTTAAAAGTCGAACAAAATCGCCTTCGAGCGGCTTGCGCACCAAACGCGGACCCCGCAAACTGCAGATGTGGCGTATACCCACATGATGATGTCCTGAAAGCTGGCCTTACGGGTCCGCTGGCGGCACACGGTTGAGTAGTGAAACAGGCAGCAGATGGGCAATATGCAAACGGCTGAAAATTCATCTACGAACGCCACTGGCAGCAAGCCCGGCCTCACTGTCGTTCTGGCTGAACCGCGCGGCTTTTGCGCCGGTGTCGAACGCGCCATCGACGTTGTCGAAAAGGCCCTGGAGCGTTTCGGCGCGCCCATTTATGTCCGCCACGAGATCGTCCACAACAAGCATGTGGTCGAAAGCCTGCGTGCCCAGGGCGTCATCTTTGTTGAGGAAGTAGACGAGGTGCCTGTCGGAGCCGTCACGATTTTTTCCGCCCACGGCGTCGCCGAACGGGTCGAGGAAGATGCCGGCGCCCGCGGCCTCAAGGCCATTGACGCCACCTGCCCGCTTGTCACCAAGGTCCACCGCGAAGGCCGCCGCTATGCCGAACAGGGCTATGACGTGGTGATGATCGGCCATATGGGCCACCCGGAAGTCGTCGGCACGCTTGGCCGCGTGCCAGGCAAAGTACATGTCATTTCCGAACCGGAAGATGTGGCAGCATTGAATTTCGACAATCCGGAGCGCGTCGCCTTCATCACCCAGACGACCCTGTCGGTGAACGACACCCGCGACGTGATTAACGCATTGAAAGCCAAGTATCCCGCCATTGTTGGCCCGGATGTGCGCGACATCTGTTACGCGACCCAGAATCGCCAAACAGCCGTTGCCGAGATGGCCAAGCACGTTGAGGTCATTCTGGTCGTCGGCGCCACCAACAGCTCAAATTCGAATCGCCTGCGCGAACTCGGCGAGACAATCGGCGTTCCCAGCTATCTCATCGCTGATGCAAATGCGATGCAGGACGAATGGCTTGAGGGCAAATCCAGCATCGGCCTCACCGCCGGGGCCTCCGCGCCGGAAACACTCGTGCAGGGTGTTATTGAGCGTCTGCGCGCCGATCACGATGTTGAGGTGAAGACCCTCAACGTGATCCGCGAAAATGTGACATTCAAATTGCCCCGAGAACTGCTAGACGATCCAGAACCCTCGCGCGCCGCCGGTGCGTGACACCACCCGCCCGCACGCGACCCACACGACACGTTTTGAGCCAGGAGAATTATCAAAGTGGCTGTACCCCTAAGACAGATGGCAATGGTCGGCGCTTACGTGATGAAGCAGCGCCTGCAGGGCAATAAGCGTTACCCGCTTGTGCTGATGCTCGAGCCGCTTTTCCGCTGCAACCTCGCCTGCCCCGGCTGCGGCAAGATCGATTATCCCGACGCCATCCTGAACAAGCGCCTGTCGGCACAGGAATGCTTTGACGCAGTGGACGAGTGCGGCGCACCCGTGGTTGCCATCCCCGGCGGCGAGCCGCTGATCCACAAGGAAATCGGCGAGATCGTCGAGGGCATCGTCGCACGCCGTAAATTCGTGTCGCTGTGCACAAACGCCCTGCTGCTGGAAAAGAAGCTGCACCTCTTCAAGCCGTCGCCCTACCTGTTCTTCTCGGTTCATCTTGATGGCCTCGAAGAAGAACACGATAAGGCCGTCGACCAAACCGGTGTTTTCAAGAAAGCCGTCTCAGCCATCAAGGCCGCGCAGGACGCGGGCTTCCAGGTCAACGTCAACGCCACCGTCTTCGACAACATGTCGGCAGATCAGGTCGCAGCCTACCTCGACTACTGCACCGATATCGGCGTCTCCATCACCATCTCACCCGGCTATGCCTATGAGCGCGCGCCGGATCAGGAACACTTCCTTGAGCGCCGCCGCACCAAGGACCTGTTCCGCGATGTGTTCCGCAAGGGTGAAGAGCGCAAGAAGTCGGGCAAGAAGAAATGGGCGCTCAACCACTCCTCGCTCTATCTGGATTTCCTCGCCGGCAACCAGCAGTACATGTGCCAGCCTTGGGGCATGCCGACGCGCAACATCTTTGGCTGGCAGCGTCCCTGCTATCTGCTGAATGAAGGGTACGCCTCTAGCTTCCAGGAGCTGATGGATGAAACCGAGTGGGAACAGTACGGCACCGGCAATTACGAAAAATGCGCCGACTGCATGGCACATTGCGGCTATGAGCCGACGGCTGCCGCTGACGCTGCCGCCCACCCGCTCAAAACGCTTTGGGTATCGCTTCGTGGTCCAAGGACGACCGGTGACTTTGCACCCGAGATCGACCTCACCAGCCAGCGTAAAGCCAAATACAATTACGACGAGCTGATTGAGAAAAAGGTCGAAGAGCAGAAACTCAAAGACCTACACGATCCCAAGAAGTCCCGGAACAAGGTCTCGGGCACAGCGGCCTAGGCTTTTAAATCCGCGTGAGCTGCCGGCGGCGAGACGCATCATCGCCGGCAGATCCTGCGGCCGCAGCATCAACCGCAAAATCGTCGTCATCACGCGTATGTCGCCACCCGGCCCGACAGCGCCCAGCGCTGCATGTGGCAGTGCATGATCCACGCCGTCGGAAATCGCACGCAGCGCCGTAAACGGCACACCCATCTCGCGCGCCACATGGGCAACCGCCCCGCTTTCCATATCAACTGCATGCGCACCCGTGCGGCGGCCAAGCGCCCGCTTGGCGGCCGCGTCGGAAATTACTTCTCCCGCATCCGCCATATCCACATGCCGCAGCACGATGCCGGCCGCAGCCGCTTCCCGCGAAAGCAGCGGCGCAAAAACCGGCGATGCCGCAATCCGGGTGCCGTCACGCAGAATAACCGCACGGGCAAGCGCCACATCGCCGGGCTTCAACGCATCACTGAGCGCGCCTGACACGCCAAAGCTCAGAAGCGATGTGCAGCCATATTTTTCGACAAGATCGCGCGCCATGTCTTCGGCGCGCGCAGGTGACGCGCCGGAGACCGCCGTCTTCAGGGAGACATCGTCCACCAGAATGCCAAGCGAGGCCTCCTCGGCCTTGACGCCGCACACAATGCCAAGCCGCTTCACGCTGTCACCATATTGTTAATTGGGCCGCCCATGAACTGGATGGCCCGACGGGTTTCAAATTGGTGTGTCTGAAATTAAGACGTTCCGCAAGCAGCGATGGTGACAGGCAGAATTGCGTTACCCCATGCCGCTCTACATTCCAAAGGCAACATGCCTGTCATTGCTCTTCATCAGGTTCTCATAACGCGCCACGGCCCAGAGCGGGAAATACGCCGCATAGCCGTGATATTTGAGATAGAAAACCTTCGGAAAGCCGGTGCCCGTATAGAGCTTTTCTTCCCAGCGCGCGCCGTCGCGTTTGGCAGTTTCGAGATACGCCACACCCCGGCGCACTTCTTCGCACTCAACTTCACCGGCAGCCATCAGACCAAGAACGGCCCAGGCCGTCTGCGAGGCGGTGGACGATTTCACTTCGCTCTTGCGGTCCTCGTAATAGGTCGCAAGGTCCTCGCCCCAGCCGCCATCAGACTGCTGCCGCGCCTTCATCCATGCCACCGCACGCTGCACGTAAGGCGCATCCATGTCTTCGCCGACAGCATTAAGCGCGCACAGGACAGACCATGTCCCATAGACGTAATTGGCTCCCCAACGCCCCCACCACGACCCGTCCGGCTGCTGGTCCCGCTTGAGATAAGCGACACCGCGCGCAATCGGCTCGGCAAAGCGTTCCTTGTCGAGCTGCGCCAGAAACGACAGGCAGCGCGCCGTCACATCTTCCGTCGGCGGATCAAGCAATGCGCCATGGTCGGCAAAGGGAATGGAGTTCAGATAGAAATGCTCGTTCTCAGGCTCAAACGCGCCCCAGCCGCCGGATGACGACTGCATGCCGATAATCCACTCGGCAGCCCGCTCAATGCTCTCGGCATAGTCAGGCTTGCCTGTGCGGTGCATCGCCATTGCCACGACGGCAGTGTCATCCACATCAGGGTAATAGTCGTTGTTGTACTGGAAGGCCCAGCCGCCGGGCCGCACATCAGGCCGGCGCACAGCCCAGTCGCCCACCACGTCCAATATCTGTTTGTCCTTGAGCCAGTCGAGCGCGCCATCAAGCCGTGCATCGCCCGCCTCAACACCCGCTTCCATCAACGCATGGGCAGCAAGGCTCGTGTCCCACACCGGCGAGACGCAGGGCTGGCAGTAAAGCTCCTCATCCGTCTCGATCAGCAGCCGTTCAATGGATTCCTTGGCAACCATGAGATTGGGATCATCGGACGGATAGCCGAGCACGTCATACGCCATCACCGAATTGGCCATCGCCGGATAGATCGACCCAAGCCCGTCCAGCCCGTTCAGGCGCTCGGTGAAAAATGCCACCGCCTTGTCGATCGCCCGCTTGCGCAGCGACTTGGGAAATGCCGGCTCACAAAAGCGCAGCACCTTGTCGAGCACCAGAAAACAATCCCCGACAAAGCTGCCATTGGGATTGATGTTGTAGACCTTTTCATCTTCCGGCGGCGTCACGAACAATTCGCGGATATTGATGCCGGTCGGATTGCGCGCCTGCGCCTTGAGCGCATACAGCACCAAAAGCGGAGTCATCACCGTCCGCGACCAGTAGGCAATTTTCGACATATGGAATGGGAACCAGCGCGGCAGCAGCATGACTTCCACCGGGATCACCGGAACGCCCCGCCACGGGATCTGCGCAAACAGCGCCAGCATGATCCGGGTAAAGACATTGGCCTTGGACGCCCCGCCACGCGCCAGCACCCAGTCGCGCGCCTTCGCCATATGCGGCGCATCGGTCTCTTCGCCGGTAAGCTTCAGCGCCCAATAGGCCTTGATGGTGGCTGAGATATCCCCGTCGCCATCATGGAACAGCGGCCAGCTTCCGTCCGCGTTCTGAACACGCCTGAGATAAACCGCAATCTTGGCTTCCTTGGCCGGATCAATCTCGTCGAGAAAATGCTTCAGCAGCACATATTCCGACGGAATGGTGCTGTCCGCTTCCAGCTCAAAGACGATATGTCCGTCCTCGCGCTGCATCGCCAGCAGACGATCCGCCTGGGTTTTTATGAGAGCTTCGCGCGCCAGGCGCGCCGCCACGGGATCGTCTTCAACCTCGGGCCCAAATTCAACAACAGTCACCGCACGCCACCTGCTTTTGCATTTTCATTGTGCAGCGCAATACTAGCGGCCAGCGGACGCAGCCTGCAAGGCAAACAGGTCAGGCAATATCCATCCGCGACAAGACCTGCCGGGCTGCCTTGTTGCCGGAGCGGATTGCCCCCTCAATCGTGGCCGGAAGCCCGGTATTTACCCAATCCCCCGCCAACAGCAGATTGTCCCACTTGGTTTCGCTATCCGGCCGCTTGGCGACACCTTCAGGCGACTGATCAAAGGTGGCGCGCTTTTCCTTGATGATCTTGCCCGCCACATAATCCTTGTCGATCAGCCCCAGCGCAAACCGGGTTTCTTCCCAGAACAGCGGTAGAAGTTCTTCGGTCGGTCGATCCACAAGATCACCCGCTGCCGACACAGTCAGGCTGACGATATTTCCCCTGACAAACGCCCAGTGGGCATGCGCATTTATCAGGCCGATCACACCCACCCCATCCGGCTTGGGCGCTGGACGCCGCAACCGGAAATGCACATTGAGAATTGTCTCCCCGTCACCGGGAACGTCCAGGTCCGGCATCACATCCTTCGCCCGCTGCGGCGGCACCGCCAGAATCACGGCATCATGCGGGTGCACCGGCACGGTTCGCTCGCCAAACGACAGCGACGTCACCTTGCCGTCGGCTGACTCAAACCCACGCAGCCGCGTATTGAATTGAACCGGCCGGTTGGTGCGCCCAAGCCGTCGCACAGCCGGATCGACAAAGGCCGCACCCAGACCATCTTTCGCGATCAGAGGACGGCAGGCCTGCTCACCCTTCAGGAAGGTTTCGCGCAACACCGGCCACAGCAGCTTGGCAGCACCCTTCTCCGGCACGGTATTCAGCACCGCAACCACCAGCGGCTCCCAGAAGCGCTGATAGAGCGGCCCGCGCGTCGCAATAACATCCGACACCGTGTCGGTGTCCTTCGCGAACGGAATTTTGAGCCCCGCCATATAGTTCCAAAGGGTTGTGTCCGGCACTCGCCGCTCCGGCGACATCACCCACCATGGGAACGGCCCCCAATTGGGCTTCAACGTCCAGCGCTCACGCGTCTTCGCATCAATGAACGGAAAAGCGGCTCGCGACGGACCCGACAGCGCATCCTTCGCGCCGATGGCATCAAGATAGGCCAACGCCGCCTTGTTACCGCTCAAAAGCAGATGATTGCCATTGTCGATCACGTGATCGAGCGTCTTGTCATGAAACGAGCGGCAACGCCCGCCTGCGTGCAACGCGGACTCATAGACCTGCACCGGCACGCCCGCGCCTTCCAGCGTAATGGCAGCAGACAACCCGGCGAGTCCCGCCCCGATCACATGAACAGTCGGCAAATCCTAAGCCCCCGAAGATGCAGCTTTGCTGCCACGCGGTGCATCCCGGCGACGGGGCGGCAGCAACATATAGCGCAGCGCAATGCTCAACTTGGCACCTTTGCCAAGCTTGATGGGCTCACCCAGCGCAAAATCCCGGAGTTCCATCAACCGCAAATACCGCTCATAGACGCCCATCATCAAAAGCGCGGGCCGAACTTCCCGCCAGTTGAGGCTGGCAAGCAATACTTGCGCCTCACCAAACCAGCCGCGCGCCTCGCGGCCAAGATCGCGTGCAACATCCTGCAAACGCTCGCTTTGGACAATAGACATAGCGTCGCGGGTCCCAATTTCGTGGGCATCCAGCAACTCGGCCGGCAGATAGACCCGGCCCATTTCAGCATCTTCTTCAATATCCCGCAGGATATTGGTCAGCTGCAAAGCATTGGCCAGCGCCAGCGCAAACCGGTCCTCGGTCTCCCCGCGCCCAGCACCAAAAACCGGCATGGACAAAAGCCCGACAGCCCCCGCGACCCGACGGCAATAGGCCATCAGCCGATCATGGGAGGGCGCAATCAACGGCCCTTCCACATCCATTTCCATACCCTCGATGAGCATCTCGAATTCGTGCCGGTCCAGATCGAAGCGGGAGATGGCGGACACCAGAGCAACACCGACCGGAGTTTGCGGTGCACCGTCAAAGACACGCGCGATCTCCACGCGCCATTCCTTGAGGCCCGCCATGCGCTCTTCGTAAGTGCCGCCCTCATCGGCAATATCGTCGATCTCGCGCGCAAACGCGTAAATCGCATACATCGCCTCACGCCGCTCCTTGGAGAGAATGCGCATCCCCGCCGCAAATGACGTGCCGGAGCGTTTGACAATCTCCGCCGCATGCGCCGCCGCGGCGCGCGGCGCCATCACGCCATCAAAAGAAGTCGACGCTACCTGGCTCATGTCCGCACTCCCCCTTTTGCTGCAAAAAAACCCCAGACGGCACCAAGCACCGTGGCAACGGCAAAATCCATCTTCGTCAGCTTGACGCGGGTTGCCAGCGGGTCACCCACCCGCAGCCGTGCCGCCAGTCGCCGCGCCAGCCGGATGATGATGGCCGACTCCATCGCCAACCGCCGCGACCGCAACGCAGCAGGCAGCTTCGCAGCACGCACAAGCTGCACGTCAACATCATCCAGCAACCGGTCGATCACTTGTCTCAATCCCGGCGACAATGCATCACCACGCAGATCAGCGACTGACGCCCCCGCCTCGGCGAGCCATGCTTCGGGCAGATAACAGCGATCCATCACCATCAAATCCTTGCCGCAATCCTGAAGGTGATTGACGATCTGCAACGCCGTGCACAACCCATCCGAATACGGATATAGATCCGAGCAATCAACGCCAGCACCTTCATGCAGGTCAACCAGGAATCGCCCCACCGGGTCGGCCGAATGGCGGCAATAAAAATGCAATTCCTCAAATGTTTGGTAGCGGCTTTTCTCCGCGTCCTGACGAAATGCCACAAGCAGATTATGCGCATAAGACGTATCGAGGCCCTGAGCCTTGAGGCGGGCGGCAAGGTCGCCACCGCGTGATGCGCCCGGCGCGTCATCAAGGCTTGCGGCCATGACATCCAGCCGCTCAATCTTAACCCGAGCGGAGAGCGCCGGATTATCGGCAATATCGTCGGCCGCCCGCGCAAACCCGTAAAACGCAGCAATAACCGGTCGCAAACGCGCGGGCAGCAGAACAGACCCGACCGGGAAATTTTCGTCAGCCGCAATTTTGCCCGACGGCGTCTCAACACCCGTAGGATTTGTGATCGCAGCGGTTTGCGGCATGGACCGGGATACCTGATGCGCGGGCTGGGATTCCATCTGGCTCGGCAGCTCTCTTCAACTGGCTAGTACAGGTCTAGATTCGACACCGCCGAACGCTATCGCGTCCCCGCCAGTGCAGCAAGAAACCCACGCCTGCCCACCAGGTGAAATAGGAAAGTGAATGGGCGCATCCCTCAATTTGCTCATATAATGCCCGGACACCGCCAACTTATGAATCTCATGATGAATTTCCTGATTGACCTCCTGACACTCGAAACAACCGCCCTTCTGGCTGTAGCCGTTGCAGCATGGGTCTACCTCACCTGGGCCCGTGCTGGCTTCTGGCGGGCAGACGTATGGCTTGCCCCGGAGCCCGTCACCGGGAATGCCCCGCAGCCGTCGCTGGCGGTCGTCATCCCCGCTCGCGACGAGGCCGAAAACATCACCCGCACCCTGCGCTCCCTCACGGATCAGGATTATCGCGGCGATTTATCCATATGGGTTGTCGATGACGAGAGCAGCGACGGCACCGGCACATTGGCCGAAGCCGAAACCTCCAATGACGTGCCGGTAACCGTGGTCCGCGGCATGCCGCTGCCAACCGGCTGGAGCGGCAAGGTCTGGGCCATGTCGCAAGGCATTGCCGCTGCAACGGCAAATACCCGACAACCCGATTACCTGCTTTTGACCGATGCGGACATCGAATATGCCCCCGGCATGCTCACCAAGCTGGTCAACAAGGCCCACGTAAACAACCTGACCTTCGTGTCGCTGATGGCGCGCCTCGATGCCCGCAGCTTCTGGGGCAAGCTGCTGGTGCCCGCCTTTATCTATTTCTTTCAGCTCATCTACCCATTCCATCGGGCAAATGCCCGCGACGACAAGCTGGCAGCGGCCGCCGGTGGATGCTTTCTCATCCGCGGCGACGCGTTGGAAGCAGCCGGCGGCATTGAAACCATCAAGGGCGAGATCATCGATGACTGCGCACTGGCAAAGGTTCTCAAAACCGCCCGCCGCGAACATGCAACCCTGACAGCCCTCACCCATGGCGTGCGCTCCCACCGCGACAACCGCTCCCTCGATAGCATCTGGAACATGGTCGCCCGCACCGCCTTCACCCAGCTTGGCTATAGCTGGCTGGCATTGGCTGGCGCGATGGCAGGCCTGGTTCTGACTTTCATATTGCCCGCTTGGGCCGTGGTGACATGGATGACCGGCACCTCCAGCGGCACCATCGGCCTGCTCGGTCTCGCGGCTTGGCTGCTGATGGCACGGACTTATCTGCCGACGATACGCATGTATGGACTCAATCCGCTTTGGGCCTTGAGCCTGCCTGCCGCCGCCGTGATTTATGCGGGTGCAACCATTGCATCCGCATTGCGGCACGCCCGTGGCAGCGGCGCCAGATGGAAAGGCCGCAGCTACCCCGCGTCCTGATGATGCCAGTAACCCTGTGCCTCGAACCATACCAGCAAGTCGGAGAGGGTCTCATCAAGCGGCCGCGCTTCAAACTTGAGAAGCTCACGCGCCAGCGACATATCAAACTGGATCGGACGGCGCGCCAGCCGAACACCCGTCAGCGGCGCCTTGGGCAGCTTGTGGGTCAGATGGTCGGCCGCAAATTCATCAAGATACGCAAATGCCTCCGCCACAAATCCCGGCACCCGCGCCTTGGGCATGGCGACACCACTGGCCGCCTGCAGATGCTCCAGCACCTCTCCCATGCGCAAATTATTGCCGCCGAGGAAAACACCGCTTTCAGGCGCGGGCACATCAAGCAGCGCCACAATGCCAGCCGCCATATCGCGCACGTCACAGATATTCATCCACGTATCGAGATAGGCAGGCGTCTTGCCGGACACAAAATCCAGCGCCATCCGCGTCGGCGGCGTCATGCTGAAATCGCCCGGCCCCAGCGGCATGGTGGGAATGGCAATACGCACCGGCATACCTTCGGCCTGTGCCCGCCTGGCCGCGTCTTCCGCCAACCATTTTGATCGCGGATAGGCCCCCAGCATCGCGTCAAGCGGCGGCAGATCCGCCTCGCGCACCCGGCGCGGCAAGCTCGACTTTTCACCACTGATGCGTGTGGTCAATGACGAGACATGCACGAAAGCAGATACACCTTCAGTCCACGCCGCGTCGACAACACGCTGCGTACCCAGATGATTTACCCGGTCAAACGCGTTGCTGTCCGCAGACCACAGATGCGGGATTGCGGCCAGATGAATGACCTCCGATACATCCGCGAAAGCTTGCGACAGAAACTGCGGATCGGTAACCGACCCCTGCCGCCAGTCAGCGCCGCAGCCTTCCGGTGCCCCCTGCGTATCAACCACGCGCACAGGGTCCCCACGCCCCTCAAGCAGCGCCACCACATGCCGGCCAAGAAAGCCCGCCCCACCAGTTACAAGTGTGATTGCGTCACTCACCGACCGCCCGCACTTTCACCCGGCATGCAGATGCCGAGTCCATAATCCCATGCCGACGAAACAATGAGCTTGTCCTCCACCATCAGCGCCGAGGTCGCGGCACCGGGCAGATGATTGCCACTACCTTCCGCCAGCACTGTCACCGCCCCCTGTGCATCAATCAAAACAATCCGGCTTGGCGGTAGCGCCGCAAGCCCCTGCATATGCAGAAACAAAGAGAACACGCTTGGATGCACGGCGGCAATCACGTCACCGCCCCGCCCCAGGCTAAGATTATCCGGTGCCCCATCAACGCTGACGACCGCGAGAGGTGCCGTGGTTGGCTGATCCAGTTCGGAAAAAGGATACCAGCGGACCTCGCCATCGCGGGATGCTGCGACCACAATAGATGACCTGTCAGCTTCAAGGAGAATGCCATTTGCCAAAGCGATACCTCCCAGAACCGCCCGGGACACGGCACCGCCGTTGTCCTGAAACACAACGGAGGCAATACCGGAACGACGCGGCATCACCGCACGCTCCAGCCAAAGCGCAAGCCCCCCGCAAGCTTGCTGGTCAAATGTAAAAAAGGCTGAATGGTCTGTGGCAAGCACCACATCATTGGCCCGGCAATAGGCTTCACCCTGCGCGCGTGCGACCAGGCGAAAGCCACTGCCCTCAGCCTCCAGAAGCAACAGGTCCGCCGCCGACGTGGCAGCGTCACCGGGCCGCCGGTTCACAACGGCAAGGCGCTGATCCAGCAGGCCAATTCCATGCGGAAAAAGGGTCACATCCTCATCTGCATCAATAACCGCGCGAGATACCGCAAGCGCATCAGGCAAGGGCCCGCGAAGCTGCGTCAAGTCGAGGAGATAAAGCCCCCCCTGCGGCGGGACCTCCCCTGCGCTGATTGCAGCATCGACCTTGTGCCGATCATACGCACTGAGAATGAGACGGCTGCGGACCGCATCAAACGCCATGTCCTCAATGCCGAAAATGGGTTGATTGTCACCATCCATGACCGGCAGATGGCGGCATTGCATCAAGACGTCATCGCTATGAGCAGGTGCGGCACCGGCAGCCATTACCAGCGCAACAAGCACGGCAAATGCAACAGGACGAAGCTGCGCAAATACCGGCATCAATCCCTACACCCGTTGCGAGCCGGGCCGCTGATAGCTGCCCCGCTGTAGATATTTGCCAAGCCGAGCTTCCACCATCGCAGCCGATGCATCGGAATAGTCGAACTTGTTTTTCTGAAAGCCTGACACCGATTGCAGATAGGCCTCAAAGCGCGGTTTCACCGCATCAAAGCCCGGCATGCCAAGTGATTGATAAATGCGGGCAAGCTCTTCAACCGGCCGCGCATCCAGGTCCTCATAGGCCACATCCACCCGTTGTGCTTGCGGGACCGTCGACCACTCGTCATCAATCAGCCCCATGATCCGCTCATAGACGGACAACACGACTTCATCGATATCCACATGTGCATAGGATTGCAGTGAAAGCTGCCGCAGCAGCTTCGTATAGAAATTCCGCATGCTGTCGAAAACTTCATACGGGTTGCGATGGATATGGATGAACAGCGCGTCGGGATAGAGCTTGTGCAGCATGGCAACCCGGCTCGTATAGACCGGGTTCTTGATCAGCAGCCGCTTGCGCCCTTGCTGCAGCCATAGCTTGCGCATGAAATAGGTGAAGGTCTGCTGCCACTCGGCAACCTCACCCTCCGTGCACCCATCAAAAAACAACCCACGCTTGAGATGATGGTCAAACGCCTGTGGAAAATAGATGCCGTGATAGAAAGAGAGCGGCGACATATTGGCCAGCGCGATCTCGTCTTCCTGCGGCGAATCCGGTTTGACCGGAATGTTGTCGATATAGCGCGTTTCCGGCAGCGCACGATTGATTACCGGCCTCAGCGCCCGGCCCAGCAGCAACATGTCCCACGGCAACCCGGTCGCGACCGGCGGCACGAAGCCGAAATCATCCTGCACCATCAAATTGTAAAGATGCGTGGTACCGCTGCGCCAATGGCCGACGATAAAAACCGGCGGCGGCATCTCACCGGCCTTTTTGAGCTGGCGATCCGTATAGATGCGCTCGACAGCTGAAATGGGGGCCCGCCCTATTGCCGAGCCGAGGAGCCCGGCAATCGCAGGCCATGACGACACAGGCATCCCGCCGCTTTGCGACAGGACCTTGGTCAGGGTCCGGAAATTACTACCTGTAAGAGGATGCATGGCTCAGACGTCACCAGCCAGAATCTGTTTTGCTTTCCGGGTCAGCGCTGCAGCAAGTGGCTCTGCCCCTTGTCGGGCCAACTGCGATAGCTCTGAGCGTCGGCGTGCAGCTTCACTCACACCGTCATACAGTACGTCCGCGATACCGCTCACACCCGCCTCATTGGTAACCACCACATAGCTCAACTCCACCGGGTCGCCAGTTCGGCGATTGAGCAATGTGTGGACCAGAAACGACCCGCGCGGACCGGCTTCAGCATTCTTGGTGTCAAAGGTGATCGGCAGTTTCTTGGCGAATCGACTCACATAATTGGCAATGGCAAAGTCCCGATACGCAGACACAACCAGTCCCTTGCCCCTGTTGTCAAAGCCCCGAAAAGCTGACGGGCCGATGGACTGCGCCGTCAGCGATGCCAGATTGTAGGTCTGGTCTACCAGGTCGCCGGTATACGCTATAGCCGCATCCTGACCCATCGCCTCACCTTCAGCCATCAGATGTGTCAGGCCCGCATGCAGTTTTTCAACAACCGTGACCGCCTGCCCTTCATCCGCCCTGGCAGCATCGCCAACAATGACAGGCAGAAGAAGCACGAGCGCGACAGCAGCAACACCTGATAGGATACCGGACCGCACCCGGCTGGGGACCGAACTAAATAACACAGCCATTTTATTTTCCTGCTTTACCGCGCCTGTCATTTGGGGCCATGAAAAAGCCATCACCCGTCTCCCCCGCGCCTGTGCCCGCCAATTTTCGGGCCATCGCCATTTAGTATCACCACTGACGATGCACCATAGCTGAATGTCCCGTTTTCTGACCACTCTTGTCTCCGCGATCACCGGGGCGCCGCGCCTGACGCTTGTGCTGCTTGCACTTGTCACAATTGCGGCGGGCTATTTCGCCACCACTCAATTCCGCGTGAACGCGGACCAGACATCTCTGATCGCACCCGATGCGCCTTTTCAGGCGCGTTATGATGCGTTCCGGGACGCCTTTCCCACCTATAAGCGCACTACCCTTGTGGTGATTGAGGCCCGCTCCCGCCCGGCGGCGGCCACAGCCGCAACGGACCTTGCAGCAGCTCTGGCCGAACAAAGCGATCTGTTCCGCGATGTCTTCACCACCGCTGCGCTGCCATTCTTCCAGAAAAACGGCCTGCTCTATCTGCCCGTGGACGACGTTGCCACACAGCTCGACGCCATCGCACAGGCCCAACCCGGCATTGCCGTCATCGCCCACGACCTGGGACTTGAGGGTCTGCTGACGCTATTGCGGCAGGCCGCTGGGCAGGTCGATAAAAACGGTGACGTGGACCCGGCCCTGATTGCACTGGCCCAGGAAATCACCCGCGCCGCGCAGGCGGCAGGCGACACAGAAAGCAGCCCCCCCACCCGCCTTACGCTGGGCGGCATGTCCGCAGGCAGCGATACCGCGATTGAACTCATTGCCATCCAGATCCGTGAAGACCGGACCGACTTTCTGTCGCCGCGAGCCAAGCTTGAAGCCATCCGCACAACAGCCGCCCACCTCGGCATTACGCCGGAAAACGGTTTCCGAGTCCGCCTCACCGGCAACATCCCCCTGTCCGTCGATGAGCTGAGCCAGGTGCGCGATAGCTTGGGACTGGCAGGCGCACTGTCCGTAGCCATGCTGATACTGGTGCTGGGCTTCGGCGTGCGGTCAGGACGCATCGTCGCTGTCATGTTCATTGCATTGACGCTTGGCGGCGTCTGGACCATGGCCTGGGCCATGCTCAGCATCGGCGAGGTCAATCTGCTCTCCGCCAGCTTTGCCATCCTGTTTGTCGGGTTGGGCATCGACTTCGCCATCCATCTTGCACTGCGCGCGCAGGAAGATGTGGAAGCCGGCATGCAGCCCCGGCCAGCCCTTATTGAGGCGGCAGGCGATGTCGGCCCCGCCATCTCGCTGGGCGCGCTGACCTCTGCAATCGGCTTTTTGTCTTTCATGCCGACCGACTACAAGGGCTTTGCCGATCTTGGCGTCATCGCCGGCGGCGGCATGGCGCTGGCGCTGATCGCAGCACTGACCGTCATTCCCGCCAGCCTTGCAGTAATCGGCGTTCCGAACCAACGGCGCGCCGGCGCCGGGTTCGCTACCGCGACAGCCGGTCTGTTTGCCTTCCTCCAACGCAATGCCCGCATTGTCACAGGATTGTCCATCGCGTTTGGCCTTGCAGCGGCTCTGGTGGCAACCCAGGCCAGCTTTGATTTTTCAACCCTTTCCCTGAAGAACGCAAAGTCAGAACCCCTGCAGACCCTTGCAGACCTGCAGGACCGCGGCCTTGTAACTGACTACGCCGCCTATGTGGTGGCGCCCTCTCTTGCCGATGCCGACCCTGTTGCGGAGGCACTTGCATCCCTGCCTGCAATCGCCAAAGTCCAGACCGCCAGAGGCCTCATTCCCACCGAACAGGACGAGAAGCTGGCCCTGATCGCCGACACCGAATTTTTGCTGTTCCCGGTCCTGCCTTTGATTGATGGGCCGCAGGCCGCAGCGCCCACCGACCTCTCTTTGCCCGCACCCGATAGCGCAGGCGCCAGCACCCGCACAGCCTATGAAAATCTTGAAGCGACACTCAGCACATTGCCGCCAGAACAGCTTGCACAGCTCAACACCCTGCTTGCCGCACAAATCCGCAGCAACCTCACAATGCTGGTGGATGTACTCAAGGCCGAACCAGTGACCGACCTCGAACAGGTCCCCGCCCCGGTGCGCGAGCGGTTCATCTCACCCGGCGGCCAGGCACTGGTGATCGGTCTGCCCAAAGGCGACGTGACCCGCACCGCCGAACTGCGTGCATTCGTGGATCAAGTGCGCGGCCTGTTTCCCGACAGCACCGGACGTGCGGTTGTTGAATCGATTGTCGGCGATGTCGTGGTCAAGGCCTTCATCACAGCCCTGTTGCTCGCGCTCTCCGCCGTAACCGTGATCATTCTGCTGGCAACCCGCAGCCTGCTGGACACAGCGCTGATCCTGACCCCACTGCTGCTGGCAGCCGTCGCGACAGCGGCCACCGGCGTCATCATCGGCATGCCGTTCAATCAGGCCAACATCATCGTCCTGCCGCTGATCATGGGGTTGGGCGTCGACAATGGCATCCACGTGCTGATGCGATACCGGCAGAACGGGTCGCTGGACAATCTGATGACTTCGTCCACACCGCGCGCAATCATCCTGAGTACGCTCACCACCATCGGCGCATTCGGGGCGCTGAGTGTCTCAACCCATGCGGGCACCGCCAGCATCGGCATATTGCTGACGGTTGCGATGGGCTACCTGCTGATAGCGACGGTCTTCGTCCTACCCGCGATGCTCAGCCTCAGAAAATCCGGCTCTAAGAGCTAGGGACATCTTCTTCCGCCGGGCCGTCCTCTGCAGGTTCGTCATCCGCCAAAGGCTCCTCATCCGGCTCTTCCGAACGCGGATCAAACGCTGCCGCTGCGGGCGAGGTCGGGCGGGAAAGAACAGTGAAGGTGTCCTTCTCCTCTTCCGGCACCGGCTTGTGAGTGGAAAGACGGTAGAACGCAAAGCCTGCCAGCAGCGCATGCATGACGGCGGTAAACACGAAAACCCCAAGCGTGGTCATCACCGCCGATAGCGCAGCCGCAATCAGCGGCCCGATGGCGGACCCGATGCCGAACAACAAAAGCAGGCCGCCTGAAACGACGACGAATTCAGATGCATCCGCATGGTCATTGGAATGCGCCACCACCAGACCGTAGAGCGAGAACGCAGCGATGCCGAAACCCAGCACCAGCAGATAGGTGATCGGCCCAGGCGCCGAAAAAACCACCAGCGCAACCCCGGCCACGGCCCCGAATACACCGACGCTGGCGATGACGATCCGCCTGTCCACCATGTCCGACAGGCGGCCAAGCGGCCATTGCGCTGCGGCCCCGGCCACCAGCGCCACACTCATGAAAATCGCAACGCCCGAGGTCTCAAACCCGATATCCTGCGCAAAAATCGGCCCTAGCGTACCAAACGCACCATTCGCCATGCCCACCAGAAAAGCGCCAAGCGCCCCAACTGGCGACAGTCGGTAAAGCCACCTAAGATTAAGCACGGCGCGGTCGGGGGCATGCGGTGCCGGCAATGTTGTGAGCGATGTCGGGATCAGCGCCAGCGTGAACAAAATACCGGCAACCACAAACATGGTCATCTGCAACGGGTCGAACAGGATCATCGACATCTGCCCCCCAGTCACAGCGGACAGGTAGACGATCATGTAAGTTGAAAACAGCGTGCCGCGATTTTCGTTGGTGGCGCGCGAATTGAGCCAGCTTTCAATCACCATTGCCGCCCCGGCGATGGAAAAGCCCGACACGATCCGCAGCACCAGCCAGACCTCCGGATAAACCAGCAGGCCCTTGAGCAGTATCCCGGTCGCCGCCAGCGATGCGACAACGCCAAAAGTGCGGATATGGCCGACCCGCTGCAACGCAATGGGGATCAGATAGCACCCGGCAATGAAGCCCAGCGCATAGGCCGTGCCGAAAAAGCCGATGGTGACATTGGAGAAGCCTTCAAGCCCGGCCCGCACCGGCACCAAAATGCCCTGCTGACCGGCCGCCGCATACATGACCAGGGTCGTGAAAAGCAGAACGCCGATCGGTAATACGGTCTTACGCATAGGCGAAATTCTCCAAGCTATCTGCCGCACACCTACGCGGGGCCACGTCATGCGTCAACGGCTTGCCACGCCCACCGGCCATGCGTGATTGCACTCAGCCGCGCCAATCGGTCTAATGGCAAAAAACCGAGCCATAAGGCGGAGGAAACAACCCAATATGACTGATCGCACATCTGCCACCCCCAAGCGTGTCGGCCTATTCGCCACCTGCCTCGTCAACACCATGCGCCCGCGCGTCGGCTTTGCTGCCCTCAAGCTGCTGGAGGATGCCGGCTACGATGTGGCGGTGCCGCCGGACCAGACCTGCTGCGGCCAGCCCAACTACAATTCCGGCGACCGCGCCAGCGCCGGCAGCTTTGCCGAAAGCTTCATCGAGCAGTTCTCCAGCTTTGATTATGTCGTGGTGCCGTCAGGCTCCTGCGCTTCCATGGTGCGCGTGCACTACCCGCGCCTGTTTGACGATGGCGACCCACTGAAAGCTGAAATCGACGCGCTGGCCGCGCGCACCTATGAGCTGGTGTCATTCCTCACCGACGTTGCGGGCATTGCCAATGTGGGTGCGCAGGTTGATACCAATATTACCTATCACGATGCCTGCTCGGGCTTACGCGAACTCAAGGTGAAGCAGCAGCCCCGCAAGCTTCTTGCGGGCATGAGCGGTATTGAGATCGTGGAGATGGAGGACGCTGAAGTCTGCTGCGGGTTCGGCGGGCTCTTTTGCATCAAATATCCCGACATCTCCGGCGAGATGGTTCGCAAGAAGTCGGACGAAATTGTGAAGACCGGCGCTGACGCAGTCGTCACCGGCGATGTCGGCTGCCTCCTCAACATGGAAGGCGCATTGGCGCGGCGCGGCGAAAAGACCCGCGCCTATCATGTCGCTGAGGTGTTGGCCGGCATGACGGGAGATGACGCATCATGATGCATGTCACCTCAGAGGACTTTATCGAGCGCAGCAAGCGCGCCATCGACGACAAGCAACTGCAGACCGGCTTGCTGATTTTCGGCAAGATATTTCCACTGCTGCGCGAGGCGACGGCGGCAAAGCTGCCGGAGTTTGAAGAGCTGCGCGATGCCGCCCGCGACATCAAAATCCACACCCTGCAAAATCTCGGTACCTATCTCGAAGCTTTCGAAGCGCGCGTCACCGAAGCGGGCGGCCGCGTCCACTGGGCACGCACGGCTGACGAAGCCAACTCAATTGTTGAGCGTCTGTGTACGGAAGCCAACGCAAAAAACATCATCAAATCCAAATCAATGGTGACCGAGGAACTGGAGCTCAACGATCACCTGATCGGCAAGGGCTTCAACGTGGTCGAAACGGATCTGGGCGAATACATCATCCAGTTGCGCAAGGAAAAACCGTTCCACATTGTCGGCCCCGCAATGCACCTCACAGCCGGTCAGGTGTCGGACACATTTTATGAAGCGCACAAGCCGCTTGGCCGCACCGAGAAGGTGGAGGACAAAGCCAAGCTGGTGGAAGAAGCCCGTATCGTTCTGCGCGAACGGTTCAAGAATGCGGATGTGGGTATTACCGGCGCAAACTTTCTTGTGGCTGAAACCGGCCAGATCACCCTCATCACCAATGAGGGCAATGCGGACCTCTCCGCCACCCTGCCGAAGAAACACATCGTCGTGACCGGCATCGAGAAGATCGTGCCGACGCTGGATTATCTGTCCGTGTTCCTGCGCATCCTCGCGCGCTCCGCCACGGGGCAGGAAACCTCAAACTATGTATCGCTCTATTCAGGCCCGCGCCGCGACCGCGATGCCGACGGACCTGAAACATTCGACATCGTATTGGTCGATAATGGCCGCACCGACATGCTGGGCTCCCCAGTGGAAGACATGCTGCGCTGCATCCGCTGCGGGGCGTGTCTGAACGGTTGTCCGGTCTTCACCACCGTTGGCGGGCAAACTTATGGCTCGGTCTATTCCGGTCCCATGGGCGCTGTATGGACACCCGCGCTTGCAAGCGTTTCCAATGCCGCCAAACTGCCCAACGCCTCAAGTTTCTGCGGCAAGTGCGAGGAAGTCTGCCCGGTGCGCATTCCCCTGCCCTCGATGATGCGCCACTGGCGTGAGAAAGAGTTCGAGGCGCATCTGACGCCCGCGGGCCAACGCTGGGGCCTGGGCATATGGGCATGGCTGGGCAAGCGGCCAGCGCTCTACCGCGCGGCAACCAATCTGGCTGGCATCGGCCTGCGCCTGCTGTCACGCCCGCGCCGCCACATGCGGATGGTCACGCGATTGCCATTCGTCGGTGGTGGCTGGACCCAGAGCCGCGACCTGGCAGCCCCAACCGAACCCACCTTCCTCAGTCAGTACAAGGAGGGCCGCAGACGATGAGCACGCAAGCAAGCGACGCCCGCAACGCCATCTTCGCAAAAATCAATGCGGTGGATGCAAGTCGCAACACCGCTGATCCGGCAGCTGTGAAGGCGCGGCTTGAAACACCGCCGCCGCAGCCCCTCCCTGCCATCAGCACACCCGACCCGGCAATCAGGGCCGATACATTCGTCACCAAAGCCATTGAACTTGGGTGCACGCTTGCCGATTGCGCCAACATGGAGGCGGTGCCACAGGCCGTGGCCGACTATCTCAAGAGCCAGAATATCAATTTGAGAGTGGCTCTTCCTGCTGATGCAGACCTGAGCACGCTTGGTTGGCCGGATGCGGGCATCACGATCACCACCGACATGCAGAAGAGTGCACTCGACGGCATCACCTCGGTCACCCGCGCGCGTGCCGGAGTCGCCGAGACCGGCGCCGTGGCAGTGTCCTCGAGCAGCGCCTATCCGGTCAGCCTTGGGCTCCTGCCGGATCGGCACATCATGGTGCTGCGGACCAACGAAGTCGTCGGCGGCTATGAAGATGTCTGGAAAATAGCCCGCGCTGAGCGCGACAATCAGGGCATGACGCGGGCGCTGATATTTGTCGGCGGCCCGTCACGAACCGCCGACATTGAGGCAACATTGGTGATGGGCGCGCACGGTCCGCGCGCGGTCCATATTATTCTGGTGGCCTAAGCAGTAACCTGCGTCGGCTGCTGGGCGGCGGCAGCGAAGTCCGAAAAGACCTTGCGATAAACGTCAGGGCGTTCCGCTCCAATCTGCTTGCGCACATCGTCCAACGGAGCTTCGAGCAGACCTTCCCAGTCTTCCTCAGCCCACCGCGTGGCCCGGCGTCCATTGCGGTAGCCTTCCCAGATGGCCGTCCAGATGCGCCTGTCGCCGGTTTCGCGAAAGGCACTGCGCGCACCAAAGAAGATGATCATTGCAACACCGAGATTGCCGAGCTGGGCATATGAAAACGCCAGCAATGACAACTCGCCCAACCCGTCGCGTCCATAGCCCGACGTGACGTGCCAGAGATCATGCATATCGCGGGTGCGATCACTGTAAAGCTTTTGATCCTCGGTCCCTGCAAGCCGTCCACCCTCGACACTTGCCTCGGCCAGCCCGTCAGCCGAAAGATTTTCGCGTTCGACAAAGGCGAGATATGCGCGCCCCAATGAGCCGTCCGGCATCGCCCCCAACGCATCACGATCATTCAGCCGGTCAGCCAAAGACTGGCGCGTTGCCATCACCCGGCGACCTACCGGTGTTTTGATAAAACGTTTGAAGTGCTTTTTGCGGGCAGGTCCGCTCATGGCGCGGATGATACGGAACACCTGAGCGGTATCCTCGCCGTTCTCCATCAGCTTGCGCATGGCCCGCATGGCCACACGCGGCTGATACCAACCGGTTTCTTTAACTGCTTGCTCAGCCTGGGTTGCGTCAGCATTCATGGCCGCGTCTCCTTCCCGACATTTATGTCAGTAAGATGGGGTCATCCCGCCACCAGCGCAACATCTTTCTGTCGGCACCGGCAAAAAGGCCTAGTCCGAAACGGCTCGCAGCGCCTCCACGGCCGCCAATTGCCGCTCTTTTACTTCCTTCGGCACACTGCCCACGGATGCGCTGGCCTCTGCCGCCGCAAAATCCTCAGCAATTCGCGAGAACCGGGCCTCGGTATAAGCGGTAAATTCCGGATGCGTGAAGGCATAAAGCCGGTTTTCAAGAATGCACTCGACCACCCGCTCACCGACGGCTTCAGCGGGAATACCCGATTCAATTGCCCCACCCGACTGAGTGATCGCATTCTGATTGTCCGCTTTGTCATCGCCGTATTTTTCCGACCGTGTGCGCCGGGATGTGCCGATATTGGTTTTGACGAAGCCCGGGCATAAAACCGAGACGCCAATGCCGAACGATTCAAGCTCAAGCGACAGATCTTCGGACATGCCAACCACTGCATATTTGGTGGCCGTGTAAGGCCCAAAACCCGGCACCGGCACTAGCCCGGCCATTGAAGCCGTATTGACCACATGCCCGCCTTCACCGTGTTCTTTGATCAGCGGCACAAAGGCCTCAATACCCCACACGACACCCTTGAGATTGACGTCGATGGACCATTCCCAGTCAGACTGGGTGACCTCTTCCATCGGTCCGCCCGCGCCAATGCCCGCATTGTTGCAGACGATATGCACCTTGCCGAACCGCTCAACGGTCTTGGCTGCGGCAGCACGCATGGCATCGCGGTCTGAGACATCCAGCAGCACGCCATCAACCTGCGCATTGGTTTTGGAAAGCAGTTCGATAGCAGCTTTCAGCGGAGCTTCTTCAATATCCGCCAGCATCACGTTTGCACCGCGAGCAGCAAAGCTCCGGGCCATGGCAAGACCAATGCCACTGGCCCCGCCAGTGATGAAAGCCGTCTTGCCTGCAAAATCTGTAATCGGCATCAAAAATCGTCCTCTTTCAAACCAAGGCCAACGACAAGAAATGCCATCAGCGCTTCCAACCCCGTCCCCCGCGGCGCGTCGACGACGCCCGCATGTTGCCCGACCGTCCGTATCATGCCGGGAATGGCATGACCGACATACTCCGAATTCACATGTGGGCCGACAAGACCCGCTTCCTGCCACCCTTTGATTTGCTCATGCCACTGGTTTCCCCACCGCTCCATCAAAAGAGACCCGGCCTCTCCCCCATTGATGACACTCAAATCCGTCAGAGCCACAGCCAATATGCCAGGATTGGCGGCCGCAAAATCATAAGTAAGCAGGATTGATTCGCGGATGACCTCATAGGGCACATCACTTCCGCTCGCATGCGTCTCGACATAAGCCTCAAGCGCTTCCGCCGCCTGCTCAGCAAAGGCAACAAAGCAGGCCTGCTTATCCTTGAAATGCAGATAGAAAGTGCCGTGTCCCACCCCGGCAGCGCGGGAAATATCCTGCGGGCGGGTGGCATAAAAGCCTTTGGCAATAAACAGGCTCGACGCCGCATCAAGCAGACGCTTACGGGTGTCCCCGCGCGCGCTGCCTTTCGGCGCTTCGGATTCGTTGCCCTGATCTGGCGGGCCGACCTTAGGTAAGTCATTCATATAAATCACTTTGGCCCAAACTGACAGATTGTCAATCGACAAAACCGCGCGCAGCGGCAACTTTGAGCCACCGCCTAGGAAAAATGCGTATCAAATTTTGCTGATCTGGGGCCGCACTCGTCAATGCGGCCCCGATCAATCCCATTTTAGGTGCGGTAGCTGGGGTCTTGCCGGTCCAGCTTGCGCAGCACTGGCGGCCAGACGAGCGGGCTTGCCGAGCCGTCAAACAGCACTTCACTTTGATGCGTTGCTTTTGCGTGGGTGCCCTGCGGCGGGTTGTTGATATCAACGCCGCCCGACAACGCCCGTATCTGCATGGTGCAGGCCCGCTCCAGATAATACATCGCAAGAAATGCCGCCGGAATGTCCGGACCCACCGTAAGCGTGCCGTGATTGCGCAACAGCATGAACTGCTTTTCGCCCAGATCATTGACGATGCGCGCGCGCTCATCATGGTCCAGCGCCACGCCTTCATACTCGTGATATGCGATCTCGCCACACTGCATGGCATGCTGCGTAATCGGCATCAGACCAGCTGACTGCGACGACACAGCGACCCCATCATCCGTATGCAGATGCATGACGCATTTGGCGTCTTCGCGCGCCATATGTACGGCGGAGTGGATGGTGAAGCCGGCCGGGTTGATGTCATACGGGCTGTCCATCACCTTGTTGCCGTCTTTGTCCACCTTCACCAGCGACGAGGCAGTCACTTCCTCAAACATCATGCCGAACGGGTTCAGCAGGAAATGATGCTCGGGCCCCGGAACGCGGGCCGACAAATGCGTGAACAGAAGATCATCCCAGCCATAGGACGCGACCGCCCGGTAGAGCGCTGCAAGGTCCACACGGGTCTGCCATTCTTCCGGCGACACCTTATCCTTGACCGATACAATCTCGTCAGATTTTGGCACTTCAAACGCAACAGCCATTCTCAGGTCTCCTTGTTTATAGTTCTGATATTCCTGGTTTCGACATCCGCGCTCATTCGGCGGCGCTGCGCAGCGCCTGTGCCTCAAAAATCTTGCCGGGGTTCAAAATCCCCTTGGGATCGAGCGCGTTTTTGATTGTCCGCATGGTCGCAATTTCCTCTGGGGTACGGGTATAGGCCAAATAAGGGAGCTTTTCGAGACCAACACCATGTTCGGCAGAAACCGACCCGCCCCGCGCCCGCAACGGCTCATAAACGCACGCTTCCACACCGCGGCGGGCATCCGCACTATCGTCGCCAACACCTGCCACCACATGCAGGTTCCCGTCGCCCAAATGCCCAAAGATCATCGCCGAGTGGTCCGGATAAGCATCCGTCAGCCGCGCCTTCATTTCCGCCACATAGGCTTCCATGTCCTTCACCGGCAGGCTGACATCGAACGTGAAGATCGGCCAGTTCTGCGCCACCTGCCCCACATCGTCACGGATCGCCCACATCTTGTCGCGCTCCGCCTGGCTCTTCGCCAAGACCGCATCAACAATAAGGCCCGCCTCAAACGCCTCTTCAAGCGCGGCCTCAAATCGCGCGGTATCCTGATCCTGCTGCGCACCCATCGCCTCGATCAGCACGTAGTACGGCTGGTCGGCCACCAGCGGCGGCGTATGCGGCGCGGGCTCGTTCGTCAGCAGCTTGTAAAAATCCTGCCACAGGCACTCAAAGGCTGAAAGCGTACCGGCCAGCCGCCGATCCATCAGGTCGAGCAGCGCCGGCATCTTGTCGAACTGATCGACCGCCACAAATGCCGTATCCTGACTGTCGGGCTTGCGCCGCAACCGCACGACCGCACGCGTTACAATGCCCAGCGTGCCTTCCGAGCCGATGAACAATTGCTTCAAATCGTAGCCCGCATTGTCCTTGATCATCTTGCCAAGCGACGACAGCACCGTCCCATCCGCCAGCACCACTTCAAGCCCCAGCACCATGTCGCGCATCATGCCGTAGCGAATGACCCGGTTGCCGCCCGCATTGGTCGAGACATTGCCACCGATGGTGGCAGACCCGCGTGCGCCCAGATCAAGTGGCAGGATCAGCCCGTGCTTTTCAATTTCTTCCTGCACGCCCTGCAACACGGCACCCGCCTGAACGGTCACCGTGCCCGCACTCTCGTCGATTTCCTCAATCGCGTGCATGCGCTCCAGCGACAGCGCCAGTTCGCCATGCTCCACATTGGCGCTTTCAACGAGCCCGGTCAGCCCGCCCCAAGCGACCAGCGGCTGCCCGGCGGCATGGCACAACTTCAATACTTCTGAGACTTCGTCGGTGTTTGCCGGACGCAGCACCAAAGGCGGCGTTCCCAGATGGCTCCACCCGGACTTTGCCTTGGCCTCCGCATCGGCACCTTCAAGATACCCCTGCGGACCCAGCAGCTCTTTCAACTGGTCGATGAGCGCACTCATTGAGCATCCTCCCCGCCATATCAGGCGATTAGGCCGCTCATTTGCCTCACTGTGGCGCGGCGACCATTGCGCTCAGTATAGCCCAATTGCAGGCGTTACTCGACTCCCGCCACACCGCGCGCCTGCCCCACCGCGCGCTGCCAGCCCGCATAACGCGCGTCCCGCCAGTCTTGCGGTTTTTGCGGCTCGAATGCCCGATCCAGCTGCCAAAGCGCTTCCAAATCGTCAGTGGATTTGAACAGCCCCACCGTCAGCCCCGCAGCAAATGCCGCCCCCAGCGAGGTTGTCTCCGTGACCGCGGGCCGCGCAATCGGACGGCCCAGCGTGTCCGCCAGCACCTGACAAAACCAGTCATTCGCCACCATGCCGCCATCTACGCGCAATTCGGTCGGCGCAGTCAGCCCCGCCCGCTTCATGTCGTCGGCCATTGCATCCATCAGGTCGCGGGTTTGAAACGCCACCGCCTCAAGCGCCGCACTGACAATTTCAGCGCGACCCGTATCACGCGTCATGCCCACAATAGTGCCGCGCGCATGTGGGTCCCAATAAGGCGCGCCAAGACCCGTGAAGGCAGGCACCAGATAGACCTTGGAGGCCGGGTCCGCCTGCCGCGCCAGCGCTTCGGTTTCAGACGCCGCACCGATGATGCCCAGCTTGTCGCGCAGCCACTGCACCGTAGCCCCCGCCATGAAGATCGACCCTTCAAGCGCATAGGTCGGCTTGCCGCCGAAGCGATAGGCAACGGTCCCCAGCAACCGGTTGGCACTGTCGACTTTGGTCTCACCCGTATTCACCAGCGCAAAGCAGCCGGTGCCGTAGGTGGATTTCATCAGCCCCGGCGCAAAGCAGGCCTGCCCGACGGTTGCCGCCTGCTGATCGCCCAGAACACCTGCGACCGGGATCGGCACCCCGAACAATTCCGGCAACGTCGTCCCGAACACCGCTGAGGGATCCAGCACACGCGGCAGCATCTCGCGCGGCACACCAAGCACGCCAAGCAGTTCGTCGTCCCAGTCCTGTGTCTCGATATTGAAGAGCAGCGTCCGCGATGCATTGGTCACATCGGTTGCATGCACCTCGCCGCCGGTGAGTTTGAAGACCAGCCAGCTGTCAATCGTGCCGAAACACAGTTCACCCTTTTCTGCCCGCGCCCGCGCATCCGGCACATGATCCAGAAGCCACGCCACCTTGGTGCCGGAGAAATACGGGTCCAGTAGCAAACCAGTGCGCTGATGGAACATGTCCTCCAACCCATCCGCCTTGAGGCGCGCACACATATCCGCCGTGCGCCGGTCCTGCCACACAATCGCGCGATGAATGGGGATGCCCGTGGCCCGATCCCACACAACCGTCGTCTCGCGCTGATTGGTGATGCCGATGGCAGCGAGATCGGCAATATCGATACCGCTGATCGCCTCGCGGCAGACCGCCAGCGTGTCCTCCCAGATTTCAACCGCGTCATGCTCAACCCAGCCGTCATTGGGAAAATGCTGGGTGAGTTCCTTCTGGCCGGTCGCCAGCGGAACCCCGCGGGCGTCAAACAGGATGGCGCGCGAAGACGTGGTGCCCTGATCGATAGATAAAATATGTGTCGCCGCCATCCGGATTCCCCTGCCGCTTACTCATGGACCGCAGGCTTGACGCCCGCCTTTGCAGTCTTATTGCCGGTTGAACCATGACGCAGCAAGCCGCCACGCCGCAATGGGGTCAGTTATCCGCCGTTTGCTCAAAAATCCAGGCGGCAAAAGCCGGATCGACGCCCGACGCAGCAAAGGCCGTGATCGCCGGCACCTCATAAGGATGCACCGCGCGCACCGCTGCAATGGCCGCCTCCTGAAGCGCGCGGCGTGTCTTGAGGATCAGCACCGCTTCGTCGTCGCGCTGCACCTCCCCCTTCCACACATAGACCGAGCGCATCCCGGGCAGCATATTGGCGCAGGCCGCAAGTCTGCTTTCCACCAGATGCACCGCAATTCGCTCCGCATCATCCAATGTCGCCACAGTCGAATAGATGAAGACCACATCATCGCCGCTGCTCATGGAAACTCCCCCTTAAGGTCACCGCTGCAATTTACAGCCGGACACTGATAAAACATCCGCCAATGCAGGCGTTTCCGTTGAGGCCCTGCTGGGCTATTGTCCCGGCCCACACCTTGTCGCCACATCTTCCAGCGGCCCCAGACACCAACAGGCAGCTCATCATAAACATGGCCAACGCAAATTTAGCCTTTGTTGCAAGTCCCCATGAAGAGGCGCAATCGGCCTTTACCCGGCTGGTGGCGCGCTATAGCAATGCCGATCCTGCCGAGGCGGACGCGATCGTGGCACTGGGCGGCGACGGGCTGATGCTGCAGACCCTGCACGCGCAGCTCGGCGGCAACCGGCCTATCTACGGCATGAATTGCGGCTCCGTCGGCTTTTTGATGAATGACTATGCTGAAGATGACCTGCCCGCGCGGATCGGCGCTGCGGAACACACCACCATTTGCCCGTTGCGTGTGCGGGTGGAAACCACCGAAGGCGAACGCCACGAAGCGCTGGCGATCAATGAAGTCTCCATGCTGCGTGAGACCTATCAGGCGGCCAAGCTGCGCATCGTCATAGACGGCAAGACACGGATGGAAGAACTCGTCTGCGACGGGCTGCTGGTGGCAACGCCCGCGGGCTCCACCGCCTACAATCTCTCAGCCCACGGACCAATCCTGCCCCTGGGCGCGCAGTTGCTGGCACTGACACCCATCAGCGCCTTCAGACCGCGCCGCTGGCGTGGCGCGCTGCTGCGGCACGATGCCTGCGTCCGCGTTGACGTGCTGGAAGCGTCCAAGCGGCCGGTAAGTGCCGTTGCCGATCACCAGGAATTTCGCTCCGTGCGCACCGCCAGCATTGAAGAGGCCGCAGACAAAAGCCTGCATATGCTGTTCGACAAGGACCGCAACCTCGATGAACGCATCATCGCGGAACAGTTCCTGCCGTGACACCCGGGCCGGACGATCAGAACGACAAGACCTCAGACAGCGTAAATGCCTTTGCAGCCGGCGGGCTGGCGATGCCCGGCGCAACTGCCCCACCTTTCAAGACCGTTGCCGTTACCCTGACGCTGGCAAGTGCGGGCGGTGCCCTGTTCGCCATCGCCGGTGCCCCGCTGGCCTGGATGCTGGGCGCGATGTTCGTTACCACCGGGGTCGCCATGGCCGGGCTCACCCAGCTTGCCGTCTATGCCTGGTTGCGCACCACCATGATTGCGGTCCTCGGCGTCATGCTCGGCAGCGCCTTCACCCCGGCGCTGCTCGGCCAGATGCCCGGCTGGTGGCCCGACGTGCTGGCCTTGGCCATCTTCATCGCTTTCGTCACGGCCATTGGTTTTACGGTGTTCAGGTTCGGTGCCGGATATGATCCGGTTACCGCCTATTTTTCCGCCACGCCGGGTGGTCTGTCCGAAATGGCCATCATGGGCCACGCACTGGGCGCCGACATCCGCACCATCAGCCTCATTCACGCCACCCGCATTCTGGTCGTGGTTGCAACAATCCCGGTCTATTTCCGCGTGGTTGAAGGCCTCGAGATCCCGGCATTACCGCGCGATGTCGGGTCGCTGGCCGACCTTGCTTTGTCTGAAGGGGCCATCCTCGGCGCGTGCGCCCTTCTCGGCGTGCCGCTGGGCAAGCTCACGCGCATCCCCGCCGGTGCCTTGATCGGTCCGATGGTGCTGAGCGCAGGCGTCCATCTGGCAGGCTTTTCAAACAGCAAGCCGCCGGCCGAAATCATCGCCGCCGCACAGGTCGTGGTCGGCGCCTCCATCGGCTGCCGGTTTGCCGGACTGACCCTGCGCGATGCACGCCGAATTGTGTCTGCGGGATTGGTGTCGGGCTTCTTGATGGTGGCCGCTGCCGCCGGTGCCGCCTACGGCCTGACAGGCGTTCTGGACCGGCCCGCCGATGTACTCGCTTTGTCGTTCGCGCCGGGCGGATTGGCAGAGATGGCACTCATTGCGCTCATCCTGGGCATCGACACAGCGTTTGTTTCCGCCATGCATGTCATGCGCATCGCCATCGTTGTAATCGGCGCGCCACTGTTTTTTCACCTGTCAAAACGACAGAAAACCTGACCTACTTTTTCCCACAATTTAGCGGAAAAGGGCCCTAACAGCCGTAACAGTGCAGAATTCAAGTCGAATTTAAGTTATCCGTTTAACCACCCCTAAAACCCCTACAGGCAGAATGGCAGGCAAGTGAAACGACCCTTGTCCCAAAGCTTGGATAGCCGCACGGATGGATAACTACGACTTTTCCCGCCTTTCAGTTCTGGTGGTGGACGATAGCCCCCATATCAGGCGGCTCGTGCACGCCATCCTGCATGCGTTTGGCTGCCGCGACATCTACGAAGCACCGAACGGCAAGCGCGCGCTGAAAGAGCTGCGCAGCGGCCAAATCGATATCGCCATCATCGACTGGACGATGGAGCCCATGGACGGCATCCGGTTGACCAAACTCATTCGCGCCGGCGAGGACATCCCGAACCCCTATATCCCGATCATCATGCTGACCGGTCATACGACCGTGAACTGCATCGTCGAGGCCCGCGAAGCCGGCGTGACGGAGTATCTCGCCAAGCCGATTACCGCCAAGGGGCTGATGGCCCAGCTGCAGATGGTTATCGCCAGACCACGGCCCTTCGTGCGCACTCCGACCTTTTTTGGTCCCGACCGTCGTCGCAAGGACAGCTCCCTCTATCAGGGTCCCGAACGCCGCATCCTCGACCTCGCCGCGGGCGAACCCGAGAAGATTCGGGCCTGATGTCGCCAGCTGTTTAGTGAAAAATTTTCCAAAAAACCCGCAAAATTCTGCGGGTTTTGTCGTTATCAGGCCCAATTAGGCAATACCGTTTAACGGTCTTTAAGACGCTATCGTCAATAATTCCGGACACTTAGGCGATTTTGTTCCAATGCCCGGATAGCCGCACCAGATGGATAACTACGACTTCTCCCGTCTGTCAGTTTTGATTGTGGATGACAGCGTCCACATCAGGCGGCTTGTGCGCGCGATCCTTCACGCCTTTGGGTGCCGCGATATTTTCGATGCGCCGACCGGTAAGCGCGCGTTGAAAGAGCTGCGCGGCAACCAGATTGACGTCGTCATTCTGGATTGGATGATGGAGCCGATGGACGGCATTCAGCTGACCAAGATCATACGCGCCGGCGATGGCAGCATCCCCAACCCCTATATCCCGATCATCATGCTGACGGGTCATACGACGATGAATTGCATTCTCGAGGCGCGCGAAGCCGGCGTGACCGAGTATCTCGCAAAGCCGATTACGCCCAAGGGGCTGATGTCACGGCTGCAGATGGTGATCGCCAAGCCACGCCCATTTGTACGTACACCGGTCTTTTTCGGTCCTGACCGCCGCCGCAAGGACAGCTCCTTCTACACGGGGCCCGAACGGCGCGATGACGAGCTGGAAGAAAAGAACAAGTTTGAGCTGGACGATGAAACGGAGAACGCAGCCTAACCCGCTGCTCACAGATCAATGACAAAACCGGCAAATCCAAAAAACCAGAAACCGATCGAATACATCACGCCGCCCAACATGCTGCGTGCCAAGCTGATCACAGACAGTGCAACTGTTCGCGATCCGCTGCGCGAAGCGGAAAAGGCGCTGAAATCCATGGCCTCGGAAACCGCGACCTGGGTTGATGATGAAATCGAACGTCTTCACAAATGCCGTAACGCATTTATGAAGGCCCCGTCCGACCCCGCTACCTTGAGCGCCCTGGGGTGTGCTGCGATGGACGTGAAGGGCCTCGCAGGCCTCACCGGCAACCTGGCCGCCGACAAGTTCGTGACCAGTCTGATTGCACTGGTGACCGATCCCAGCGGCTGCGCTGCCAAAGAACCAGGCCTTGTGGCAGCCCACGTGGACGCAATCCGCGCAACCCGCGAGTCGACACACAATCAGGCCGTCGCCGATGCGCTGGCAACCGAACTGGCCGGCATTACCGCCGCATCCCTGAGGGCTGCAACCGCAAAGTCAGGCAGCCCCAAGGCCTAGCGGCCTCAAGCCATGTCGTTAAGGGGAATTTCCGTGACGCTGTAACCGGCCTCGGCGGGAATAGTCAGCATCATGGTGCCGTCGCGGTCTTCGACCAGCGGCTCGACTGTCACGATGTCGCGTGCGTTGGCCGCTTCTATCGCCTCAGCCACCGTCGCACTTTCCGCCAACTTCTCAAGATTCATCCGTGTCGGGAAGATGATCGTGCGTTTACCCGCCTTGGCCTCTTCCAGCGCATCGGTCGGGTTGATCCATACAGAATCCACACCCTCGGTCCCGTCGTGCATCGCCACATGATCAGCCGGCGCGATCGCCAGGTAAAAATGTGTATCGAACCGCTTGGGCATCATCTTCGGCGTAATCCAGTGCGAATAGGGATGCAGCATGTTGCAGGCAAGCCGCAGGTCTTCGCGGGCAAGGAAATCGCCGATCGCAAGATCACCCTTGTCCAATAGCGGACGGTCCGCCTCAAGGCCTGACAGCCGCGGCCCATCTATGATTTTGCCGGAAGTGTCGCGCGCCAGAAGCACGCCGGATTCCTCAAACGCCTCACGGATGGCCGCCACTCGAAGCGCCAACCGCGTGTCGTCAAGTTCGTCCACACCATCGCACAGACCCCGCACATCAGGCAGCGTGTCACCAGGCGCCAGTTTGCCACCGGGAAACACCAGCGCACCTGACGCGAAATCGATCTGGTGGTGGCGTACCACCATGAACACTTCAAGACCCGTCGGCCCGTCGCGCAGCATCAGTATCGTCGCGGCCGGAATCAGTGGTTTGTCCTGCCTGGCTTTATCGCCTGTCATTTTTGGTCGTCTCCCCTGTGGCGTATGCAGCCCGCAATGCCCAACCCGTCTGCAGGAAGGCACTTTGCCTAATTTCGTGGACCATGATCGCCCGTTAACTTTTGTTCGTTAGTTTCTCATCTGCGTCACTGTCCGCGCTGTAAGGCATCTGCGCAACCCGGCGAACAAAGGCCTCGATCCGTCATGTATCGCAATTCCTTCCGTCTCACCAACAAGGAGATTGACGAGGCATTTGCCGCGCGACAGTTCCGGCTTGTCTATCAGCCGAAAATTGATCTGGCCAAAAAAGTCCTGATCGGGGTCGAAAGTTTCGCCCGCTGGCAGCACCCCCAGTTCGGCATTATCCCGCCCGCATTATTTCTGCCGGTGTTACAGCGCCAGGGCCGCAATCAGGAGCTGACCCGCTTTGTGCTGGGCGAAGCCATTGCCCAGCTTGCCCGCTGGCGCGACCGGCCCGATACGCTGACCATGTCCGTCAACGTGGCGCCTGAAGAACTCACGGACGGCTCCCTGCCCGTCTCGATCCGTCTGGCACTCAACGCGCACGACGTCGACCCGGCGCGCTTGATTGTGGATTTGCCCGAGCGTGGCCTGGCCGCAGATCCGGCCCGCGCGCGGACCACCATCCACGCCCTATCAGAAATCGGAGTCGGCCTGGCGCTTGAATGTGCCCCTGAACCCCTGATTGATTTTGCAGCAACGGATACCGCCACACTCGACCCCACAGCTTTCGGCGAACTGAAGATCGGCGGCAGCGCCATCATCCAGTTTGCAAGCCGCCTTGAAGGCACCGGTCTTGGCCTGATGCGCTCACGCATTGAATACGCTCGCACCAACAACATGACCGCGACCGCCGTGGGTGCTGAAACCCATGAGACTGTCGGACTGTTGCCGTCACTGGGCTTCACTTGGGCACAGGGCAACGCCATCTCGTCACCGCTGTCTTCCGATGGACTGGCCGACTTCGACGTCGCACACGCGATGAATCCTCCCGGCACGGCACAGGACATGGCAGGCCAGCAGCCCAAAAAGGCATTGGATGATTTCCAAATGCCCGAAAGTGAACAAGCCCGCGAAAAGACGCCACGCATTCGCGTCGTGCGCGGCCGGGCAAAAATAGAACTGATGTCCCAGTCCGGCAAAGACACGCATAGTCGCGTCCTCAAACTCACCCTTCCCCCGTCCCCACATATTGGCAGCGGCAAAAGCAGAACATCGGCCGACGCCAAACCCGGCTTGTTCGGCAAGCTGCAAGACCGTTTGAGCCGCGCACTGCATCACTAGGTCCGGCCCCTCCTTTTTGAGTTCCAATAGCGCAGGCCGGTTGCAGCACCTCAATGCGCAAGCCATGATCCCCGCGACAAGAAACTGCTTTTGCGAGGACACACCCGATGGAACTGCCCGCCACCCAATACACGCCCGTGAGTTTCACCCCCGAGCAGGTGGGCATGCGTGACCATTTCCGCAAATACATGATGGCGGAGATCGATCCGCATACTGCAGCCTTCGAGGCCGGCGAAAACCCCTATCCGCTGATGAAGAAGATGATCACCGATCTCGGCCTTGCCGGTGATGCAAACCGGCTGGAAAAAACCGGTGGCGCAAGGGACCGGGACAAGTCCGCTGATCGGGCGAACGATCCCGACACCGCCGCCCTCATGCGGTTTGCCCGCACCCAGGTGCAAATCGAACTCGCGCGGGTCAATCCCGGTTTCGCCATGTCGTGGGGTGCCAGCATCGGCCTCTTCGGCTCCAATGTGCGCAGCAAGGGCACACCCGAGCAGGTGAAAAAATATGTGCCTGACGTCATGCGTGGCGAGAAGGTCGGCAGCTGGTGCCTGACGGAACCCGGCGCTGGATCAGACGCCTTCGGTTCCATGAAAACCACCGCCCGCCCCGATGGTGACACCTATGTGCTGAACGGCTCCAAGACCTTCATCACCAATGCACCTTATGCGGATGTCTTTCTCGTCTATGCCCGCAACACCGAAGACGGCTCCATTCAGGCCTTCATCGTCGAGCGCGACTACAAGGGGGTCGATACCTCAAAGCCGTTCGACAAAATGGGCATGAAGTCGTCGCCCACCGGCCAGGTCTTTCTGGACGACGTCCGGGTGCCGGCTGAAAACCTGTTGGGCGGCGGCATGAAGGACCGCGATCATGTGCGCAAGTCGCTTGCATCTGAGCGCATCGGCATTGCCGTCCTGTCCTACGCCATAGCCGAACGCTGCTACGACATCGCCGTCGATTATGCCAAAACCCGCGAACAGGGTGGACGGCCAATCGGCGAATACCAACTCGTGCAGAACCGGATGGCGCGCATGTATGTAGATCTCTCCAATGCGCGGCGCATCGTCTACTCTACCGAACCGATGGATATATTGGATGCCTGCGCCGGCAAGCTGTACGTGGCGGAAGCCGGCACACGGGTGGCGATGGAAGCGATCCACATTCTCGCCGGCAATGGCTATATGTCTGAATACGTGGTTGAGCGGCTGGCCCGCGACGCCAAGCTGCTGGAGCTTGGCGGCGGCACCACCGAAATTCAGATCATCACGATCGGCAAGGCGATCATGGCGTCCTGAGGCACCCTGCCTTAGGCGGCCGGTGCCTGAAGTGCCAGCTCGCGGTCGTGCTGGTGGATTTTCTCTTCCTGGCGCGAAATCTGGTAGAGCAGGAAATCAAGATCCTCGCTCTTGAGCCCGTCAGGCTGCGTCAGCACGCGTTCGATGATGGTAAGCCGGAAATGCTCCCGGTCATGAACCTCGCCGTTGAGCGCGGTCTCATGAAACACGTCCACCGCAATGCGCAGGGGCAAGTAAAGCTCGCGCTCCAGCTTGGCGTGATTGAACAGCGCACGCAGACCAAGACGACCTGAATCATGCACCAGCGTCCACGCCCGCTCCGGCGTGATCTTCACGAGCTGCGCCAGCGCATGTTCGACAAATTGAATCTCGCCCATGCAGGCTGCCCGCACGATGAGCGTGCCGGTAAGCCGCCCCGACACATACAGGTGATCCATCAGGCGTTTGTAATTATCAAGGCCGGGCAATCCATCCAGCAGGCCGATGGTGACCGCCTCACGCGCTTCCAGCGCCATCCGCCGGGCCACTTCGTCACCCAGCGAATGATTTTTGATCAACCGGTCACGGGCTTCGTCGGAAATCATCGTCACAAGTCGTTCCGTCACACCGATCGGCAGATGGTCGCGGGCCGCGATAAGACCCGTGACGCCGGAATCCTTTTCCCACCGGTCCATCAATGTGCCGTAGGACGAGGTCGTAATATCCGCGCCCTTGTTGGCCAGCAAATTGGAGATTGCACCGCGGGCACCATCCGATGCGATGGCGTCACAGACATCACTTGAAACATGTTCACGGCCAGCAATGGCACTGGACTTTTTGTCCGAGCCGCCACGCACGATCGCAACCAGATCAGCGTCACTCAGGGCCGGCGTGACCTCGAGAAACGGCACCGCAATATCGTCGATATCAAGAGCCAGGCGCTGGGCGACGTCGTGGGGAATATCGGCACAAGTTGCAATGGACTTGGCCATTGCAGCGCGCACGCGGTCGGCCGCATCACTGACCATCAAGCGCAGAATATCATTAGCAATGAGCCGCTCCTGGCCGCTCAACACCCCTGCGTCCACCTGCTCGCCAACCTTGAAGGCAATATCGGCCCTGACGTCCTCGGTGGGGCCAGCCAACAACGTGGCAATATCTTCCTGCGACAGAAGCGGCGTGAGATGTGATGCCATGATTGTGCACTCCCTTCTAACATCGGGTGCAACGCGCACTCGTGCCATGAACCCGCAGTTTGCCGTCAACGGGGTTAAGCCTTAGTTGAGTATATTCACTATTTTGACCTCAAATCGTCTGCATGACGCCGCATCGCCCCCACTATTTAAAGAAAGAGCAATAGAAGGAAGATTTGATCTCTGCAGGAACAAATATCAGGCAACTAAAGTCGTCAATATGTGAAATAAAAATACATCTGTAAAAGACAGGCAAAAAAATGCAGTTTTTTTGATTTCAAATACTTATCTGCATTTGGACAGTGGTTGTTTTTCTGGAAACAGGCTGTATGTACAGAGCCACCGCCGCTACCCAGCGGCATAATTTACCTGATCAAGCAATTCATTACTGGAGTTCCTACGTGCCATTGGCCGCCGCAGAAGAGCCCTCATCTACACCCCTCACTATCCGGCCCTGCCGGGTGGAAGAAGCGGTTGAGGTATGGCGCCTGGCAGATGCAGATCCAGTGATCGACACCAATTCACCCTACGCCTATGTGATGGCCGCGGATTTCTACCCCAAGACGTTTCTCATCGCCCGCGATGATGCCGGTCGGTTGGCCGGATACGTAATGGCCGTTCCCCGCCCTGAACGACATGCAGTGTTTGTCTGGCAGATTACCGTCGCCGGACACGCCCGCCGTCAGGGCCTTGCCCACCGCCTGCTTGAAGCAGCCGTTGAAGCCGCAGCACCTCTTGGCCTCAACAAGCTGGAAGCCACCGTTGCCCCAGGCAACGCACCCTCTACGAAGCTTTTCACCCGTTTTGCCGAAGCTCATAACGTGCCTTGCGAGGTAACCGAGGGCTATCCCGGCGAATATTTTCCGGAACCGGAATCGGACGGGGAGCGTTTGTTCTCCATCGGCCCTTTCCCTGTGACGCGCTGAGATCAGCCCGCCACCGGACCCATCCACGCACGACCCCAAAGCCAAACCGGCCAGGAGCCACAATTGTCGATTTTTAATGATGTCGAATCCAGCGTCCGCAGCTATTGCCGCAGCTTCCCCACCACGTTTGAAAAAGCCAGCGGCTACCGCATGTGGGATCAGGACGGACGCGAATTCCTGGACTTCTTCGCAGGTGCGGGCACGCTCAATTACGGCCACAACCCCGATGACATGAAATGGGCGTTGATCCGTTATCTGACCAATGACGGTGTTGCGCACGGGCTGGACATGCAGACCGGTGCCAAGGCCCGTTTCCTGCAAAAGTTCAAGGACGTGATCCTTGAGCCGCGCGGCATGGACCATAAGGTCCTGTTCCCCGGCCCGACCGGCACCAACGCCGTTGAGACCGCAATCAAGGCCGCACGCATCGCCAAAGGCCGCGACAAGGTCGTGAGCTTCACCAATGCCTTTCACGGCATGACATTGGGCTCCCTCAGCCTGACCGGCAACGCCATGAAGCGCGAAGGCGCTGGCATGAGCCTTGGCGGCGACGTCATCCGTATGCCGTTCTGCGGCTATATGGACGACGAGATGGACACCATCGACTATTTCGAGCGCACGCTGGGTGATCCCGGTTCAGGGATCGACCACCCCGCCGCCGTTATCGTTGAGACCATCCAGGGCGAAGGTGGCATCAATGTCGCCGAATATGACTGGTTGCAGCGTCTCGAAGGCGTCTGCCGCAAATACGACATGGTATTTATCGTCGATGACATTCAGGTCGGCTGCGGGCGCACCGGCACGTTCTTCTCGTTTGAACATGCAGGCATCAGCCCGGACATCATCTGCCTGTCGAAATCACTGTCAGGTTTCGGTTTGCCGATGGCAGTGGTGCTGCTCAAGCCAGACTGCGATGTGTTCGAACCCGGCCAGCACAACGGCACATTCCGTGGCAACAACCTGGCCTTCGTCACCGCCACCCAGGCACTTGACCGGTGGACCAACAAGAACTTCGAAAACCACATCAACGGCATTGCAAAGGCAATGGAAGCCAAACTCAAATCCATCATCGCCGACTTCCCAGCCCTCAAGGGCTATCACAAGGGTCGCGGCATGATGCAGGGTATTTCCATAGAGCCCGCCGAACTGGCATCGGAAATTTCAGCCGCTGCCTTCGAGCGTGGCCTGTTGATTGAAACAGCCGGCGCCTATGACGAAGTCGTAAAATTGCTGCCACCGCTTGTTCTCGATGCCAAGGGGCTTGATAAGGGCATCTCCATTCTGCACGACAGCTTTGCCTATGTGACCGAAAAGCACGGGCTGGACGGCAGCAAGAACACCTCAAATGTGCTGGACATCAAAAGCCGCGCCAACGACAAGCGCTCCAGCGCATAAAGCAGGACTTTACGGACATGATTATTCGCGACCTCAACAAGATCATCGGCACCGACATGGATGTGACCGGCCCCGGCTGGACCTCGCGCCGCCTTTTGCTGGCAGGTGACGGCATGGGCTTCTCCCTGCACGACACGCTCATCCATGTTGGCCAGGAGCTGCACCTGCACTACACCAATCACCTTGAGGCGGTGTACTGCATCGAAGGCAAAGGCCGCATCACCGACAAAGGCACGGGCAAGGTAACCGACCTGCGCCCCGGTATCGTCTATGCCCTGAATGAGCATGACGATCACATGATCGAAGCGGACGAAGAAATGCGCATGGTCTGCGTCTTCAACCCGCCGGTGACCGGCACCGAAGTCCATGACGAGACGGGCGCCTACCCCGCAGCCCCTGCGGACGCCTAGGTCCAAAATCGAAAAATCATGAAAAGGCCGGAGCCTCGCTCCGGCCTTTTTGTTTGCCTGCCACATCCCCGGCACATTCACACGCTAACAAACCTCATGCCGAAGGGGATCGTCTCACATCAATAAAAGAGACAACGGCCGTGCAAACAGAATTCATCGTCATCGGGGCAGTCTGCCTCATTCTGCTCTTCATCATTGCTACCCTCGCCCTGCGCCGTCGCCGCGCCACCAAGGTCGAAAGACTTGGCGCCGCGTATGATCGCGCAAGGTATGCAAGGCGCACCGGCACCATGGGGTCTGATCGCGGCTATATCCGCTGACGCCATCGCACATGCAGCCCCCACCGCGTGCTTGCACCTGCATGCCCCCCTGTGCCCTTATCCGCGCAAAGCTAAACAAGAAACACGTCAGGCAGCATGCCTGTGCGCGGGAGGGGGGAAAGTGAAAAAATATCTTCTGGGTGGCCTCGTGGTTGTGATCCTGATGGCAGCTGCTGCATATGTACTGCTGGCTGACAGGATCGACCGGGCCAGCACCATTGCCAGCCTGTTCTCCGGTGCCGAGCAATACGACAACTTCCATCGTATGGATGAGATGTTCCCGGTTGCCGTCATGCCCGCATCCGACACCCCGTATGATTTCCCCGCAGGTGACCCGGCCACACTGCCGGCATATTTTGAATATGAGGGCCAACAGGTCGAGACAGAAGCATTCCTCACCGAGACTGACACCAGCGCGCTGCTGATACTCAAAGACGGCAAGATCGTCTTTGAGCGCTACATGCTCACGGGCGAGCGTGACCAGCAGTGGCTGTCCATGTCAGTCGCCAAGAGCTTCATTTCCGCACTCATCGGCATCGCCATTGAAGAAGGCCACATCAAGAGCATCGAAGAGCCGATCTCCGACTATGTGCCGAACCTTGCAGGCTCCGCCTATGACGGTGTGCGCATCAAGGACGTGCTGCAGATGTCGTCCGGCGCCGCATGGAACGAGGACTATTCGGATCCGGACTCCGACATCAACCGGTTCGCAAAAATCTTCGCGCTTGGCGGCTCACTCAACGAGTTCATGGCCACACTTAAGCGCGAGCATGAACCGGGCACTGTCAACCACTACAACTCCACCGATACCCAGGTACTCGGCGCACTGCTGACCGAAACAACTGGCCGTTCCATCGCCGATTACATGACCAAAAAACTCTGGCAGCCCCTGGGAGCCGAGAGCGACGCCTTCTGGTTGGTGGATTCACAGGGTATGGAAATGGCCTTCGGCGGCTTGAACGCCACTGCCCGCGACTATGCAAAACTTGGCGAGCTCTACCGCAATGACGGTAACTGGCACGGCAACCAGATCGTCCCCAGGGAGTGGGTCCGCGCATCCATTGTCGCCGATGCACCACACCTGCTTGCCGCGGCCAGTGGTGAAACTTACCTGCCGACGGATTATGGCTATCAATGGTGGCTGCCGACCGGAAACAAGGGTGAGTTCTCAGCCATTGGCGTCTACAACCAGTTCATCTACGTCAATCCGCAGCAAAGCGTCACAATCGTCAAACTCTCTGCCTTCAGCGACTACGGCAAGGATCTGGAAAAGACCTCCTACCGCGAAGACGAGACCATCCAGATGTTCAAACAGATCGCAAACGCCCTTTGAACAGGCGCGGCGGTGGCGATCCCCAAGGCTGAACATTGACGCCGCCGCCCGCCTTCTGGATGATCCCCCGCGAAATCACAAATCAGAGTCTCCCAGAGGAAGTATCCATGCTTGAAGGCATCCGCGTCGTCGAACTCGCCACCTATATTGCAGCGCCTGCCGCGTCCGGCGTCATGGCGGATTGGGGAGCCGAGGTCATCAAGGTGGAACCCCTTGGCGGTGACGCCATTCGCGGCATGCTGAAAAACGTCTCGGCCTCCACGGTGGAGGGCAACCCGATCTTCGACATGGACAATCGCGGCAAACGTGGCCTGGCCATTGACCTGCGCAATGAAAAGGGTGCTGCAGCCCTCAAGAAGCTGGTGCTCTCCGCCGACGTGTTCCTGACCAATGTCCGCCCCGGCGGCCTCGCCCGTGCCGGCCTCGACTGGGAAACCCTGCACGCGGAAAAGCCGGAGCTGATTTACGCCAGTGTCACCGGTTACGGCCTTCAGGGCGAAGATCAGGACCGGCCCGGATTTGACATGGCAGCGTTCTGGGCACGCTCGGGCGTTGCGGCATTGACGGCCCCCAAGGGCACGGACCCGTTCCCCTTGCGCGTCGGTGTCGGCGACCACACAACCGGCCTTGCCACGCTTACCGGCATTATGGGCGCACTGTTTGACCGTACCCGCACCGGCAAGGGGCGGCTGGTTGAGGCCTCTCTGCTGCGCACCGGCATCTACTCGATTGCCTCCGACATGGCGATCCAGTTGCGCTATGGCCGCGTCGCTTCCACCAAGGGCCGCGAACAGGCCGTCAACGCCCTCAATAATTTCTTCCAATGCGCCTGCGGCACCTGGCTGTGTCTGCTGACACGCCACTCGGGCGATATTTTTGGTCCGATCGCCAAAGCCATCGGCAAACCTGAACTGTCGAAAGAAGATCGCTTCCTCACGGCCAAATCCCGCCGCACCAATGCCGCCGAACTTGTGGCCCTGCTGGACGCGGAGTTTGCCAAATACGACATCGCCGAATGGGGTCGCCGTCTGGATGCAGAAGATGTCGTCTGGGCACCGGTGCAGACCCCTGCGCAGGTCGCCGATGACACGCAGGCCGAAGCCGCCGGAGCCTTCGTGGATATTCCCGACGCTGCAGGCGGCAGCGGCCGCTCGGTCGCGTCTCCCGTGCGCCTGCCCAATGATGACGGCACCACAGAAGACCGCGTGCGCGGCCCGGCACCGGGCATCGGTGAGCATACGGATGAGATTTTGCGTGAGCTTGGCTACGACGATGCAGCTTTGGCCGATCTCAGATCAGCCGGTGCCATCAACTAGCGCCTAGGCATACGTGCCGCGCAGGGTTTCCAGATAGGTGTTGTTGAAGGCGCGCGCAGAGAAGGTGTAGTCGTCGTCATTGTCCGCATTGCGGCGGCTGTCGTCTGACGTACCGCCATTGACCGACGGCAGCGGATCAAGCGATGCCAACACATCCATGACCGCAGGCGTCAGCACCAGCGATGGGCTGGATGACGGCACCCGCGTTGAAGGCAGCGGCAATGTCAGCGGACCCGGACCGCTATAGCTGGCGCTCTGCATCCGCAGGATGAGAGACATCGGCTGATGCCCGCTCACAGGAGCGCTGGACTGGCGCTGCTGCGGGGTGGTGGTGAGGGCCGCAATGGCCGCTTCCGCCTTGGACCCAATATCCGTTTCGCGTGTCAGCCGGTCATAAACCTGCGCCACGCTTTTGGCGCGGCCGGCCTTGTCATAGAAAATCGACTTGTTGGCATCAGCTGCGGCCGGGAAAAGCTTGGCCGCCTCAATGGTGGGATCGCTCTCAGCTGCATTGACCAGCTTAATGGCCCCGCCAGCGCCCAGGAAGTGCGCAATATACAGTTCGCCGGATGTAGCTTCGCGGCCAATGCCCGCTTCCAGCGCCTGCTGGCTCTCACGGGTCAACGCACCGGCCATCAGCGAGGACACTTCAGGATCATGCCGCAGGGCAAGAATTGCCTCCCTTGTCTGCCGGTCTGTCACTTTGTGCCGACCGCCAGACGTGGTGTCGATGGCCGCTGCTTCAGTGTCCAGACCAAACTCTGCCCCGTGCCGCTTGACGACGCCAAGCCATGTTTGTTCGATGAACTGGAACAGACCCGCAGCACTGGATGTAGAGGCTTTTGCCGAGGGTTTCAGCGAGCTTTCGCGTACCGCCGTCTGCAGCAGATAGTCAAAATCCGTACCCGTCGAGGCGGCAGCGGTTTTCACCGCGGCGACCACGTTCTGGGTATTTCCGGACGCTTGAATATTGGCAACGGCAGTCATGGGTCAGCTCCTTTGTGCCCATCAGGTTTCAATCCGCGTGCCAGTTTCCCCTTTCCGGTCCATGCATCGTTTTTTCGCTGATATCAGCCAAACCTGTTGGTTTCGCGCAGTTCCCCGTTAGGATGTTGTTAACCGGGCCGTCAGAGTCCGTGTTGAGGGACCATTTGGGGAGATTGGGGCGCATGACCGGGAACGGCCGCGACGAGATTGAGCATATTGCCGACGACATGGTTGAGGCAGGTACGCAGACACCCGCCTTGCATGACGAAAGCGCACCTGAAGCCGGCGAGCCGCCCTACCCCAGCCGCGCCTATGCTTGGTACGTGGTTGCCATTCTGGTGCTTGCCTACACCTTCTCTTTCATCGACCGGCAGATATTGAGCCTGCTGGTGGTGCCGATCCGCCGTGACCTTGAAATCTCCGACACCGAGATGAGCCTGCTGATCGGCTTTGCCTTCGCGCTCTTTTACACAATCTGCGGGTTGCCGATCGGGCGCGCGGTGGACGTGCAGCACCGGGTACGGATTATCGCCATCGGCATCGCCATATGGAGTGTTATGACCGCGGCCTGCGGCGTCGCCAAAACCTATTGGCAGCTCTTCGCCTTCCGCATGGGCGTCGGCGTCGGTGAAGCGGCCTTGTCGCCCGCTGCCTATTCCATTCTCTCGGACTATTTCCCACCGCATCAGCGCGGCATGGCGCTTGGTGTCTATGGCATGGGGGTCTACATCGGGGCCGGGTTGGCGCTGGTGATCGGCGGCATCGTCGTCTCCGCTGTTTCCGGCGTCGAACACACGATCCTTCCCATCGTAGGCGAGGTCTATGCCTGGCAGGTAGTGTTCTTCGTTGTAGGCCTGCCCGGCCTGCTGGTTGCCCTATGGGCGCTGACCCTTAAGGAACCCGTGAGACGCGGCCACACCCGCAAGGCAATTGGAAGCGACGGCAAGGAGAAACTTTCCTCGATGCCGGTGAAAGAAGTGGTCAGCTATATGCGCGCCAATTCCCTCACCCTGTTCTCCCACCATGTGGGCTACGCGCTGTGCGCCATGATGGCCTATGGCGTGTCCGCCTGGATCCCCACCTTCTTCATCCGAACCCATGGCTGGACCGCCGGCGAAGCCGGCATCTATTACGGCGCCATCGTTGTGATCTTCGGCACCGCGGGCGTCGTCACCGGCGGCTGGATGGCGGACAAGCTCACCTCAATGGGATACCGCGACGGCAAGCTGCGCGTGCTGCTGTACGGCGTGCTCGCCTGCATCCCCTTCACCGTCGCCTATCCTTTCCTGGAAAGCGCCACATGGGCGATGGTGCTGATTGCGCCCTCCACCTTCTTTGCCACCTTCTGCACCGGCGCGGGCCCCTCAGGCGTGCAGGAAATCATGCCCAACCAGATGCGCGGCCAGGCCTCCGCCTTCATGATTTTCATCGTCACCATCATCGGCCTGGGCCTTGGCCCAACCGCAATAGCTGTGGTGACGGATTTCGGCTTCGCAGACGACAGCATGCTCAACGTCTCACTTGCCATCGTCGCCACAACCATTCTGGTGATCGCGGCGGTCGTCATCTGGCTCGGCCTCGACGCCTACAAGGCCAGCCGTGACTACCTCGAGGAATGGCAGAAGGTGAATGAGGCCGCGCCGGCTCAATAGCTCTTGGGCAACCCCAGCACCCGCTCAGCCAGGAACGACAAAATAAGTTCCCGGCTGACGGGGGCGATGCGGGCGATCATCACTTCGCGCAGATAGCGCTCGACGTGAAACTCCTTGGCGTACCCCATGCCGCCATGGGTCATCACCGCGCGTTCGCACGCCGTAAAGCCTGCTTCCGCCGACAGATATTTGGCGGCATTGGCTTCCGCCCCACACGACTTACCCGCATCATAAAGATGCGCCGCCTTCATGCACATCAGCCACGCCGCCTCAAGCTGCGCCCAGCTATCCGCAAGTGGATGCTGTATCGCCTGGTTCTGCCCGATCGGCCGGCCAAACACTTCGCGCTCCCGCGCATAGGTCGTCGCCCGCTCCAGCGCTAATTGCCCAAGCCCGACAGCTTCCGCACCAATCAGAATGCGTTCCGGGTTCAGCCCATGCAGCAGATACTCAAAGCCGCGCCCCTCCTCGCCGATGAGATCATCCGCAGGCACCCGCAGCCCATCAATGAACAGCGCGTTGGAGTCGACAGCCTTGCGCCCCATCTTGTCGATCACATGCACATCCACCGCCGAGCGGTCGAGGTCGGTATAAAAAAGACTGATGCCGTCCGTGGATTTCTTCACCTTGTTGAGCGGTGTCGTGCGCGCCAGCAACAAAATCTTCTTCGCGCTCTGGGCGGTGGACGTCCACATCTTGCGGCCGTTGATGACGTAGTGGTCGCCGTCGCGCTCAGCCCGCGTCTCAATCGCCGTGGTGTTGAGTCCCGCATTGGGCTCCGTCACCCCAAAGCAGCACCGCTCATCCCCGGCAATCAGCGGCGGCAAATGCCGCTCTTTTTGTTCATCGGTCCCGAACACCACCAGCGGCATCGGTCCGAACATATTGATGTGAATGGCACTCGCGCCCGAGAACCCGGCCCCCGACCGCGCCACCGTATGCATCACCAGTGCCGCCTCGGTAACCCCAAGCCCCGCACCGCCATACGCCTCAGGCATCGCTGTGCCCAGCCAGCCGCCCGCCGCCATGTCAGCGACAAAACCGTCCGGAAACACCCCATCGGTATCGCGCGCCAGCCAATAGTCATCGCCATAGGTCGAACAAACTTTGGTCACCGCATCGACAATGGCCTGCTGATCTTCGGTTCTCTCAAACATTCATTCTTTCCCGCCAGTTACCCCGGCCTGTTGACGGCGTTCCCCTGCCCGTATTTACAGTCATTTCAAATAGCAGCGCGAGGGACAAATGGCCGGATTGTATTTTGAAGAATTCGAGGATGGACAGGTAATTGTCCACCCCATCCGCCGCACGGTGACCGAAAGCGATAATACGCTGTTTTCGGTGATGACCATGAATCCGGCAGCGCTGCATCTTGATCATCATTATGCCGCGACCCAGACGGAGTTCGGCAAACCGCTGGTCAATTCGCTGTTCACCCTGGGATTGATGATCGGCATTTCGGTGCATGACACCACCATGGGCACCACCATCGCCAATCTTGGGATGACCGATGTTGTGTTCCCCAAACCTGTATTCCACGGGGATACGATAAAGGTCGAAACAACGGTCGTGTCCAAGCGCGCCTCCAAGTCACGGCCCGGTCAGGGCATTGTCGAATTTGACCATAAGGCCTTCAACCAGGACGGCACTGAAGTGGCCCGTTGCCGCCGTCAGGCACTGATGTTGATGAAACCCAAGGATGATGCGTAATGCGCTCTCTGCTTTTTGTGCCCGGCGACAGCGAGAAGAAACTCGCCAAAGCCATTGAAGGCGATGCGGATGCATTGATCGTCGACCTGGAGGACTCGGTCAGCGAGACCAACAAGATGCAGGCCCGCGAGATCACCAAAGCCTTTGTTGCCCAGCATCGCAGCGGATCAAAAACACTCGTCGTGCGCGTCAACCCGCTCGATAGCCCGCATCATGAGCTGGATCTGGACACCATCATGCCGGTGCTGCCCGCGATGTTGATGTTGCCCAAAGCGACACCCTCGCGGCTCGCCGCACTTGCCGCGTCGCTCGATCAGTATGAAGCGGACGCAGCCGTCGCACGCTGCACGACGAAATTGCTGACCGTTTCGACCGAAACCCCCGGCGCCCTGTTCGGCATGGACCAGTATCTGGATACGACCATCCGGCTTGTGGGCATGTCCTGGGGCGCAGAAGATCTGGCCGCCGAAATTGGCGCCACCACAAACAAGCGAGCCGACGGCACCTATACGGATGTCTTCCGCCTCGCCCGCTCGCTCACCCTGCTGGCGGCGCGGCACGCAAATGTGCTGGCCATCGACAGCGTTTATACGGACTTCAAGAACGAAGCCGGCCTACGCGCGGAACTCGCCGAGGCTGTACGAGACGGGTTTGACGCCAAGTTGGCGATCCACCCCGCTCAGGTGCCCGTCATCAATGAAGCGCTGACGCCCTCGGCGGACGAACTCGCCCATGCCCGTGCAGTCGTCGCAGCCTTTGAGGCGTCACCTGATGCGGGCGTCCTGTCGCTGGATAGCAAGATGATCGACAAGCCGCACCTCAAGCAGGCGCAGCGGGTACTCATGCGATCTTCGCAACCCTGATCTCACACCTAATCAACGTTAAATGTGAGCCTCCCTCTGGATCGCATCGCGGCCTCGGTATAAACTGTTGGAATTACAGGGCTTTCCGCGTTGTGTATTGGAAAAAGCCGCGAGATTCAGCGCTTTTACTGCGGGGACCAAAAATATGCGCCGCTTGAATATTCAGGATTCCGCCTTTCTGGCGGTTGAGACCGACGAGAGCCCGACCCATGTGGCCGGTCTGCAGATCCTGCAATTGCCTCCCCGTTACAAGGGCAATTTCTTCAAGGATATGTTCGATCGGTTCGATCTGCTCGCACCTCCGGTATTCCCGTTCAACCTGAAACTCGGCGGCAGCCTGTCAAAACTTGAACTGACCCCGCGCTGGGTCGAGGACGATGATTTCGACCTCGACTACCATGTCCGTTTCATGCGCCTGCCCGAACCTGGCACGATGGAGCAGCTGACCGCTCTCGTATCCCGCCTGCACGGCCTGCGCCTCGACCGCAATCATCCCTTGTGGGAGTGCTATTGCATTGAAGGCATCGAGGGAAACCGCGTCGCACAATATATCAAGGTGCATCATGCGCTGCTGGACGGCGTCGCCGCCATGTCGGTGCTGTCATCTGCCCTGTCGCGCTCACCGCGCAACAAGGAAACCAAAGGCTTCTGGCAGAAACCGACAAAGCGCACCAAGGTGCCCGCCGCCGCTGAACCCCACAAGCGCGATCTGATATCCCAGGCAACCATCTCAGTGGCGCAAATGGTCGAAGGTGCCGCGACCACCGGTCGAACCTTGAGTGAACTCGGCGGCCGGTTGGTGCGTGGCGGCTTCCATATGCTGTCGGGCGATCCGCGCGAGGCGCCGTTGCCGTTTCAGGCGCCAAAGACCCCCTTCAACACCACCATCACCCGCCATCGCCGGTTTGGCATCGCCACCCTGCCCCTGAGCCGTCTCAAGGACATGGGCAAGAACCTGGACGCGACGGTGAATGATCTGGTGCTGGCCATTTCAGCTGGTGCCCTGCGCAACTACCTGAAATCCAAAAAGGCGCTGCCGGCAGCGCCGCTGACCGCCATGTGCCCTGTCTCCGTGCGTCCCAAAGATGCCGAGCAGCAGGGCAACTCGATCTCCATGATCATCACCACCCTGGCAACCGACATTCCCGACCCGCTGCAGCGGCTGGAAGCCATCAAGCGATCCGCCAAGGCGGCAAAGGACAAGGTCAATCACTTCTCGCGTGAAGCAGCCACCAATTATTCGCTGCTGCTGAACGGTGCGGTGTTGGCCACCAATGCAGTCGGCCTCGGCGGCACCGTGCCGCCGCCTGCCAATCTGGTGATCTCCAACGTACCCGGCCCGCGTGACCAGCTTTACGTGAATGGTGCCAAACTCATCGCCAACTACCCGCTGTCAGTTCTGGTACACAGCCAGGCGCTGAACATCACCGTGACCAGCTACATGGACTCAATCGACTTCGGCCTGCTTGCAGATCGCGAGGCCATTCCCGATGTGGAGCGCATGGCGCAGATGGTGCTGGATGCCGCCGACGAACTGGAAACAGCGTTTGAAAAGCGCATGGAGTTCCAGGCCACGCAGGCGTCCGAAGCACTGGCCGCCCACAAACGTCTGAAGGAAGCGCAGGCCGGCGCCACGGCAAAGGCCGCCCGCAAAGCCAAAGCCGCGGCCAAAAAGGCTGCGAAAAAGAAAGCCGAAGCGGACGGCACAACAAAGGCGAAGCCCAAGAGCAAAGCCAAGGCAAAAGCCAAACGCAGTGCCAAGCCGAAAGCCAAGGCAGCGCCCATAGCCGACAAGACGCCTGAAGTGGAAACGGTTGCAGTGACGGCAACCGTTGAAACACCGGTGTCCCCGGTTCCCGCGGCACCGACCCAGGCTTATTCATCAGCAGCCGAATAGGTTGCCCATCGCCATCTGACGGCAATCGCAGGCGGTATGGCTATTGTGCCAATCCGCCTGCCCCGCCGCGTTTGGCCAGGGCATGAAACCGCAGGCTGATCACGGCGGCCGAAAACAGGCTGGCGATCAGCATCGCCTCAAGCAGGCCCCACGGCCCGCGCTGCCAGTGCAGGCCCAAAGCCCAGGCAATGGGCATCATGATCACGAAATAGGAAATCAGGTGCAGGCCTGTGGGTATCCACGTCTCGCCCATGCCGCGCAGCGCATTGGACATGACAGCCTGCGCCGTATCGAAAGGCAGGATGACCCCGATAAAGGCCAGCAGCACGGCAGCGAGCGCAATCAATTCGGCATTGTCGCCATAAGCGCTGGCGACAGGACCCGAGACGATGATCAGCACACAACCTAAAACCGACATCACAATCATGTTGAACACCAGTCCTGTCCAACCGGCAATCGCCATCTGATCCTTGTCACGCTGGCCATAATAGTAGCCGACACGCACAGCGGTCGCAGTGCCGATGCCAATCGAAACCATGAAGGCGACGGCAAAGACATTGAATGTGACTGCGTAGGCTGCAAGCGCAACAGCCCCCATCAGCCCGGCCATCAGCTGCATGATGGCAAAGGCCGCATTCTCGGTGCCAAGGCTTGCACCCGCCGCATAGCCAAGCGCGCGCTGGCGTTGCCCGCTGCGCCAGAAGCCCCGCCATGTATGCGCCACACGCTCGCGCAGGCCAAACTGCGCAGCATCGCGCAGGTGCCGGATATAAAGATTGATGACCAATGCCTGCAAAATCCAGACACTGGCGGTGGCAATGGCCGAGCCGACAGCCCCCATTGCCGGAATAGGCCCGGCACCAAACACAAATACCCAGTTGGCCAGAATGTTGAGCAGGTTTGCCGCAATCATCACCACCATACCCGGCAGCGGCCGCTTGATTCCTTCGAGGAAATAGCCGCCTGCCACCGTCATCAACACAAACGGCATGGCGATACCCAGTACAAGTGAGACCTCGCCGCCATTGCGCGCCAGATCATCCGACTGGCCGGTGAGCGAAAGTATCGGCCCGCCGAACACGCAGAAGACAAACCCGACACCCCCCAGCATTGCCGCATAGGGAATGCCGCGCCGCCATGCCGCGCCGCATTCCTTGAGGTCGCCGGCGCCCATTGAATTCGACGTCACCACAAGCTGGCCCATGATGCCGCCCAGCATGAACATCATCGCGAAGGAATACGGCACATGCCCGATCGCCTGATAGGCGAGTTGCTGAGATGAAAAATTGCCTACCATCAGCGCGTCCACCACAGACATCGCAAGCACGCCGCCGCGCTGCACCATCGTAGGTGCCGCCAGCCGCACAAGCTCTTTGATATGCGCGCGGTAAAGCGTCATGCGCGCGGCATCTGGTGAAAAAAGGCTCATGGAGAGAAATTTGCTTTTGCAGGGCCGTGACAAGGGCGCGCAAGCTAACACGGCACACCGGAAACCGATGGCCACAAATGGCGGTTTATTACTGCAGGTCGCAAAAACTTGTCTCGCACCCCGGCAGATGCTCCCCTATGTCCATAACCTCACGTAGCCCGCTTGCCGGAGCGATATTATGCGCAGACGGATTTTGACTTTTCTGATTATCGTGGCGCTGGGCGCTGCGGTCGGCTGGAAAATCCTGCAGACCAGTCAGGCAGCGGCGATCATATTCGGCCTCGCTGTGCTGCTTCTGGCACTGACGGTATTTTTCAGCACCCGTAGCAAAACAGCCCGCTCCAACACCAGGAGCGGCAGCAAGATGCCGCCTCACGCGGTTGCCCTGCGCCAGACGCGCGCCATGACACGGGCCGAAGATGGCGAAATTTCGGGCCTCCCCCGTGGACCAATCTAGGCCCACTTCCAGAGTATCCCAATGATGGTCCTTGCGTGATTGGACTGGCATTCACGCGCATCGCGCCTCTCTCCGTCCTCAATTTAGGCGAAATGCCGCAGAACAACACCGCCGATCTGCCCTAACCTCCCATAAACCCCGCTTGGGTGATCCTTCCCGGGCGGTTAGATTGCCTGCGACCTGATTCATTCTGCTTGCCGGACTCCCTATGGACCTGTCCTACGAAGGCCTTTTGGCCCTGCTTGAAAGCCTGGGCGACAGCCAGTTTCTGGTGCTCGGCATTATCATGCTGGGCACCTTCATTCTGGAGGACGCGTCAACCGTGGCGGCGGCTTTGCTGGCGTCTGAGGGTGTGATCCCCCACGCCGGCGCACTCGCGGCGCTTTATTGCGGCATCATGATTGGCGATATGGGGCTCTATGGCCTGGGCGCCCTTGCCGCAAGATGGCCGCGTGCCCGGCGATTTGTCTCGGAACACAGAATTATGCGCGGGCGGGCCTTTCTCGAGGGCTCCCTTTTCGTCACGCTTTTTGGTGCGCGCTTTATGCCGGGCATGCGCTTGCCGACCTATACGGCGAGCGGCTTTCTCGGCATCCCCTTCCCGCGTTTTGCACTCTATGCAGCCGTTCTGGCCGCCGGCTGGGCAACCGCTCTCTACAGCATCATCGCCGTATTGGGGGAAACCGTCCTGGCCGAACTGGGTCCCTGGCGTTGGGTGGTTGCCGCGATCGTCATTGCCGGCGCCATTGCCTTGCCGCGGGTGGCGGAGAGGATTGCGCAGCGGAAGCGTTCCGCATCTCCGCCAGAGGATCCGCAATAAGAGAGGCATGGCAGCACGAACGCCGATTGTTCAAGCTGTACCCGCAGTCTCAATAGCTCGGCAGGGTCCTGAGCATCAGAGTTCCGGCCGCCAGCGCGTCACACGCTCATCGAGATCAGGCCGCACACGCTCATTAGGCGCTTGCACCACAGAACCAAAATACAGGAACCCGGCCACCCGCTCATTGTCGTGGACCCGCAGCGCCTGCAGCACCATCGGATCATAGGCGTACCATTCGGTCAGCCACTGCGCGGCAAAACCCATAGAGGATGCCGCCAGCAGCATGTTCTGGCATACCGCACCCGATGACAGGATTTGCTCCCATTCCGGAATCTTGGACTCCGGAGTAACGACCGAAATAACCGCAACCACCACCGGCGCGCGGCAAAAACGTTCCCGTTCAAACTGCCGTCGGTCATCCTCATCCGGCATCCCGCTGGCAAGATAGGCTGCTTCCAGCACACCGCCGAACTGCACGCGCGCCCTCCCCTCAAAGACAATGAACCGCCACGGCCCAAGCTTGCCGTGATCAGGCACCCGCGCGCCGGCGGCAAGAATATCCTCAAGCTGCGCCGCGTTGGGACCATCGCCCCCCATATCGCGCGCAACAATGGACCGGCGTGTTTTCAATAGATGCAGCAGGCCGTTTTCGGCAGCGGTCATGGCATTGCTCAACTTGCTATGAATGTAGGGCGGCGTGACGCCCACAAGGCTATGCGGCTTTGCGTGCGGTTTCAAACAGCGCACCGCGCCACAAGCCCCTATCGGGTTTGCGGAATAGCGGCCGTAGGCAAAGCCTCGGCGCTGATTTGCTGTTGTACGTCCCTGACCGGCACCGCCAGAACAGCCATGACATTTATGCCGGGCGGGGTATCGACACCCGATCCCTTTACGCCCGTCGCCAGTTTCGCAAGCGTAAAATCCATCCGTACATCATAGGTGCGTTCGGTCTGGTTGCGCAGCCGTTGCTCGGCCTTGTACCAGGCGCGCTTGGTGGCCCCATCACGGCAGGATGCAAGCTCGTCCGGCGAGGTCGCGCCCCAGCGCCGCTCGGCGCAGTGATAGGGATCAAACGACAGATCAAACAGCCGTGCCTGCACCTGATCAAAACCAAGCGCAATGTCCGCACCCGCGGAGTTTTTATAGGTGATGGAACACGCCGCCGCTTCTTGTTGATAGACGTCCCGAAGATCAGCACGAATGTCGCTGCCGTGATAACTCACCCGGTCGCTGCCGCTCTCGACAAGATCAACGAACCGCACAACTTCATCCCGCAACTCGGCAAAGCTCGTTTTAAGGCGGGCATCACGCGACGGCGTGGAATAAGTCTCCCAATCCCCGCTGGTGCCATAAATATTGCGCGGCAGCTGCGTCGGCTGCGGGCGCGTATGCATACCCGCGGCAATCGCTTCATCCACCGCGAACACCCGGTAGCTCAGATCATCACATAAGGAACGCATCATGTTGCGCGTTTCATCCAGCGGGTCATAGACGAGATTGCGCCCCGCCACCGCCGCGCGCACCCAGTCATAATAGCCAAGCCGCTGATCGTTGAACGCAAAGGTGCCGCCCTGCCACTGGCGCTTGTTCACAACGTCGTTGCCAAAATACTGATCGACGGAAAAATCCTCGATCTCGTTATTGGCTACATATTCATAATGGCCACCCACAAGCGTGCCATTCGACGCGCGGGTCGCACCCACCAGCCGCAACGGGCGCCAGTTCTTGAACCCCGCTCCCATTGTCGGCCGGGCACGGACGAACTTGCGGCCATACACACCCCGGGTAATGGAATTATCCGGATGAGCGTCGAAGTAATGAATGCGCCCGTCCCCATCCACACGATACACCACCGTCACATGACCATTGGGATCGTACAGCGTGGTCCCCGGACGGATTGAGCGCGGATCTATGCTCGCCGAATAATGATCCTGCGCCTGCCCGCGCTTTTCTTCCGGGTGATACCGGTACATGGCGGTGGATACATAGTTGGAGACGCGGCGCAAGACCCCCGGCCCATCCATAGGCACCTGCCCCGGCCAATTGATGACCGCCGTCTTCTCGACCACCCGATTGCCCGACGCCACATACCGGATATCGCGGGTATAGCTGTTGGGCGCCATAGCCGACGCAAAGGCGAAGGGCAGCCCATTCATCCAGGCAAAATAGCCGCGCAACACGTATGGCAGGTCGGCGCAATCGGCAAAGTAACTGACACCCAAAGGATTGCGGCCCCGATAGACATTCGCCGCATGCTTCAGACACTGGTCCGTGGTGCGGCAATTGCTGTCGCCGATGGCAGTGATGAAGTCCTCATAGGCCTGCTCGTCGCTCTGCGTCCAGCGGTCCCGCAGGAGGCGCCAGTGGCGCGGAGATGCGGGAGCAGCCACAGCCGCCGAAATCAAACTATCCGCTTCGGCATTGCCTGACGGATGCGAGCTTGCAACCAAAACGTGTAATTGGGTGTGCCCGCCTTGCGGCTGAGCGCTTGCCTGTTCACCGACCACCGGCCCCATTAAGCAAGCCAGGATCGCACCAGCCACCCAGGCACGCCCCCCAAACCACAATCGCATCAGTCAGCCCGCCACGTTGTTAACAGAACCCGGCAAGACCTTAACGAATTCCGACAAATTTGTCCGCCCGAACCGCGAAATCCGCGCACCCCACAACTTTAAATTACGAGGTGCAACCCACGCGTTCACACAGTTTTAACGCGAGTGTCCTACTCTGACCCGGGATTTGCCTTAGAAGTTGAACATTTAAGCAACGAGATGCCCCGAGGGGGGCCTGAAACATGAAACTGCCAAGTATTTCAAACCTGAAACTATCTCAAAAATTGCCCACATTCATGATTGGCATGGCGGTTGCTGCAACGCTCCTGACCAGTACCATCGGCTATTTCGGTGCCAGCACTGAAATTGACAAGGTTGTGCACGATAAACTTGAGGTTATCGCCCAAGATCGCGCGCACAGCTTCGAGGATTATCTTGCATCCATTGATCAGGAAGTCAGGCTTCTGGCTGACAATGACATGGTCGCGGAAGCTTTCATGTCTTTTCAGGACGGCTGGAATGCCTTTGGCAATGGCTCGAAAAAAGCCCTGCAGACAGCTTACATCACCAACAATCCGCACCCGGCTGGTGAAAAAGAAAAGCTCGATGTCGCAGGTGGCAACTCGCTCTACGATTCCGCCCATTCCTTCTATCACCCGTGGTTCCGAGACCTGCAGCAGGCGCGCGAATATTACGACGTATTCCTGATCAACCCGAATGGCGAAATTATCTATTCGGTCTACAAGGAAAGCGACTTCGCAACCAATCTGTTGACCGGTGAATGGGCAGACTCTGCTCTCGCAGACGCTTTCCGTGGTGCCAAAGCTGCGAAAGCCGGCCATTCGTTTTTAGTCGATTTCAAGCGCTACGGCCCCTCCAACGGCGCGCCTGCCAGCTTCATCGGTTCACCGATCACCGACAGGTCCGGAACTCTTCTGGGGGTTCTCGTCTTCCAGATGCCGACGGCCCGTATCGCAAAAATATTTGCGGACACCACCGGTCTTGGTGAAACAGGTGAAACCTATTTCGTCGGCAGCGATAATCTGATGCGCACGGATTCAAAGTTTGTCGATACGCCGACCATGCTGGTCCGCGAAGTCAAAACGTCGGCCGTGACAGCTGCTCTGGCTGGCGAACATGGGATCATCAAGTCCCACAACTTCACCGGCGCCGAAAGCTTTATGTCCTACGCTCACGTAGAGTTCGACGGCACTCACTACGCAGTGATCGCCGAACAGGAAGTTTCTGAATCCGACGCCGGCGTATTCGTCCTGATGATGGAATTGATGGCAGCGGCTCTTGTCGTTGCCGCCATAAGCTCCATCCTCGGTATCTTGCTGGCACGCAGCATTACCCGGCCCATCTCTTCCATGACCACAAGCATGAATAAGCTTGCGGGCAAGGACTGGAATACGGAAGTTCCGGGCCGCGACCGTAGCGACGAGATCGGCGAAATGGCCGCTGCTGTCCAGGTGTTCAAGGACAACGGTCAGGAAGTCGAACGCCTGCAGGCCGAACAGGTTGAAAATGAGAAGCGTGCGGCGGAAGAAAAACGCAAGGCCATGAACGACCTCGCAGACGGGTTCGAAGCCTCCGTCGGTGAGATCGTCGAAGGTGTTGCTGCGACCGCAAGCGACCTCAAGGAAACTGCGCAGGGTGTGTCGGCCATCGCCGAAGAGACCACTGCCCAGTCGGCAACCGTGGCTGCCGCGGCGGAGGAATCCTCCGTCAACGTGCAGACCGTGTCCTCAGCTACCGAGGAAATGTCTGCCTCGATCGCTGAAATGCGCCAGCAGGTCATGCGGTCACGCGATGTCTCCGAACAGGCCGCACAAAGCGTTGAAAGCGCTGCCGGTCAGATCGGCGGACTTTCTGACGCCGCAAACCAGATCGGCGACGTCCTGGCCCTTATCCAGGACATTGCCGAACAGACCAACCTCCTCGCCCTCAATGCCACCATCGAGGCGGCACGTGCAGGTGAAGCAGGTAAGGGCTTTGCAGTTGTGGCCAGCGAAGTGAAAACGCTTGCCACGCAGACCCAGAAGGCCACTGAGCAGATCCGCGCTCAGATCGAAGGTGTCCAGACCGAAAGCAAGACCGCCGTCGCTGCCGTTAGCGGCATCCGCGACGTGATTGCCCAGGTGACGGAGATCAGCCAGGCGATTGCCTCCTCCATTGAAGAGCAGTCGGAAGCAACCACGGAAATTGCCCGCAATGCTCAGGAAGCAGCCGTCGGCACCCGTGACGTTTCCTCGAGTGTCCAGGGCGTCAGCGATGCGTCGCAGCAGGCATCTGCTGCCTCAACGGAGCTGTTGGCCTCCTCGGAAGAACTGGCAAAGCAGGGCGACACCCTGCGCGAGCGGATGACCGCCTTCATCGAACAGGTGCGTGCAGCCTAAACGGCTCACCCACACGACAAACAAAGGGCGGCACCGAAATCCGGTGCCGCCCTTTTCTGTTTGGCCAGGTGATGAAAGCAGCAGCTACTCAGCCGCCACCGCCGCACCCGAGCGTAACTTGTCCTGTGGTGACAGGGCTTCTTCCGCCAAGAGCCGGGCGGCTTCCTCAAGTGGCAGAATGGTCTGATCCTTGGAGCCCAGCCTGCGGATGGCGACAGTCTTTTCTTCCGCCTCCCGCTTGCCCACCACCAGCAGCGCCGGCACCTTGGCCAGCGAATGCTCGCGCACCTTGTAGTTGATCTTCTCGTTGCGCAGATCAGTTTCGACACTCAACCCGTGGCGCTTGAGCACCTCGGCAACTTCCGTCGCATAGCCATCCCCATCCGACGTGATGGTCGCGACCACGCATTGCAGCGGTGCCAGCCAGAGCGGAAAGCGGCCCGCATGATGCTCAATGAGAATGCCCAGAAACCGTTCGAGCGACCCGAACAGCGCCCGGTGGATCATCACCGGCACATGCTTCTCGCCATCTTCACCGATATAGAACGAGCCGAGCCGCCCGGGCAGGTTGAAATCAACCTGTACCGTGCCGCACTGCCAGTCACGGCCGATCGCATCACGCAACACGAACTCGATCTTGGGGCCGTAAAACGCCCCCTCGCCCGGGTTCAGCTCATATTCAAGGCCGGTGGCCTCGATTGCCGTCTTGAGAGAGGCCTCTGCCCGATCCCAGATCGCATCCGAGCCAACGCGCTTTTCAGGCCGGTCGGAGAATTTGAGCCGCACATCTTCAAAGCCGAAGTCACGATAGATCGACAGGATGAGATTGGTCACCGTGACGCATTCATCCGTGATCTGATCTTCCGTGCAGAAGATATGCGCATCATCCTGCGTGAAGTGCCGCACCCGCATCATGCCGTGCAATGCGCCTGACGGCTCATAGCGGTGCACCTTGCCAAACTCGGCAAGCTTCATCGGCAGTTCGCGGTAGCTCTTGAGCCCGTGCTTGAACACCTGCACATGGCCCGGGCAATTCATCGGCTTCAAACAGAACGTGCGGTCGTCGGGTGTCACCGACGTGTACATGTTTTCGCCGAACTTTTCCCAGTGGCCGGATTTTTCCCACAAGGATTTGTCCATCACGTCAGGCGTGTTGATTTCCTTGTAGCCGGCCTTGTCCTGCTGCACGCGCATATAATCGATGAGCGTCTGGAACAGCGTCCAGCCATGCGGATGCCAGAAAATGGAGCCCGGCCCCTCTTCCTGGAAATGAAACAGGTTCATCTCGCGGCCAAGCTTGCGGTGGTCGCGCTTCTCAGCTTCTTCCAGCATCTGCAAATGATGCTTGAGGTCTTTGTCGTTCGACCATGCGGTGCCGTAAATGCGCTGCAACTGCGCATTGTTGCTGTCGCCACGCCAATAGGCCCCCGCAAGCTTGGTCAGCTTGAAGGCTTTGCCGACACGCCCCGTTGAGGGCAGATGCGGGCCACGGCACAGATCTTTCCACTCGCCCTGACGATAGACCGTAATCTCCTCGTTTTCGGGCAGATCTGAAATGATCTCGGCTTTGTACTGCTCGCCGATGGATTTGAAGTGCGCGATCGCCTCGTTGCGGTCCCACACTTCGCGGGTGATCGGCTCATCGCGATCAACGATCTCGGCCATCTTCTTTTCGATCTTCTCGAAATCATCCGTCGAGAAAGGTTCCTCGCGGGCGAAGTCATAGAAGAAGCCGTTTTCGATGTTCGGCCCAATGGTGACCTGCGTGCCCGGAAACAGTTCCTGCACGGCTTCGGCCAGCACATGCGCCGTATCATGGCGGATGACCTCGACACCTTCAGGTTCATCGCGCGTGACAAGGCGCACGGTGGCGTCATGTTCAATCGGCCGCGTCAAATCCCAAAGGTCGCCGTCCACATCAATAAGGACGACCTTCTTGGCAAGTGATTTTGAAATGTCTTCCGCAAGCGCCAAGCCCGTTACGGCGGCGGGGAATTCACGAATAGATTTATCGGGGAGCGTCAGCTTGACCATCCCTCTCCTCCTCATTCTCTGCACACAATGCAGGTAAGCCCGAGAGCGTTTAATTGGTGTGGGACAATCGGAGTCCCTATGAGCCCGCAGGATGCGTTGCACCCCAAACGGGAAGTCGACCTATTTCTCCGGGAAGTGCTCCCGAATATGAGCGCCGGTCCAGCGCCCGTATTTCCAGGGGGTGAAAAGGCTCTGCGCCTCAACAACCTCCGGTACCGGATCAAGCCCCTGTGTACCCCACGGATGGCACCTCAGAATGCGCGATACGGCCAACCAGCCCCCCCGCCAGACCCCGTGCCGCGTAATCGCCTCCTGCGCATAGTCAGAACAGGTAGGCAAATGACGGCAACGCGGCCCCAACAGGGGCGACACGGCGTTTCTATAAACCCAGATAAGGCCCAGGGCCAGATACTTAAAGGGATTAGGCATCACCGTATCTCAATTAGATCCAAGCTAGGCGTTGATGGTTACCGAGGTGTTAACGTCTGGAGGCCTGCCGTCAATAGGCAAACCGTACCCCGGCGACAAACGCCGTCGCATCGGTGTCTTCGCCGCCGGCCCTCGCGAAGTCTGCGGTTTCGCCTAGCCGGGTTTCGTAATTGACGCCCACATAGGGCGCGAAGCCGCCGGTGACCGCGTAGTGAATGCGCAGGCCGAGTTCCAGCTTGGAGAAACCGACGCCAATCTCACGGGCAGCATTTTCACTGGCATTTATGTCCAGTTCCACCAGCGGCTGGGCGAAGATGCGGCGGGTGAGGAATATCTCAGTCTCCGCCTCCATCCGCAACGACGCGTCACCATCGTCCGAGAGATAGGCATTGGCCTCAAACTCGACCCATTGCGGCAACAGACCCTTGATGCCAAGTGCCAGATGCGTGGTTTCAGGGTCCGGCGACAGATCATGGCGGATGCCCGCCTGCACATCCATGAAATCCGTGATCGGCCGCCGATAGAGCAGATGCACCTGGGCGGACTCAAACTTGTTGTCATCCAGTTTGCGTTCCGCCTCAACGCCAACAACCATCTTGTGATCGTCATTGCCGATCACAAGATCGCCCTCGACAAACCCCACATCGGACCCGTCCTGCACCCGGTATTCCATCCGCTCGACGGACACCAGCGCCATGATCATGTCGTCCATCTCCGCAGCTTTCGCCGGAGAAATGATTGCCGCTGCCACCAGCGACACTGCCATGAGCTGACGCATCAGTGATGCTCCCCGGAGAGCGCGTCCGCCTGCGCAAGGCCCCAAAGCTTCTCAAGCTCTGGATCAATCACCGAGACGTCCTCCGGACCACCTTCGACAATGACCTTGCGGAACATGCCTGCCGCCATGTGGTACATCAGGTGGCAATGGAAGGCCCACTGGCCCGGCGCATCCACTTCCACGTCAGCCGAGATGGTGGTGTTCGGGGGCACTGTCAGCACGTGCTTGAGCGGGTTCCATTTGCCCGCCCCCACATCGACAATCTTCCACATGCCGTGCAGGTGCATGGGATGCGCCATCATGGTCTTGTTGATGAAGGTGAAGCGCACCCGCTCACCATATTTGAGACGCAGCGGTTCGGCCTCCGACAGCTTCTTGTCGTTGATCGACCAGATGTAGCGCTCCATGTTGCCGGTGAGTTCAAGCCTGATCTCGCGGGTATAGGGCCGTTCTGCATAAAGCGGTTCCTGCGCCCGCAAATCTCCCAGCGACAGGAACTTGCCGCCATTGGCAGCGTCCGGCTCAAGGCCTGATCCCGGCGCATAGAAACGGTCATCGTCCTCGCCCATGGTCATCGCGCTCATATCATGACCCATCGCCGCATGGTCCACCGTCGCCAGGTCCATATCGGCCATGTTCCCCATTGCACCGTGATCCATGTCGGCCATGGTGAGGCGCGGCGGGTCACGCAGATCGGGCACCTCGGCGGACATGCCCTCGCGCGGGGCCAGCGTGCCGCGCGCAAAGCCGTCACGCGCCATCGTCTCGGCAAAAATCGTGAACGCCTTGTCCGCGCGCGGCCGCACAATCACGTCATAGGTTTCAGCCACCGCAATGCGGAATTCGTCCACCACTACCGGCTGCACATTATTGGCATCCGCCTGCACGACAGTCATTTTGAGTCCGGGAATGCGAACATCAAAAAACGTCATGGCGGATGCATTGATGAAGCGCAGCCGCACCCGCTCGCCCGGCTTGAACAGCCCGGTCCAGTTCTGATCCACGTTGTCGCCGTTCATCAGATAGGTGTAGCCCTGCACGTCCTGAATGTCGGACGGCATCATCCGCATCTCGCCCCAGTCAAGCCGGTTGCTGATCGTGGCACCCAGCCCGTCCGCATCCGCATCACGGAAAAACTCGCCCGCCGTGCGCTGAATATGGTTGTAGTGATCCGGCGACCGCTTGAGATTGCGGAACACCTGCATCGGGCTGTCCTCATGCCAGTCCGACAACACCACCACATAGTCCCGATCATAGCGGAACGGCTCGCGGCCATCAGGTTCGATGATGATCGGCCCATACATGCCAGCGCCTTCCTGCAGGCCGGAATGCGAGTGATACCAGTAGGTGCCGGCTTTCGGCGCCTTGAAGCGATAGGTAAACGTCTCGCCCGGCTTGATGCCGTCAAAGCTCATGCCCGGCACCCCGTCCTGCTCAAACGGCAGCACAAAGCCATGCCAGTGAATGGACGTGTCCACCTTCAGTGTGTTGGTAACATTGATGGTGAGGTCTTCGCCTTCCTTGAACCGCAGCAGTGGTGCTGGCACCTGACCATTGATTGCAAAGCCGTCCACATCACGGCCCGACACGTCAAGCGTAATGGGGCCGACACTGAGATCGTAGGTGGCAGCCGTGGCGGGCGTAACGCCCGCCACAATCGCCAGTATCATCAGAATACGGAATTTCATGTCCGGCTACTCCACATCGACCGTGCCGACCATGCCCGCCGCATAGTGGCCCGGCACGTTGCAGGCAAATTCAATGTCGCCGCCTGACGTGAACGTCCAAACGATCTCCCCCGACTGGCCCGGCTCCAACAGCACACTGTTGGGATGGTCGTGGGTCATCATGTGCCCGTCCTCACCCATCGGCATGTTCATCATTTCATGATTGATGTGGTCACCCATCAACACGCCATGCTGCTGCATCATCATCATCTCGCTTTGATGGTGCGCGTGATAATCCGGCGTGCCGAGATTGAACTCATGCACCAGTGTGCCGGTGTTGGTGACTTTGAAGCGGATGGTTTCGCCGGTCTTGACGGTGAGTGTCTCAGGCTCAAAGAAATTGTCCTGCATAACGATCTCAACCGTGCGGTCGGCCTTGGCAGCATCCCCCGGCTTGCCAAAGGACATCGGGCCGCTGGTGGGGGCAGTACCCTGCATCATCTGGCCACCCTCCATCATGTGCTCCCCTTTGGGCATATGAGGGTGATCACCAGATCCCGCGGCAAATGCCGGGGACAGGATCGAGAGGGCCAGAGCACCGGCCAGAAGTGCAGTGGCGTGAGACAGATGAAACCTGCGCATAAATACGCTCCGATTGAATGGCATGGGCAGCGCAGCATGGTGACGGATCACCATGCGCGGCATGCGTATGCAGATAGATTGATGAAGGAAGAAGGTGACCGGTCAGCCGTGTCGGGGCGGCGGCGGATCAAGCGTGCGCAGCAGCGCTGACACAGCGCGCTCGCCGGCGGGCTTCACTTGCGCCAGCACGCCATGCGCCAGACGAACGACGGTAAGGTCGTCGCCGACAAGTCCCGGCAGGCAGGACGCCGACAAAGGACATATCCGCATTTTGTCGGTCATGCCGTTACCTGCATGATCGCGATGCTCGCCCTGAGCCATGTCGTCTGAATATGTCGCTGCAAGATGCGTATCGCAGCCAAGTGCATGCATCGCTGCGGCCCCGGCATCTGCAAAAGCAGGTGCAGCTGACGAGCAGAGCATGATAACGGCCAGAAAACGGGCGATAGCGACTCTCATGTCGAAACCATGCCCCTTCCAGTGGGGGGAAGGTCAAGCGGCCTATCTCAAGCCTTGCGAGCCTCGATCTGGCCGATGGCGTCGAGCACGGCTTCAAATGTGAGCATGATCGACTGGTGCCGGTTCTTGAAATCGCGGGCCGGGAGCAGGACTTCGAGATCGGCCCATTTGCCCGTCGGGGGAGGTCCCTCATCCTTCAGCATGGCGCGCATCTGGTCGCGCACCTGCTCAAGTTCGGCCCGGTCGGCGCCGATCACATGGCGGGCCATCACCGATGACGACGCCTGACCCAGTGCGCAGGCATGCACCTGATGCGAGAAGTCGCGTACCCTGCCATCAGTCATTTTGAGGTGAACGGTCACTTTCGAGCCGCACAACTTGCTGATGGCACTGGCCGAAGCGTCCGCATCCGGCAGCACGCCGATATGCGGAATATCCGCCGCCAGCTCCAAAATCCGGCGGTTATAGACCTCATTCAGGCCATTATCGGTGGTAGCATCGCTCATAGGGCCAATTTGTGGGCAAAAGCGCCCAATTCCAAGCCCCCTTGTCATCCATATTGCGAATGCGCACGTATGCAATGTGGCGTGAGGGGGTGTATGGCCTTCGCCGGTTACTACAATAGTGCAATACTCCATGCACAGTTTAAGCAATGTGGAGCAGCGTTCGCTGTGCCATATATCCTGTAGCGGCGCGCGTGCATTTTCTGATTTTCAGGCAGGCTTCGCGCACCGCCTACTCCAAACGAAGCGCCTCGCTGCGCCTCATGCCCGGTTGACGACACGACCACAGCCGGGACGGGGGGCCGCGCGTGCCAAAAAGGAAGACACACGATGGACGCCATGATTGAAAATGTGGATGCCACCAAGCTTGTCGATGATGCGACCACTGACAAGCGCCCCAGCCGCTCTGAAGCTGAAGCCGCCGTGCGGACGCTCATTTCCTGGACCGGTGACGACCCGGACCGCGAAGGCCTGGTCGATACACCTGCACGCGTCGTGCGCGCCTACGAGGAATTCTTCGAAGGCTATGACGAAGACCCCGCCGAAGTGCTGGGCCGCACCTTTGAGGAGGTTGAGGGCTACAACGATATCGTCATGCTGCGCGACATCTCCCTTGAGAGCCATTGTGAGCACCACATGGTGCCGATCCTCGGCAAGGCGCACATCGCCTATATGCCGATCAATTCGGTTGTCGGTATCTCCAAGCTGGCCCGCGTGATCGAGATTTACGCCAAGCGGCTGCAGACCCAGGAAACCATGACGGCGCAGATCGCCGAGACGATTTCCACGGCGCTGAAGCCTGCCGGTGTGGCGGTGATGATCGAGGCCAAGCACCAGTGCATGACCACCCGCGGCATCAAGAAGCCGGACGTGGCAACGATCACCACCCAGTTCACCGGCGTCTTCAGGGACGACCCGCGCATGGAAGACCGTTTCTTCCGCCTTGTGCGCGGCGACCGCAGCTACTAAAACGCTGCCCATCAGACATGACGTCAGCGGCCCTGCATATTATGTATGTAGGGCCGTTGTTTTTACTGCGCATCCAGCGCTGGAGCCTGACCCATGACCACGAAACCAGAATTTGCCCCCCGCCTCACCGTTGAGCAGGTGGAAGAAGGCCATGACCTCGCACCCAAATTCGACGCCAACGGCCTGATGCCGGTGGTGACGACGGATGTGCATACGGGCGACGTGCTGATGATCGGCTACATGAATGACGAGGCGTTCGCCAAATCAATCGAGACCGGCGAAGCCCACTACTTCTCCCGCTCGCGGCAGGCCGTCTGGCACAAGGGCGCGACCTCCGGCCTGGTGCAGAAGATCATCGAACTGCGCATCGACGACGATCAGGATTCCGTTTGGATGAAGGTGGACGTGGCCGGCTCCGGCGCGTCCTGCCATGTGGGCTATATGTCGTGCTTCTATCGTGAGGTGCCGACCGGCGTATCCGACTTCAAGTCGATCAACCTTACCTACAAGGAAAACGCCAAGACCTTCGATCCCCTCGAGGTCTATGGCGATGTGCCGAACCCGACGAAGCTTTAGACGGCTTTTCATCTGCTTCGCGGATCCCCCGGTCAAGCCGGAGGATGGCGGCTTATGGGGCACTCTTAAAGAGTCATGCCAGTGTCCGGTTTAACCGGACACTCCATACAAGCGGACCACACAGGCTCAGCCAGTCCCGGATTCCCACTGCGCGCGCGTCATCTTGCAGAACACATGCGGCAGGCCAACGCGTTCGCCGTCATGGCTGTACTGAAAGCCAGCCCCCTGCATTACCTTTTGCGAGGCAGTATTACGCGTGAGCGTGAAGCACCACGCTTCTGTCAGCGCCATGCGTTCAAACACGTCATCGACGCACGGCCGGGCGAACTCATGTCCCCTGCCCTGACGCCAGAAGTCGGGCACCACCGCATAGGCCAGCTCAACAATCGGCGCACCGTCCAGCAGTACCAAGCGCATGCCGGCATAGGCGCAAAAGGCGCCTGTCGCATCATCGCTGATGTGCCAAAAGCCAAAGCCATGCACCTTCCAGTGCGCAGCCCACATCTCAGCCGCCGTGCGTGACACCTCTTCGGGAAACGGATCACCGTCCACCGACAGTGTGTCGATCGCCCGCGCATCTCCCTGGATCGCGCGCAGATCGCGCCAATCTTCCGGCTCGAAGGGACGGAATGTCATACGTGGCGTTTTCAATTTCATTAACCATACCTGTTATGATCGGTCGCAGGATTGAGCCGGTGCCGCCCATGCGGGCTGCGGAACATAGGAATTTACGAGCAATGACGCGACCCCGAATTGGTCTGGCACTGGGCGGCGGCGTTGCCCGTGGCTGGGCACATATCGGCATCATGCGGGTGTTGATGGAAGAAGGCATCGAGCCGGACATTATCTCCGGCACCTCCATCGGTGCCGTCGTCGGCGGCTGCTACGCGGCAGGCAAACTGGATTCGCTTGAGGAATGGGCACGCAGCCTGACTCCACGCCGGGTGCTGGGCCTGCTCGACATGAACTTTGGCGGCTCCGGACTGTTGTCCGGCATGAAGCTCGCAAAGCTGCTGGAAGAGCGTCTCGGCGACATTGAAATAGAAGATCTGGGCACCCGCTTCGTGGCGGTGGCAACTGAGCTTGCAACGGGCCATGAGATATGGCTGCGCGACGGCAAACTGGTACCGGCTTTGCGCGCGTCCTACGCGCTGCCCGCAGTCTTTAGCCCTGTGAATATTGACGAGCGCTGGCTGGTGGATGGTGCCTTGGTGAACCCGGTGCCCGCATCCGTATGCCGCGCTTTTGGAGCACGGCTGGTGATTGCGGTATCTCTGTCCTCGGACACTTACGGTCTGGGCATGGTAACCGAGGGCGACAAGATCGATGGCCTCAATTTTGGTGAAGAAGATCCCAAGTCCGCAAGCATGCCGTCCATTGCCCGCGCCATGGTATCGAGCGCCACACGGCCCGACCGTGCGATCATGCGGCAGCTTTTTGGCTGGAACAGCAAAACCCCCGGCATCACCACGGTGATGATGGGTGCCCTCAACATTATTCAGGATCGGCTCGCCCGTATGCGGCTTGCCGGTGATCCGCCGGATGTGATGGTAGCCCCGCGCATCGGCCACATCTCCCTGAGTGATTTCCACAAGGCGGACGAAGCCATAAAGCTTGGCGAGGACGCAGCGCGAAAGGCCATGCCGGTTATTCGCGAAGCCATGGAATTCCTCAGCGGCAAGCCGGATATGCCCGGCGAACCTGTGACCGAATAAGCGCTAGGCCCTAACCGCTCGCGATATAGGCCTTGAGGGATTCCGCTTCCAGCTCCGCGTCGGCAATCCGCCGCTTCACCACGTCGCCAATGGAAATGATGCCCGACAGCTTACCGTCACTCACCACCGGCAGGTGACGCATACGCCCGGACGTCATCATCTCCATCAAACGTTCGGTTGAATAATCCACATCACAGGTGACCACATCGCGCGTCATATGCGCTGAAACCGGTTCACTCAGTGCGTTGCCGCCGCTGCGGCCCGCCGCCCGCACAATGTCGCGTTCAGACAGAATGCCGACGACCTGCCCCGCTTGATCCGTCACCACGATGGCGCCGATGCGGCGTGCTGCCAGCATATTGACCGCGTCCTGCAACGTGGCCTCCGGCGTTATGGTCGCGACGTCCCGGCCTTTATCCTTGAGGATGCTAGATACAGTCATCACACGCTCTCCCTATACAGCGTTGATGCAACCCGCGTGGAAAACCCATTTTTGGCGGAATAACCAGCCTCTTCGGTGTCTGTCCGGCAAAAATGCGTAGCTAAACTCAAAGCTTTTCCCACGCATACGAAGTTAAAGTATGGGCGCGGCATTCCGCCGCTACAAGCCAAGAACATGAACAAGGTCAAGCATTTAGGTCAGCTCCACTGACGTATTACACGCGCCGTTTGCACCGAATCCCCGGCTATGCTGGCCCCAATTCAGACGCAAACACTGGCTATCCCGCGTCAGGTAATAATGAGGGGAAACCGCGATGATCTGGCGCCAGCACTATTTGAAGCGCCTGTCCGGCGATCTCGACAGGTGGTCCCAGCGCGGACTGGTGGACCCGGCAAAGATCCCGGCAATCCTCAAGGACGCACAAGGCACCGGCAGCCCCAACCGGCTGACGACGGTGCTGGCCATTCTCGGCGTCGTGCTGCTCGGCTTTGCCGCCATGAGCTTCGTTGCCGCCAATTGGGCGGACATGGCGAAGCTCACCAAACTCATCGTATTAGGCGGCGGCATGTGGGCGGCCATCGGCATCGCCATCTGGAACAATCGCCGCGGCGAGGATCGAATTGATCTTTATACGGAAGCAGCCGTTCTCCTGGCGGTGATCCTGTTTGGCGTCGCCGTGATGCTGATCGGTCAGATGTATCATATTGGCGGCGAATACTCGGACGGGTTGATGCTGTGGCTGGCCGGCGCGCTGGTGACTGCGTGGCTTGCCCCGTCGCGCGCAGCCCTCATCCTCGCGATCATTCTTGCCCCCATGTGGAGCCTGGCAGCGTTGGTGGAAGACCCCTCGATGCTGCACTGGCAGTTCGTCATCCCCATCTCATTGGCGGGCCTTCTGGCGACGGGCATGGGTTGGCGCCCGGCCGCGCATCTCATCATCGTCGCCTGGGCCGTATGGTTCACCATCACCGGCATGTGGCTAATGGGCGAATATGACTGGCCCTCCGCCGGCGTGACCGCACTGGGCGCAATGGTGGCGCTGGTGGTGTTCGCCAAGGGACACCTTCCCCTGCGCGTCGTCGCGCCCTTTGAGGACGCCATGATCCATTGGGGCTTGTTCGCGGCCATGGGCCTTGCCTACTGGTTGCCGCTGCTCGGCGGTGAATTCGAGCCACAACCGCCTGCCCTTTGGGTGGCAATCGCACTGGCCCTGGCCATCATTGCCACTGTGGGATTGGCGCTGTCGCAACGCCGGCTGGCCATGGCAGATGCGGCAATGATCATCACCGCAAGCACTGTCCTATTCGCCTTCCCTTATGCCCGCGTGGAATTTGGCGAGATCATCAGCTGGGCATTCGTCGTGGCCTATTTCGGCGCGTCCGTGTGGTGCGTCGGCTACGGCACGCGCAGCCATGACCGCTTCAGCGTCAATCTGGGCTTCGCCGCTTTCGGGTTGATGGCGGTCTATGTCTATTTCGAAACCATCGGCACACTCCTGGGCACCGCTACCTTCTTCGCCGTCGGCGGCATATTGCTGATTGCCCTCAGCCTTGGGCTTGAGCGCATAAGACGTCGCGTGCTGGCGCACCAGACACCAGATGAGGAGACACAGGCATGATCGCCCTTCTGGAACGCATCACCCGCGCCCCCTTCCGCACCTGGGGCATCGTCCTTGCCGGGCTCATCATGAGTTTCCTGCTCTGGCAAATCGTCGCCGAGCGCATCGCTATCCTGCGGGACGGCACAGAAGTGCGGTTGGCAACAGCCCCGGTGGACCCGCGCGACATCTTCCGCGGTGACTATGTTGTGTTGACCTATGACATCTCGAGCATCGTGCTTGAGCGTCTGACCGGCGAAGATCTGGATTCATATGCCGAGGGCGACAAGGTCTATGTGGCGCTCGAACCTGACGAAAGCGGCATCTGGCGGGCCAGCGGTATTGCCCGGCGGGCAGATGCGTTTGAAGGCCAGGTCTTCATTGCCGGCCACATCAGATGGATGACGATAACGCAGCCGGTGACCGGCGATACCAGCGAGACCCCGATCCCGCAGGTGGATGGCGAACCCTGCACCCCGTGCAGCAACGCACGCATCACCTATGGCATTGAAAACTACTTCGTGCCGGAGGGCGAAGGCAGAGCGCTTGAAGATATGCGCAATGACGGCGATGTCACGATCATCGCCTCTGTGGCCAAAAACGGCACCGCCGCCATCAAGGGAATTGCCCTCAATGGCGGCGATCCAGTTTACGTCGAGCCCCTATTATAGGGCTCAAGGCTTAGTCGTCTTTGACGTTGCCCGGAAAGCGGTTCAGGGGGAACGGCTTTTCGTTCTGGTTGAACGTCACATAGGACAGGCACTGCCAGACATACTGGATGAGATTGCGGCTGAAGGTCTTGAGCTCTTCGTTGGCGTCACCGCGAATGAGGATGACGACGAATTGCAGGGCACCGAGGAAAATGGAAATCGAGAAGGCCAGATTTCCAAGGAACCAGTAACCCAGCATGAACAAGAGCCGGACCCACAGGGCCTCGTCGCCATTGGCGTCGGAGCCGAGCCGCTTTGTGGTGCCATCATTGTCGGGGGTGTCACCGGCGGAGGATGCAGTGGCGTCACTCATTTTGGATAATCGCTCCTGAATTGGTTGGGCTGCGCGGGGATCACCTTATGACGATCCGCTTGCTGTCAGCGTCTATTAAATCTGGGAACTGTCGCAACGCTTTCAATAGGTTAAAGCCTATTTTCCACCTCACATTGTGATTTGGCGGCTGTTATTCATCACTTTCAGCACCGGGGTCAAAGCGCGGAAACAGCAGGATGCCCGCGATAAAGCCACCCAGATGCGCTTGCCACGCGATCCCAGCCGCCTCGCCCGTTGCCCCGATCCCCATAAGACCGGTCAACACGGTGAGCCCAAGCCAAACCGCTGTGAAGATCAGCGCCGTCCCGTTGGTCAGCGCCCTGTGCGCCGGACGCCGCGGCACCGCGCGCAAAGCCTCGACTGAATGGTCAAAACCAAAGCGTGCCAGCGGGCCCTGTTTTTCAAACACAAACAGCGCCGCCCCGGCAACGACACCCGATATGGCACCCGATGCCCCGATAACCGGAATGAGCGACCCAGCCTCCGCACCGGCATAGACGATGGCCGCAATGACACCGCAGACAAGATAAAAGGCAATGAACCGGAGGTTCCCCAGTCGGCGTGCCACCGGCGTGCCGAAGGCAAGCAGCCAGATCGAGTTGAAAAACAGGTGCGCCCAGTCTCCATGCAGGAAGGCATAGGTGATGAGGGACCACACGTCCCCGTAAATGCCACCTGGGAAAATAAAGGTGGCCCCGTCCGCCGTCGGCGCGTAGCGGGCGGGAAACAGCGCAAATGTTAACAGCAGATTGTAGTCCGTCTGCGGATCGAGAAAGCCGCGCGCCAGATGAATGCCGACAAGCGCCCCAACAAGACCGATTAACAGGGTCGGCGCCCGAAACACGGGAAAACCCGAACGCGGCCGGTCATCCCGGCCAGGCCCGGACCCAAATTCATTACTCACTTGGCATCTCCCGCGGCTTTGAGCGCTGCTTCAACCAGCTCCAGCCTGTCATTGCCGAAATACATGTCGGCCTTGTTAACGAACATCGTGGGCGAACCAAAACCACCGCGCGCGATGACTTCGTCCGTATTGTCGCGCAGACGGGCTTTTACGGCGTCTGATTTGATGCCGGCCTCAAAGCCTGCCCAGTCAAGGCCGACCTTGTCGCAGATCTCGTTAAGGATTTCCGGCTGCGATATGTCCTTGAGGTCGCCCCAATACGCTTCAAAGGCCGCCCACGCGTAAGGCACGAGCTTTCCTTCGTCCTGTGCATGGATGGCGCCGCGCATGACATCGACAGCCCGCACCGGGAAAACCGGGGGCTTGCCGATTTTGACGCCGCAAAAGCGCGCCCAGTCCTGAAGGTCTTTGCCGTAATAGCGCGATTTGACCGGATGCGGGTTGGCGCGCTGTTCGTATACGGCTTCGTTAACCTTGTTGAAGATGCCGCCGACCAGCACCGGCCGCCAATCAATGACGGCATTGGCCCGCGCCGCAACATCTTCCACCCGTGAAAAGGCCAGATAGGTCCACGGGCTTGAGCAGTCAAAGAAGAATTCCAGGGTCGCGGGCACGGGTCAGCCTCCCTCATACACAGCTTTTGCCGGTTTTTATGGTTTACGCGCCGCAGGATGCCCGTGCCAGAGGCGCAATAGCAAGAGAGCGCACTATAGAGAGTGCTCCAAAAGTCCTAGGCCACCCTCTCCGACAACCCGTTCTGGCATGCATGTGTCCCGCTTTGGATCATTGCGGGACATCTCCGGCTGGCACGCTTCTCGCGATTGTCAGCTTCATGAACGAGCTCTGTCCCGCCCTGCCACGCTTTTCCGCCATTTCCATGGTTAATCCGTATCCGGACGGGTCAATTTCAGGCTGGCACGGCCATTGCTCCTATCGATCTGCGTACCGCATCCGGCACGCATCAAACGAAGGAAAGCGACACGTCATGTTGGGTTCAACGCAAAACCAGAAAAAAGCACAGACGCGCACCGAGTGGTTCGCAGCTGTAGCCGGTGGCGTTGTCGCACTTGGCATTGCTGGCCTGAGCCTTACGGCGGGTGAAGCTTTCGCGGCCAACGAGCCGTGGGAAGAAAACTACACCATGAACACGCCTTACGGTTTCCAGGCTGGTGAAGAAAACCGCGCCTTCGACCCGTCAACCCGTGACGCAAACGGGAACCGGGTACTGACCAACACCTACTCTCAGTACAGCAACACGGCCGGTGTTGCTGGTGAAGGTTCCGGCGTTGGGTCCAATGGTTCTGCGTTAGCCATCGGTAACCAGCTCAATGTCGTAACGAATGGCAATAATAATACAGTGATTGTCGACGCCACGCAGATCAACAACGGCAATCAGGAAGCAGTGATCCTCAATGGCACGCTCGATCTTGAATAAGGCCCCGAAAATGAACCATACCCCCCTCACGCGTGGCGCCCTTCGTGGTGTCGCCCTCACCTTCGGCGCTCTGGCGCTTGCAGGTTGCATCAGCCCCGTCGCAGGCAACAGCGGCACGTATGCGTCCCCCATCGGCAACGCGCCGGTGATCAGCAACGAAACACCCTATTCAACAGCTCTGCGCTGCATGTCGCGCCATGTGCGCGGCCAGGGCATGGCCGGTCCGCGGATCGCCGTTGGCCAGATTGCCGATTATACCGGCAAGGAAGAATTCGAAGGCGGCCGCAAGGTCACCCAGGGCGCAGCCCTGATGGCGATCTCCGCCCTTGCCAAGTCCGGTGTGCGTCTTGTCGAACGTTTCGACACCGGCGTCAGCGAGCTTGAGCTGAAATATGCCAACAACAAGCTGATCGGTGACGGCGGCGACGCCGGTGCCTACCGCCAGGTACATGCGGGCCAGATCCCCGGCTCCGACTTCTACCTCTTTGGCGGCATCACCGAGCTGAACTTCAACATCCGCTCCGGCGGCATCGACGGCCTGTTCTCCGAGCAGGACGCGCTGGGCTCCACGGCAACGGTTGTGGCCAAGCAGTATGTGCTGAATGTCGGTCTTGACCTTCGCCTGGTGCGCACGTCCACCCTCGAAGTTGTTGACGTGATCTCCTACCAGAAGCAGATCATCGGCCGTGAACTGCGCGCCGGCGTGTTCGACTTCCTCGGCGGCAACCTGATCGACGTCGGTGTTGGCGAAAAGGCCCTTGAGCCGATCCAGCTTGCAGTTCGCTCCGTCATCGAGCGCGCCGTGCTGGAAATGGTCGGCAGCCTCTACTCCGCTGGCCCGCAGACCTGCGCCGGTAACGATCCGCTCAACGACGGCAACTATGACGCCCGCCCGGTCAGCAGCATGAACGCTGCACCCCAGGCCCAGGCTACTACTTATGCGGCAGCGCCTGTGTACAACGCCCCGGCGCCTGCACAGTCCTACAACAAGCCTGCCGCCACCTACGCCCCGACCGCCGCCCCCGCGCCGGTCTACGCAGCCCCGAATGCTGGAGGATATGACTATGCAACACGCAATCGCCCTTATGGTTGGTATGCCGAAACGAATGGTAGCGTCGATAGCGGTCTGCGTGGCTCTCTCTAGCCCCGCATTCGCCCAGGCTGCTGACCCGGTTCCTGTCTCTACGGTGCTCAACGGCCAGATCAACCTCAACACCGTGATTTCCGATGTGCTGGTTGTGTATGACGACGGTGCCGGCCTTGATGCAACTGCTGCATCAATCGGCAATGACTTCACCGGCGCCACACGCGGCTCGATCCTCGACCTGACGTCAACGCAGACAAATGACGGCGAAACCCTCGCCAATGTTGATGTGACGGTTGACGAGACGGACGGTTGGGTTGGCGCCAATTCGGTAGCCATCTCCAACAAGGTCACTGCCGGGTCCAACTTTGCAGGCTCCGACATGGTGATCGAACAGACGTCCAACGGGGAAACCCGTGCCACGACAACGATCACCGCCAGCGATGGTTGGGGTCTGACAAACGGAACTGCAACGGCTATCGGTAACTCAGCAACAGGTGCTGCCGCAGGTTACGGCAACCCCGCCCCGCTGAACGTCACCAGCAGCCAGACCAACAATGCAAACGTGTCGGCCTCCGTCTCCATGAAGACCGACAACACCAACTACGCATCGTTCACGAACCTTCAGGCCACCGCCATCGGCAACTCGGCCACCTACGGCGCAGATTTCTAGGAAGACTTCAAGCACGTACGACCGACTATCACAGCCGACTATCACGGCCGACTATCACAGCCGACTATCACGATCGAGTAGCGCCGAACTTCGGGGTGAGGCGCGCTTCACTTAAAGGGGAAGTCCAGAACGGACTTCCCCTCTTTTTTTGCCGTTCAGCGCGCACCGTTAAGCGGCAACTGGCAGGTAAGTGAATTGGCAAAGGCTGCTATCTCTTCAACGCTGTCGCCGGCATCAATGCGCTTGTCGACAATCAGCATCGACGCCCCATGCACCAGCGACCACGCGGCCTTACATGCGGTATCCAGCGTAGCGGCATCCGCGCCGGGCATACACGCAGCAACGCCACGCTCCAGCATCTGATAGCTCTCAAATGCCGCGGTCAGCAGATCCGCGTATTTCTCACTGACGTCGAATTGCGGCCCGTGCATGACCTGAAACAGCTGCGGGTTCAGATAGGCGAACACCACATAGCCCGCCCCCAGCCCCTGCACGTGATCCGCATTGCTTTTGGCGTCAGCGGACCAGCGCGCCATCTCCGCAGCCAGCCCCTCAAAGCCCTGGGTAGCAATGGCAGCAAGCAGCGCGTCCTTGTCCGCAAAATGATGATAGGGGGCCGCCTGGCTGACGCCCGCCTCCCGCGCAACAGCGCGTAGCGACAGCCCCTCCACACCCTTTGCCTCAAGCACCCGACGCCCCGCAGCCACCAGCTCGCGCTTCAAATCGCCATGGTGATAGGCGGCGGGTTTCCGGCGTTTTACCGGCAGTTTCGAAGCAGATTTGGCCATTGGTCCTGTTTAATCTTGACAGCGTTAGAATGCAACCTATCTTAACGACGTAAAGATTCTGGACACAGCCCCGATGCTCAGGAGAGCCCGATGTCTCAAGCCGCAGCCGCCCTCAACGCCCCCCTCGCCTCCATTCAACCCGCTCCCCGCTGGCTGACCCTGTTAGGCGTTTCCGAGCAAGGCGGCCGCGACTATGTGCCGGAGATCGAAGGCACCCTGCCCGCTGAAATGTCCGGCACGCTCTACCGCAATGGTCCTGGCCTGTTCGAGCGCGGTGGCTATCGCAAAAAACATCTGCTGGACGGAGACGGGCTGGTGCAGCGCCTGAGCATCCATGACGGCAAGGCCCATTACAGCAATGCCTTTGTTGATACGCCGAAGCGGGCGGAGGAAGAGGCGGCGGGCAAATACAAGCACGCCACATGGACCACGCGGCGTCCCGGTGGCTTCCTGTCAAACTTCATGGGAGGAGACATGATCAGCCAGGCCGGCGTCACCATCTATCCCGTCAACGGCAAACTTGCCGCGCGCGACGAAGTCGGTGCCACCTTCCTGTTGAACCCGACAACCCTCGCCACCGACAGCATCATGCCGACACCGCCGATCACCGGTGGCTACAAGGCGCATTCCAAATTTGATCCGCAGACCAATGACTGGATCCTGGCAGGTCAGGGTTTTGGACGTTCCATGTCACTGCATGTGGCGATCTACGATCCCGCTTTTGCTCTCAAAACACGCTTCAGTTTCGAGGCACCACGGCAGGTTTATCTGCATGATTTCTTTGCCACGCAAAAGCATATGATCTTTGTTCTGCACCCCTGCTTCTTCTCGACACCCGGTTATATTTTCGGCCTCAACAGCCTTAGCGACAGCCTGAAATTCGATGCCTCAAAAGGTACCATTCTCGCTGTCGTCCCCAGGGCTGGAGGAAGCCCGCGCTTTTTTGACGTTCCGGGATCATACATGTGGCACACGCTCAATGCCTACGAGACCGGCAATGACATCATTGCGGACTTTGTCGGCTTCGATGAGCCCGACCATTTCATCGGCGACAACCCGCTACTGAGCAGCGTGATGACCGGCAAGATGGGC
>CAZEHX010000015.1:0-75670 GCA_964511745.1 uncultured Parvibaculaceae bacterium
CTTCGCCAAACAGACCACACCGAGGGATACATCCCACAAGGCATTCCAGCGCTGGGCCATAACGCTTGTGGCGTTGCATACGCTGTCTGAACTCGCGTGGGCGTCAATGGCCCTATGGTTCTGGATCCCCGGTGATGTTGCCAACAATGCTTTCTTGCTGGCTACCATGGCGGCACATCTGTCTGTGCTGGTTGGGCATGCAGCGGTGTTTGCACCAATGCTCTTTGCTTCAATTGCCATTCCTGCCGCAGCGCTCATTTTGCGTCCGCTATTCTCGGGCGAAGCATTGCTTACCGGCGTTGCTGTGGTCTGCATCGTCTATGCATATTTCCTGTTTCTCATGGGACAACGCCTCAACCGTACTGCCGGTGATATGCTGGCGCTGCGGGACGAGAAAGATGCGCTGATCGCCAAGCTGGAGAACGAAAAATCTACGGCGGAAGAAGAGCGCACAAAAGCTGAGGAAGAGCGCTCAAAGGCGGAAGAAGCCAGCCAGACCAAATCTGCCTTTCTGGCCAGCATCAGCCATGAACTGCGTACGCCACTCAATGCCATCATCGGCTTCTCGGACGTTATGCGCTGCGAAACCTTCGGGTCTGTAGGGCACGAAAACTACAAACAGTATGCAGAGGATATCCATGGCAGCGGTCGGCATCTGTTGTCGCTGATCGACGACATCCTTGACCTCGCCCGCATTGAGGCTGGTCGGCTTGAGCTGGATGAAGAGCCCGTAGACCTCGCTGAAATGGCGCAAGAATGTCTTCGGATGATCGAAATTTCCGCTGCCAATCGCGGCATTAAGCTAAAGAGCGACATACCGCGCCATCTGCCACGCATCCTCGCCGACAATCGGGCGATCAGGCAGCTTTGGCTCAACCTCGCCTCCAACGCCCTCAAATTCACCGATGGCGGCGGCACCATTACCGTGTTCGCTCATATCCAGCCAGATGGTGCCATTGGCCTTGGCGTGGAAGACACGGGCTGCGGCATGGAGCAATCGGAACTTGATCAGGTGATGAATGCCTTCACACATGGCAATTCCAAAGCTCATACCGGCGAACGCGGTACTGGACTTGGGCTGGCAATCGTCAATGGCCTTGTGCAGGCGCATGGCGGTGAGATCCATCTGGACAGCGTCGTGGGCCAGGGCACCACGGCAATGGCTACACTGCCGCGTGCGCGCATCATCATGAATGAACTTGCTGCAGCACGTCACTTCGCCTGAGGGCCTGAGGGCTTGGTGGCGCACCCTGAAAGCAAAACGGCCGCGCTCTGGTTTGAGCGCGGCCGTTTATTTTTGGTCTTGTGTCCGCTTTATGCAGCGTCGGCGTAGCGCTTTAGGTGGTAATCGACATTGCCAAGCTGGGTGTCGATCATGGTCAGACGCTTGAAGTAGTGGCCGACGCGCAGTTCGTCGGTCATGCCCATGCCGCCGTGAAGCTGCACAGCCTGCTGGCCAACAAAGCGCCCCGCCTTGCCGATCTGCACTTTTGCAGCGGAGGCGGCTTTCTTGCGCTCGACTTCGCTCTCACCCAGCTTCAGGTTGACCATGTAGCTGATGGAGACGGACTGCTCATGGTTCATGAACATGTCGACCATGCGGTGCTGCAGGACCTGGAACTTGCCGATGGGCATGCCGAACTGCTTGCGCGTTTTGCAATACTCAACGGTGTCATCCACCAGCATCTTCATGCAGCCGCCGGCTTCTGCCGCCAGTGCACCAATGCTCTCGTCGCTGACGAGTTCAACCAGCGGCAGACCATTATCAACTTCGCCGATGACGGCGTCTGCGCCGACCTTCACATTTTCAAACGTAATTTCGGATGCGCGGGAACCGTCAACCGTCGGGTAATCCCGGGTCGAAACACCTGCGGCCGACTTGTCGACGATGAATACCGTTACGCCCTTGGCATCACGCTGGCCACCCGATGTACGGGCAGTCACGATAAGCTTGTCGGCCCACGGACCGCCGAGCACCACGGCCTTGTTGCCGTTAATCACATAGCCTTCGCCATCTTTCTTGGCGGTGGTTACGATATCCGCAAGGTTGTAGCGGCCCTGCGGCTCTGCATAGGCAAATGCCCACACGGTCTCGCCGCTGACAATACCGGGCACATGCTCTTCGATCTGTGCCGGTGTGCCACGGCGCAGGAAACCACCTGCCTGCACAATGGTAGGAATGAACGGCTCGACCACGAGGCCCTTGCCGAACTCTTCCATAATCAGCATCACGTCGATCGGACCGCCGCCAAGGCCGCCCTGCTCTTCGGAGAAGGGAGCTGCAAGCAGGCCAAGCTCGCCCATCTGCTGCCAATTGGCACGGCTCCAACCTTCATCGCTGGAAACAATCTTCTGGCGGGTGTCAAAGTCGTATTTGTCCTGAACAAACCGCTCCACCGAGTTGCGCAGCAGTGTCTGTTCTTCGGAGAAGGAAAAATCCATCGCTCGGGCGTCCTTCCTGATTTCAGGTTTTTTGTTCAAGCCACCAACACCGGCGGCCTGCGTTTCAAATGAATTGGTTTATCGGGTCTGCTCCAGGGGCGTGCCGAGCCGGTTGGCACAACACGCCCCCAAAACAAAACTGTTCGCGGTAGTGATTAGAGCCCCAGCACGGCTTTCGCAATGATGTTGCGCTGAATCTCGTTGGAACCGCCGTAAATCGACGTTTTCCGCATGTTGAAATAGGCCTGTGATGCGCCCAGAGCATAATCGGGGCCGGGCAGCTCGTTAGAGCCTTCACCATTGGGTGCTGCAAACGGATAGGCATAGTTGCCCACGGCTTCCATCGTCAGCTCGGTGATGCGCTGCTGGATTTCGGTGCCCTTGATCTTGAGAATCGAGCTTTCCGGTCCCGGGCCCTTGCCTTTGCTTTCCTGCGCCAGTGTGCGCAGTTCGGTGAACTCCAGAGACGTGAGATCAATCTCAAGTTCGGCAATCTTGCGCTTGAAGCTGTCCGTCTTGATCAGCGGCTCACCGTCCACGGTTTCTGCTGCCGAAATGGTCTTGAGGCGCTCAATGGCTTTCTTGGAACGGGCAACGCCGGCAATACCGGAGCGCTCGTTACCGAGCAGGAACTTGGCGTAGGTCCAGCCCTTGTTTTCCTCACCAATGAGGTTTTCAGCTGGCACACGCACGTCTTCGAGGAACACCTCATTGACCTCGTGGCCGCCATCGATGGTGATGATCGGACGCACGGTGATGCCCGGCGTCTTCATGTCGATGAGCAGGAACGAGATGCCTTCCTGCTGCTTTACTTCGGTGTCGGTGCGGGCAAGGCAGAACATCCAGTCGGCGTGCTGCGCAAGTGTCGTCCAGGTCTTACTGCCATTGACCACATAATGGTCGCCGTCGCGCACCGCCCGGGTCCGCAGGCTTGCAAGGTCGGAGCCCGAGCCGGGTTCGGAGTAGCCTTGGCACCACCAGTCTTCACCGGAAAGGATGCGCGGCAGGAACCGGGCCTTCTGCTCTTCATTGCCGTAGTTGAAAATCACCGGGCCGACCATTGCCAGGCCGAATGGCAGCAGCGGCGAGGTTTCAGCGCGGGCATTTTCTTCGCCCCAGATGTAACGCTGGGTCACATTCCATTCGGTGCCACCATACTGCTTTGGCCAGTGAGGGGCGACCCAGCCCTTTTTGTGGAGAATCTTGTGCCAGGCGAGGATGTCTTCCTTGCCCATCTCCTGCCGATTGCGCTTCTTGCGCAGCTTGTCAGGGTAATTCTCCGAAATAAACTGCCGCACTTCGTCGCGAAATGCCAAGTCTTCGGGGCTAAAATCAATATCCATGTCATTCCCTTCAGGGCCTTCGGGGCCCGCCGCATCCCGGATCTACCGGCCTCCCCACCTGGGTCCGCCTGCCCGAAACACCGTCCATATAACTAAGATCGTTGTTGCGTTGTGCCGGATATTAGCTTTCTCAGTGCGTGTTTCAAGAAAACTGACCACCCTGCGCCGGTGTGGCGCATGCATCACGCCACCGATAGGGTGCGCTTGACGCTACGTTTTTCATGATGCGATTAAGTCACATAACTTACAATTTTGTCGACAAGGCGTTCCAGCAGTACATACAACCCCGAAAATGACCGAACAAAAATACAATCAAGACGACGGCTGGACGTTGCGGGCTTGGTGGTTGGACCTGCATGCAGCAGCGGCCACGCTGACGCGTCTTCCCATCGGTGCGCCACCGGCACCAGCTGCTCTGTCGCCGCGTGTGCGGCGGGCTTATCCGCTAGTCGGGGCGCTCACCGGGCTGGCGGCTGGTGGGGTCTATTTTGCCGCTAACGATGTCGGTCTGCCGATCGCTGTCAATGCGGTGCTGGCCGTTGCCGCACTCATTCTCATCGGCGGCCACATGGATGACAAAGGCGACCGCGCCGTCGCTCCATTGCTGGTCGCGACGCTTCTCAAAATCGTCGCGATCTTTGTATTTGGTGATCCTGCAACGCCGGGCGGCGGGCCGCATATGGTTGTGCTGGCGCTGGTTGCCACCGGCGCGCTGTCGCATGCGGCAGCTTTGCTGCTCGAACCGGCACCGGATACAGACGCTTCGGATATCGCTCCGGTTGATGCCTATAGCGATCCCAAGGTGGTGATCCTGCCGCCAGACGGCACGCAGATTACCGAAGAAGATCTTGATGAAGGCAATGGTAGTGATCTTGGTCCGCAGACAACCGCCATCATCATCGCCTTGCTGCTGACGGTTATCAGTCTGGGTCTTCTGCCGGGCGCTGTTGCCGCGGCCGGTGCGACCCTTGGGGCATGGCTGGCCCCACGCATTTTGATGCGTGAAATAGATGCGGACATCCTGCCCATGCCGATCGCACTTCAACAAACCGCTGAAGTCTGGGCGCTGCTTGGGTTGGCGATTTTTATGAGCGTCTAGCTGCTGATGCCGGACACTGCCTTTTCGTCGGTGTCGGTCTGGCCCAGCGGATCAGGATTGAGCACCCGTCCATTGGTCATGGCACCCAACCAATCCAGCCCCTGCCGCAGCCGCACGACTTCGCCGATGCAGATGACGGCCGGCGCTTCCATGCCCGCCGCCTGCACATCTGCAGCAGCGCGCACCAGCGTTGTTTCCAATACGCGCTGGTCCGGAGTCGATGCATTGCTGACCACGGCGACGGGCTCATTCGCATCACGTCCAGCTTCAATAAAGCGGCTGGCGATGACGTCCAGATGCTTCATGGCCATATAGAGCACCACCACGGGTGACCCTTTGGCGATCGCCTGCCAGTCCAGCCCGTCCGGCACATCGCCCGCAGCGCTGTGGCCCGTCACAAATGTTACCGCCTGATTGGTCTGTCGATGGGTCACCGGAATGCCCGCGTAGGCCAGCCCGCCCGTGCCCGCGGTAACGCCGGGTATCACCCGGAACGGAATCTTCGCGGCGACCAGTGCTAGTGCTTCCTCGCCGCCGCGGCCAAACACAAACGGATCGCCGCCTTTAAGCCGCAGCACGCGCTTACCGGCACGCGCGAGTTCAATCAGCCGGTCTGAAATATCGCGCTGCTTGGGGCTCGGCTTGCCGCCGCGCTTGCCGGCGAAAACAAGTTCGGCGGTTGGTTTTGCCAGCGCCAGAATGCGGTCATCCACCAACGCGTCATAAACAACCGCATCCGCCTCTGCGAGGCCGTGTACCGTGTGCAGGGTCAATAGGCCGGGGTCGCCCGGTCCAGCGCCCGCAAGCCACACCCAGCCCGCGTCAAACACCGGCAGGCCGAAGCGCTGGCGCATTTCACCGGGCAATACACCTGCAGCAGGTCTTAGCTGGGTTGGCTTGTCGGCCATGTCGAGATCTCTATTTCCAATATTATCTTGTGTAATATCTCATATCACACCAGATAACAGATAATTCCGCTGACGCGTGACTCCAAGGGAAAATTTGCCGCATCATCCACAATATCGCGCACAGTTGCTGCGAAAGTGCCAATACACCGGGCATATCCCATTGTTTTCCGCAAAAATGAAGAGGCCCCATGTATCGCAATAGCTGGACCTGGATCGGGCTTGGCGGCCTTGCCGTGGCTGCCCTCGTGCTGGTTTTGACCTTTCAGACGCCGGGCCGTCTTGCGAACGAAGATAGCCAGATGCGTCTGGTTTATCTGGTTTTGCTGCTGGCTCTCGTCGGCTCGTCGGTCATTGTCGGCTGGCGGAACCGGGCGGGCCTCGCCCTCAAGCAGGCATTAGTCTGGATCGCCATCGGCATTGTGCTGGTGGCGGCCTATTCCTTCCGCACCGAGTTTGAGATGCTGGCCAGCCGCATCATCGGCGAGGTGGTGCCATCAGCCCCCATTGAGGAGCGCAATGGCGAAGTATCACTTCGCGCCGAGCGTGACGGGCATTTCTATACGCAGGCCCTCATCAACGGCACCCATGTGCGCCTGATGGTCGATACAGGTGCCAGCGATGTGGCCCTGAGCGCGGCGGATGCCCGGCGGCTGGGGATCGATCTGTCCACCCTGCGATTTGACCGTATTTATTCCACCGCGAATGGTCAGGTGCCCGGCGCACGGGTGGTGCTGGACGAAATCCGCATCGGCTCGCTCACTGTGCGCAATGTGGCTGCCTCAGTCACCCAGGGCGAAGGTCTAGCCCAGTCGCTGCTCGGCATGTCTTTCCTGCGCGAGTTGAGCGCCGTTCGCTTTGATGGCGACAGGCTTGTGTTGCGGCAATAGGCTTTGTTCACTCAGAGTCCGGTTCGCAAGGTGAAACGGTCACCATTGCATGCTAGTGACAGGCCAGTTTCCTGATCCGTCGCCTATCGGAGGCCTGTTCCTGCATGTTGCCCACACCGCGCGCCGACCTGACCCCCAATACACTTGGCTACGAAAACACGCCGCTCGTCGCCCCGCAGGGGTTCCGCGAATATGACGCGCGCTGGTTGTTTGAAAAGGAAATCAACCTGCTTGGCGTGCAGGCGCTGGGCACAGGCCTTGGCACGCTTATTCATGAGCTTGGCGTCAAGCCTGAGATCGCAGTGGGGCATGACTACCGCTCCTATTCGACCAGTATCAAGCAGGCACTGATCACAGGGCTGATGACGGCTGGCATTAAGGTCAACGATATTGGCCTTGCCCTGTCGCCGGTCGCTTATTTCTCTCAGTTCGCACTTGATTGCCCCTGCGTCGCCATGGTCACCGCCAGCCACAATGAGAACGGCTGGACCGGCGTGAAGATGGGCGCCAACCGCCCGCTCACTTTCGGGCCCGACGAAATGACCCGACTCAAGGAAATTGTGCTCGGCGGCAAATCCATTGCGCGCGATGGCGGCGGCTACACCTATGTCGGCGATATGCGCGACCGCTATATCGCCGACCTCACCGACCGCCCCAAACTCACCCGCAAACTCAAGGTTGTCGCTGCCTGCGGCAATGGCACGGCAGGGGCCTTCATGCCGGACGTGTTGCGCGCAACAGGTGCGGAGATCATCCCGCTTGATTGCGAGCTCGATTACACTTTCCCGCGTTACAATCCGAATCCGGAAGACATGGAAATGCTGCATGCGCTGCGTGACGCGGTGCTGGAGCACAAGGCTGATGTGGGTCTTGCATTTGATGGCGACGGCGACCGCTGCGGTGTTGTTGACAACACGGGCGAAGAAATCTTCGCCGACAAGGTCGGTGTCATGCTGGCGCGTGATCTGGCAGCTCAACACCCCAATGCGAAATTCGTCGTGGACGTCAAATCCACAGGCCTGTTCCTGACTGACCCTGTGTTGCAGAAGCTTGGTGCCACAACCGACTATTGGAAAACCGGCCACTCCTACATCAAGCGCCGTAGCCATGAGCTTGGCGCGCTGGTGGGTTTTGAAAAGTCGGGCCACTATTTCTTCAATACACCCATCGGGCGCGGCTATGACGATGGCTGCGTTGCCGCGCTCGCCATTCTCGACATGCTGGACCGCGCGCCGGACAAGAGCATGGCGGATCTCAAGGATGACCTGCCGAAGACATGGGGCTCACCCACCATGTCGCCGCATTGCCCGGACGATAAAAAATACGGCATCGTCGACAAGGTGGTGGCGCACTACACCGCCATGCACGCCAATGGCGAAACAATTCTGGGCCAGCCGATCCGTGATCTTGTGACGGTCAACGGCGTGCGTGTTACGCTGGGCGACGGCACATGGGGGCTGGTGCGCGCTTCTTCCAACAAGCCGGGGCTTGTGGTTGTGGTTGAAAGCCCTGCGTCGGAAAAGAACATGCGGGCGATGTTCGAAGAGATCGACGCCCTTCTGTCGCAATACCCCGATGTGGGTGAGTACGACCAAAAGCTCTAGAAAAAGGCCTCAAGAAGATGTCTACGATACCTGAGGGCTGGTCGCCCATCCATACGTTTGACTACGACACCTTCGAAAAAGTATCTGGCCCGATCTACAAGCCTCCGCATCAACCGGAAGGCGAACAGGTCTATGGGTTTCTGGTCGAAAAGCGCCACTGCAATCCGTACGGCATGCAGCATGGCGGCATGCTTTCAACCGTCGCCGATACATTGCTGGGTGCCGTCGTCTTTCACGCGACCGGTGGCGTGCCGATTGCGACGATCCATCTGAATACGGAATTCATTGCTGGTGCCCGCGAAGGTGACTGGGTGACGGGCACCGCGACCCTGCGCAAAAAGGGCCGCCGCATCGTGTTCACGCAAGGCGACTTTTATGTTGGTGAAAAGCTCATCGCTTCGTCGTCCGGCGCGTGGGCCATTATCGGCGCTTAGCCGGCCAATACGCCGTAAAGCATTCTGATCGCCACGAGTGCCAGAAAAGCGGCGAAGCCACGCTTCAAGGTGCGTTGCGGCAGCCGGTGCGCCAGCCGCGCTCCAATCGGCGCCATGACGATGGTTGCGGGCACGATGCAGGCAAAGGCGATGAGATTGACGTAGCCAACTGAGAATGGCGGCGTGCCGACCTCATTCCAACCGCTGATGACAAAGCCGAGCGCACCCGGCACGGCGATAATCAACCCAAGTCCGGCGCTGGTGGCCACGGCCTGATGAATGGTGCGCCCGTATAGGGTCATCACCGTATTGCCAAATGTGCCGCCGCCGATGCCCATCAATGTTGACAGAAATCCGATTGTCGCCCCGATCAAATCACGGCTCGGTCGCCCGGGCATTGCATCTGCAAGCCGCCAGCTTGATTTGGCAAAGGCCATATTGGCGGCCACCAGCAGCGCAATGACGCCGAAAATCAAGGTCAGCGCCTCACCATTGATCATGTCCGCCACCGCCGTACCTGCCACGACACCGGCGAGAATGGGCAGTATCCAGTTTTTCAGCAGCTGCACATCAACTGCGCCGGATTTGAGATGCGCCCGCAGGGATCGTATCGACGTCACGACGATGGTCGCCAGCGACGTGCCGACCGCCACATGCATTTTCACGTCTTCGGGCACATCAAAGATGGTGAAGACGTAATACAGCACCGGCACGATGACGATGCCACCACCGACGCCAAACAGTCCGGCGACAAGCCCCGCCAGCACGCCCGCGCCCGCAAGGGCCGCGACGAATATGAGGAGGACGGAGAAATCGATTGTGGCTAGATCCATGATGCGGCGTATCTACACTGCCGCCGCGTCATGCGCACGTTCTTTCGGCACCGAAAAACCGGACTGACGGCTGACAAGGGCCATCGCCGCTTCAATCACCTCAAGTCCGGCCCCGTCCCGGTGCATGTTCTCCGACAGATAACGCCTGAAGCCACGCGCGCCGGGTGTACCGTGGAACAGCCCGATGAAATGCCGGGCCATTGAGTTGAGGCGCGTGCCGGCGGCAAGCTGCTGTTCCATGTAGGGGAAATAATCTTCCAGCATGGCGTGGCGGCATTTTTTGTGGGGGGCGTCGCCAAAAAGGCGCGCATCAACATCCGCCAGCACGAAGGGCTCGTTGTAGGCTGTGCGGCCCATCATGACGCCGTCCATATGCTGCAAATGCACCAGCGCCTGATCAATGCTCTCAACGCCGCCATTGATGCCGACGATCCAATCCGGGTGTGCCTGCTTGATGCTGTAGACCAGCGGATAATCCAGCGGCGGCACGTCGCGGTTCTGTTTGGGTGAGAGGCCCTCAAGCCACGCCATGCGGGCATGGATGATCAGCGCATCGGCTCCCGCCTCACGCATGGTCTTGGCAAAAGCGGGCAACACATCAGCGGGCACCTGATCGTCAACGCCGATGCGGCATTTGACCGTGACCGGTATGTCCACGGCGTCCTTCATGGCAGCGACGCCACGCACCACAAGCTCCGGCTCGCGCATCAGGCACGCACCGAAGCTACCGGACTGCACCCGGTCCGAGGGGCAGCCTACATTGAGATTGATCTCGTCATAGCCAAAGCCCGCGCCGATTTTGGCGGCTTCCGCCAACGCCCCGGGATCAGAGCCGCCAATCTGCAGCGCGACGGGATGTTCCACATCGCTGAACCCCAGCAGCCGCTCACGGTCCCCATTGATGACCGCAGGCGCCGTCACCATTTCCGTATAAAGCCGCGCGCGCCTGGTAAGGCAGCGGTGAAAGACACGGCAATGCCGGTCCGTCCACTCCATCATGGGGGCAACCGAAAAATGGTGGGTCGTGTCAGCTGTCATCGCAGAACGGGACTCATCTGATTCCATAACCCCTACCAGTAAGGCATTGGCTTTATTGAGTTTAACACGCGCGCACAGGGAATATCAGATGGGTATGATACATTCCAGTCCGCGCCAGCGAGCAACGGATATCAAGCCAAATGAATGATGTGCGCACGCCTGATGTGGAAATCCTGCCGCCGGTCCATCTAAAAAAGGATGAGCAGGAGACGATGGCGCGCGTGATGCGGCTGGCGACCCTGCTGGATGCGCAGTTTGGCCTGCCCGGCACCGGTGTGCGCATCGGCATTGACGGGATCATCGGGCTGCTGCCGTTTGTCGGAGATGCCGCTTCGCTTTTGCTGGCACTCTACGTTTTCTCTGAAGCCAGACGCGCCAAGTGCCGCAAACGCACAATCGTGCGCATGGCGATCAATACGGGGATCGACACCGCCATCGGTGCCGTTCCTGTACTGGGCGATTTGTTTGATATTGGCTTCAAGTCCAACCTGCGCAATGCGAGGCTCATTCTTGAAGATATTGAGCGGCGTCACCGCTGAGCGGATTTAAGGTCCCGAAGGGTCATTCACCGGGGAACTTGTATAGGCAACAACCGCCAAAGTCGCATCCGCTATGCCGATGCCATCGTCTGACGAAACCGCACGAGTGCCAGGGCAAAGAATGTCGCGCTAAGCCCGACCATAACCAGCATGTCCAGCCAGACAGTCTCGAACCCGGCACCGCGATAAAGGATCGCCTGCGCGAAGGATACAAAATGCGTGGACGGGGAGAACTGCATCACGTTTTGCAGCCACGTCGGAATGCTCTCCATCGGCGTGGTGCTGCCTGACAGAAGGTTCATGATCACCAGAATCGGCAGGGCCAACAGGCCAAACTGCGGCATAGAGGTTGTGAACGTCGCCAGAAGAATGCCCAGACCTGTGACGGAAACCAGATAGAGGATCGCCCCCGCCACGAAAAGGGAAACGGACCCGGCGATAGGCACACCCAGCAGACCCTGGACCACCAGCCATAGCGACAACACGGCCGCAATGATGATCACCAGACCATTGGCCCAGATTTTGGCCAGCATGATCTCCGACGGAGACACCGGCATAACCAGAAGATGCTCGATCGTCCCGTCACATATACACCGCCACAGAGTTTTCTATCGTCAAATAAAGGGCGAGCGACAGCGCGCGTCACCTCACGTAATGACGCACAGACTTCGGCCCCAAGCGTAGATCAAAAGCCGCATACGCATACCAACTTCGAACAAGTGTTGAGCAAGATGTGACAGGTCGCTCAGGCCCGCTTATGGCTAGACCTCCCACAGCCCCCCCTCGCCTGCACGCCCTGCATGGCCTAAAGTCACATAGGTGCAATCTTTGAGGTGGTGGCAAGGTGACAAATACCAGCGATACAGTCGGCTTCGCAGTCCTGACTATTTCCGATACGCGCGATGAATCAACCGACACGTCTGGCGCCTATCTCATCGGTGAGATTGCGGCTGCCGGACATAAGGTTGTCGATCGTGCCATCGTGCTGGACGAGCGCGAGGACATTGCCGCCAAGCTGCGCCAGTGGATTGATGACCCGGCCATCAATGCGGTGATCTCAACCGGCGGCACAGGGCTTACCGGGCGGGATATAACGCCGGAAGTGTTTCATTCCTTCTATGACAAGGAAATTGAAGGCTTCTCGGTGGTGTTCCACATGGTCAGCTTCCAAAGCGTTGGCGTTTCGACCATTCAATCGCGCGCGACGGCAGGTATTGCCGGCGAGACATTCCTGTTTGCCCTGCCCGGCTCCAGCGGTGCCGTGCGGGACGGCTGGGAAAAGGTGCTGAAGGCCGAGTTCGACGCCAACCACAAGCCGTGTAATCTGATCGAAATGATCCCCCGGCTAGGTGAGCGATAAGATTTCCAGTCCCCAGATGATCACCGTAGAGGAAGCCCGCCTGGCCATCGCGGCCAGGCTTGCGGGCCTTGAAGCGGAAACCACCACCGCGCCGCGTGCGTTCGGTCGCACCCTCGCGCGCGATATTGTCGCCAGCCGCAACCAGCCGCCTGGCAGCGTATCCGCAATGGATGGATATGCCGTGCGGTCGGAAGACATCGATGGTGGGCCGCTGAACCTCACCGGCGAATCCCGAGCAGGTGGCGGTCACCAGGGCGCCATCGCGCCAAGGCAGGCAATACGGATTTCCACCGGCGCGCTGGTGCCGGAGGGCGCTGATCAGGTCATTATTCAGGAAAATGTTCAGATCGATGCCGGCATCCTGACAACGCAGGACGCGCCAAATCCCGGTCGCCACATTCGCGCTGCCGGGTCGGACTTCTCGGATGGCACCGTCCTGCTCAAGACAGGCACAATCCTGACGCCCGCAAAGGTCTCTCTCGCAGCGGCTGCGGGATATGGCGGCATCCCCGTTGTGCGGCGACCGCGCATTGCCATTCTTGCGACGGGTGACGAACTTGTGCCTGCCGGTGAAACACCCGGACCGGAGCAGATATCCAACTCCGGCACCCCAGGGCTTTCCGCGCTGATCTTTTCCATTGGCGGCCAACCTTTGCCCCTCGGCATTGCGCGCGATGACCCGGATGACGTACGCGAAGCGCTGGCGGCGGCTGAAGGCGCAGACCTACTAGTGACCATCGGAGGTGCGTCAGTTGGCGATCATGATCATCTACGCCGCGTTTTTGCGGAAGAAGGCGGGCAACTGGCTTTTGAAAAGGTCCGCGTGAAGCCGGGCAAGCCCACATGGTTTGGCCTGCTGAATGACCTGCCGGTCCTTGGTCTGCCGGGCAACCCGGTTTCGGCAATGGTAACAGCCAGGCTCTTTCTGGTGCCTGCCATCCGCACATTGCTTGGCCAACCTGCGGCCCTTGCACTTGGGTTTGAGCAGGCGCTTCTTGGCGCGCCGCTAGAGGCCAACGGTGACCGGGAGACCTATCTGCGCGGTGTGCGGGATGGTGCCACGGGGCCAGTTAGCGCGCTTTCGAAGCAGGACTCGTCGCATCTCGCAGCACTTGCCGACGCAAATGTGCTGATCCGCCGCTTGCCCAGCGCACCGGCAAGTGCCAGCGGCGATGTCGTCGAGATCATGCCTCTTTAACCCGCACAAAGAAAAACGGCCTGCGGAAACATCCGCAGGCCGTTCTTTAATCCGCAAACGGATGATGCGTTACTTGCCCTTGGGCAATTCGTTGAACGGGACCGTCTTGTCCACGCGAATATCCTGCGGCAGGCCGAGCACGCGCTCTGCCACAATATTGCGAAGGATTTCATCCGTACCGCCGGCGATGCGATAGCCGGCCGCACCTAGCCACTGAGCCTGAAAGCCACCGCCAAGCGGTGCGATCTCGCGATCGGTGATGATGCCGCCCATGTCTTCCAACTCCATGGCGAAAGCGGCAAGGTCCTGCATCTTCGGTGCAGAGATGATCTTGCCGATCGACGCTTCCGGTCCAGGGGCCGTACCCTTCGAAAGTGCCGTAATGGTGCGGAAACGATTGAGCTTGAGGCCCTGGCTTTCCACATACCAGTCAGCAATTTTCTCGCGTACGGATGACTGCGCAACCGCAGGGCCATCTTCCAATTCGGTTGCCTTGGCCAGCGCCAAAAGTTCACCGAAATCACCGGCACCGGCGCCGCCGCCAACAGCGAGGCGTTCGTTCATCAAGGTGGTGATCGAAACTTTCCAGCCTTCACCGACTTCGCCAAGCCGCTGGCTGTCTTTCACCCGCACGTCCGTGAAGAACACTTCGTTGAAGTTGGCGTCACCGGAAATCTGCTTGATCGGCCGCACTTCCACACCCGGCGACTTCATGTCGATCCAGAACATGGTCAGACCCTTGTGCTTGGGCACCGTGGGGTCTGTACGGGTCACGACGATGCCGAAATCAGAGAAATGCGCACCCGACGTCCACACCTTCTGGCCGTTGATGACCCATTCGTCACCGTCCTTTTCAGCCTTGGTGCGGATACCGGCCACGTCTGAGCCTGCTGCGGGTTCTGAGAACAGCTGGCACCAGATTTCCTCACCACGCAGAGCAGGGCTCACAAAGCGCTTGCACGTATCCGCGTCGGCATAGGCCATAACAGTCGGCACGCACATGCCAAGGCCGATTTCAAAGACGCCGCCGGGGACGGAGAACTTGGCTTCTTCCTGGCTGTAAATCACCGACTGGATCGGGGTGCCACCGCGGCCACCCCACTCCTTCGGCCAAGTGATCTGCGCATAGCCAGCGGCGGCCTTCTTGGCCTGCCATTCTTTTGCGCGCTTCACCAACTCGTCATCAGACAGGCTGCCGCGATTGCGGGAATTTTCACCTGACGCAGACTTCAGGCGGGCATTGGCCTTGAGCCAGTCGTAGCACTCTTTGCGGAACTGGGCTTCTTCTTTGGTGTCATCGAAATCCATCTTCTGGACCTCCTGTTTCGCGAAATTCAAAAATGAGTGGATGGGGCTTAGGCAGCGTTGCGCTGCTCCAGCTGGCGCACGATCCGCTCTTTCCACTGGCCGACAGCGCCGAGCGTGAGGCCCAGCAATTTCGAGCGGCGGTAATAGAACTGCGTGTTGGCTTCCCATGTGTAGCCGATGCCGCCATGGGTCTGGATGTTCTCCTGAGCCGCGAAGCGGAAGGCCTCGGTCCCTGCAACGCGCGCGCCGGCAGCTGCAAGCGGCAGTTCAGGCGAATTGGTGGAAAGGGCCCAGGCTCCGTAATAGCAATGGCCACGGGCCAGCTCGAGCTTCACATACATATCCGCCAGCTTGTGCTTGATCGCCTGATAGGAGCCGATCTGGCGGCCGAAGGCATAGCGCTCCAGCGCATACCCTTTAGCCATTTCAAGTGCTGCCTGGGTACCACCAAGCTGCTCAAACGCTACCAGCACAGCGGCACAGTTGAGCACGTCCTGAGTCTGGTTCCAGCCTTCGCCTTCCTTGCCCAGCAGTTCTGCGGCTGCACCATCAAACGTGATGGTGGCATGGCTGCGGGTGGGGTCCAGCGTCGAAATCGGCGCGCGGGTGACACCGGCACCGGAAAGATCAACCAGCGCCAATGACAGGTCGCTGTCGCTTGTGCCCTTGCCGGTCTTCACAACAACAACCGCCACATCAGCAATATCACCATCCGCCACTGGCAGTTTAGTGCCGGAGACTTTGCCGCCGGACAATGTGGTTGCGATGGTGCGTGCGGTTGGTGCCTGCACGCCTTCAGCAAACGCAAAGCAACCAATGGCTTCACCCGATGCGATCTTCGGCAACCAGGCCTGCTTCTGTGTTTCTGTGCCGAAGCGGTTGATGGCCTCGGATGCCAGATAGACGGACGAAGACATCGGTACCGGCGCACATGCGCGCCCAAGCTCTTCAGCAATCACACACAGTTCAAGATAACCAAGACCAAGCCCACCATAGGCTTCGGGAATGGTCGTGCCGAGAAAACCCATCTCGGCAATGCCCTTCCAGAGCGCCTTGTCGTAAGGCTCATCACCTTCAAGGATCTTGCGTACGTCTTCCGGCTTGCACTTGGCGGCCAGAAATTTTGCGGCCTGATCCTTCAACAGCTTCTGATCATCAGAGAAATCGAAATTCATGGTCTGCGTTCCTCACCCTCGAATGCGATGGTCTTACGGCATAGAGGCCTGAAACAGGCCGCACGCGCGCACCGCTTGAATATCTCTTATACCGTCCAATTCATCCTGCAGATGCAGGACAAGACAGCATCAACCTATGTTTTCTGAGGCAAAAACTAGCGCTGGGCAAGGCCGGGAAAAGGGCATTTTTTACGTGGAACGGCGTGACCGGCAAATAACGTAGGGTCAGCCTATCGTGCCGTGCCGGGCTTATTATCAGCCTGTGTGGTGATCGGTTCACTGCCGGTTTGGGGCTCGGCCTCGTCCCGCACCATGAGATTGGCCTTCATGTGCGTCAGAGCATCGGTCGTCTGCTGCAAGGTGGTGCGCGAAATTCCCTCAAGGGCCCCGGCAAAAATATGTTTCCCGACTTCGTCCATGTCCGCTGCAACGCCGCCAAATTTGGGCGTAATGAACACGCGGCGCACGCGGCGGTCGTCGCAATCAAGGCCGCGCTGCACAAAGCCCGCCTCCTCCAACCGGTCCACCAGCTTGCCGAGTGGGGCACGCTCCATATCAAGCGCATCGGCAATCGCGGTTTGAGTCCGCCCATCCTCACGTTTCAGCAATGCCAGCACCCGCCCCTGCGCCTGGGTCAGTCCCAATTCACGCATCCGCCGGTCGAAGGTGCGCGCGATGAGCCGTTGAACATCATAGACAGCCCAAGCGAAATCCCGCTCCAGGGCAAGAGGATCTGTTGCAGTTTCACGCGGCGTTTCCGGCAGTGCGGTTTTGAGTGGTTGCTTTGGCATGGGCATATTGTATCCATGTATATAATATGCGTGAATACTAAAATTCATTTCCTCCGCGCCGACCAATCTGTTCCGGCTTTTAGGGCAAATGGACGCTGCGGAAACTGTAGTAGGGAAAAAGACGGCGATGACCATTGGGCCTTGTAGACTCGCTGCCGCAGCGGCGGTGTTGCTTACACTCCTCAGCGCGTGCAGCGATGACGCCGGTGACACCGCAGGCACCACGCAGCTGCCGGAACCGGTAGAAATGGCATCCGCGACGGTTACGGCTGTCCAGATCGAGCAGCCGATCGTTGGCACGGGCACGATTGCCCCATCGCAAAGCACTGATCTTGGACCGCGGGTCGACGGCATCATTGAGGAAATTTTTGTCCGCGTGGGGCAGCGCGTCACCAAGGGTGAACCGCTGTTCCGCACCCGCGACACGGAGTTCAAGCTCAAGGTTCAGGAGCTTGAAAACGAGTTGAAGCTGGCGGACGCTGCAGCCAAGGAAGCCAGCCGCGACTTCAACCGTATTGCCAAGCTCAACAAGCGCGGCAATGCATCCGGTGGTGCGCTGGACAAGTCCAGAGCTGCGCACGAATCCGCGCAGGCCCGCCACGGTATCGCCGAAGCCAAACTGGCTCTGGCACAACAGGCCCTCACGGATACCCTGGTTACCGCTCCCTATGATGGGGTGATTACAGCGCGCAATGTGCACGAAGGCCACTTCATGGCCACGCGTGGCGGTGGCGGCATGGGCGGTCCCTCCGGCGTTGTGCAGATCATGGAGATCCACATCGTTGCCGCGATTGTGGAAGTGCCGGAAACTCATCTATCCGAATTTGGACTGGGTAGCCGGGCCACGGTCATCGTCGATGGGCTGCGTGAGGAGTTTGAAAGCGAAGTCCACCGCATCAATGATTATATCGACCCGGTGAAACGCACGATCGAAGTGCGCATTGGCATTGCCAATGATGACTATCGAATCAAGCCCGGTTCATTCTGCCGCGCGCTCATCTATCCGCCTGCCCGCGATGTGCTGACGCTACCGCGCGCTGCCGTGCTTGGCTTTGACACCAGCCGATATGTCTTCGTGGAAGAAGGCGGCATTGCCAAACGCAAACCCGTGGAGATCACGCAGCTGGATGCGGAGCGGGTTTCCATAGACTCGGGTCTCAAAGCAGGCGACGTCGTGCTGTCCGGGCCGGGCCTGAGAACTCTGGTTGAGGGTGATCATGTCACCATCACCGACGGCCCGGATACGCTCGCAGTCAAATCAAGTGATGAACCTGCCTGACGGCACGCCAACAAAAGAGCCCCACCATGTGGATTTCAGACGTCTCCATCCGCCGCCCTGTATTTGCCGTCATGCTTGTGGCTGCCCTCGTCGCCCTTGGCTGGATATCGCTGGGGCGGATCGGTGTCGATCTGTTTCCCAGGGTGGAATTTCCGTATGTCTCGATAACCACTCTTTTGGAGGGCGCGGCACCGGAAACCATCGAGACCGAGGTCACCGATCCGGTCGAAGAGCAGGTCAACACGATCTCCGGGATCGAGTCCCTGCGGTCGATCAGCTCGGAGGGCCATAGCGCGGTCAATATCGAGTTCGGTCTTGACGAGAATGTTGACGTCAAGGCACAGGACGTACGCGACAAGGTTTCACTCGCCGTCGGCGATCTGCCGGCGGATGCCGAACAACCTATCGTCCAGAAAGTTGACCCGGACGCCCAGCCGATCATGTCTGTCATGATTTCCGGTGACATGCCGGTGCGCGACCTCACGCTTTATGCAGACCGCGAAGTGAAGGAGAGGCTGCAGCGCCTGCCAGGCGTTGGTTCCATCCGGCTCGTTGGCGGACGCGACCGCGAAGTGCGCATCTGGCTTGATGCGGTGCGGCTGCGCGCCTACGGGGTCACGGCTGAGGATGTGATCAATGCCATACGCCGGGAACATGCTGAAATTCCTGGCGGCCGGCTTGACACAGCCGGGTTGCGCTCAGAATTTTCGGTCAAGACCAAAGGCGAAGTGAAGAATATTGAGGAATTCGGGGACATTGTCGTCGCGTTCCGAGAAACCGGCCCCACGCGGGTCCGCGATGTCGCACGCGTCGAAGACGGCATGGAAGACCTGCGCTCCTATGCGGAACTCGACGGCAAGCCGGGTGTCAGCCTGGAGGTCCGCCGCCAATCGGGCCGCAACACGGTGGAAGTCGCGCTCGCCATTCGCGCGCAGCTTGAAGAAATACGCAAGACGGCACCGGAAGGTGTGCGCATCTTGGCCGCACGCGACACATCCAAATTCATCGAAGATTCCGTCAACGATGTGTTTGGCGATATTTCCATGGGTGTCGTGCTGGTTGTTCTGGTAACGCTTGCCTTTCTGTTGTCCGTGCGTGCCACCGCCATTGTCGCGATCGCCATGCCGACGGCGCTCATCTCCACCTTCTTCGCATTCTACGTCATGGGGTTCACGCTCAACATGATGACGCTGATGGCTCTGTCTGTGGCTGTCGGTCTGCTTGTGGACGATGCAATCGTTATTCTGGAAAGCATCCACCGCCAGCTCGAAGAGGGACATCCGCCGATGCAGGCGGCATCCATCGGCGTGGGCAAAGTCGGCCTTGCCGTTCTCTCCGGTTCGCTTTCAATCGCCGCCGTCTTCATCCCCATTGCCTTCATGGAAGGCATCGTCGGGCGCTTCTTCTTTCAGTACGGGCTGGCGATTGTTTTCTCGGTCGCCGTGTCACTCATCTGCTCACTGACCCTGACGCCGATGCTGTGCGCGCGGTTTCTCGAGCGTAATGAAGAAGGTGGACTTGGCCGAGTCGGACAGTTTTTTGATAACGCATATGTGCGGCTTGAAACGGCCTATGGGCGTCTGCTGGATTGGGCTCTGGCGCAGCGCTGGATAGTGGTGCTGATTGCCGGCGCCACAATGGTCGTCGGCGTGTTTGTTGCCGGCCTCGTGCCGTCCGCCTTTGATACGCGTGCTGACCGGTCGGAGTTTCTCGGCCAGCTTGAATTGCCATTCGGGGCAGGTGTTGAGCAGACGCGCGAAGTGGCAAGCCGTGCGGCGGCTGCCATGTCCAAGGTCGACCACGTAACGTCTGTCTTTTTTACCGTTGGTGGCGACAGCCGCGAGCAGGTCAATCAGGCATCGTTCTATATTGCATTGACGGCCAAGGGCGACCGCGATGTCGGCTTCATTCCCGTGATGGATGCTGCGCGCGCGGCCATGCGCAAGGCCGCGCCTGAGGCGACCCACATCTCCCTCACCGACGTGCCGTGGATTTCAGGCGGCGGGTTCACCAATTTTGAACTTGAGTATTCGATGTCGGGGCCGGACCTTGACGTGCTGCGCCAGCGCACTGACCTCATCGCTGCCCGCATGCAAGAGGCCGGGATTTTCCGCGACGTCAAAACATCCTTCGAGGAGGGCAAGCCGGAAATTCAGGTGATTGTCGACCGTGTACGCGCTGCAGACATGTCCGTACCCGTCCGCTCTCTCGCCGATACCGTACGTGCATTGGTGGGCGGCGTTGATGTTGCGACCTTTGAAGAATTCGGCCAGCGCTATGATGTTCGCGTGCGGCTGGAAGAAGACCAGCGCCACGAATTGCACCAGCTCGAGCTTATTCAGGTGCGCGCTTCGGACAATGAGCTCATTGATCTTGCCAACCTGGCTGCCTTCAATGTGGCGGCCGGGCCAGCGCAGATCGACCGTGAGAACCGGGCGCGGAAAATTTCGGTCTTCGCCAATACCGCGCCCGGCGTTGCCATGGGCACCGCCACGGATGCGATTGAGAGCATCATCGCGCAGGCGCGCATGCCGGACGGCTATTTCGTCACCGCGCAGGGCCGTGCCAAGCGCATGAAAGAAACTTCGCAGGCCATAGGCTTTGCCTTCATGCTGGCGCTCGTTGCGCTCTACATGATCCTGGCGAGCCAGTTCAACAGCTTCACCCAGCCGATGGTCATCATGCTGACGGCGCCCTTGTCCTTTGTCGGGGCCTTCATCGCCATCTGGCTGGCCGGTGAAACCATGACCATGTTCGCGCAGATCGGCCTCCTGGCCCTTATGGGGCTGGTGATGAAGAACGGCATCCTGCTGATCGACTATGCCAATCAGGCGCATGAGGGCGGCATGTCACCGCATGATGCCATGCGCGAAGCCGGGCCGGTGCGGTTGCGCCCGGTGCTCATGACGGCGCTCTCGACCATTTGCGGGATGATCCCGGTGGCGATGTCGGTCAGTCAGGGTGCCGAGTTCCGCAATGGGATGGGCTTCCTGGTGATCGGCGGGCTTACGTCATCAACGGCATTAACCCTCGTGGTTGTGCCGGTTGCCTATACGCTGATGGAGGATGCGCGCCACGGCGTGGCGCGGGCAACGCATTGGGTACACGGCCGTATGCCCGGACGCCGCCGCCGCGCCGACTACACAACCCGGGCACCAGGCTCCAAATCCTAGAAAACCCAGGTTTCAGCAAACCGAATTCTACAATTCAGTGGCCCAAAATGGCCCTATTACTTAAGCCTGCCTTAACTGCGCTCGTGTAACCCTCCTCCGACCTGAACAAATTCGGATACCCGAAAGCGGAGCGATAACGATGGCCAAGGCGCAGTTCCATAAGAACCAGCGCGTCTATGTCAAACCTGTGGGCACATGGGCTCAGATTGAGCGCGTACTGCCGCAGTGGGCAAAGGACGTAGAGGAGCCGATCCGCATCTTCTACGATGTTGGGCTCGGTCGGAATTTTGGAGCCGAAGAGCTGGCGGGCGAAGCCAGTTCGCAGACCGTTGAAGGCTATGACGGCGAAAACTGGCGCGTCACACGGGGCCGAAATAAATGGCAGCAGCCGGACGAATGCAGCCATCATCCGTATCCAGGCACATATCCGATTGTGGTGACGGGTGAGAATGACTGGGGCGGCTGGCGTGTGCCGGGCTCTGAATATGATCTCTATCCCGAGCGCGTCGAATTCCAGTCACGGCTGATTGCCGGAAGTGTCAGGCTCTACCGGCTGACCCGTGAACTGGTGGGATATGCAGCTGATCAACCGGAAAACATTTCCAACGAAATGATGAGTCTGATCCAGGACGCCAAACAGACACTTGAGGCCATCGACCAGGATCCGGAGGCTGAGGCTTCTGAACCTCAGGCTTCCTAAACCAGACGGCCTACACATTTACCCCGCGTGCTGCCCCGCTCGTCCGATGCGGCAATTGGGATTTGATGGCTCAGCCCCCCTTTTTTAGCGGGCAGGTTTCACTATAGTACGCTCCCCATTTCAGATGTTCTTACTGGAAATCCGTTGAGCGATATGACCGAGGGCAATCTGCCCGAAACTTCATCTGCCCCCACATCTATCCGGCTGGAAGATTATGCTCCGCCGACATGGCTGGTGGACACGGTCGCCCTCGATGTTTCACTTGATCCAAAGGCCACCCGCGTCCGTGCAACGCTCACCGTGCGGCCAAACCCCGCTGTGGGCGCGCCTGGGCCGCTGGTCCTGGACGGAGAGCGCATGGACCTACGGTCTGTCGTTCTGGACGGCAAAAACCTTACCGCCGACGAATATGTTCTGACTGACGCATCGCTTACCTTGCCTGAACCGTCGGCAGCGCCACACCGGCTGGTCATTGAGACAATATGCGACCCGGACGCGAATACGTCGCTGACCGGTCTGTATCGCTCCAGCGGCGTTTATTGCACGCAATGCGAGGCCCAAGGCTTCCGCCGCATCACATATTTCCCCGACCGGCCCGACGTGCTGGCTGTCTATACGGTGCGCATCGAAGCGGATGCGGCTGCTTGTCCCGTACTTTTGGCCAATGGCAATCCTGTTGCATCTAGGCATGCGGACGGCGGGCGGCATTTTGCCGAATGGCATGACCCCCACCCAAAACCGGCATACCTGTTTGCCATGGTGGCCGGCGATCTGGCCTGTGTCACAGACCAGTTCAAAACCATGTCAGGCCGCAATGTATCGCTTGGCATTTTTGTGGAACACGGCAAGGCGGACCGCACCTCCTACGCGATGGATGCGCTCAAACGTTCGATGGCATGGGACGAAGAGGTGTTCGGCCGTGAATATGACCTCGACGTTTTCAACATCGTTGCCGTGTCCGACTTCAACATGGGCGCGATGGAGAACAAGGGTCTCAACGTCTTCAACGACAAATACATTCTCGTGCGGTCGGACACGGCAACGGATGCGGACTTTGCGAATGTGGAAGCGATTATCGCACATGAGTATTTCCACAACTGGAGCGGCAATCGCGTTACTTGCCGCGACTGGTTTCAGCTTTGCCTGAAAGAGGGGCTGACGGTTTTCCGTGACCAGGAATTCACGAGCGACATGCGATCGCGCCCGGTCAAGCGCATTGCCGACGTCAAAACCCTGCGCGCGCACCAGTTTCCTGAAGATGCCGGACCTTTGTCTCATCCGGTTCGCCCGGCGAGCTATATCGAGATCAACAACTTCTATACGGCGACCGTCTATGAAAAAGGCGCAGAAGTCGTCCGTATGCTGAAGACAATTATCGGCGAAGATGCGTTCCGGGCCGGCATGGACATTTATTTCTCCTGCAATGACGGACGCGCGGCTACAGTTGAGGATTTTTTGGCGGCAATGGCCGAGGCATCCGGCCGCGACTTGTCGCAATTCAAGCGCTGGTATGATCAGGCAGGTACGCCGGAACTGGTCGTATCGGGAAAATATTCTCCGCTGGACGACACCTATGAATTGACGGTTGCGCAATCAACCGCGGCAACTCCGGGCCAGTCGATCAAGGCGCCGCTTCAGGTGCCGCTTTCAGTCGGGCTCATTGGGCCGGATGGCAGCGACATTCCCCTGACCATCGCCAAGGGCGCACATTCCGCTGATGCGAATGGCAACGCTGTGCTTGAGCTGACCGGCTATGAGCAATCGTTCGTCTTTGAAAAAGTTACGGTGCCGCCCGTCCTGTCGTTGCTGCGCGGCTTTTCAGCACCGGTGAAACTCACCACCAATGGGGGCGAGCAGGACTGGCTGTTCCGCATGGCGCATGACAGCGATCCGTGTGCGCGCTGGGAAGCCGGCCAGACCTATGCGCGCGAACTTCTTGTCACGATCACCCGCGCCTATGCAAAGGGTGACAAACCGCGCCGCGGCGTGCGCTATGCAGATGCCTTGCGCAATGTGCTGCTGGACGACACGTTGGAACCCGCATTTACAGCCATGATGCTGGACCTGCCGGGTGAAGCCGAACTGGCTCAGCATATCGGCATCAATGTGGATGCCGATGCCATTCACGCGGCGCGCAGCCATTTGCAGGGTGCTGTAGCCGACCAGCTTGGCGATCTCCTGCTCGACCGGTATGCGCAACTTCAATCCAATGCTGCATACAGCCCCGATGCTGAGCAGGCAGGCAGGCGCGCGCTCAAGAATGCCTGTCTTCGCCTTTACGCAGGCCTTGGCAATGAAAACGCTGCGCGCATTGCCGCCACGCAGTTTGCCGCTGCCAATAACATGACCGATACCGAAGCCGCACTGGCCACCCTGACCCACATGCAGCGGCCGGAGCGGGCGGAGGCATTTGACGCCTTCTACGAACGCGCTGCCGACGATACCTTGTTGCTGGACAAGTGGTTTTCACTGCAAGCCATGTCGTCACGCCCTGATACGCTTGAAGCAATTGAGGGTTTGATGAAGCACGAGGCCTTTTCCATGACGCGGCCCAATACGGTGCGGTCACTTGTCGGCGTTTTTGCAGGGTCCAACCCGGTGCGCTTTCATGCGGCGGATGGATCGGGTTACCGGTTCCTCACCCGCAATGTGGGGCAACTCGACCAGATCAACCCGCAGATCGCAGCGCGGCTTTTGGGCACGCTCAAGAGCTGGCGCATCTATGATGCGCCGCGCCGCGAAGCCGCGGCAGCAGCCATCACTGATTTGCTCGAAAGCGCAAAACTGTCAGAAGACACCTATGAGATCGCAACACGCATGATTGCGTGATGGCTGATCGCGAGTCCTGCATTCGTTAATGGGTGTCTGGAATTTCGCGAACCGCGAATCGTGAGTCTCCGCAGCAACACAATTGAGCTGATTAACGAAAAGTTAACGGCGCCACCTCAAGCCATGTGGACAGCCTGACTCAGTGTGCGAATCATCATGGGCGATTCGCATGATGGGTCAGGCCTTTGGGGCCTGCGGCGAGGGGAGCAGGTGACAATGCGTGATGCGCGGATGACAGGGGCAGTTCCGATAGGAGCAGGTGTCGGCACTGGAATGGGTCCGGGTTTGAATGCCGAACAGGCGCCCACGTCCCATGATACCAGCACTGGCCGCATTGCGGATACACTTTCCCAGCTTTTTGCCTCGCCAGACCGCACCGCCCGTGCCGCCCGCCTAAAACCAACCGACGAAACGCGCGCACGGCACTGGGCTCTGGTGTTCTCGGCCGTGGTCATTATCGCTTTCAACGGCATTGCCGCCTGGCAGCTTCGCACTGATTACCGTGCGGGCCTGGCTCAGGCCGGATTCCATGCTGCAACCCTTGCCCGATCGCTTGCCGGTGATGCCTCGCTTGCGTATCTCGACGAGGCGGCGTTTGCCGGACGGGTCGAACGCCTGGAACTGCGCCCCGGCATGACTGTTGTCCGCGAACAGGCTGGTACCTCGCGCGTGCCATATGGCGCCGGCGCCATTGAGGCACGGGCCGTCATTACCGGCACAACGCAACAAGTTGCCGTTTCCATCCCAACACGTGCAGCGCTTGCGGACTGGTACGCCACCCTGCCCTTCCATCTTGTATTGATGGCGGGCGCGTCCTTCTTCATATGTGTTTTGGGCGGCGGTCTGGTTCGGCAGATTGAACGCAAGTCAGCTGCGGACGTCGCCTTGAAGGACAGTGAACAACGTTTCGAACTTGCTTTTGCAGGCGCGCGCTGCGGGATTTGGGATTGGGATCTCGCCGCAGGGCGTCTTTACTGGTCGGCACCGATGTTTGCCCTGCTCGGCGAAAAGCCGCGTGCGGCGCGCCTCAGCCCGGACCAGGTGATGGACTACGTCCATCCCGACGACCGGCATATTCTGCAGGAAGTTGAAGACAGCGTGCGGCGCGGCACGCTTGGCTATGACACGACCTTCCGGCTTCGGCATTCGTCTGGCGACTGGGTATGGGTGCGTGCAAAGGGACAGGTATGGCGCGGACTTACTGCCTCATCCGAGCGGCTTGTCGGCATTGCCATAGACATCACCGAGCAAAAGCATGCAGAAGCCCGCGAGCGTATGGCCAATGCGCGCCTGCGCGACGCTGTTGAAAGCATCTCCGAAGCCTTCTCCCTGTGGGATGCCAAGGGGCGTCTGGTCCTTGCCAACGACAAATTCCGCGCGTTCCACGGACTAAGCCGCGATGCTGTTCCCCAAGGCACGACCGCGCGAACGCTTGGTCTCAGGTCAGATGAAGGCGAGCTTCTTCTGCCCGGCCGCATGGCGGATGCGACGCATCCGGAACATCAGGAAGTCAAGCTTCCCGGCGGGCGCTGGTTGCATCTTAGTGAGCGGCGGATGCGTGACGGCGGCATCGTATCGGTCGGCACGGATATTACCGCGCTCAAGCACCAGGAGACTGAACTGGTCCGCAAGGGCGAAGCCCTGACCAATACTGTGACGGACCTTGAAGCCTCGCGCCGCAAGCTGCAGGCGCAGGCGAGCCAACTTGTTCAGCTGGCGGAGAAATATGCAGGTGCCAAGACAAAGGCTGAAGCAGCAAGCCGCTCAAAGTCTGAATTTCTTGCCAATATGAGCCATGAACTGCGGACACCACTCAATGCGATCATCGGCTTTTCCCAAGTCATGCAGCAGCAAATGTTCGGGCCGCTTGGTGCTGAGAAATACAATGAATATGCGCACGACATTAATGCCAGCGGCCAGCACCTGCTGGACGTGATCAACGACATTCTGGATATGTCGAAGATTGAAGCTGGCAAATGGACCCTCGAAACCGCAGAGATTGATCTGGCTGAGACGGTTGATGAGACCCTGCGCATTGTGTCCGGCCGCGCCGCCGAGGCCAAGATCAACCTTGTCGTCGAGCCGATACAGATCCCCGCACTTCAGGCGGACAAGCGCGCTGTCAAACAGGTACTGCTCAACCTGCTCACCAACGGCATCAAATTTACACCGGAAGGCGGCACCGTCAGGGTCACGGCAGAGCATGTGGACGGAGACGGGTTCGCATCTGTTCGCATCACCGATACCGGCATCGGTATCAAGGCCGCCGACCTCGACAAGATCGGCCGGCCGTTCGAGCAGGTGGAAAGCCACCATGTCAGGACTCATGAAGGCACGGGTCTTGGTCTGGCGCTGTCACGCTCCTTGGTCGAACTACATGGCGGCCTGTTCGCAATTACCAGCACACCGGGCGAAGGCACGCAGGTGCGTTTCAGCCTGCCGGTCGCTGATGCCCGGAACACGCAGGAAGCGTAAAAACCTCAGGGACGTTCGCCCGGCTGATCACGATTGCCCCGCCCGCCTTGTGAACCGTCGTGAAGCCCGCCCGGCCGCCCACCGCCATACCGCGCCACTTCTTTGAACGCATCAGAAAATTTCTGACGTTGCTCCGGTGTCAGGTCAGCCATAACGGTGACCAGCGGCTTTTGAATGGACGTGGTGAAGTCGTTGTGGGACTCGCGCACAGCCTGAAAGGCGCTTGCCAGCGCCTCGGGTTCATAGGGCTCAGCACTCATGGCAGCAATCACCGCCCTGTGCTTTTCGCGCATGGCCCGGAACTTGTCGCGCAGATCAGGCACTTCATCACGCAGTTCCCGCAAGACCCTGCGGCCATCTTCGGGTCCCAAAATCTCAATAAACATGTGTGGGCTGGGCACCATGTTCGCGCCCGGTCCCACACGCCCCCCGGGACCACCAAACAACATGGGGCCGACGAGGATCAGGCCTGCGAAAAACAGGTTGAATGCCAGCGATACAAACAGCGCAACAGGCATCCAGCGCCGCGCGCCGCGCCTCACACCAGACTGGGATGGACTATCCGTCATAAACCCACTCCTGCAAATTTGAGCCGTCGCCATAAAGAATCAACAGCCCATCATCATCCGTCGGTAGCACGGACGCCGTTTCGGTGAATGTCGAAAGATCCGTCACCGGGATGATATCCAATGTGCCGACCCACACACCAATGGCCAGTGATGCGGCGAGGCCCATCGCAGGCTGCCACAAAGACTGGTCGGGCCAGAACCGACCGAGAAACACACGCAGCCGCGCGCCGAATGAGCCGCCACCTGGTGCGGTGCGTGGGGATTCTGCATTGGCCATAATTACCTGCGCCAGACCAGCCGGCACATGGGGAGTCGGGGCAGCCGCCAGCAAGCCGTCAAGCTGTGATGCCTGTTGAAGGTAGACCGAGAGGTCATGATCGCGCGCAATCAGGCCTGATGCTGCATCACGTTCATCAGCGGGCCAACGGCGCGCGTCAGCACCATACGCATCAATGATTACTTTTACCCGGTGCGGTGTCATTCCACCTCTCCCAACAATTCTTCCTTTTGCGGCGTCAGCGCCTGTTTCAATCCGCGCCGTCCGCGCGCCAAGAGGGACTCAAGTGCATCCACGCTTATCTCCAATGCCGCGGCGGCCTCAATATTGCTCATCTCTTCATAATGCACGAGCACGATAGCAACGCGCTGGCGCTCTGGCAGATCCTGCAAGGCGCGCTCAAGCACTACGCTACGATCCTTGTCGGCAATCTTCGCCGTAGCGCCCGGCGTCTCATCCATCGGTTCGGCAATGCCCTCAAGTGGCTGGGACTTGCCGTGTGCCGGCTTGCGCAAACGGTCGTAGCAAAGGTTGATGGCGATGCGGGTGATCCATGTGCCAAGCCGCGCGCCCTTGGGCACCCAGCGGCCGGCATTTTTCCACACCCGTAAAAAGGTTTCCTGCGCCACCTCTTCTGCGTCCGCGTCGTTGCGCAACATGCGCCGCGCCACCGCGTAAATCTGCGGCAGATAGGTCTCGACCGTGAAACGCATCGCCTCGGGCTCACCGCGCGCAATGCTGGCGGCAAGGGCCACGTCTTCAGCAGCCGGGCCTGTGGCAGGCGCCTGCTGTTGCGTGCTGGGCGATGCCGCCACGGGGTCCCCTTGTTTCAACATCAGGATCTGCGCCGGGCCGCATTCATACCGGCGGCCAACCCTGTTCTTACTCTCACGCTGCGTTGCCACCGCCGATGACCGGCGAGAGGCAAAGCTGGTGGCACGGGCAACCGTATCAGATGTGATTGCCCGTGCCATTAGCGTTACTCAGCCGCGTTGGACTTTCCGGCGCGGTGCGCGTCGCGCATGGCCTTGTGGCCGGCGCGCATCTCGTCATGCGTGATCTCACCGCTGGCATCCGTATCCAGGCGGGCAAACATCTTGTCGACACCCTGGGTTACGAATTCAGCCTTGCTGACTTCACCATTGCCATCCGCATCAAGCTCTGCAAAGCGGGCAGCACGGCGTTCGTCGTGCTTCTGGGTACGGGCATCAGCGGCCGCCTTCATCTCTTCCAGCGTAACGGCACCGCTCTTGTCGGCATCCAGCTTCTCGAAGCGCTGTTCAATACGGGCTTCACGATCAACACCGTCACGGCCTTTTCCGTCCCGGCCTTCCTGCTTATTGCCCTGCTTGCCGCCGTGATGGCCACGCATACCGTGGGCCTTGCCGAGTTCTTTGACCGTCAGGCTACCGGACTTGTCGGCGTCCATACGGGTGAAACGCTCAGTGCTCATAGTTTCAGCTTCAGCTTTGGAGATTGCGCCGTTGCCATCGGTATCGATGCGGGCGAAATGGTCCTTGCCACCGTGCATGGCTGCGAATGCAGCGCCGGTGCCGATGGTCAGTGCGATAGCCGCTATCGTCATTTTCTTCATCATCTGGTTGTTCCTTTGAACGAGAGGTTTGTGTTTTTGCCCCACATACCCTTTTTGAACGTTGCCGGTGTGGTCTGCCGTCTGCGCCAAGGGGGGCGGCACAGAAAGCCGACAGACCACACCGGTCGTGCAGCGCCCGAAGAAAGCATTTTGAGGGATGCCGACCGACCGGAGGCGCTCAGGGAGAGACACTTGTCCGGTGGCTCCTTCGCAGGTGCCGAACGTTGCTGTTCACAAGGTCAAACGGGCACGCGCGGCCGATCCGTCGCACTATATGGTATTTTTTTGAAGACTGATTGTTGCAGAAATTTGCCGTTTACTGCGCATCGGGCGGCGTACGGCAGGCATTTGCACACCGGAAGAACGGTCTTTGCACAATCTTTGCCGCACGCGGCTGTCCGCTTCTGGAAACGATATAGAGGTCATCGTCGCCGCCAAGCACGTCTGCGCTGATATCAGCCAGCGCAATCACCCGCTTGCAGGTTGGTGACCAGGCTACCGAATTCATGTGTCCGACAATTCGACGGGCCAAATGAATTGTGTGGACCTCAGGCACCTCTGCGCCCGCAATCTCTAACCCTACCAGCGCTGATGCGGCGCCTCGTTGACGCTGGCGCTCCAATGCCGCTTTCCCGGTGAAAGTTCCGTTGTCCCAGTCAATGAGACTGCCCATCCCCAATTCAAGTGGCGTTCGCCGTAAACTTTGGGGCGCGGTCAGCGTGCTTTCATAGTCACTGCCCGCAGCCGCATGACCGGCTTCAAGCCGTGCCAGCGCAAGCGCCTTTTGACCGACCGGCACCGGGCGGAACAAAACCGCCTCGCGCCTTATGCGGTCGAGAAGCCAGAGCGCATTATCGGCCCCTACCCGCATTTCATAACCAAGGCCACCGGTGCAGGAAATACGGGCCACTGTCACGGGTGTTCTGCCAACTTTCATGACGGTGACACCGCCCGGCCTGAGCGCCTGCAACCCGCCAAATCCTGCAGACAGAAGTGCCGCGCAGGACGTGGGGCCTTCAACGGCGAGTGTCGCTATCGTTTCCGACACGTCGGCGACCGTGCAGTCAAACCCCATGGCCGATACCAGCAGCCAATCGAAGCTGCGCACCGGCAAGGTCAGCAGCCACTCTTGTTCGCAAGGGCGCATCACCACCCCATCCGCAATCAACCCTCCCACATCATCACTCAAGACAACCCGGCGGCTCCTGCCGATGCTTACCTCGCCGCCGCAACCGCCCGCCAACCGATCCAGATAGGCTGCGGCGTCGCGCCCCGTGATGCTGTATGTCGCCAACGCCGTGCGGTCGGAGAAAGCGCAACCATTACGCAATGCGGCATGTTCCGCCTCCACGGTGTCGTAGACATCCGCAAGGGTCCAGCCGAGGCGTTGAGTCCACATATTGGTGCGGCTCAACTCAGCCATGCGGAAATGAAACGGTGTAGGCAGCGTCGCCAGATGCCAGGTCGGTTCGCTCATCTGCTCCTCCGCCCATTACCCAGTATCGCACTGACTGCAGCCATTGCCGGCCGGCCATGCAGACCGCCTCCGGGATGCGCCCCGGCGCCTCCCAGATAGAGCCCGGAAACAGGCCCGCCAAAATCTGCAAGCTGCGGTACCGGCCGCATCATCAAAGCCTGATCCATCGTCAGCTCACCTTGATGCCAGTCAGCGCCTGCAAGCCCGCATTGGGATTCGATGTCCGGTGGCGTCAAGACTTCCCCGGCCATGACCAGGTCGGGCAGATCGGGTGCATAAGTGCCAAGTGTCTTGATGACATCAGCCATCAACCTGTCTGCCCCGTCAGCCCACCCACCTTTCCGGTCAAATGGGACGAATGGCACAATCGCGGAAAGAACGTGCCTGCCTTCGGGTGCAAGACTTTCATCCCGTATGCTTGGCAGCGTCACTTCCATGACTGCTTGCGCAGGCAGCTCACCATATTTGGGTGCATCGGCGGCACGCTCCACACCCTCAAGGCTTGGCGCAACAATGAGCCGTGCCGAGAGGTCATCAGGCGTGGCATTTGCGAAAGCGGGCAACTTGCCCAAAGCCAGGTTCACCTTGGCAGACGCACCGCGCATACGTATCTGGGAGATATCCCGTGCCAGCCCTGCATCCAGATGCCGGGCACCGACAAGATCCAGATAGGTCGCCTTCGGGCCAATGGCTGACACAACAACAGGTGCAGAAATTTCGTCACCATTCTTGAGGACAAAACCTGTTACGCACCCGTCCGCAATGTTGATGGAGGCAACCTGGGCGGAGGTACGCAATTCTGCTCCATATGTTCGCGCCGCAATGGCCAGCGCATCTGCAAGGGCATCCGGCCCACCGGCCAGCTGTATGGTGCCTTTGCGTGTTGAGGCCTCCAAGGCCCGCTGCCAGGCCCATGAGAACATGGTGCCGGGTGCCCGTGGACCATGCCGACCACCGAGAACCGCCTCAAACGAAAGCGCGCCCTTCAGCAGACCGGTTTCGAATGCGTCTTCCAGAAAGTCAGCCGCATTCGACGGCAGTGTTTTCAATACGTCCTGAAACACCATCCGGCCTTTGCGCCGCACTCGGGCAAAATGCCGTATCCAGACGAGTTTTTCCTGCCGGGTCTGTGGCATCAGGGCTGGCGAGGCACCTGTCGCCATTGGCAGCATGGCCTGGGTGAGCACATCGAGCCTTTTGTTAAAGGCGTCCCATGCATCCGCATCGTGGCGTGACCATTGAAATATGGCTTCTCGGGTGAGCCTGCGCCCACTCCCGAAGGGGATATGCCTGCCATCGGGATCAAGCGCCAGCCGGCCAACTTTCTCCTGCACCACATGCAATCCATGCTTCTTGAGTTTCAATTTGCGGATCAATGCAGGTGGCAGACCGCTGACCAGATGCGAACATTTGGGCGCACGAACGCCGGGTGCGAGGGTACTAAGACCTGTGGCACCCCCAAAGCGCTCCAGAGCCTCACACAGAACAACCTTGCGTCCGGCCTTTGCAAGCATGGCGGCGGCGACAAGTCCGTTGACCCCACCACCGACGATTGCCACGTCGAAGCTGTTTGCATCACCGGTCACGCAGCCTGCCCCTTTATTGGGCCGCGTTTCAGGTCCGATAGAATCGTGCGGGCTGCATTGGCGCCGGGTGCCCCCATGACGCCACCACCGGGATGGGTGCTTGAGCCACACAGATAGTATCCGCGCACCGGTGTTCGATATTGGGCAAGCTCGGGCAACGGCCGGTTGAACAGGAGCTGATCCAGTGTCAGCTCACCGTGAAATATATTTCCCTGGGTCAAGCCAATCTGTTCTTCAAGTTCGGCTGGTGTTCGCGTTTCCACGTGCCGCACCTTGCTCTTGAAACCCGGCGCCTGTGCTTCGATCAGATCCAGCACTGTCTCCTGCAGCTGGGCGCGCTTCTTGTCGGTCCACGGTCCATCGCTCAGCGTGTCGGGCACATATTGGACAAAGACTGACGCGACATGTTTTCCGGGCGGTGCCAAGGTTGGATCCAGCCGCGACGGAATGACCATTTCAAGATAGGGCCGGCGGGGCATCAGCCGTTCTTTCCAGTCGTCATAAGCCCGTTCCATGTCTTCAACGGTGCCGCAAATTCGGACATCGCCATCAAGCGCCGGGCAATCGTCATCAACCGCTGAAAAGGACGGCAGCCCATCCAATGCAATATTAAGTTTGGCGGAAGAGCCGCGCGTCTTGAACTTGGAAACCCGGTCAGCAAAGCCCTTTGGCAGCCCACTCCAATCCAACAGAGAAAGAACTGACCGCTTCAGCTCAAGCCCGGAGACGACCAGTGGCGCGTCAATCTGTGTGCCGTCTTCAAGCGTAATGCCGGTGGTCTTGCCCTTTTTGACGCGAACCTCCTCGACCCCTGCTCCAAGCCGGATTGTGCCGCCCTCAGCTTCAAGGGAGGCGGCCAAGGCACGCGAAACGCTGCCCATGCCGCCGCGGGCATACCCCCAAGCACCAAGTGCGCCATCCACGCCACCGACCCGGTGGTGCAACATCACGTAGCTTGTGCCCGGCGACATGGGGCCAAGGCCAGTGCCGATAACCGAGGAGGCTGCAAAATGCGCCTTCACAACGGCGGATTCGAAATAACGGTCGAGCAAGTCTGCCGCAGAAAGTGTCCAGAAACGAATTGTTTCCGCTAACCCGTCCGTGCCCATCTCCTGCGCCTGCCGTAACAGGTCCAGCGCGTGACGCATGCTGCGGGGAGATAATGACGCGGGATCCGGCGGCGACTGCATCATCAAAGGACGGATGAAATCCGCCTGCTGCCGCATGTCGCGGACGAAGCGCCTGTAGGCGTCGGCATCGCGGGGGGAATGGCGGGCCATTTCGCGGCGCATTATGTCCGCATGACCTGAAGATGCCAGATACCGGCCGTCACCCATCAGGGTCAGTGACCCGTCATAGGGAATGATCGATAGGCCGTGCCGGGCGAGATCAAGATCGTGGATGATTTCGGGGCGCAGGAGGCTCAGCGCATAGGAGCAGCTTGAATAGATAAAGCCCGGCTCGATTTCGCGGCTGACGGCGGCGCCACCGATATAGTCGTTCTTTTCAACAACAAGCACGCTCAGCCCCGCGCGCGCCAGATAGGCGGCAGCAGTCAGGCCGTTATGTCCGGCACCAATGATAATGGCGTCGTAGCGCTCCATGGTTTATCGCTGGTCGAAGTGGCGTGGGCGGCCACCTGCCCTCCATTCATTAGGAATCCGGGATAAACGCCTCGCCCGTGGCGGGCAAGCCAAGCTGCATATTATGCCTAATATCAGGCCGTTTTTTGGCACAAAAGCTAGTCTGCGAGCTTTGTCACCAGCGTATTGAAAGCTGCCTCGACCCTTATTTTGGTCTCGGCCAGGTCACGCTCCACCACGGAAAAACTAGGCGCATCAACTGCTCGCGCAAGGCGACTCTTTAGGGTCTCAGGCACGGCATCCGGGTTGAAAGTGCCGCTGATCGCGATGCGCAATACCTGCGTGAGATTGTGGAAGCAATCGGCCGCAGCAGCCAGATCGTTGCCCATGGCCTGACTGATGACATCCGCCCGGGTCAGCTTCTCAAGCGCATCATGGGTATTGGCATCAAGCAGGCCCGGATTTTCCGGCGCGTGGATGAGCTGGAGCGCCTGAGCGATGAACTCAAGATCCACCAGCCCGCCACGCCCGTGTTTGATGTCCCACAGGGCGTCACTGCCGAGTTCGGCAAAAACACGCTCGCGCATGTTCACTACATCTCGTGCGGTCGCGCCTGCCTCGCGTGTCTGGCACAACGCGTCACGAATGGCGTCACCAACCATCTTGCGCATGCGCGGCGACCCGGTGATGACGCGGGCACGGGTCAGGGCCATTTTCTCCCACGTCCATGCGCTCTCCTGATGATAGGTGACAAAGCTGCGCAGGCGTGTTGCCAGCGGCCCTGCATGCCCTGAGGGACGCAATCGCATATCCACCTCATAAAGCGGGCCTTCCGCCGTCGGGGCCGTCAGCGCACTTATCAGGCGTTGGCAAACCCGTGTGTAGTAGCGCACGCCGTCAAGGGGTCGTGTACCGTCCGACACGGCTGCATTGCCTTCAAACTCGTAAATTGCAATCAGGTCGAGGTCTGACGTCGCGGCCATCTCGCGTCCGCCAAGTTTGCCCATGGCAACAACCGCTATGTCGCCTCCGGGTACTTCGCCGTGATCGCGCCTGATTTCGGCTTCAGCCACAGGCATCAATCCGTGAACCAGCGCCGTTGCCAGATCAGCATAGGCAGGCCCGGCTTCACGCGCAGGTGCCGTGCCAGTCAAAACCTGAACGCCTATCTGAAACAACTGCTCGCGCGCATAGATGCGGGCCAGATCAAGCGTCTGCTCAAAACCATCTGCGTGCGAAAGTGCCTCATCAACTTCGTCATCGCGCTGCTCGGGCCCGGCGAGTGGTCCATAAAAGTCTGCGGCAATGACTGCTTCCAGCACATTGGGATGATCGGACATATATCGCGCCAGCATTGGTGCCGAACCCATGATGCTGGCGAGCAGATCAAGCAGAGCCGGGTTTTGAAACAGCAGCGAAAAGAACTGCACACCGGCGGGCTGACCGGACAGAAAAGCGTCAAACCGGACAAATGCCTGATCGGGATTATCAACGGTAGAGAGCGCCCGCAGTATGGTGGGCGTCAGTTTGGTGAGCAGCTCCCGCGAGCGCGGCGCGCGGGTGGCGGGAATTCGCCCGAAATGCCATTTGCGAACGGTGGAGATAACCAGCGCGGGACTTGAAAATCCAAGACCTGAGAGCGTCTCGATTGTATCAGGATCATCGTCTGCGCCGGTAAAGACGAGGGATCCGGCCTCTTCGGCAAGTGATGGCTCGCGCTCGAACAGACCTGCGTAGTGGGTCTGCACCTGTGTCAGATGATGGGTGAGATCTGCCCGGAACTTGGTGTCGTCAGAATACCCCATAAATTTTGATATGCACCGCACGCCTTCGGCGGTCTTGGGAAGACGGTGGGTCTGTTCATCATTTACCATCTGCAATCGGTGTTCGAGGGTGCGCAGGAAGCGATAGGACTGCGTCAACTCGCTTGCGACCGAGGCGTCAATCCAGCCTTCATCCACCAGCGCCTGCAACATCGGCACTGTCTCACGTCCCCGCAATGCGGGTGTTTTCCCACCACCGATCAATTGCTGGATCTGGACAAATAATTCAATCTCGCGGATGCCGCCGCGACCCAGCTTTATGTCGTGGCCTTCAATGGCAATGGTCGCATGGCCGCCATGGGCGTGTATCTGCCGCTTGAGGGAGTGAATGTCCTCAATGGCCGCGAAATCCAGATACCGCCGCCAGACGAACGGCGTAAGCATTTCCATCAACCGGCGTCCGGCCTCCATGTCACCGGCGCATTCACGCGCCTTGATCATGGCAGCGCGTTCCCAGTTCTGCCCCATGCTTTCATAATAGGCTTCAGCAGCAACTGCGGAGATCGCCACATTGGTTGCACCAGCGTCGGGCCTAAGGCGCAGATCGGTTCTGAAGACGTACCCACCATGGGTCGGCTCCTGCAGGATTTTCACGAGGTCGCGGGTAAGCCGAACGAAGAAGGTGGCCGGGTCCAGCCCATTGTTGAATGTGAGTCCATCCGGCTCGTAGAAAACAATGATGTCTATATCGCTTGAATAATTGAGTTCGTTGGCGCCGTGTTTTCCCATAGCGATGACGATGAGGCCGGAGCCTTTTGTCGGATGGGCCTTGTCCCTCAGTTCGACTTCGCCCTTGGCCCCGGCGCGTGCGAGTAGCCAGCAGCAGGCGGCTTCGATCACCACATCGGCCAGCCGGGAGAGCGCACCGGTGACCTTTTCAAGTGGCCATGCACCTGAAATATCGGCCAGTGCCGTCAGAAGTGCGATGCGGCTCTTTGCGGCGCGGGCATGGTCCATCAGGTTGCCGATGTCCGGTGCGGTCGCCATGGCTTCCGCACATTGCGCCAGCAGTTCATCGCGCAGGGTATCTGGATCGCCTTGCAGCAGTCGCGGCAGCAGATCAGCCTCGCGCTGCAAAAGCCTTGCGAGAAAAGGTGCGTTGCCCGCCGCAGCCCGCAGCAAGCTAACCGCCTTTGCATCGGCCAGGAGTTTTGTCAGTGACTGACCCTCGCTGCCCATCGCCTGGACGTTTTCGGCAATTGCCTCTATCGCCCGGTCAGCGTGGAGCGGATCAGCGGGTTCGATCGTGGTCAAAGCCGCCAGCAGGCCGGTAGATGTGGTTGACGGTTGGGACATAGCTACGGTCTGGACAATCCCGATTTAAGGCATGAAGGGCGCTGTGCTTCATAGGGTCAGACGAAAAACCCGCCGGTGCAAGACACCGGCGGGCTGATCGTCATACTCAGAAGACTGCGCGGTGGCTAATTAGCAGCCTGCGGCTTCCTTGAGCTGAGCTGCCGGCTTGAAGCGCAGCACTTTGGAAGCCTTGATCTTGATGGCTTCGCCAGTCTGCGGGTTGCGGCCCATGCGTGCAGCGCGCTTGGAAATTGTGAACACGCCGAATGTTCCGATCGTGTACTTGCCTTCCTTCTTGGCGGCCTTGAGGCCCTTTTCGATTTCGCCGAATACGAGCTCAACGGCGCGCTTGGCTTCCGCCTTGGACATGTCGCCTGCTGCTGCGACGTTCTCGATAAAATCTGCCTTGCTCATCTTAATCTGCCTCTTTGAAATGGATGTGGCGCGCAGGTGCGCCGGTCATTCCTGCAACGGGGCTTCCCAGCCCCGCCAATTCCCGCCCCCCATTGTGAGATGTTCCGCCCGCCTGCCCTGCATTGCCGGAGGCTGGCGTGCGACTCACTTTGAAAGCGCTCTCATTTGTCGATATGGCCGTTTGAGCGTTAGCGCAAGCGGTTTTGAGCCAAAGGCCGCCACGAAACCCTTATGGCATAAGGGTTTCAGCAAAGCGTTGCCCTGAAACCCACTTGACGCCCGCAATTGGGAGGCGACGTCTTTCCAATTTTTGATTCGTTGCGAGCCGCGGTCAGATGCGGGTTTTGAGGTTCAATCTCAATGATTCCACGATCTGAAAGACGATGCCGATCTCCCTCACGATCTTTGCCACCATTTCCGGGTCGTCAACGCGCGAAAACATGGAGCCGCTCTCAAACCTGTCTTTGCCTCCGCCGACCGTCAGCAAAAGCTGGTTGGAATCGAAAGCCAGTTGCAGCCGTCCGCCGACAATGTCGGCCAGTTCCACCACCCGTTCCATGAAAGTAGGCGTCAGAAGGTACCGGGCTTCGATCTGATCGTCTGAAAAGACCTCAAACATCTTCTCAAACCGTGGATCTTCAAGCCGCACGCGTTGCCCCCCCTTGCCGATACCGCCAAAGAAGTTGCCGATCATGCCGCCGTCCCTGTGCAGCACGGTGCGGGTGTTGAACGGTTTTGGGAACGTAAAGCGCGCCAGCAAGCCGCGAAAGACCGTCACATAGTAGGTTTCGGTCCTGCCGTCGCTATCGCGACGGGTGCGGCGTTCTTCCAGGTGAGCCTCGCACAGCGTGAAATGTACGTCGTCGTGACTGCCATCAATTTCATCTTCGAGACTTTTCCGGTCATAGCTTGGAACAAGACCGATGGACCGAAACCACTCGAGTTGGGCCGATAGGGGCTCCGCATTGAAGGTAAAGCCAAGGAACCCGCAGACACGGGTCATCAGTTCCTCTTTCACGTGCTTCTTCACCTCGGCGACGCCGGCGGTGGCATAGGCAAGCACGCCCAGCGTCACGATGACGATGACAGCCGCGACAACCCAGCCGATCCAGCCTCCATCGAAGCCGCCAAGCAAATAAACAAGACCAAGGCCGAATGCCGCTGAGGGAAGGCTGATCAAGGAGTAAAGCTTGAGCTTGCTTTGTGCGGCAACGCGCAAAGCCTCCTGCTCAACAAGAAATGGCTCAAGCTCGCGCGCGTAGAACGCTTCAAAGCCCTTGAGACGCGGGTGGGTATGTTCGACCTGCTCAAACGACATGGCGAGCGCTACCCGACGCTATTTCAGGAAATCAGACGCATCGACCGGCGCGCGGGCAGCTTCTTCAATTTCATAGAAGGGCATGGGCTGCACACCCGCAAACCCTGCAATGAGGCTGCCGGGGAATATCTGCACCGAGTTGTTCAGGTCCGTGACAGATGCATTGTAGAAACGGCGAGCAGCGGAGATATGCCCTTCGACCTCCGAATAGGTTTGCTGCGCGGTGACCATGGTTTCGGCAGAACGCAGTTCAGGATAAGCCTCAGCCGTTGCGAACAGCCGTACCATGCCGGACTGCAGGGCGCGTTCAGTGTCGAGATGGGCTTTGACCGCAGCGGGGTCGGACTTGTCATAGTCGGACATGGCATTGGCGCGTAGTTCCGTGACCTCGGTCAGAAGCTCTTTTTCGTGCTCCATGAAGCGCTGCGCAATTTTCAGCACGTTGGGGATAAGGTCATGACGCTTGCGCAGTTGCACATCAATTGAGGAAAGTGCCTCCAATGCCCGGTTGCGCCGGGATACAACTGTCACATACCACGCGTAGCCACCAACAAGGACGACAGCGGCCAGGCCGAGCAGGATTTCCATGACATTCTTCTCCGGACAATAGGACACTCCAATATCGGGGCAGTATGCACGTGCCCACCAGCAGCTTGAAGGAATATAAAAGTGCGGATTGCAGCCTTTGAAAAAGACGGAAAAGCCGGACTAGGCATTGTGACGGGTCATGGGGATGGCGCCATGATCCAGCCCGTTAGCAGCGACGGGCCTGAGCCGCTGACGATTCGTGGGCTGCTGGACGCGGGCGGCAACGCGCTTGCTGACCTCGCTACAGCACCTTCGCTAGGTCCAGCCCTGCCGGTTTCGCAAGTAAAGCTGTGCGCGCCGATCCCAAAGCCCGGCAAGGTTCTGGCCATCGGCCTCAACTACCAGGCGCATGTGGAGGAAACGGGCCGCGAGGTACACCCGCACCAGATTTGGTTCAACAAGCAACGCACCTGCGTCACCGGCCCCCACGACCCTATCGACAAGCCTGTTGCATCAGACATGGTGGATTATGAAGGGGAGCTTGTTGTCGTCATTTCCAAGCGCTGCCGCCACGTCCCTGCAGACCGGGTACATGAAGTCATAGCCGGCTATATGGTGGGCAATGACGTTTCCGTGCGCGACTGGCAGCGGCGAACACCCACCATGCAGATGGGGAAGAGCTTTGATACGCACGGGCCGACAGGGCCGTGGCTTGTGACAGCTGACGAAATTGCCGATCCGCAAGCACTGACAATTGAAACACGGGTCAACGGCGAAGTGCGGCAGTCATCGTCCACCTCGAAAATGATCCACTCGATTGCGCAGCAGATCGAACATCTGACGACTGCATTCACATTAGAGCCGGGCGACCTGATATTCACCGGGACACCGCATGGTGTCGGGGTCGCCATGGACCCGCCGCAATTTCTGAAAGATGGCGATGCCGTCCGAATAGAGATCAGCGGTATCGGTGCCATTGAAAACCCTGTGGCCAATGAAGTGGCGCATATGGTTATCCGCTGATGGCTCTATTCGGCTGCCACGTCTGACGGGCGGCGGCGCGCGCGGCGGGCCAGTGAAATGACTACGCGCAGGCCGGGGTGATTGTCCTCAAGGCGGATGTCGCCACCATGCAGGCGCGCAACCGCATTGACGAGGCTGAGGCCTAACCCGCTACCTGGCGTATTGCGGCTCTGCTCAAGGCGCACGAAGCGGCCGAGTACCCGCTCGCGGTCTTCGATGCTAATACCCGGGCCACTGTCGGCGACGACAATCTCGGCGCCCATCATGCCGCGGGTGCGGACCGACAACCGCACGCTCTTGCCGCCGGCTTTCTCACCGGCGTGCTTGATGGCGTTGTCTAGGAGATTTGCGATCATCTGCGCCAGCAATTCGCGATGGCCGCGATACTCAAGGTCGGGTTCTATATCAAGCTGAAGCTCGAGGCCGGCTTCATCCGCAACAGGCTCATAAAGCTCGGCGGCATCCTGTGCCAGCTCACTCAGGTCCACCCATTCCATGCCATCGCGCGCGGCACCTGCTTCTGCGCGCGCGATCAAAAGCAATGCGTTGAAGGTACCGAGGAGCTCATCTGCTTCAAGTATTGAACGCTCCAGCGCCTGGGCATATTCCTCCTGCGTCGCTGGCTTCATCAAAGTGACTTCAAGCCGGTTGCGCAGCCGGTTGAGCGGACTGCGCAGGTCATGGGCGATGTTGTCGGTTACCTGCCGCATGCCCGACATCAGCCGCTCGATCTGGTCGAGCATGTCGTTGAGGTTTTCCGCCAGCTGGTCGATTTCATCACCGGCACCCGATACCGGAATACGGCGGGAGAGTTCGCCGCCCATAATGTCCTTGGCGGTGCGGTTGATGGCGTCGATGCGGGCAACCACATTGCGGCTGATGATGGCGCCGCCTGCAAGGCCGAGCAGGACCATCGCCGCAACGGACCATGCAAGCGCATTGGTAATCTGGGCCTCAAGGCGGCGGCGCTCGCCAATATCCTGCCCCACCAGCATGCGCATATTATCGGGCAACCGCGTTGCCATTGCCTGCGCTTCCTGTATTTCGATGTCGCCTTCCGCTGTGCGCCGTGCGTAGTTGAAATTTATCCAACCCTGCAGATCAGGCGTCTTATCGGGCCAAGCCTCCAGATTTCCGCCCAGCTTTTCGCCCTTGGCGTCTTCGAGCAAAAACAGGTTCTGGCGCGGATCGCGGGACTTCGTGATGATTGCATGCACCAATGCTGCGCGCCCCCCTTCGTCCAGCAGGGTCACAAAAGCAGATGTTTCCGCATGCACGGTGGCTTCTGTCTGGCGCGCCAGAAAGCCTGCGGTGTTCCAGTAAAGATAACCAAGCAGTGCGCTGGCGGACACCATGAACAGTGTCAGATAAACCAGCGCCAGCCGGAAAGTTGTTGTTGATAGAAGCTTATTCCGGGGCACGCAGCGTATACCCCGCACCACGCACCGTATGCAGAAGCGGTGTTCCGAAACTCTTGTCGATCTTGGCGCGCAGGCGCGAAATGTGCACGTCGATCACGTTGGTCTGCGGATCAAAATGATATTCCCACACATTTTCCAGAAGCATTGTGCGCGTCACCACCTGACCGGCATGTTTCATGAGATATTCCAACAACCGGAATTCGCGCGGCTGCAGGTCAATTTCCTGCCCGCCGCGTGTGACCTTGCGTGACAGGAGGTCCATCTCGAGATCACCGGTACGCATGCGCGTCTGCGCTTCACCCGGGCTGGTGCGCCGCACCAGCACTTCAATACGAGCAAGCAACTCCGCGAAGGCAAAGGGCTTGGTCAGATAATCGTCGCCACCGGCGCGCAAGCCGCTCACCCGGTCCTCGACATCTCCAAGGGCGCTCAGAAACAGCACCGGGGTTGTCTGGCCCTCATTGCGCAGGGACGCCACCACCGACAATCCATCCTGCTTGGGCAGCATGCGGTCGATCACCAGCACATCAAACTGACCGGACATGGCAAGGTTGAGGCCGTCATCACCGTCGGCGGCATGGTCCACCACATGGCCACTCTCGCGAAGCCCTTTCACGATGTAGGCGGCAGCTTCCAAATCATCTTCGACCACAAGGACGCGCACGTCGTTACTCCGGGCAAGGGGTTCGGCAAGGGCTGAGAGCTGTAGCATGGCTCAATCTCCAGCTTACGCCGCGCGGTCAGTTCAGGCTATCCACCTGTTGCCGTGCGGGATGCGTGACCGGGCCATACTGAATTGTCGTTGGAGAAAAAGGCCGCACCGGCGTCCCTCGTGGGGGAACACGAATAAACAAAAGACGCCGGCGCGGCGATTAAGCGACCCGGTGTGATGAAATTGCTTGGGGGCCGCCTCCAATTTGCAGGGCCGAATCAAATCGATCAGGTCCGCATCCCGGATTAAGATAAGTCTGGGCTTACCAGCATTACCGCTCGCTTTCGGCCACATGACAAATTGGTAATGAACGGCCGGCGCGGATGCCTCATCAGGCCTTTGGTGATGTGTGGATGACAATCTTGTTCTCAAGCGTCCGGTGCACCGGGCACTTGTCGGCGATCTCCATCAATTTGGCGCGTTGCTCATCAGACAGGTCGCCTTCAAATTCAATCTCGCGTTGCATGAGATCAACCATGCTCTGGGTATTGCCTCCGGTTGCGGCGCATTCATCGCAGTCATCTACATGAATACGGTCATGGCCAACGCGCACAATAACGCGTTGCAGAGGAAGCGACTTTCGGTCCGCATACATACGTATGGTCATCGCCGTGCAGGCGCCCAATGCGGCATTGAGATAGTGATACGGTGTGGGGACGGTGTCAGCCCCCCCCACGTCCTCCGGCTCGTCAGCCAAGAGAACATGGGCCCCGGCCAGTACCTGATTTTGAAATTTTCCATTGCCGGTTTCCACCACCGTCACCCGGTCGGGGTCGGGCCGCACCAACGGTGTGTGCTCTTCGCCGTCTTCCCCGAGATATCGCGACGCCCAAGCGGACAGGACGTCGGCCACATAGGCAGCATCCTGCCGTCGTGTCAGCAAATGGTCGGCGTCATCCAGCGAGACAAAGCTCTTGGGGTGTTTGGCAGCGAGGAAAATCCGCTCCGCATTGTCGATGCCGACAGTCCCATCGCGCGGCGCATGAAAGACAATCAGCGCCTTTTTAAGCTGGGCAATTTTCGAGGCGATCTCGGTTGACCGCAAATCATCCAGGAAAGTCTTGCGAATTTTGAAGGTCCTGCCTGCAAGCTCCACATCGGCTTCGCCGTCTGCTTCAATCTGATGCAGATGGGCGTGAAAATTCTCCACGACATGGGCGGCATCCGCTGGGGCACCGATTGTGGCGACGGCTTTTGCTTCAGGTACGTCCCCGGCCGCTGCAAGCACAGCAGCACCGCCGAGGCTGTGACCGATCAGAATGGATGGTGCTTCGTAGTTGTCGCGCAGGAAATCCGCGGCGCGCACGAGATCCCCGACATTGGAAGAAAAATCCGTATTCGCGAAATCGCCATCAGATTGTCCGAGGCCTGTGAAATCGAACCGCAGCACCGCAATGCCATGGGCACATAGACGGGCGGCGATACGCGAGGCTGCGAACACATCCTTGGAACAGGTGAAGCAATGGGCGAAGAGCGCGTAGGCCCGCGGTTTGCCGGGTGGCTGCTCTAGGCGGCCGGAAAGTTTGGTGCCAAGGCTGCCGTCAAATTCCACGCGCTTGATGTGTTGAGCCATGTGCCCTCGCCTCTGGTTTTACTATCAGGGGAGGCAGCTATAAACGCGTGTCCCCGCTTGTGATCCGGTCGATCCGTGTCTGCTCTTCATCGCTCAGTGAACCGCCATCAGCCTCCACCGGGACTTTTCGCCGAGCGGCAAAATAGCGAACAGCAAGACCTGCGGCCAATAACAAGACGATGAATGGCCCGAACCACAGAATATAGGTATGTGGGGCCATACGTGGGCGCAGAAGTACGAATTCGCCATAACGCGCCACCACAAATGCCATCACTTCTTCGTCAGTATCCCCGGCCAATAGCCGGTCACGGACCAGAAGGCGCAGGTCTTTGGCCAAGGGTGCGTTGGACTGGTCGATGGACTGGTTCTGACAAACCATGCAGCGCAGTTCAGCGCTCATAGCGCGCGCACGCGCTTCCAGCGCGGGGTCGGCCAGCACTTCAGATGGTTCGTAGGCGGCTGCCGTAAAAATGGACATTGCCGTGATCAGCATGACCAGCAGCATCCGGGTCATGCCTTTGCCCCGCTTTCAACAGCGGCAGATGCCGCTGCTGCACGCCGCGTAGGTGCGCCGACACGCAACCGGCGGTCGGACAGGGATACGAGCCCGCCTAGCACCATGATCATGCAGCCAACCCAGACCAAGGGTTGCAGGGGATTATGATAGGCCCGGACGATCCATTTGGTTTCACCCCCGGCGCCACGCTGTGGGTCACCGAGCACCACATAGACATCATCCAGAATGGTCGTGCGGATGGCCGCTTCGGTGGTCGGCATACGGGCAACGGGGTAGAATCGCTTCTCAGGCATCAACTGTCCGATCACCCGGGAGCCCTTGCGCAGCGTGAAGATGCCGCGATCAGCCTCATAGTTGGGGCCGGTGATGGGGGTCACGCCATCGAACGTCACTTCATAGGGGCCGATCTCAAGCTGGTCGCCCATGGCCATCAGTTCCACGCGCTCCTGCGCACCGGCTGTGACGCCGATGACGCCAAACACCAAAACGCCGACACCTGCATGCGCAATTGCCGTGCCCCATGCGGATCGCGGCAAGCCGCGCAGGCGGCCCAGGCTTTGTGCCAGCGGAATTTTTCCAAGCCGTGCGCGCTCGGCGAGGTCCACCAACGCTCCACCAACGAGCCATGTGGCAATTGCCATCCCCACAGCGGCAAGCACAGGCGCGCCTTCAAATACATAAAGCGCAATCAGTCCGACGACGAACGCAGCGGCCGCCGCAGCATAGAGCCTCTGCACAGTGGCCAGCGCGTCGGCGCGTTTCCAGGACAGCATTGGGCCGAAGGGCACTAGCAGCAGCAGTGGGATCACCAGCGGCACAAACGTCCCATTGAAATATGGGGGGCCAACGGAAATTTTTTCGCCGGTCACGCCTTCAAGCACAAGAGGATAGAGCGTGCCAATGAGCACGGCAGCCGCAGCGGCGGTGAGAAGCAGGTTGTTCACCACCAAGGCGGATTCCCGGCTCACCGGTGCAAACAGACCACCCAGCTTCAAAGCAGGTGCACGCCACGCGTAAAGCGCCAGCGCGCCGCCGATGAAGAAGATAAGGATGCCAAGAATAAACAAGCCCCGCTCCGGATCGACCGCGAAGGCATGCACCGATGTGAGCACGCCTGAGCGCACCAGGAATGTGCCGAGCAGTGACAATGAGAAGGCGAGAATGGCCAGCAACACGGTCCATGATTTGAGCGCGCCACGCCGTTCCACCACGATGGCTGAATGCAGCAGCGCAGTCGCCGCAAACCACGGCATCAAGGATGCGTTTTCCACCGGGTCCCAGAACCAGTAACCGCCCCAACCCAGTTCGTAATACGCCCACCAGCTTCCAAGCGCGATGCCGACGGTGAGAGAGGCCCAGGCAGCCAGCGCCCAAGGCCGAACCCAGCGCGCCCATGCGGCGTCAACACGGCCTTCGATAAGTGCGGCAACTGCAAACGAGAATGCCACCGACAGGCCGACATAGCCGCCATAGAGAAAGGGCGGGTGGAAAGCCAGACCGGGATCTTGCAACAGGGGATTGAGGTCCGTGCCGTTGATGGGTGCAGGATCGAGCCTGATAAAAGGGTTCGATGCCAGGATCACAAACAAAGTGAAAACCGCGCCGATCAGGCCCTGCACGCCCAATACCCGAGCCTTGAGAGTGTCCGGCAGATTGGTGCCGAAGGCAGCGACCGCTGCACCGAATATTGCGAGGATCAAAATCCACAACAACATTGAGCCTTCGTGATTGCCCCAGACGCCCGTCACTTTATAGAGCATCGGTTTGGCGGAGTGGCTGTTCTCGTAGACGTTGATGACTGAAAAGTCGGATGTCACGAAAGCATAGGTGAGTGCGGCGAAGGCGATGGTGAGCAGTATTAGCTGCACGCCTGCGGCGCGGGATGCCATGTGCATCAACCGGGTATCGCCAAGCGCCGGCCCATACAGGCCGAGACCGGTCTGCACTGCTGCGATCGCCAATGCGAGCACGAGAACGAAATGACCGATTTCGGGGATCATAAATCACCCTCCTGCCAGCGCCCGGATTCCTTCAGCGCATCTGCCACCTCGCGCGGCATATAATTTTCATCATGTTTGGCGAGCACACGCGTAGCCTCAAAAATGCCCGATGCGCCAAATGTACCCTCGGCGACAATCCCCTGCCCCTCCCGGAACAGGTCCGGCAGGATACCGTTGTAGGAAACGGTGATGCTGTTCTGAAGGTCCGTGACACCGAAGATCGTCCTCGAGCCGTCCTTGCTGACGCTGCCTTCCACCACCAGACCGCCGATGCGTGCCGACTGGCCGACAGGAGTGCCGCGCTCGGCGACATCGGTGGGGCTATAGAAATAGACAACCGTATCCTCTAGCGCCGACAGCGCCAGAATGACCGCCAATCCAAAGATCAGCACGGCAGCACCGATAAAGGCTGCGCGCCGCGATTTTTTGGTCCGGGGCCGGGACCGGCGGGGGGGTGTCGAATTTGTCATTACAGGCCAACATATAGCTGCCCTGAGCCGCTTCGCCCAACTGTCAAAAGACCGCACAGGCAAAATACCCGATTTTGCCTCAGGCAAGGTCCAGAGCTGTGAGGGTCGCAGGGCCGGCAATACCATCTGGTTCCAGACCGAATTCATCCTGAAACTGGATCACGCAGCGCTTTGTGCCCTCATCAAAAATGCCGTCGATATTGATGGCCCACCCAAGGGCTGCCAGTCCCCGCTGGAGGGCTTCCACGTCAGGTCCGGTCATTGCCGGTGCCGTGAGCATCAAGGTGCGCTGGCGCTCATCCTCGGCAGTCACCCGCACGGCATTCCACCCCAGCACATCCTCGCTGATGACCTGACCGCGCACGGTGAACGGCGTTACCAAGGACCAGTTGCCGGCGGCAATCAGCGCATTGAACGCATCCATGCGGTAAACCGTGCGCCGTAGCAGCGTGTTCGAGTGGCTGGCGAGCCAGCTACGGCGGGCCTTCACATAGCGGCCCACCCAATGGCGACTGCCGATCTGCTGCGGCTGGCCGCGTTGTGCGTTGACCTCGTCGCGGAGGCGCAGCCACGAGCCATGCACCTTGCCGTCATAGACCACCGCCACTGATAGCGGATCCCGCAGGCCGAGCCGGTCAGCAGCAAGGGTAGCAGGCACCCAGTAGAGGCGATCGAAAAAGGCATCCTGCGCATCCTGCATCACGGGATCGCTGCCGGCCTGCTTGAGAAGGTCCCGGAATGCCTGCTCATGGTCGAGCCGCAGATCGCGCACTTCCAGCCGGGCAAGATATGGGCGCAGAGCGCCATCGAAGGCCGCACCGGGCGCTGCGCAATACGCCTTGATGAGCAGATAGAGATTGCCGGAGCCAAGTGTTGTCTGCGCGCGGCCATAGGTCAGGTGCCCGCTGTCACCCGGTAGCAGGGTCACCATGCCGTAATCGCCCTGCGGGCTGCCAGTCTCGAAAACGTTGATGATGGCCTGAGCGGCGCGTTTTTGCAGCGGAGTCAGCGGCATGAGGGAACCTTGCGGGGAGCGGGTTTAATGACGCGCCACCCTATCACGGCATCCGGTGACCGGGGATAAGCCCGAAAGCATGACCTCAGGGCGATACGTCCGGCGAAGGTGGCTGCCATTCAACACCCATGTCCCGGGCTGCGGAAATCAGCCTTGCGGCCGCTTCCGCGTCCGGTGCCAAAGCGTTGATGGCGCGGTTGAGTGCGTCCAGTGCTGCATCGCCCTCACCCAATACTGAGCGTGCGCGAATCAACTGGCGCCATTCAGCCTCGGTACCACCCTCCTCGCTGAGGCGGGCATCCAACCCATCGACCATGCCGCGGATCGCCTGTTGGCGATCTTCCGGAGGCAGGCCCGCAATAGCTTCCCCGGCGGGCCCAGCCGGTGCGCCGCCTGCTTCCTCATCAGCGTCCAGTGCCGCGAGGCTCTGGCTGACCATGCGTGCCCAGGGGGCATTTGGGTCAGCGTCGGCTTTCAGCGCGCGCCATATTTCGCTTGCGCGGGCTCTGTTGCCTTCCTGCAGGGCGGCCAGACCGGTGAAGTAGCGCGCCTGGGCATTTTCAGGGTCGAGCCGCACGGCTTCATCAAACAGGGCGGCCGCCCGGGCGGTGACAAGCCCCTCGCCGGCAAAGACAAGCGCTTCGCCCAAATCCGCAAGCCGCTGGGCTGTCGGACCATCCAGGTCGATAATCTTTGCATGCGCGTCAGCTGCGTCATCAAAGCGGCCCATGCGCGCGTAGATGGGTGCCACGACACGCCAGCCTTCCGCATCGCCGGGATTGCTGCGCAAATGCTCTTCCACGCGGGCAACGAGTTCTTCGAGGTTTTGCTCTTCCGGCGCCTTGGCGAGACGCTCGGCGAAGGGCTGCGATGGAAGCCCCGGCGCGCCGGAATAAAGATAAAGCGGCACCGCCAGCAGGGGCAGCGCAATTGCGACGACAAACGCAAACCGCGTCGCCGCCTTTGCCGTCGCGGTTTTTTCCGTGGCGCGGGCTGCATCGGCTGCGAGAAGTCGTCGGGAGATTTCCGTACGAGCAGCGTCCGCCTCAACAGTGCCAATCAAGCCGCGCTCAAGGTCCCGCTCCAACTCTTCAAGCTGATCACGGTAAACGGCGACATCACTGTCCGCCCGACTGCGCGCGATCGTGGCACGACCGGCCCTCAGAGGGGCAATAATGATGACGATGCCAGCCACGATGAGGGCGGCCGCCGCGAGCCAGAAGAGAATCAGTGAGATCATGCCAACCAATGGGAGTTGAGAAATGAGGGCGAAACACAGGTGATTTACCACCCATTCCCCATTGCCGCCACGGGTGCTATGGTCACACCAGATTCAGCCCGGATATCCCAACAGCCGAAAGAAGCTTTGTCCATGTCCCGACGTCGTATTGCCGCTCTCTGCATCCTCGCCCTCTTGGCCATCGGCCTTGGCTTGCTGTTTGCTCTGGGCTTGCGGATCAATTGGGGCGCACCGACGCCTGATTATGACGGGTTCAAAGCACAGGCGGCCCGCTATGACGTGGAAATTCTCCGGGATGGCTTCGGCGTCCCGCATGTCTATGGCGAGCGCGACGCGGATGTGGCCTTCGGGCTGGCTTATGCGCAATCAGAAGATGACTGGGCGACGCTTCAAGAAGTGGTGATGGCGGCACGCGGGGAACTTGCGGCCCATCGCGGCTCCGGCGCTGCGGTGACAGATTATCTGGTGCAATTGCTGCGAGTCTGGCCGACAACGCGCGAGGGCTACCCCAAGCTGCCGCAGAACATCCGCGATATTTCTGAAGCCTATGCCGATGGTGCAAATCTGTGGGCGGCAGAAAACCCGGACGATGTTTGGGATGGTGTGTTGCCGCTGACCGGTGAAGACGTGATTGCCGTCTTTGTCTTCAAGACACCGTTCTTCTATGGGCTGGATAAAGTCTTCAAGGAGCTGTTTGCAGAGACGCGGGCACGGGAAATTTCGCTTGGGCCGGACAATGCGTTTATGTGGACGAAAGAACCTACCTACCCGATCGGGTCAAATGCATTTGCCATTGCGCCTTCGCGCTCGGCTGACGGGCATACGCGGCTGCTGATCAATGCGCATCAGCCATATACGGGGCCGGTTGCCTGGTACGAAGCCCGCCTGAAAAGCAATGAGGGGCTGGATATTACCGGCGGCGTATTCCCCGGTGCGCCGGTCATCCTGCATGGGCATAACCGAAATCTCGGCTGGGCGAATACGGTCAACAAACCAGATCTGGCCGACGTCTATGTCCTCGACATCAATCCTGAAAACCCCAACCAGTACATGCTGGATGGGGAATGGCGGGACATGGAAGTTTCGACGGCCACCATCAAGGTCAAACTGTTCGGGCCGTTTCAATGGCATGCGAAACGGGATGTAAAATTCTCCGAGCACGGACCGGTTCTGGAAACGGCACATGGGGTCTATGCCGTGCGCTATGCGGGCATGGGCGAAACGCGGCAGCTGACGCAATATCACGCGCTCAACAAGGCAATCAATTTTGAGGAATGGATGGATGCAATGCGGCTGCAAGCCCTGCCCAGCATCAATTACATCTATGCCGACAAGCAGGGAAACATTGCCTACATCTACAACGCACAAATGCCGAACCGCGTTGAAGGGTGGGACTGGGAAGCGTATCTGCCCGGCGGACAGTCAGCACTGATCTGGCAGGGCTATCATCCGTTTGACGAGATACCACAGCTCATCAATCCGCCCAGCGGCTTTGTGATTGACGCCAACAACACCCCGTTTGAGGCGACCGACGAAGAGTATGACCTCAATCCCGATGACTATCCCGCAAGCATGGGCATTGAGACAGGCATGACCAACCGGGCGTATCGCGCGCTGGAGCTTCTCAGGCCCGATGCGGCGATTACGGCCGAGGAATTCAAGGCCTACAAGTTCGACAAGACTTATTCAGACAAGAGCGAACTTGCCCGGCTTATCCGGCTTTGGCTGGCAACAGATTTTGACGGCGATGCAGACATGAAAGAAGCGCAAGCCCTGCTCGCAGATTTTGACATGAGCGCCGACAAGGAAGACCGGCAGGCAGCGCTTGCCATTCTGGCAGGTGAGCCCGTTGTATGGGCACAAATTCAAGGTGAGCCAACGCCGGACCCGATTCAATCGCTCCGCAATGCCGTTGCGCTTCTTAAAGAACATTGGGGGCGGCTTGATGTCCCGTGGGGTGAGGTCAACCGCATGCGGCGCGGCCCGCTTGATCTGCCGCTGGGCGGCGGGCCGGACCTGTTACGCGCCACCTATGCCCGCACACCGCAAGAAGACGGGCGGCTGAAATCTCAGGGCGGCGACACCATGATCTACATTGTGGACTGGGCGCCCGATGGCACGCTCAAGAGTGAAAGCATCCACCAGTTCGGCTCGGCCACACTGGACGAGACAAGCCCGCACTATGCCGACCAAGCCCCCCTCTTTGCCGAGCAGCAATTCAAGCAGGTACCGCTGGACCGTGCTGATCTTGATGCGCAGGCAACTCGGGTCTACCGGCCGGGCCAAACACCCTAAGCGACTATCGCCACACGGGGTTGGCGCTGCCCATGGGTGAGGACGGCAATTCCCAATGGGGCGGCGTCTTGCTCAGGGTATCGGCCGGCTTCAGGAAACGCATGGGACCGAACGGTGTTTCACGCTCGTCGCTGAGCTGGATGATTTCATCTTCGATGACTGGATTTGCCTTGCGGTGATCGGCACCACCCAGGTCCATCATCCACATGGCGGTGCGGGCAAGCGAGACGCGCACATGCCAGCTTCCGCCCTCACGCGCCTGACGCCGCAGCGCAGCGAGCGCACCGAAAGCTGCGAGGTATCCGGTGGTATAGTCCGCCGCGGCCGCCGGCACGAGTTCAGGGGCTGCATTGGCATCCAGTGTTTCCGCTGAATGCCACCGCGCCATGCCGGTGGTGCTTTGGGCAAGCTGTTCCCAGCCTGCCCGCTCGGCAAACGGTCCTGTATGCCCATAGCAATTGAGGGAGACATAGATGATGCCGGGGCGGCGATCGGCCAAGTCATATGGTCCCAGCCCATGACGGGCCAGTGAACCGGGTCGGAAGCTCTGCACAAAAATATTTGCCCGGTCAGCCAGATCATTCAGCTGATCCGCGTCCTCGCGGACACCGAAATCGAGTGACGCAGACCGCTTGCCGTGGCCGGTGTCCATGACGAAGGGTTCAATGGTCGGAAGGTGCACAGCCCCAATGCGCAATACGTCTGCCCCGTGCGATGCAAGCGTGCGCCCACAGGTCGGGCCTGCCAGCACACGCGTCATGTCGAGCACGCGAATGCCGTCCAGCGGGCGCGCCATGGTCGGGCTAAGCTCCAGCGGGTCCGCATCACCAAGGCGGATCAGTTCGACCACAGGTGTTTCAGCAAGGATCTTGCCGTGCTCAAGGGCCGCCCATTCGTCGCGCGACCTCACTACGGCGCCGCAGAGCTTCATGTAGGCAAGCGCATCTTCAAGCGCTGCCGCGTCCCATTTAGCAACGGCAGCGGCAACGGCCTGCGCATCGCCTGCACAATCAAGCAGGCGCAAAATGCCGTCGCGCAAATGCGGGAAACCGCCGTGCAAATGGATGTATCGCCCACAGCCGGCGCGATAGATGCCGATCGTGGGGTTGTCCATGGATGGCGGCAGCACCGGTTCACCGGCAACACGCATATGCAGGAACCCCAGAAGAGAGGCGGCCGCTGCACGCGTGTTGACGGTCACGCCCTGCCGGGACAGGCCCCGGTCTGCACCGATCTCCTGCGCCATCGCCGCAGCAGCGCCCAGGGCACCTGCCGCCGCGTCACCCACGCGTACGCAGGTTGGATAGACAGGATCACTGCCGTCGAAGTTCATTGATAGGGGCTGTGCAGCATATTCGCCTGCCAGCCGCATTGTCTGACGATACGCGTCCCCGGACACAGCGGGCCTCCCCGGCCTGATTAGCGGCCCAACCTGCCTAGATTTGACACGGCTGCGCGATTCGACCGGTATGTTAGCGTTTTGCACGCTTAACGAAACCAAGTCTTACGAATAGATGCCGTCCGAAAAGACCCATAATCCAAGAAAAAGCACACCAAACATGACCTCTGCCAATAAAGGCCCGCTTGCGGGCATTCGTGTTCTTGATTTCGGCCGCTACATCGCCGGCCCCTTCTGCGCTGCTTTGCTGGGCGATATGGGCGCTGACGTCATCCGCGTTGAACGGCGTGAGGGCAGCGAAGACCGGTATGTCCAGCCGATTGTGCCCGGTGCCGCCCCCGGCGAAGGGGGCGAAGGGTCGATGTTCATGCAGATGAACCGCAACAAGAAGAGCATTACCCTCGACCCGATGCATGCGGACGGACAAGACGTGGTCGCAAAGCTGGTGGCGACCGCCGATGTGGTGGTGGCCAACCTGCCGCCTGCAACCCTTGAGAAGATGGGATTGGATCTGGCGTCTCTGCGCGCTCACCGCGAGGACATTATCCTCACCACGGTATCGGGGTTCGGGCGCGGTGGTCCGGATAGTGAAAAGACAGGGTTTGACGGTGTGTTCCAGGCGATGTCCGGTGCCGCCTACCTTTCCGGTTTCGGCGGGGCGCCGGTGAAGAGCTATGCGGCATGGGTTGATTTTGGCACCGCGTCATTTGCGGCACTTGGCACGATGGCTGCCCTGATGGACCGCGGAAAGACCGGACGCGGACAAATGGTGGAAGGAGCGCTGCTTGGTACGGCGCTAACCTATGTCAATTTCCATCTCATAGAGCAGAAGCTGCGCCACACGGATCGCGCACCAAGCGGCAATCGCAGCCAGTATGCAGGACCTGCCGATGCGGTGGAGACAAAAGACGGCTGGATATTTGTGCAGGTCATTGGCATGCCGCTGTTCAAGCGCTGGACAAAGCTGATGGGTGAAGACCACTGGCTAACTGATCCCCGCTTTACTGACGATATTTCGCGCGGCGACAATGGCGAGGTGCTCAGTGCCCGGACCGCTGAGTGGGCCAAGGGACTGACGACGGAAGAAGCCCTGGCGGCCCTCGAGGCTGCGCGCATTCCCGCGGGCCCGGTGTTGAAGCCGCAGGACGTTCTGGACAACAAGCATGTAGAGGCAGTTGGTTATCTGGAGGATGTCAGTTTCCCCGGCATGCCGGGCGATGCCCCTGTAACGGGCTTTCCCGTGCGCATGTCAGACAGCGAAGTGGGAATCCGCACCCGCGCACCGTTATTGGGTGAACACACCGATTCAGTATTGGCCGAACTTGGCTACACGGCTGCCGAGATCAACACACTGCGCGCATCCGGCGCGGTCTAGCATTTTAAGGGAATTCACATGGCGGACCATTTCGAGCAAATAGACCGGGTAGACCTGGCAGGCCCGGCGACACCGCTACAGGAAATGTCCCGGCTGCGGGCAGCTCTGGAATCCACCGGTACGCCCTGCCCCCGCCTTTTCGTGAAACGTGAAGACCTGACGCAGACCGCAGGTGGCGGCAACAAGATCCGGAAGCTTGAATATCTGTTTGCTGATGCCCGGGCCAAGGGGGCCGATGTTGTTGTGACGGCAGGTGCCCTGCAATCCAACCATGTACGGCAAACGGCCGGCGGGGCAGCCTTGTTGGGGTTCGAGTGTATCGGCGTTTTGTTTGCGACCGTTCCCAATACCTCTGTGCCCTACACAACCTCCGGCAATGTGCTTCTGGATGGCCTGTTCGGTGCCGATATCAGGTTGCAACCAGGAGATGCCAAAGGCGGCGAAGTTCTGGATAGCATCATCAAGGAAGTGAGTGATACGGGACGCATGCCTTACATCATTCCCGTTGGCGGATCGAACGCCATTGGCTGTCTGGGTTATGTGCGGGTGGTCCGTGAGCTTAAGCAACAAGCCGAAGAACTGGGTATTCGGCTGGATCATCTGGCTGTCGCCAATGGTTCGACAGGCACCCATGCGGGACTTGTGGCGGGTACGCATCTTTTCATGCCGGAAACAAATGTTTACGGCATCGGCGTTCTCAACCCGGATGCGGACAAGGTTTGTCACAACACCGCATCACTTGCCCGCGCGACGGCAGCACTGGCATCCAGCGAAGAGGAACCCGCCGCATTGACCGCAGAGTCCATAAAACTCGTGAGCGGGTTCATGGGAGATGGCTACGGCATACCCACACCGGAAATGGTGGCTGCGGTACGCATTGTCGCGCGCACGGAAGGGCTGTTGCTCGACCCGGTTTACAGCGGCAAGGCAATGGCGGGACTGATCGGGCTTATTCAGTCGGGAACATTCTCAAGCGACGAGACGGTTGTGTTTATCGCAACAGGTGGCTCACCCGGGCTGTTTGCATATGCAGACACATTCAATGACCAATATGCCGAATAGCGCGCAGCCGGCCTCTTCAGGCGATAGCCGCCGCATCCTTGGCAAGCATGCCGCGCTTGCGCAGCAGGGCTGCTTCATCCGGACTGCGGAATATCTCCACAACGGCAGCGGCAGCATCCAGATAGGCTTCGGCACGCGTGCGGATGGCGGCTTCGCCACTGCGTAATTCGTCGACAATGCCGCGCTCGTAGTCATCCAGATATTTGTCGACCTCGGATGCGGCACTGTTAAGCGCCCCGACAAAGGACCCTGCTTCAGCGTAGCGGCGGGCATCTTGAATGAACGCAACAATATTGACCGCCCGCTCCGCGGCCACGGGATCAATTTCACGCGACAAATCCGGACGGCTCGGGCCACCCCGGCCAAACCGGCCGGTGGACCGCATAGGCAGCGCTTTGAAAATTCTTGCGGGTGCCCGATCCATCCGGTCACGAATGATTTCTGATACAGCACCACGCGCACTCATCAACCGTGTGGCCCACACCCCGTCGCGGCGCACGCCGATTTCATCCGTGATGCCGCGCGAGATATGCGTAAACTGTTTCAGCTTCTCAGATACGTCCTGAGGCTGCTCTGCGGGATCAAAGGTCTCCAGGCAATCAACGGCTTCTTCCATATCGAGCAACAGGAGCTCCCCGACAATGGAAATGTCGGTGCGGCTGATGAGTACATCCGTATTCGTGTGAGCGACGCCTTTGACGATGCGGAACATCTGCCAGGGTTTCACAATGTGGCGCATGGCAATAACAGCAGCGTAAGGTGCTGCATCGGGTTGCGCTTCGGCCAATTCGTCGAACAGATCGCGCACCTCATTTGCAAGTGCGGGCGTCAATTCATCGACATCTTTGGGTATGCCTGTCTTGAAGACGGACAGACGCGGCGCGACACCGAGCAGCAGTCCCATCTCGCGGGCATCTTCCAACACACCCTCTCCACCCAATTTCTCAATCAGGAGGCGCCGGGTCTTGCTGCCGGGTTTGGCTTCCTCAAGACCGTCGCGGATGGCGCTTGCGCAAGTTTCATGGAGCACAGCGACGGCAGCATCCAGGCTCTCTTCGTCCTTTGCCAGCGTATGATCGACAATGCGCTGTGATATTTCCGCCAAAGCGTCAGGTACCCGGTCATCCACCAACCAATCCCAAACAGGCATGATGGACGTGCGGGCAACGCGACCGGGATGTTTGGGGCCGGGGCGGGCATTCACCAGCAGTTCTTCGAACGGCCAGCACAGATGGCGCACAGGCGTCGGCGCCCCACCGCGCTTGAGCTTGCCGCCTTCTTCGCGCAACCGGGGCCGCAAGGCCTCCAGAATGAGTTCGTGCGGAAGCCCGCCGCCAGCGAGTTTATCCCGCTCGACCGCCACCATAATCTTTTCGGCCTCCGCGCTCGAAATTTCGGAGAGCGCGTCCTTTAACCGCCGGAGTGTGCGACTTTCCGTCACCCGAAATGGTCCTTTAACTGCTTGTGCCGGGGCGCATTTATGCTTGCTTCCCCAATGCCAACATACGGAGCCAATTAGTACATGATTGTGCTTAACAAGCGCTTGAAGGCCTTGGGCATTTACACGTTGTTAACCTGGGACCGCCGCGACATAGCAGGTGGGCAGCCGACCGTCGGCGCGATATGCTGCGGCCCATGAACATAAAAGCGCTAATCGACCGTTTCCGGTATTTTGTATGGGATGCCCCTCTGGGTGGCGCGCCGTGGTGGCAGCGCGGGCTGCAACATGGGTTGCGGGTCGCCAGCGTACTGATCCGGGATTTTTCGGTCGGGACGCTCAACCTGCAGGCGATGAGCCTTGTCTACACGACTTTGCTGGCACTTATTCCGGCGTTGGCGATTGTGTTTTCGGTCCTCAAAGGGTTTGGCGTCGATCGGGAGCTGGAGGTCTTTCTGACCGAGTTTCTGGCCCCCCTTGGGGACCAGGGCGTCGAGATCCGCACTACGGTTCTTGAGTTTGTGGCTCAGGTGAATATTGGCGTTCTGGGTTCAGTCGGTTTCGCGGTTCTGATCTACACCGGGGTCTCGCTGCTGCAGAAGGTTGAGGCCGCCTTCAATGAAATCTGGCAGGTACACCGCCTTCGACCTTTGGCGCGTCGGTTTTCGGATTTTGTCAGTGTACTGCTAGTGGGGCCTATTCTGCTGGTGGTTGCCATGGGGCTGATGGCCAGCGTTGCCGGTGCCGCGGCAATTGATGGCACCGGTTCCGGCCCGCTCCAGCTGATCGCAAGCCAGGTATCACGGGTTGTGCCCTATGTGCTCGTGATCCTTGCTTTCACCGCGATCTACATGATCATTCCCAATACGCGGGTGAAATTCACCGCTGCCCTGACCGGCGCTATTATTGCCGGTGTCGCCTGGAATATCGCTGGCTGGGCATTCGCTTCTTTCGTGGTGACATCAGCACGCTATGCGCTGATCTACTCAGCTTTTGCATCGCTCGTTGTCTTCATGTTCTGGATGTATGTGGGTTGGCTGATATTGCTCGCGGGGTCCGGCATCGCCTTTTATCAGCAGAACCCGGCTTACCTGATCCGCAGCGCGGTTTATCGGCTGTCCATTGATGCACGCGAGCGGCTGACGCTTGATATCGGCTTTCTGATTGCCTCCTCCTATGAGAAAGGCGACGCCCTGTGGACACCGCAGCGCATTGCCCGGGTGATGCATCTGCCGCTTCCGCCAGTGGAACGGGTCATCGGCTTTTTGCTGGCGGATGGGCTGTTGATTGAAACCGGCGAGGACATGCCCGGCCTGCTGCCCGGGCGTCCGACCGACAAGATCACGGTGTACGAAATGCTGAATGTCGTCCGTAAGGGGGCGGAAGGTCACGCGCACCTGACCTTGCGGCCGGGTGACGAAGTTGTCGATGACGGTGACGCTGTCACACCGCTGGTCAAAAAACTGGATGCAGCCCGCGCGGAAGCCCTCGCCGGACTTACGCTGCGCGATCTTGCTGAAGGCCGGGGCATTGTCGCTGTGCAGGATGCCGCAAAAGTCGCGTCCATCACCTGACACATTGATCTTCTGACCAAAAAGAAACGGGGAAGCGGTTTCCCGCTTCCCCGTTCAACTTGCCGATGCAGAAACGCGGTCGCTGACGCGCGCGTGGGTGCCCTAAATGGTGCGCCAGCTTCCATCCTGCATACGGCAAGCCGTTACGTAATCCTGATAAGGGCCTTGGGCCCCGTAATAGGTGCTCTGAACCTGCCTGCATTCGCGTCCACCATTGTATTGAGCGGGGGCGGACTGGAACTGGCCATGGTTGCCGGACTGCGGGTTACGCCACTGCACCGGGCCCCGGCTGTTGAGCGAATCTGAATAGGCCCGTTCGGCGTAAAGCTGGTCGGAGCGATCAAGACTTTGGCCGGCACTGCCGCCAACCGCGGCCCCCAGCAACGTACCAACGCCGGTTGCGATCAGCTGTCCGGACCCGGACCCGAACTGCGACCCAAGCAGGCCACCGGCCACAGCACCGACGACACCACCACCGACGGTCTTGGGGCCATACCCATATCCGCCACCTGCAGTCTGACACGCGCCAAGTGCGAGGGCGCCAGCAAGAACGACGGCGATTTTCAACATGCGCATTTTTTTGCCTTCCCATCATTTCGGGCGCACTTTTTTGCATGCGCCAATTAGTTGCCGGACGGCACGTGCCTGAGGGTAGTGGGGCATCGAGGAGCAAGCCCGCGCCGTCCGATGACCAAAAACTAATGGAGATGAATTGAGGCTGGGGTGAACCGGCTATTCATACCGGGTTCATTAAAAGCGGTCAGGCCGCCAATGGCAGCGTGAGCGTGGCTTTTACGCCGCCCAATTCGGATTCCGAGAGAGTAAACGACCCCTGATAAAGCCCGGCAATGTCGTCAACGATTGACAGGCCCAGTCCGGACCCGGGCACCGTCTCATCAAGCCGGGCACCCCGTTTCAGCACCCGTTCACGCTCTTCGGTTGTGAGGCCGGGGCCATCATCCTCGACCAGAATGATGAGTTGCACGTTCTGGGCATCAGCATGAAGCGTGATTTTTCCCTCAGCCCATTTGAAGGCGTTATCGAGCAGATTGCCCAGCATCTCTTCGAGGTCCTGCCGCTCGCCGCGAAAATCAAGGCCCGGTGCGCAGGTAATTGTGACGTCGTACTCGCGGTCCTGGTAGATGCGTTTAAGGGTACGAACAAGATCGTCGGCAACGGTGGGAACCGATGCCCGTGCCCCCAGAACGCTGCCGGCGGCTGCCGCGCGGGCACGTACGAGATAATGATCGACCTGCCGGCGCATCAGCCCGGTTTTCCGGTGCACTGTTTCCGACAGCATGGCGAGTTGCTCACCCGGCTGTCCGCCACCCGGCGATGACGCTTCGTTGGTCAGTACGCTCAGTGGCGTTTTGAGCGCATGTGCAAGATTGCCCACATGGGTGCGTGCCCGCTCGACGATCTGCGCGTTGTGATCGAGCAGTTTGTTGACCTCGCCCGCCAGCGGCGCAATTTCGGTGGGAAATTCGCCTGACAGGCGCTCAGCCCGCCCGGAGCGAATGTCCGACAGGCCCGCTTCAACGCGATTCAATGGCCGCAAGCCATACCGCACCTGAATGATGAGGGCGACGATCAGCCCGATCATCAACACGCCGACAGCGATGGTAATCGTGTCGTTGAAGCTTTCGGTCTCTAATTCGATTTCATCTATTGCGCCGGCCACCATGAAGGTGAACTGGCGCTCCGCCCCCGGCAGGCTTACGTCACGCGCCACCACGCGCAATGTCTGGCCTTCAGGCCCGTCTACTTCGGCGCGACGCGGGCCCGGCACGTTATCCTTGGGCGGAATTGGCAATTCCTGATCCCAGATGCTGCGGGACCGCAGGATGACATCGCCGCTGCCGACTTCCGCTACCTGCCAGTAGAGGCCCGAGAATGGGCGCTCGAACCGGGCCTGGGTAAAGCGGCGGCGCAGCAGCAGACGGCCGTCGTCGGGTTGGATTTCAGCGTCCGCGATAAGGCCACCCAGCAACACATCCATGCGCGCATCAAAACTGCGCTCGACGCTATCGCGGAAGGCAGATGCCAGCAGAAGACCACCACCCGCCAGAATGAGCAGGCTCCAGATTGCAGCGCCTGCGACCAGCCGGAAGGCTAGACTGTCAGGCCGCATCTTCCGGCTGAGCAAGGCAATAGCCGAGCCCACGGACCGTTTGGATGATGTTGACACCAAGTTTTTTCCGAACGCGGCCTACGAAAACTTCGATTGTATTGGAATCACGATCAAAGTCCTGATCGTAGAGATGCTCCACCAGCTCGGTGCGGGATACAACCCGGCCTTTGTGCATCATGAGATATGCCAGCAGGCGGTATTCCAACGCCGTGAGTTTGATCGGGCTGCCATCAATGGAGACGCGGGCAGCGCGGGTATCAAGCCGCAGCGGCCCACATTCAAGCTCAGAGGTGGCATGACCGGCGGCGCGGCGCACCAGGGCACGCAGGCGGGCCAGCACTTCTTCGATGTAAAAGGGCTTTGCGACATAGTCGTCTGCCCCTGCATCAAAGCCTGCCACCTTGTCGCTCCAGCGATCGCGGGCGGTCAGAATGAGCACAGGGGTTTTGACTCCCGCGCGGCGCCAGCGCTCAAGAACGGTCACACCATCGAGAGTCGGCAGGCCAAGATCCAGCAGGATTGCGTCATAGGGCTCAGTCTCGCCGAGAAAATGTCCCTCTTCACCGTCCGCGGCCGCATCGACCGCGTAGCCGGCATCGGTTAGGACGCCCACCAGCTGCCGTGAAATATCCACATCGTCTTCGACTACCAGAACACGCATGTCGTTGCCTCGTCTTTACCTGTTAACCGCGCACACCGAGTACGCGGCCAGTTTTTCCATCGACGACTACATCAACTACGGAATCATTAGGGCGCAGCATTTTCAGCCTGTACACGCCATTTTGCTTGTTGAGGTCCACCTCAAGAAGCTGTCCGCCACCGATCTCGCGCCGGGCAATGCCGAGTACGGTTTCCAGCGGCAATACGTTGCCGCCCTGAACCGCCTGCCAGACATTCTTGTGGGCGTCGTTCTCCAACCCCATGCCCTCACGCGGCAGGAAACCTGACCGCGTATCGGCATTGGCAGGAGCCGACGCCACAAGCGCGAGCGCCAGAATGGCGGCCCGCATGGCTAAGGCGCAGATATGAGTGATGTTCGTCCACATGATGTGGAATTCCTAAGGCTTTGACAGTGAACCCGGCATGAACATGAACCACTGCGGCCTTTCACGAAAGCCGGGGCGGCCCTTCGGTGAGGCAGCCGCTCAGCGGTTAAAGCCCTTTAAAGCTCACAATTTCTTCAAGCGGTGCGCGGTCAGTCCGCAAGCTATTGATGGGCGCATCTTCATCGCGATAGCCAAGGCCAAGGCCGCAGAACAGCATCTGCTCTTCGGGAATGCCGACAAACTCGCCGACCGTCTTGTGCCAGATGGCCCAAGCCTCCTGCGGGCAGGTATCAAGGCCATATTCGCGCGCCAACAGCATGATCGACTGGATGAACATGCCAAGATCGGCCCATTGGCCCTCCTGCATCGTGCGGTCGATGGAAAAGAACATGGCAACCGGCGCACCAAAAAATTCGAAGTTCTTTGCAAACTGGACCAGACGGCCAGCTTTGTCCTCGCGGGTGACATTGATGCTGGCATACATGTCCTCACCGCATTTGTAGCGGCGGGCTTTGTAGGGTTCTTTCAGGGATTTCGGGTAGATCGCATATTCCGTACCCTCGCCGAAAGGATTGTCCGGCAGTTTCTCAGCTATCAGTTTCTTGAATGCTGCAAGCTCCTCTCCTCCCACCACATACACATGCCAAGGCTGCAGGTTGCCACCGGAAGGTGCGCGTTTGGCAGTCTCAAGTAGCTTCTCCACGGTTTCGCGCGGTACCGGCGTATCCTTGAAAGCACGGCATGTAAGACGGGTGTCGAGAGCTTCTGAGACTTTCATCGGGACAATCCTTCAATACGCGGAATGGGAATGCAAAATTAGGTACCCGCAGCTGCGTTATCGCGCTGCGATGGTTGACCAGAGCGCAGGCCCACCGGATGAAATCGCCTGACGGCCGAGCTGGCGCGCCCAATGGGCCGACCCGCCATATTCCGGGCCCCACGACCATAAGCGGCGAGTCCAGAAATGCAGGCCATGTTCGTAGGTGAAGCCGATGGCACCATGCGTTTGATGGGCTATGGATGCGCCGATCTGCGCTGCATCCGCAGCCCTGACCTTGGCGGCAGCAATTTCAAACCCCGCATTGCCCGGATCGCGCGTTACAGCAGTGCCTGCCATATCAACAGCGACGCCAACTGAAGCTGCATGGGTGGCGAGTTCAGCAAGCTGGTGCTGAATTGCCTGAAACTTGGAAATCGGCTTGCCGAACTGTATCCGCTCGCCTGCATATTGCACGGCCTGCATCAGCGACGACTGCAGGGCGCCTGCAATACCGGCAGACCGCATGAGTGCGCCAAACAACATGACGCTGTCGACGGGCAACGATGCCGTACCGTGAGCAAGAGCGGGTTCGGAGACTGAGATGTCTGCCACCGGGTCGCGCGCAATAGTGGTCTGAGGGTTCATCACTTCGCCGGAGGCAAAAAGAGCGACTTGCAGACCGTCTGTCGCCGGCGCGACGGCGACTACATGCGCGCATTGACCGGCAAAGGGCACTGACGTCATCGGCTGCAGGCAGGTGACACCAACATCCGAGGTGGCAAGTGACGCAGATGCAAATGTCAGCGGCCCGTCGGGCACCTCAAGTCCTGCCTGATCAAGCAGCCAGGCCGCAATGATTGTTTCGGGCAGAGGTAATGGAACGGCGTGGGCGCCACATGCTTTCAAGAGGATCAATGCATCCTCCCAGGTGCCCCCTGCGCCACCGCCTGCTTCGCTGACCAGAACGCGGGTGAAGCCGTTTCCTTCCACGGCCGTCCAAAGCGCTGCGGGCCATTCACCCACTTCGGCTGCTTCGCGGATCTTCTTTGGCAGATGATCTGTGCACAGACGGTCCGCAGTGTCGGCGAGAATTTTCTGAAGGTCATTCATGTCCTCTACCTCAGGCCGAGCCCGCGGGCGATGATGCCGCGCAGAATTTCGCGGGTGCCGCCGCGCAGGGAAAACGAAGGCGCGTTTTGCACCAGATAGGCGGCTGCCTCATCGAGGCCGCCTGCACCGAGATGAAAAGGCCGCTCCAGCAGATCCGTCGCCAGTCCGGGTATACGCTGCTCGAGAACGGCGCCCAGATCTTTCACCACCGAGGCTTCCAGGGCGGGGTTTTGTCCGGCCTGAAGCATGCCGGCAACCGACACGGACATCTGGCGCAGCGTGGCAAGCTCCGCCACCACCCGGCCGACCTCGATTTCCTGACGTTCAGAGGCGGCACCGCTCTGGGACAGTTCCTGCACAAGCTCAGCCACCAGCGGATAACAGGAGAGATAGCGTTCGGGGCCGGAGCGTTCGTAGGCGAGTTCGGCTGTCACCTGCTTCCAGGCCCCGTGTGTTTCGCCAACACGCTGGGTGTCGGGCACCAACACATCCTCAAACACCACTTCGTTGAAATGAGCGTTGCCCGACAGGTCCTTGATCGGGCGAATGGTTATGCCCGGCGTATCCAAATCAACCAGAAACTGGGTCAGGCCGCCGTGGCGATTGCCTTCTTCGGTGGCTGTTCTGAACAGGGCGATCATCACATGGGCGCGGTGGGCGCCGGATGTCCACAGCTTGGTGCCGTTGACGCGCCATCCTTCATCGGTGCGTTCGGCTCGCGTACGTACCGAGGCAAGATCCGACCCGGAATCTGGTTCGCTCATGCCGATGCAGAAGAAGCATTCACCGCTGGCGATCTTGGGTAGATATTTTTGCCGCTGTTCTTCGGTGCCGTAATTGAGCAGCAGCGGACCGGACTGGCGATCACCGATCCAGTGAGCCCCCACCGGCGCACCGGATGACAGCATTTCTTCCAACACAACATAGCGATCAAGCGCAGATCGCTCATGGCCACCATATTGCTTTGGCCAGGTCATGCCGATCCAGCCCTTGTTACCCAACTTGCGGCTGAAGTCGGCGTCCCACCCCATCCATGTTTCCGCGCGCTTGCGGGCCGGATAGCCATCAAGTTCGGTGGCCAGAAAATCCCGCACGTCACTGCGCAGGGCAATGGCGCTTGGGGGTAAATCGCAAGGGTCGAAACGGAAAGTTTGCATGGAGTGCTGCTAACGGATTGTGGTGTCTGGAACGCTGGCGGGACTTTGGCCCGAGCAGGCATTGCAGTGCAAGCTAGAGCGACAAAGACGCCGCACCACCATCGACACGCAGATTGACACCTGAGATATGGCTCGCCGGGCCGCTTGCAAGAAAAACAACGGCGGCTGCAACTTCTTCACGGGTCGACATACGACCGGATGGATTGCCGCCACCCATTTCTTCCATTGCGCGGGTTTCAATTTCCGACCAGTCATCGCCCCACCCTTTTCTTGCCGCACGGGCCCTGAAATGGGCCTCGACTTCCGCCGTGCGGATGAGGCCGGGGCTTACAAGATTGACGGTGATGCCATGGGGCCCGAGTTCACGCGCGAGACTGGCTGACGCTGCGGCAAGTGCCGCTTTGGCTGCATAGTAATGCGGCGTCCGCGCGGGTGGCTGGATGGTACCGAGCGTGCCCAGATTGACGATCCGACCATAATTTTGCGCCTTCATGCCGTCAGACAGACGGCTCGACAACCGCACCATTGAGAGCACATTGCGCTCGTAATCCGCGTGCCAGTCTGCGGGGTCTGTGGCGGACCAGCGTCCAGGCGCGACGCCGCCCCAATTATTGACGAGAATATCCACATGCCCGTCCGACAGAGCCGTTTCCACGGCGGTATCGGCACCAGAATCAGTTGTGAGATCACCGCTTACCGCAGTGGCCGCACGTCCCTCTTCACGCAAAGTTTCGATGGTTTCATCCGCATCGCCAGCCGATGGGCCATGCACAAATACAGTCGCTCCTTCAGCAGCCAATTGCTGCGCAATGATTGCACCGGTGCCGCGATGAGCCCCGGAAATGAAAGCCCTTTTACCGCTCAGGCCAAGGTTCATCGGGCGGTAAAACCGCCATCGACGACGACTTCAGACCCTGTCATGAAGGCCGAATCATCGCTGGCGAGAAAGACGACTGCATTGGCGATATCCGCGGGCATGCCGAGCCGGCCCAGCGGATGCAGCATGGTCACCAGTTCGGTTGCTTCATTGTCGGACATACCCAGATTGGCCGAGAACTGGCCAACCAGATCGCGACCCATATTGGTATCGATGACGGCAGGATGAATTGAATTGGCGCGCACCTTGGTCTCGCCTTCCGCGCCTTCAAGCGCCACGGATTTGGTGAGCAAGCGCACGGCGCCCTTGGAGGCGTGGTAGGCCGTGCCGCCCGATGCGCCGATCAGACCGGCCACTGAGGACAGATTGATGATGGACCCGCCACCGCGCCACTTGCCGGCGCGCTCGCGAATTTTTGGCATCGCGGCGCGGCAACCAAGGAACACACCGTCCACATTGATCGCCATCATCCGACGCCAATCTTCAAGACTGATATCCGCCATCGGCCGGTTGAAATAGATGCCGGCGTTGTTGACCAGCACATCAAGGCCACCGAAGCGGGAGACCGCTTCATCGACGGCTGCGGTCCAGCCTTCTTCGGACGTAACGTCGTGGTGGAAGTAATGTGCCTTGCCGCCATCAGAGATGATCGCGTCGGCAGTTTCGCGGCCCTGATCATCAAGAATGTCGGTGAGCAGTACGCTTGCGCCCGCTTGTGCCAATCTGCGGGCAGCTTCGGCACCAAGCCCACGGGCGGCGCCAGTTATCAGGGCAACTTTTCCATCACAGCGGTTCATCCGCGTTTCCTCCGGTTTTTAATTCGGAGGGATGGTGCTTGGCCGGATGCAGCCGGTCAACCGCTTGATGGGTTGATTGACCGCAAAAACGAACTTGAAGAGGGAGTTATTCGCCGGAGAGCAGCGTGGCCGCAGAGACAATGACGCGCGGCGTGTCGTTGGGCACAGCGTAAGTGACACCAACATGTAAGCCCGCGGCGAAAGCGGCGCCTGTCATGGACGCGAACATCAGGCCCGCGAGCACGGTAGAGCCACGCGGTGCGCGGCGTTTCGGCGGGAAAAATATCATGCGCTTGGACATAGTAGGCATTCCATACATTCAGGACCGTATCTGCGACGCACCCGCGGCAAGAATAGTTTTGCCAATTACAGGTTTGAAATAGATCACAGGTTAGTCTGTGCAGTATGCATGAACGCCCATTAAGAAAGCGCAAACATAGCAGTGAAAATGCAATTCAGCTGCGGGCGTGAATCTGATCTGGAAAATCAGCCGCAGAGCGGGCTGCATAAAAGACCAGATCACCAATCAATGCAGTGGCGACCACTGAGCTTGCCCATGGCGGTTCTTCATCATGCCGGTGGCATAGAGTGGCGCCGCAGGTCGGATCTTCCTCCTCCCCGGCAGCGACCCGGCAAAGGCTGGAGATCGCACGTAATTGGGCCCTGCTGAGCTGTACCCTGCCCATGCCAGCATTCAGGCGCTGAAGGCCACAGGCGGCGGCCCATGAGCCATTGCCGAAATTGGGGTGTACACGGCCACATGCGCGCATATGGGACCGTGCCACACAGCAGCGGTTCCTGATCATTTGCGCAAGGGCAATATAGGCTTGCTCAGGCCCCTTGCCTGCCAGCCGAACGACCAGGCTGCTGGCCTCAAGAATGTCCTCCACGCATGGCGGATCAATCAGATCATCAAGGGACGCATTCACCGGCAACCCATCCATTTTATTCGTCCGGGATGTCTGCCGTTGAACAGGCAGATCGCGATATAGGATAATAATCCTATTATGGAGTCGAAGCACGGATCAACCGCAATCTGGCCCCGGCGTCGGAAAATACGTCTCAGGTTGTGTTCAAAACCGCATGCAACCTACTCGGGCGCCGATCGCCAATAGCGGATGCCTTTCTCGGCAGACCGGCCCATGACATATCCGCCGACACCGACTGTCAGCAGGTTCCACATCGCGGCCGGTAGCTCGAGGGTTACGGACACCCCGAACACAAGTTGCGCATATGGGGCGATCAGATAGTTATTCACCAGAATGACGGTGATCGACAGCATCAGTATCGGGCGCCATTGGGCGGCAAGTGGATGTTCGCTTTGCGCTTCAGCCTGAATGATCTTGCCGGCGGCGCGGGTCAGCTCGGCATCATTGCCGATGGCGGCAAGCTGAAGCTCCTGCTTCAATTTTGCCGCAAGCGCCCGATCCGGCACGGCCTTGTCGATAATACTGGCGACGGGGCCGCCAAGAAATGAAAGCACTGCAGACAGCATCGCTGAACCTCTCCTAAATCAAATCAGGTATCTGGAGCCGCACCACATGACCTGCGACGCGGATCTTGCCGCCGGTGAAATCTGCACCGGCGGCGGTAAAGCGGATCGCGGTGTCGGCGTCGTAAGCAGCCGGCGTGACAACGGCATTGATGTGTGTGTTCACCGCCAGCCCAATGGCACTTCCAAAGCGTTGATCGTCGCCGGCAACTCCGACCGAGAATGACGTGGCGCCGGTAACTGTCTCGGACACAAGACAGGTGACACCCAGCAGGATAGACCGTTCGGGAATGACAAATGTTGTGTCCGACGTCGCCGCCGCGCTCAGCGTGTGTTCTTCAGACAGCACATCAAAAACAGTGCCCGCGCCGAACGCTTCCCACACAAGAGCATCGCGCCATTTGCCATCGGCATATGTGATGGTGCGGCCTTCAGCGGCGACATGGGCCTGCCACCCGTCATTGGGAAGGAGGTACGTCCACGCACCATCCTGCCGGGCAGCGATCTGGTGATCGTGGCCGGCCCAATCATCGGTTGCGCTGGCGGCAACCAGATAGCGCGCGCCGTCAGCAGGGCTGGGTGGCGGTGCTGTGCGGGTGCGGTCGATGACTGAAAGCTGGACCACCAGATCCAGATTTTGCAGCGCTGCGTTGACCGTCACATGCTTCTGCGCCTGCGCGGCCTCAAGCATGGGCAAAGTGAGATTTGCAGTGTCAGACATGGACTGTTGCCCTTCGCTTTGTGCCACGGCCAAACGTGGCGTTCACTTGGCATATATCGACAATGAGCACGCCGGGCGGGCTGCCGAAATCCGCCACCTGGTCAACCTGGCTATATGTGGCGGTAGGTGCCGACGCAAAAAGCGTACGTAAGACGCTGCTCCCTGAAAGGACATCCACCTCGTACGCTTCGGCATCTTCGCCCAGCGGCACGTCGGTCTGTTCCCATGAATCACCGTCAATCCGTGTGCGCCGTATCCATGACAGGATGACATCGCCGCCTGGTGCCCTGGCCGCGCGAATATGGACGGGACTTAGGCAACGCAGACCGACACCGGAAAATGACAGCGTGCGGGCGGTGTAGGCCGGATCTGAAAGCTCCAATGGGGCGGGTCCGTACCGCCAGTGGAAGGGGAGCCCTCGCTCACCTGCGGCCAAGCCCGCCTGCCGCAACGCGCCGGACAGAAGCACGAACCGGCTACCTGCGGGATGCGGGGTTTCCATCTGCAACTCGGTACCCGCCTGTCCGCGCAGAAAGACGGACAGGTCATAAGTATCGGGTGCCACCAGTTCTGCGTTGCGGAACTGGATGATCTCAAACCCCCTTTCCTCACTCCCGATTGCCGCCACGTTGGCACCGCCCAGCACGGAGATTTTGCTGACACATTCAAGCGCACCATGAAAGAGCCGGACCCGGACGAGATTGCCCCTGTCCCACCGGCTTGTGGGGCCCGGATCAAGATCCCCTTCGGTTTCACCCATGACAGCCGGGGCGGAGATGGCGCTGTCGAGAACAAAGCCTTCATCTTCCGCAGCGCGAAATATGGAGATACTCCCCGGCCATGGTGACGCCGATGCAGCCATTTGTGGCGCATGGGCAATTTCATCGCCACGCAGCAAGGGCAGGTCCAGAAACAGCAAGTCCACTGCGCCAAATACGGGTACAGAGTCCGGCAGAAACTCGCGTGCCGGGGCAGCAAGGGCGCCGAAGATGCCGGGCTCTGTTGCAACAGCTTCTGCTTCGCGCGCCAGCCCATCGGCAATGCGGGCCAGCCTCAGCACGTGGGTGCGCCCGCTGCTCTGAATTGACACAAGGTCGCCGGGATCAAGCGCCAAGCCGGATGGTGGCAGGGCAAATGAGGCTTGCTCTCGGGCAATCCAGGCATCCTGCAATCCGGTCTCCGCAATCCGGATGGCCTCTTCCTGACGCATCACCAACGGCAACGCCGCGCCGGTTACACGTTCAGACCTTGTGACCTGACGGCGCGCATCAATCGCTGCCTGCCGGTAGTCCCCGTCTGCCTCTATATAAGTGAGCTTGCTGGTGGCCGGGAGATCCGTCTCCTGCGCGCGGGTTAGTTGAAGGGGTGATGCGGCACTGCCTTGAGGCACCGCAAGATCAGCGTCATTCGTCTGCGCACCAATCAGTGCGCCACGGTGGGTGAAGCGAATAACGCCTTCGCTTTCGACGGCCTCGAAAAAATAAGCCCGCATCAGGGGGCCAAGCGCCGCGCGCACATCCATGGTGCGGTCAATGACAAACCCTTCGACAATCCCTGACAGGCCGGTCACATCAAAAGCCGAGAACCCCTGCTCGAGCATCAGCTGTGCAACAAGACGGCCGAGTGGCACGGCGCCAAGGCGCCCTGTCAACCAGTGACCCAGCCGCCAGTTGAGGCCATCACTCCATAGATTTGTCGACTGCGGAAAGGCGGGATAGGGCCGCGCATCCCAAGTCCACACATGGATGGCGTCAGGGTCCACCATGCGCGCGCCATACGCCGACGATAGCGGGTTGTTGGCGTCGCTAAATCCACCCGCACCCGGTGTCCAGTAATCGTGATGTGCCTTGAGGAAGTGCCGCTGGATTACATCATCTCGCTGACCGCGTGAAAAATGTGGCAGCTGGCTTTCCGACGACTTTGGATCGAAGAATACATTTGGTTGGTTGGACCCGCGGTCCACCGCAGGGCAGCCGACTTCCATGAACCAGATTGGCTTTGATTGGGGGACCCAGGGCGATGCCGGTCCGCTTTCAAAACCTGCGACGCGGTTAATGTGGGTGTTGGACCACCAGTTGACCAGATCCTTGTAACGATAGACCCACGGTTTGCCTTCCGCACCATCGGTAATGGGGGTGCGGGTTTGGCTCGTGCGGTCGCTGGCGCTCGCATAGTACCAGTCGTACCCCTCGCCGCCTGCGATGTTTGACTTGAGGTAATCCAGATCATGAATGGCCGGTGAACCTGCGAGCGCATCTGCGTGCGCCTGACCATCACGCCAGTCTGATAGCGGCATGTAGTTGTCGATGCCGATCACATCGATATTCGCCGATGCCCAAAGAGGATCCAGGTGATAGGTGAGGTCGTTTGATCCATCCGGCAGTTGGTGGCCGAAATATTCTGACCAGTCAGCGGCGTAGGTGATTTTGGTGGCGCCGCCGAGGATGGCTTTGACGTCCGCAGCGAGTTGTATGAGGGCATCAACGGCGGGATATCCGGTGTCATCCCGCACCCAGGTGAGGCCGCGCAGTTCAGTGCCGATAAGAAAGACCGACACGCCACCTGCCGCCTTGCAGAGATGCGCATAGTGCAGCACCTGGCGGCGGTAACTCCATTCGTCAGGGCCGGTATAGACGACACTGGTGCCGGATATCTCGAAGTCCGACGCATCGGCGGTGCCAAAGAACGCATCAACCTGCGTTCTGGCGGCAGCCGTTGTGTCGGGTGATCCCACCGTGCCCGGCGCCGGGCAGACTGTGATGCGGCCACGCCAGGGATATGTCTGCTGGCCGGATATGCCGGAATAGGGATCTGTGAGGCTGTTGCCGGGCGCAATATCCATCATGATGAATGGGTAGAAAGTGACGGCAATGTTGCGTGCTGCGAGATCGGCAATGGCGGCAATGATGCCCCGGTCCGAGGGAGTGCCGCCAAAGGCCGGGCGGCCGCTGACCGTGCTGACGACTTGTGCCGTGGCGCGGGTCAGACCGGCGACTGACCAACTTTGCGGAGTCGTGACGGTATCACCACGTTCCACCTTCGGGCGCAGGGTACATGTGCCTGCCCGCAAATCATCGCCGAACCATGTGACAACCAATCCTGCGCGGGTGAGATTTGGGCAGGTATCCTGAAGCTGATTGAGTGCTACCTGCCAGTCGGTGCCGCCGAATGCGTTGTTCGTATTGACCGGTTGGCTAACGCCGCCGGAGAAGGTCTTGGTGATTGCGGCAGGCGAATAGCCGAACTCGGTCGCACCGGGGATGATGGTCACGGCCTTGATCTGGCCTTCCACATCATTGAGGGCACGAAAGACTTCTATCTGAAGCTGCGGCAGGCGATTGCCAAACTGCGCCAGGCTCATACGTTCAAACACCACATAGGCGAGACCGCGAAAACCAGGAACATTGCCCGCCCCCTCGACAGCCTCGATCAGCGGATCCGCCACTTGAGTTTCGCTCCCGGTTTGGAGACGATAGTTGACGCCTGAGAGGTCGAGAATTTTCCCGTCAGCCCAGATACGTCCAATGCGGGTAATGGGGCCTTCACACAGGCCGAGCGCAAAATTTGCGAAGTAGCGATACTCGGTCGTGGTGGTGCGGGACGTGCTGGTACTGGACCCGCCGCCGCCGCCACCCTTGCCGCCACCGGATGTAGTGGCGGTTGCTTCGGAAACGGTCTCGACAATTTCCTCTTCAAAGTCAGTTGCCCAGATTAATTGTCCGGACAATCGCACACGCCCATAGCCACGCGGAATGGACGCGCCTTCGCTTGAGGCCATGATCTGAACGTCCGACATACGCGGACCTTCATGCCGACTCTCAAGAAGGGTATTCTGGCCGGGCGGTGCAAAAAGTTGCTGATCTATGAGCGAGCCGAGACCAGACCCTATGGCACCACCGATAGCAGCGCCGGACAAAGATGCACCAAGGAACGAGATTCCTGCCGGCATCAGGGCATTGCCTGCAGCAGCACCGGCGGTCGATAGGAGAAGCGATGCCATGCAGCCTCAGAACTGAGTGGGGAATGAAGGCCAGCGGAACGCGTAAGCAAGGCGCGCATGCCACCAGCGGCCAAGACTTGTGCGGCAGACGGCGCGGCCCGCATAGGCGTGGATCATTGTGTCGCCGGGCGCGAGGATGCCTGCATGTTTGGCCGGAGACGTCGCGTTCATGCGAAACAACAACACATCGCCAGGCTTGATCTGCGCAATCGGCACCGGCGTCAGGTGACGGCTGGCTGCATCACGCAATGTCTCGCGGCCCGTTGCCTCTGCCCAATCGGCTGTGTAGGGCGGCGGAGTCTCGGGTTCTGCCCCGTAGGTTTCGCGATAAATGCCCCGGATGAGGCCAAGACAATCCGTGCCTGCGCCCTTGCAACTTGCCTGATGGCGATAGGGTGTGCCTATCCAGCTGGCGGCGGTGCTAAGAACTGTTTGTGCGACTGTGTCTGTTGGCATCGCCGGCTCCTACTGCAACGAGCCGCCGGTGTGGCCGTCACCGCGCCGGGGATAGCTGGAGACAAAATCATTGCCCGGCATCAGGGGAAAGCCGCGAAAGTTGATGCCATTGGAAAACTTGCCGCGGCAGGTGGTGAAGGTTTTGTCGCACCCCGCCGTCACCGTGAATGTGTCGGCGTCATCAACGCCACTGGGCGCTGCCTGCCATAGCTCAAGAGTGGCGGTATCGCCGTTGAGCACATGGCCGCGCAGTTCCAGCGCCAGCCCCTGATTGGCACCGCTGGTGAAGGTGAGGATGCCGCGGGCAAACCAGTTGTTTGCATAGGCTGCCAGGCCGGACACTTCGAGGATGCGATTATCCGCCGAGGACACCACACTGCCGGTGCCGGTATAATCGCTGCCACCAACCGCTATGCCGCAGCGCGCATCGCCGAGGCGGACATCGCAGGTAAACTGATAGATGCGACCTACGGGCTGATTGAGCTTGTGGGCAAGGCCGCGAATTTCCGCGCGGAAGGCCGTGCGCCCGCGAGACACTTCGCCCAAATTGCCTTTTCGCAGAAGGACACGTTGATCGGGGTCCGCCCAGTTGACGCGCCAGATCTCCACATCCGCATCATCAAACCGGCCAGAAGCGAGATCAACTTCGCTGAGTGCATCAGATGACAGCGCGCCGACCACATCGAGATTATCAACAGCAAGACCTGACGTACTTTCAATGGCGCTGGCCCCCATACCGGACACAGCTTCGAACGTAGTGCCGTCGAAGGTCATATCCTCATCATGTTCGGTAAACCCGAAGACAACGCCATCATTGCGTGTGAGTTTCCAGCAGTGGCACAAGGTTGTGGTACCGCTGTCCAGATGCGCCTGGAACGCGGGTGAGAGCGACTTCAAAGGCGGATCTCCACAATTGGTATGGCGGGGATGTCGCCGGCCAGAAAATTGCTGATGTGGATGTCCAGATAATCCGTGTCGAAGCGGACCGGCACGTCGAACTCAAAGCCTGCAGTAATGACGGCATCCGATGCCGGGACAGCAAGATAAGCGAACGTGACGAGACCGGATGTCGTGTCGACAGAAAAATTCGTTTCGGGATCCTGCTCGACTTCATCGACTGCAATACGAACCGAGCCCGCCACAGGTTTAAGAACAATGCGGGCATAGGACTCACTGCCGCTGACATAGGTTTTCGTGAGCTGAAAAGTGTCGGTCACGCCATCGCCGATACCCATTGGCTGGTCACCTGCCGCCACCTGTTGCTGCGGCGCGCAGGATTTGTAGTCGGTGTGATCCTTGAAGCGGAAACCGTGCAGCCTGCCGCGACGCGCTTCGAAAAATGCAATAGCTGTGTGCAGATCGTCGCGGGTCTTGACGCCGTAACCTGCGTTGAAGCGGCGCCGGGAGTGCGCCCAGGGGCTGTTGCGTTCTTCATGCCCGCTGGCCAACTCGACGATTTCTGTTCGGCGTTCGGGGCCACCGGAAGCCCCAAAGGCAATGGCAGTGGGAAATCTGATCTCGTGAAATGCCATGTTCCCGTCCCTACATTGTGCGCTGGGCGCGTGACAGGGCGCGGCTCATCACACCGGCAATCTGTGCTTCCGACCGGCGAAAGGACTGGGCATCGGCGGTTGAGATATTGACGGTTACGGAGATGGGATGTGCGCCGCCCTGTGATGCGACACCCAACCGCCCATCAGATCCACGAGCCAGCGGCAGAATGGCCTCAGGGCCTGCCTCTCCCATAACGCCCATACCTGAGCGTAGTGGAATCGCTGTTGGACCATCAACGACGCCGCCGCGCGCGAAAGGCCGCACGTGCCCGCCACCAACAACTGCCCCATTGGCCGCGCCCATAAAGCCACTGATAAAATTTCCCAGAGCCGAGGATGCGGCGTCCTTGATCGGACTGATTGCAGCATTCAGCGCTGACTGCGACACATTCAGCGCCACATTCCGCATGACATCGGACAGGGACTGACCACTAACGATTGCCTGTTGAAGCGCAGAGGTGAGCGACGTGCCGAGTGTGTCTCCAACTTCCTGCGCAATGGCGCTTATGTCCTCCATGCCGGAAACAAGACCGGACGTATCGGCGACCACGCGGACAGTGACGCTGTCTATTTCAT
>CAZEHX010000016.1:0-59395 GCA_964511745.1 uncultured Parvibaculaceae bacterium
ATGACCGGCAAGATGGGCAATGCAGATCAGCCCGGCACCATCCGCCGCTATGTCATTTCATTGGATGCAGGCACCGCGCGCGAGGAAATACTCGATACCGCCAATCACGAATTCCCGATGACCGATCCACGCGTACAGCTGGGCCGGCACAAGGTGGGTTACTTCTGTGCGGGCGGGGTTGGCGTCGTCAACAGCGGTATCAAGCGCATGGATATGGATACCGGCGACACACAGGTCTTCGACTTTGGCCTCGACAATGCGCATGTGGGCGAACCGGTGTTTGTGCCCCGCGACGAGGCCCATGGCGCAATTGATGATGGTTGGCTGATTGCCGAGTGCATTGATGCAGCAAGCGAGCGCAGCTTCTTTGCAGTGTTTGATGCAAACGCTGTGGATGCAGGGCCAATCTCAAAGATCTGGCTCACCCATCATGTGCCCATCTCGTTCCACGGCGCTTGGGTCGCCTAGAGTCAAAATCTGCCTGGGTCTCCTGCTGCGGCACCGCCTGACAAATAGAAACGGGCGCCCAGGCCCCCCGACCTGAACGCCCGTATGGAATGAAAGCAGCGCAAGGGACAGATCTGCGCGCTTACATTCGGTCTTCCCCTCTCGGAAGCTCTTAGTAGACGCGCCCGCCAACACCGCCGGTGAGCACGAGACCGCCCAGATCAGCGGCACCCGTATGGCTGCCACGACCGTTGCCGGTTGTCGTGCCGCGGTGAATAAGCACTTCAGCCAGCAGGCCGCCCGCAAGCTGGGTGTGACCCCGGTCCGCACGGCGTTCTTCAGCCGCACAGGCCAACCGGCCGGATTGGCCAAAGCGCAATGCTTCGCCTTCCATGCACTCGATCACAAAGCCATCGGTGTAGTCAGCACGACCGTTGACCCATTCACCGACCGTTGCGCCAAGCGCAAAGCCATCTGCACAGCGGAACACTTCGCCGCGATAGGTGGCATCAATTTCAGCAGGCGACACGCGCCACGCATTTGACAGATGGCCCTTACCGTCGATGCACTCGGCCTTGACCGGCTTGGGTGCCTGCGGCTGCGCCACTTCGATACGGCCAAGCTCAACAGCCGGGGCCTGCATGATGACGTAGGATGACCCACCACCACCGCCGACATAGACGGTCTGATTGTTGATCACTTCGCGCTCGATGATCGTCGTCTCGCGCTCGATGATGGTTTCTTTTTCACGGAACGTCTCGGTGCCGCCGTCCTTTTTGTGACGCTGGCCGTTAAACATCGGCACATGCACGTTGGGAACCGGCACACTTACATTGAAGACGTGAGTGGAGATTTTCGGGATGCCCACATTGATCTGGGGCGCATGCGGCATGTTCGGGGTGCTGCCGCATTTGTTGCAGCCTTTGTCACCGGCAAACGAGGCGCCGCCAAGCAGCGTCGCACTCATCAATGCTGAAAGGACGGCCACTTTGGCAATCCGAGGGGAAATCCGGGGCATGTGTTTCATTTTGGCACTCCTGCGGGTCATCACCGGGGGGAAATGACCCTGTTTTCTGTCCTAAAGCGGCATCAGAGCCGCTGTCGGATGGAAAAATGCAGGTTGCGTGCCTAAACGCGCCCGTTAACCATTTGCCGATGCCTATTCGGCGGGCGCGTGACGCCCGGCCACGCGGCGGGACTCGCGGCGTATCTCACGTTTTGCCTCGCGGCGGGCAATAATCATGAAGACGGCCGGCGTGAAATAGAGCGCCAGAATGGCGGACCCACCCACGCCACCGGCAATCGCGGTGGCCATCGGCTGCCAGAACCGGCCACCAAACAGGATCAACGGCAGGAAACCGCCGACTGTCGTCAGCGTGGTGGAAATGATGTGGCGGCTGGCGTTAATCACAACGTCTTCCACCGCCCGCTCCTCGCCGGCCCGCGCACCATCATCCGCTCTGAGCGCCGAGAGCACGATAATGGACCCGTTAATGGCAAGCCCCACCAGCCCCATGGTGCCAACAATGGCCACAAAGCCCAAGGGATGGCCGAACAGCCAGACACCCCAAAGCGCCAGGCCGATCGACAAGAACGCCACCGCAAAGACGATCCCCGCATAGCGGAACGAGTTGAACGACAGGATGATCGAGGCCGCCATCAAGACCAGCAGCGGACCCGCAAAGGCCGCAAAGCTGCCAAGCGCCTCCGACTGGTTTTCAGCATCACCACCGAACTCAAACCGGTAGCCAAGCGGCGCTTCATATTCAGCTTCCGTCAAATGCTGCCGGAATTCCGCCAGCGCCTCAGCCGGCAACTCGAAGGGCACCAGAAATCCCTGAATGGTGTTGGTCCGCTCACCATTGCGGCGCGTGATGCCCGCAAGTTCGGGCACCAGACCGATATCCGCAATCGCGGTCAGCGGCACGCCGGGCATACCGCCATCGGCAAGCGGGCCACGCTGGGTCGGCAGAATATACTCAGAGCGAATGTCGCTGACTTCACTGCGGCCTGCCCCACCGACTCGCACCCGCACCGGCAGTTCCTCTGTTGCTTCCACAACCGAGCCGCCGACCGCGCCTTCAAACATCGCATCAAGCGCGCGGGCAATATCCACCGCCTGAAGCCCGGCATTCTTGGCCTCGTCTTCATCGGTGATGATGCTCAGCTTCGGCTGCCCACCGGAGAGCTTGGCAATCGTATACGTGATGCTGGAGGTTCGGTGCATGATGGCGCGCACCTTCTCGCCCTCCTCGCGCAACACATCCACGTCCGGCCCGACAAGGCGCACTTCGACCGGCGCATCCGCCGGTGGCCCCTGCTCAAACGGCACCGCCAGAATGGTGGCATGGGGGAAGGCATTGCGCAGGTCGTTTTGAATTTCCGCCAGATGCCGAAGTGTCTCCTGCCCGGATCTGGTGCGCACAAATGCGCCGGCATAGGATGCAAGGCCCTCCGACGAATTGGTCATGGTGTAGAAAACACGCGGCGCCGGGTCCCCGATCACCCAGTAGCTGTCGATGACGGATTTATGCGTATTAAGCCGTTCACGGATGTTCTCGACCTCAAGCCGCGTTTCCGCCAGCGAGGTTTGTGGCGGCAGGAACACCTGTATCTGGAACATGTCGCGGTCATTGGCAGGAAAGAACTGCTGCTCCAGCGAGCCCGCCATCACAAATCCGATAATCGGCAACACCACGGCTACGGCGATGCCAATCGGTGGTACACGAACAATAAGCCGGATGCTGCGCCGATAAGCATCGGCCAATGGCCGGTTTACATAGCCGTCACGCCACCAGTTCTGCTCGCGATGCGTATCCGCATCCTCGTCACTGGAAACATAGCCGGCAATAGCCGGGATCACGGTCATCGCAAGGAAGAACGAGAAGGTGATCGCCATGATCACGCCGATGGCCAGGGGACCAACAAATTCGCCGGCGCCGCCCGGCGCCAGAAAGATCGGCGCGAAAGCCAGCCCGGTCGTCAGTGTTGACGCCAGAAGCGGGACGAACAGATGCGAGATGGTTTCCGAGATCGCTTCACCCGGCGCCATGCCTTCGCGTCGGCTGGTATTGAAGTCATCGACCACCACGATAGCGGTATCAATCAATAGCCCCAGCGACACGATGATGCCAACCATCGATGTCTGGTGCAGCGGCATACCAATGAAATTGAAGCCGATGAACACCATCAGCACCGACAGCGGCAGCGCCATCCCCACCAGTAGCGCCGACTTCCAGCCCAGCGTAATCAGCAGCACACCCAGCACCACAGCGGCACCCAAAAGCATATTGGAGCCGAGTTCCGCAAGGCGGGCGGAGGTATAGACATTCTGGTCAAACACAACGATCTGCTCGATGCCGCGCGGCAGATCCGCCTGGAAGTCCTTCATGACTTCCTTGGCCCGGATCGACCAAAGATCAACGCGGCCGCCCTTCTCCATTTCCGCCGATACCATGACACCGCGCTTGCCGCGGATCAGCGCCTGGCTCTGCGGCGGGTCACGCACACCCTTGGTGACAGTGGCAATATCGCTCAGCCGCACAATCTGCCCGTTCGGCTGGCGCTTGATCGGCAGGTCACCAATCTGAGTGGTGCTTTGAAGTTCGCCTGTGACCTCAATCGCGAGATCATTGGTGGAACCGCGTATCTGCCCGGCGGACACTTTTGCGTCAGCCAGCGCAATGGTCTGTGCCACTTCAGCGACCGTCAGATTGAGCGACGAAACCGCCACCGCATCCAGCGTCACCAGCACTTCTTCGTTGGCTTCCCCATACACATCCGTCTCACGGGTGCCGGGAATATTGAGGAGGCGATCTTTCAGGTCTTCAGCAAGTCGCGTCAGAATATCGACCTGCGGCGGGCCCTCCTGATCCCAGGTCAACCCGACGACAAGGGTCACAGCCGTCGATGAGCGGTCCTGCAGGTCGGGCTTCGTCGTCCCCGGCGGCAGCACGGCTTCGGCTTCCGTCAGCTTGTTGCGCGCCTTCGACCAGATCTGATCTGGCACCATCACATAGTCATGCAACTCAACGCGGATCAGCGACGTGCCCGCACGCGAATCCGAATTGACCTCTTTGATTTCCGGAACTTCACGCAACCGCTCTTCAATGGGCTGCGAAACCAGGCTCTCCATCCGCAACGCATCAGCGCCGGGCAGGAAGGTAACGATGGTAGCAAAGCGGCGGGTCAGCGCCGGGTCTTCCTGACGACCAAGACTGGTGAAGGCCAGCCAGCCGGCAATAACGATCAACCCGAGCGTCAGAGCCGTCAGGCGCGGGTTCCGGTAAAACAGATTCGACCACATATGTCCGTGCCGCCTTCAGCCGTATTGAACTATTGAGCCCGCGCCATCGCGTCAGCGATGCGCACGCGCTGCCCCGCGACCAGCCGGTGCGTGCCGCTGGATATGTATTCCTCACCGTCATTCAGCGTGCCGCGCACATAGGCGCGGTCGGCCTCCGTGTGCAGCAACTGCACCGTGCGGCGCTCAAGCACGCCTTGCCCGGCGACAGGCTCAACACCGTCCACCGCCGTGTCCGGCGCCATCACGAACAGCGCCCACAAGCCGCGGCGGCCTTCGGTCAATGCCGCGATGGGAACCCAGAAGCCGTCCTGCTGAATGGTCTGCGACAGCGACACACGGGCGAGTTCGCCCGCCCGCACTGCATTGAAGGGCGCTTCCACCAAAAAGATGGCGCCGACGGTTCGGGTTTCAGGGTCCACTTCGGCAAGCACCTCCGACAGCGCCGCGGGATAAAATTCGCCACGTACTTCCATCTGATAGGTCTTGCCCGGAACCAGGCCGGACGTCGCAGTAGGTGGAATGCCGATATGAGCTTCAAGGCTTGCCGTTTCGAGCAGACGGAAGATCGGCTGGCCGCCGCTGACAACCGTGCCTTCATCCACCATGCGGCTCACCACATGCCCATCATAGGGTGCGCGGATGGAAGCCAACTCCAGCGCCACTTCAAGCGCCTTCAGATTGGCGCGCGCACCAGCAAGCTGGGCTGCAACCGCCTGCCGCTCAAAGCGCGCCTCATCATAGCGTTGCTGCGATACGTTCTTGCGCTCCAACAATTGCTTCTGCCGGTTGACGGTGACATTGGAGAGCGCAAGGCGCGCATTGGCTTCGTTCTCAGCAGCGCGTGCCTGCGCCAATTGCGCTTCAAGGCTGCGCACATCAAGCGACGCCAGCAGGTCGCCCTGCTTGACGATGGCACCTTCATCAACGGCAACACTGGCTAGCAGACCCGGCCGCTCGAACCCCAGATTACTGGACCGGCGTGCGGTAACCCGGCCCGCATAGCGCGCCTCAATGTCATAGGAAGAAGAATGTTTGAGGGTCGCGACCTCTACAGGCATCAGTTGGTCACGCGCAATACTCTGGCTGATGGCATCGGGCGCACCAACCAGCAGAAATATGGCGCCACCTGCCACTACAAGCACAGCAAGAGCGATTAAAAGCCGCCTGATCACACCCGTTTACCCCGCCCAGTTCATCAAAACTCGCCACGACACCGTAAATCAGCCTGACAATTGCCAATTCGTCCACAGTGAGTTGCACCACGAAACTTACGGTGCCATGGTAAGTTGCTTGATGCAACGCACTATCCCCGATAACACGGTGAAAAGTGCCAAAAACCATCCCTTACGGAGATAGATAGGTGCGCCGGACCAGTTTTGCCAACTCTGATTGTACGCTTGCCTGCTCCCTTGAGATCATTGGCGAGTGGTGGACCATGCTGATTATCCGCGAGGCGCTGAGCGGCTACCGGCGTTTTGAGGATTTCCGCGAACGTCTGGGCATCGCCCGCAACATCCTCACCCGCCGCCTGCGGCACCTGGAGGCACATGGCATTCTCGAGCGCGTCCAATATCAGGACCGTCCGCCACGCTATGAATATGTGCTGACCCAAAAGGGCAAGGAGCTGGGCGTTGCTTTGATGGCGCTGACCCAATGGGGCAATAAGTGGAAAACCGCCGGCGACAAGCCCGCTCCCATCACCTTCAGCAGCGCGATCTCAGGTGCACCTTTGGAGGTGCGCATCATCGACACCGCAACCGATGAGTCCGTTTACTATAAATCGGTGGTGGTGACCCCGGCGGACGGCGTTGCGCGCCATCCCGGCAAGGATGATCCCGCCTAAGCACCGCCGACTTATCCGCAGCTTTCCACAGAAAATGACGATCTATCCCCAGCCCGCCCGGGCAGGTGGCACGGCGCGTGCTCTTTTAGCTCCACAAGGCCCGTTCCGGGGCCAGATTGTGCCGCAGCGGCACGGTTGATGTCCCGGATGAGCCAAACGGATCAACCAGGGACGCCCCGCCGGACGCAGCACCGGCCCAAAGGGGAACGCACCCGCAAAAGAGCGCGCATAACATGACCAAGACGCGAGCCGCCCGTGACCTTCTAGCCTACTGGTACCGGCTTGCCGCCGGCCGTCAGGCCCCCCGGCGCGATGAAATTCAGCCGCGGGATATCAAGCGGCACCTGCCTGAGATGTTCATTCTGGAACTCGAACGGCCGGGTACATTCACCTTCCGGCTGGCCGGCACGGCACTGTGTGCCAATTACGGCTTCGAGTTGCGCGGCGAGGATTTTTCCAGCTTCTGGCAGGGTCAGGGCCGCGCCACGATGACCGGCCTGCTCGAACGCGTTGTCGGCAATGCCGAACCGGTATTGGTGGAACTTGCTGCTGAAAGCATGCGCGAGCGCCAGGTCCGCTTTGAACTGATGCTGCTGCCGCTGGCCGCAGCCGATGGACGCCTGTCGCGGGTTCTGGGCTGCATGACGCCGCTTGAAGACCCGTTCTGGCTCGGCTCTGACCCGATCGTGCGCCAGTGGACGGAAACCATTGAAGTGCTGGACGCCGAAGAAGGTGCGACTGTGCCCAACATGCAGCGCGTCGAGCTGGATGTGGAAGACGACCCGCAGGCACCGCCCGCGATCGCGTTCCGCGAGGTCCGCCCCTATCTGCGATTGGTAAAAACCGACAGCTAGGCAGACGGCCCAACGCCGGCCGGTTGCCTGCCGCTGATGCGCGCGCCGATGGGAGAGGCCCCTTGCGCCGCTTCGGCGAGTTGAAGCCGCAGGCCTTCGGCACCGCGTGCACCGGTCAGATCAACGCCGTTGAGTTGCGCACCGCGCAAATCAGCACCGCGCATATCGACGTCGGTCAGCAGCGCCCCGGTCAGGTCCACGTCACGCAGATCCGCCTTGAACAATGACCCGCCGGTCAGATCGATGGCGCGCATATTTGCGCCGCGCAGATCACCACCGGCAAGTATCGCGCCCTGCGCACGCACCGGCCATTTCTTGCTGCCCAAGCCACTGATCGGCATGGCCGAAAGATCAGCCCCCGCCATAATGATACCATTGGCCTTGATGCCCATGAGCTTGGCCCCGCGCAGATCCGCCTGCGCAAGATTGGCCTGCCCCAGCATCGCGCCTTCAAGGTCACTCATAGTCAGCGAGGCACCGGTAAGATTAGCGCCACCCAGCCCCGCATTGCGTAAATCCGCTGCCGCAAGCTTGGCCCATGATGCATCAAGCCCTGACGCATCAATGCCGACCGCCACAAGCTGCCGCCCGTATTCTCCAAGGCTTGCAAGCCACACACGATGGTCATGCAGCATTTCTTCAATGGTTTCGCCAGCCGCGGTCTGCCGCTTGGAAAGTTTAGCACCACTGATATCCGCATGTGTCAGCGAACTGCGCGACACCTGCGAGGCGGTCAGGTCGGCACCACTGAGATCCGTATTGTCCAGCACACTTCCCACAAGCTGGGCACCACGCAGGCAACAGCCCGACAGATCCGCATCCGTCAGATCGCAACCGGTAAAAACCGCGCCCGACAGATCCGACTGCGCCAGCTGCGAACCGCGCAGCTTGGCGTTTGTGAAATTGGCGTCCGTGAGATCCGTGCCGGTCAACAGCGCCCGTACGATACGCGCACCGTCCAGATTGGTTTCGCGCAATGTGGCCAGGGTCAGATCAACGGCCGCCTCGGCACTTTTGTAGTAGGCAAGATTACCGCCACCATCACGCGCCATGATCTGCCCATCGCGAATATCCGCGTGCTCGAGATTGGCACCGTCGAAATCCGCCTGCCGGAACTTGGCACCACGCAAATCCGCGCGCGACAGGTTGGCATTGCGGAATGTGGAAAACGACATTTCCGCGCTGAACAAATTCGCCCCTGAGAGGTTCGCCCCGTTGAAGTTTGCCCCCTTGGCACAAACACCAACGAACTCAGCTTCGCGCAGATCCGCGCCACTGAAATCCTCACCCTCAATATTTTGAAATGACAGGACAAGCCGCTGCCCGCCTTTGCGCCCGGCCAGGAACTGCTTGTGCTGGATCAGCGCTGCCGCGAAGCCTTTGTCCCCGGCATTTTCAGTGTGGAGACTCGGAAAGGCGGCCATGCCCCGGGCGTCAGAAGGCGCACCGGCGACGATCTCGCCACCGGGCCCCAACGGCGAGCGCGTTCTTATGCGGCCCCGCGTACCTGACGTTTGAGCAGACGTTTTAGCCATGTCCGGCCAAGCCTCCTTATAGGGGAGGACATTAGCCGGACTGTTTGCATGCCCCGATAAGGACCGCGATGCGATTAAGTTAAAATGCCGATTAAAATTGGGCGGCTTTTGCGCCTCCCCTTATTCGGCAGCAGCAACCTGACGGTCTTCGGCAATCGTCACATGTTCAGGCGCCAGCTGGGCCCGGCCACGGATCATGTCAGCGGCTTTTTCCGCAATCATGATTGTCGGCGCATTGGTGTTCGAGCCAACCAGCGTCGGCATAATGGACGCGTCCACCACCCGCAGGCCTTCAACGCCGCGCACCTTCATGCTGGGATCAACCACCGCCATGTCGTCAGTCCCCATCTTGCAGGTACCGACTGGGTGATAGAGGGTTTCCGCCGTCTCACGGATCCAGGCGTCCAGCTCATCGTCGGTATTGACGTCCAGCGGCGGTTTCAGACGCTCCCCGCGATAAGCGTCGAACGACTTCTGGCGGAAAACTTCTTCAGTGCGCCGCAGACCGTCACGCATGGCACGGCGGTCATTTTCAGATTCCAGATAGTTGGGCTGCAACAACGGCGCATCCATCGGATCCAGCGACTTGAGCGCCAGATAGCCGCGGCTTTCAGGCCGCGTGGGATAAACGATGGTGGAAAAACCGTGGTCGGCCGTGATGCCGTCACGGCCATGCGGGTCGGACATGGCAACACTGACATAGTGAAGCTGCATATCCGGCAGGTCGAGTTCAGGGCGCGTCTTGATGAAGGCGCCACCAGCCGTCGGCGGGAATGACGCATCACCCTTGCCGAACAACAGATAGGAAAGACCCGCCTTGATGCGATTCCACGGTGAGGCAGCACGATGCAGCGTAACCGGTTGCGTGCAGCGGAACTGGCTGACAATGCCCAAGTGATCCTGCAGGTTCTGGCCAACGCCCTTGACGTCGGCAACCACGGGAATGCCCCACTTCTTGAGATAGTCGGCATCACCAATGCCAGACAGCAGCAGCAATTGCGGTGAATTGATCGAGCCGCCGGAGAGAATGAGTTCGCGGCCAACCTTGACCTGCTTGGTCTCACCCTTCTGCACATACTCAACGCCGGTGACTTTGTTGCCATCGAACAAAATACGGGTTGTATGCGCCTCGGTCTCGGCCACCAGATTATCGCGCTCAAGGGCCGGATGCAGATAGGCCTGCGCTGCGGAATTACGCTTGGAGCCTTTGATCGTATGCTCGTAGCGGGCAAAGCCTTCCTGCTGCGCGCCGTTGAAATCATCCGTCAGCGGATGACCGGCCTCATGACCGGCTGTGACGAACACGTCGAGCAGCGGATCATTTTCGCGGTTGGATTTTTGTACATTCAGCGGCCCCTCATGGCCGTGGAACACACTGTCGTCGCGGTTGGAATGCTCGGCCTTCTTGAAATACGGCAGGCAATCCGAATAGGACCAGCCGGGATTGCCGAGCTGACGCCACAGGTCATAGTCGCGCGCATGACCGCGCGTATAGACCATGGCGTTGATCGAGGATGAACCGCCCCAGCCGCGTCCGCGCGGCCAATAGAGCTTGCGGTTGTTGAGATGCGTCTGGCCTTCGGTCTCATAAGCCCAGTTATGCGGGTTCTTGTTGCCGACAAGCTGGGCGTACCCGGCAGGCATATGAATGAATGTGTTCTTGTCACGCGGACCTGCTTCAAGCACCAGCACACGGGAATTGCCATCTTCGCTGAGGCGGTTGGCCAATACGCAGCCAGCGCTACCTGCACCGACAATCACATAATCAAACTCGTCCATTTCCGTCCCTGCTCTGTCTTTTTACGTGCCGCTACCGGACAGCATCCGAGAACAACATAATGGCAATACACACCCTTAATTTACAGGCGATGCAGCAGCGCGGCAGCCCCTGGGAGCCGCCGCGCTGTAATGCAATCCTGACAATACTGTAAAAAATGACGCCTGCGTCAAGTTTTAACCGCCCGCCATCCGGCAGCGACGCCCCTGCCCCTACGGCAACCTAGGGAACAAGCTGGATTTCAACCCGCCTGTTGAGCGCTTCGCGGACCCCGTCACCGGTAGGTACCGCAGGCTGGGTCTCGCCATAGGCAATGACCTGAATCGCTTCCGGCAACGCGCCAAGCTCGATCATCGTCGCCTTGACGGCTTCCGCACGCCGCAGCGACAGCCCGTCATTGTAGGAGGCCCGGCCCGACGTATCCGTATGGCCACCAAGCACGATCTCGCCATGTCCACCAACCCGTGCGGTTTCCATCGCGGCACCGATCACATCCAGCGCATCGGCCCGCAGGAACCATTCGTCAAAGCCGAAATAAGCAGTGAAGCGCGCGGCTTCCGGCAGGGCCGAGGGAGGCGGCGCAATAGCCGATTCCAGCGCCGGCAGACTGTTATCAAACCCAGCGCGGCAGCGGCTTACAGCTTCACTGGATGAATCAGGATCAATTGAGCGCAGATACCAGCAATCGAAATCGGCCTGTGCCCGCGCAGCAAGCAACGGGGCCTGATCGCGGCCGGTGGCAAGTGCCTGCATCAACCGCCCGCGGGCAGTATCAAAATTGACAACGGATGCAGCACCCGGCTGCAAGGCCGTAGCAACCGGCACCACAGGAGCAATGACCGTGCCCTTGGCAGCCGCAATGGCGCGCGCTGCAAAGGCATTGGAAAGCTCTTCATTGTCTTCCTCATAGGCCCGCGCCGAGTGATCCAGATACGCGTTATAAAGCGCACTGGTGAACGCGTTGCCCGAAGGCGTCATCTCGCGCGCTTCATCCAGCTGATAGCTGGCGCAGGACGAAAGAATAACTGCCGCCGCCACAATGGCCGCGTGACGAAGTTCCAGTCCAAGAACTGATTTGAAGAAATGCCGCATGTGCCCGCTGAACCCCAACGCTTTGTTAACCTTGTTTGGACACGGACAGTATCAGCGCCGCCCCACCCCGCCAATGGCAGAAATACACATGTTTTGCCGTCAAAGCGCTATCAAGGGCGGCAACCGGCTTAAAACAGTTCCTTGTACGGGCGCAGGTCCAATTCCAGCGTCCAAGTTGTTTGGTGCTGCATATGGAGCATCCAATACGCGTCGGCGACCGCATCCACGTTGAGCCCGCCATCTTCGCCTTTGCTTTCCAGATAGTCCGGCACCCGGCTCTTGATCTGGGCCCCGTCAACCACGCCATCAACGATGGTGTGCCCCACATGCAGGCCACGCGGGCCGAATTCGCGCGCCATGCCATGTGCCAGCGCCCGTTCCGCGGCCTTGGCGGAGGCAAAGGCTGTAAATGGCGGCTTCGCGCGCATGGATGCCGTGGCGCCTGTAAAGATGAGCGTTGCCTGGGTCGCCCGCGCGCCCTCGTCAGGCAGCACCCGCTTCGCGGTTTCGCGGCCCACCAAAAAGCCGCCGAATGCGCATAAACGCCACAAATCCTCGAAAAAATCGTCGCTCATATCCACAAGCGGGCTGAACCGGTTATTGCCCGCATTGTAGATTACCAGGTCAGGCACACCCGCTTCGGCCTCGGCAGCATCAAACATGCGCTTTACGTCTTCTGGCTTTGTCGTGTCCGCGGCAATGGCTGTGGCCTTGCCGCCAGCAGCCTTGATCTCTGCCACCACAGCATCAAGCTTTGCCTGGGTGCGGCCTGCCACAAACACATGCAGGCCTTCAGCCGCCGCTTTGCGCGCGCACGCAGCACCAATCCCCTGCGTCGCCCCAACGCCTATAACCAGCGCCACCGCACCCTTTTCGATTTCCATCCGGCACCCCTCCCTTTAGTTCTGTTTTAGAACGCGGATATGGGCCTGCCGAAGTCTCAATTCCAGCCCGAAACCCTGCATTCGCGCATCAACGCCCCATTAACCGGCGGCATGGGACCATGAAAGCTCGATTTACCGGAGTAGACAAATGACGGACGGGCAGCAGGAATTCGCCGCGCCCGCGGTGGACGACGCGGAAAAAACTGGCGCCGAGCGCCGGGTGTATCCGCGCGTGCCGCTGGAATTTCCAGCCCGCTGCCTGCTGCCTGATGGAACCGAATGCGCGGCACGCCTGCGCGATATCTCTGCGTCCGGCTGTTACATCTCCGTTGACAACGCCACCGAACTGCCCGCCCTGGGCGAACGCGTGGTATCGTATGTGGACCGGCTTGGCCGCTTTGAAGGCGAAGTGAAACGCCTCGGCGACGACGGCTTTGCCATCGCCATCGACATGACCATCGCAAAGCGGGAGCGGTTTGCCGAAACCCTAAAGCGCATTGCCGACGGCGATCAGGATGCGTTGGACGATGTCCGCCGCCATCCGCGTCTTGATGGTGATGACAACCCCACGACCTTGCGCATGGCAAACGGGTCGATCGGCAGTTGCCGCGTCATTGATATGTCCCTGAGCGGTGCGTCGGTGGAAAGCCATTTGCGACCGACCATTGGTGTATTTGTGGATCTTGGCCGCATGCGTGGCCGGGTGGTGCGCCACCACGACAACGGCTTTGCGGTGGAGTTTGCCGACGTGGCCCCCACGCCCAACGCCCTTGTCCAGCATTTTGAACCTGCCCATACGCAGTAGCGCAACGGCCGGTTTTGGGCGCGCCTTACGGATATAATATCCACGTTGCACAAGACGCTGGACGCCAACAGTAAAGCGCCGTAAGCGTTGCCCGCATGACCCACAATCGCCTCATATTTTCCGCCACCTGCGCAGGCTTCGCGCTGGCCGCGCTCGCGGCATTTGCACATCCCGCGGCCGCGCAATCCGCAGCAGACGCGGCATCGAGCTGCGGTACAGAGCGCCACCGGATCGCCACAGGTCAGATCGAGAACGACATGTTCGGCAACGGTGCCGACCGCAACTACACGCATGGCACCCAGCTCTCCTTCCTGTCCGCAGGCGGCGTACCACAGATATTGCAGGGCCTGGCGCAAGGCACCCCGGGCTTTGGCAAAGGCGACCGGATGCAGTTTTCAGTGTCGCTGGGCCAGTCCATCTTCACACCGGACGACATCACCGTTCCAACATTGCAGCGCGACGACCGGCCATACGCAGGCTGGACAAATATCGGCTTCGGCGTTGTCTCCTTCCGCCACGACTGCGAGCGCCGCGCCAGTCGCCACGTCACGCGCATTGATGCGTTCGAGCTGCTGATCGGCGTCGTCGGCTCGATGTCGCAGGCCGATGACGTACAAATCACCTGGCATGACTGGATCGGCGCCGACGAACCGCGCGGCTGGTCCAACCAGCTGCACAATGAGCCGGGCATCGTCCTCACCTATGAGCGCCGCCTGCCGCGCAACATTGATGTGCAGTGGTTTGAGGACTTGCTGCCCTTCAACATCGAGGCCGATGCAACACCGCATATGGGGTTTTCGCTCGGCAATGTGTTCACCCACGCCGCTGTCGGCGGCACCCTGCGCATCGGCACCGGACTTAATTCGTCCGACGGCGTGCCGCGCATCCGCCCCAGCCTGCCCGGCTCCGGCTATTTTGAGCCGAGCCCGGATGTTGATTGGCAATTGTTTGCCGGCACCGAACTGCGCGCCGTCGCCCGCAACATCTTTCTGGACGGCAATACCTTCCGCAATAGCCACCGGGTGGAAAAAGAACCTCTGGTCGTCGACTTTCAAGCAGGTATTGCCGTCACCGTCGGCCGGGCCCGCATCAGCTTCACCAATATCTGGCGCAGCAAGGAATTCGTGAAACAGGACGCCTGGGACGAATTCGGCTCGATTTCAGCGGCATTCCACTTCTGATCGCCAGAACCGCCCCTGGCGTCTAGGCGTTAGGCGGCGCATGCGCCTAATATTGGCGCGCGCGTGACCCACTCTTAGGATGGCATCCCAATGACCTTTTCCCTTAAACCGGCCCTTATGGCCTGCGCGGCGGCACTGACCGCCCTCTTTATACTGGTGTCAGCGCCGACACCGGCCTACGCGGAGTGCTCCAATACCAGTACAGGCGGCATTCTGGGCGGTCTGGCTGGGGCAGCACTTGGTGGATATGTCGGATCGCGCTTTGGTTCCGGCGGCGGCAAGACGGCGGCCACCATTGGCGGCGTCGTGCTCGGCGGCATTGCCGGCAACCAGCTGGGCAAGACCCTGACCTGCGAAGACGAGGAATATGTGCAGGACACCACATATAACGCACTGGAAACCGGTGAAACCGGCACCTGGAGCAATTCAGACAGCGGCAATCACGGCAAAGTTCAGCCCGGCGAGGTCTACACAAACAATCAGGGCCATGAATGCCGGACCTTCGAGCAGGAGGTTTATGTCAACGGTCAGCCCGTTCAGGACACCGGCACCGCCTGCAAACAGCCCGACGGCTCCTGGCAGATCACGTCCTGAGGGCTTTTGAAGCCCATTTGCAAAGGTTTGATGGCCGTTGGGACCTGACGGACCCCCAGAACCCGGCCTTTGAAAACTTTTTTTGATTGATTTGCATTTTTTTTGAGGCGCGTTTCCACACAGGAAGCGCGCCTTTTTGCTGGCCGGGCACCACAGGGCGCCCGCAGATCACGACTGTACTTGGTCCCGCAGCCCCGCCCCATGCACCTTTCAGCCGCAGAAAACAGCGGATTCTCACCTGAACCCGGGTTTAGAGGCAAAAACACATAAAAATCGAAGTACAATCTAATTGGAGTTTACCTGGATTTTATCAAAATATAGATTGGTTTTACATTTGATCTGATTTAAATATAGATGCCAATATCAGAAGTATAGAAAAAGATTAGCCCCATTCTCAACATCACATTCTGAGAAACCAAGGGGTTGGTTATGATTATTCTTCGCAGTCTTCTGATGTTGGCAGTTGTCGTCGCACTCGCAGCTTGCCAGACCACCGGCGGCACATCGCCGGTCACAGCTTCCAAATCAATTAAGTCCGCAGCGCCCGCCGCCACCCATCTTGCGATGGTTGAAGGCCAGGCAGCCCGCCCGCCGATCGGTTACATCGGCTTCTGCCTCCGCAATCGTCAGGATTGCGAGCCGGCAGCGGACATCACCACCGCCTCGGCAAGCACCGTAAGCACGCAGAACCTGCCCGCCGTTGCGCTGACAGCCGACAAATGGGCCGAGCTGAATGAGGTGAACAGCTACTTCAACAAGACCGTGCGCCCGGTCAACGACATCGACCTGGTGCAGAAGATCGAATGGTGGAGCTACGCCATCAACTCGGCCGGCGACTGCGAGGACTATGTGCTCGAAAAGCGCCGCGCCCTGATTGCCCGTGGCTGGCCCGCCGACGCCCTGCTCATCACGGTCGTCCGCCAGTGGAACGGTGAAGGTCATGCCGTGCTCACCGTGGTCACCGACAAGGGCGATCTGGTTCTCGACAACATGGCGATGGGTATCGTGTCCTTCGACAAGGCCCCCTACAGCTGGCTGATGCGCCAGTCCCGCCAGCACCCCATGCACTGGGTCAAGCTGAATGGTGAAGGCACGTCCGCCCGCACCGCCTCACTGGCAGCCAAGTCCTAGCGCAACAGCTTCGTGGCTGAGAGTCCTTCGGGCCTCAGATATAGCGCCGACCCCACGAAGGGTTCTTACGCCACGAAACCTACTTGGTGCCGCCGGACAGCGGCACCAATACCCGGCCCCGCCGGACAGCGGAGCCAATAAGACCCGGGTCTTGCCGGACAGCAAGGCCCTCACGACCCGGCTCTGCTGGACAGCAGAGCCAAGACGATCTGGCACCGCCGGACAGCGGCGCCACGAAGACCCCGGTCCCGCCGGACAGCGGGACCATGACTAAAGAAGGCCGGAGCCGCCCGAAAGCGGTTCCGGCCTTCCCGGTTTTCAGAAGACACGTGGGTGACCTAGCGGCCCTTCCACACAGGCTTGCGCTTCTGCGCAAAGGCCATCGGCCCCTCGATCAGGTCCTCACTCTTGAAGAGCGCATGCACCGCATCGTATTTGCCGGTCACAGCCTTTTCGAGATTGGCCTCATCCAGCCCCGCGTAAACGCTCTGCTTGGATGCGCGGATCGACATCGGGCTGCAGGCTTCAATCTGCTTGGCCCAGTTAAGCGCCGCGTCCATAAGCTCCGCCTGCGGAACAACTTGATTGACGAAGCCAAGCGTCTGGCCTTCCGCCGCCGGCACGCTACGTGCGGTGAGGATCATCCCCATCGCCTGCTTGACCGGGATCTGCCGCGGCAACCGGTGCAGACCACCAGCCAGAGCCGCAAGACCCACTTTGGGTTCCGGCAGCGCAAAGGTGGCATTGTCCGACGCAATGATCAGGTCGCAGGCCAGCGCGATTTCAAAGCCGCCGCCCATTGCAACGCCGTTGACGGCGGCAATGACCGGCTTGTTGAGATCATAGCGCGCCGTAAGACCGGCAAACCCTGACTTCGGCACCTCGATGGCATTGCCCTCAGCCTGCCATTTGAGATCATTGCCCGCGGAGAACGCGCGATCACCCGCACCGGTAATCACCGCCACCCACAGATCATCATCCGCGGCAAACGCATCAAATATTTTCTCAAGTTCGAAATTGGCCGGCGGATGCAGCGAGTTCATGCGGTCGGGGCGGTTGATGGTGACTTTAAGCACCTTGCCCTCTACTTCGGCTGCGGAAAATTCCAGATTCTTGAAGGCGTCGCTCATGGCGTATGCTCCCGTGAAATACATTTATTGACGGCTGTTTCAGGCGGCACAGTGCGACGGCGCGCGCGCTGCTTCAAGCCTGCAATGCACCCTTGGTGTCAGGCCACGGCAAAGCCCCGATGGACCCTGCGTCAAGGGTTGCCTATGTTTTTAATGCGTCCATGTGCGGTGATTCGAGTTGCGCATGGGCACTAACTTTTTTCCGGCGCACCGGTGCGGGTGTCAGGATATGACAGGCCCAATGAGCAACACGCTTTATCCATCCGACGCGGCCACGCAGGCCGACCAGACAGCCGATCCGCTGGACGGCCGTTGGGTGCTGGAAGTCAACAACCGCATCTATGGGCCCTATACGGGACACGCCCTCCGCCAATATGTCAGCGAAGGCCGTATCGCAGCGTTTTCGATTGTCGCACGTACAGGCCAGCCCGCCGGCGAAGAAGACTGGATGCAAGCCGCCGCGGACCCGGCCCTGGCACCGCTTTTTGCCATGAAAGATCTGGTCCCGGCCGCCGCAGCTCAGCCGCAAGGCCAGCCAGCCGCAGCGCCAGCAACCCCGGCCGCAACCGCTCCGGCACGCGAAGCTCCGGCGCAATACGGCCCACGCAAATCACAGATCGACCGACGGGCAAAACCCACTTCGTTCAACATCATGATTGTCACCGATGTGAAGTCGCGCTCCTCAGGCCCGCTTGAGACCGCCATCATGTCGCTGGGCCCCGCCTACAAGATTTCCGCCAATGCTTGGGTCGTGCACACCCCCTCCGGTGCACCGGAAGTGGTGAATTCCCTGACCCAGCATCTGGGCGGCAGCGACCGGCTGTTTGTGGTGGATGCAACGCGTAACCGCACCGCATGGTTCAACATGGGGCCGGAAACCGACGCCAAGATCCGTCAGGTATGGAAACAGCAAAACTAGATTTATGCAGTGCGCCTAGCGCTGCGGTTTGGCAACGGGCAGCGGTATATCGCCTATAGGCGTCTCGCCAAGGCCACCACGCAGCACGACCGGCCCACGCGAGGCTGCCTCCCGCGCGCCGGATCCGGTGCCGCCCCGATCCGCCACTTCCGCGTAAATCACAGCAGCCCGCCGCCATTGTTCAAACATGGCGGCATTCATGGCGCCTGCCGTCTGGCACATTTCCGGGTCTTTATCGCCGGCATCGCACGCCATAGTGGTTGCCAGAAGCTCCTGCTGCACCGCCAGCCGGGTTTCAAAATCATCGTAATTGTCAGACGCGATGGCCCGGTCACGCAAGGTGGCAATAGCACTGCACCCCGCCTGCTGCCGCTCCAGCGCCAATGACACCGCCGGGTGGTCCTCATCAATCTCGCGCGCCTCAACAGCACTGCACAACCGGCCGGTGAGATGCGCCTGCACATGGTCAAACAGGCGGATCAGCTCACGCTCGCGCGGCCGCATGGCGGCGTAATCTTCAGCAAGGTCGAAGCCCGAGACGTCGTCACTCAGGACAACGCGTCCCTGCGTACTTTCACGCTCGTCCTGCCCCAGCAGGGTTTCGACATCCACATCTTCACGCGCCAGCGCGGATTGCTTGGCGCCGCCCAGATCAGGCTGGCCGTTGGCACCTGCAGGAATAAAAAGAAACTGAATGCCCAACGGGCGGGTTTCCAGCTGGAAGAACGCCTTAACGCCATCGCGCTCCAGCTGCCCTTGCGCCCCCGCCCCGACACGCTGGCCGTTGAGCGTAAAGACCTTGCCGGACAAATCCGTATACTGACCAATAACCCGGCCGTTTTCGTCCACAAGACTGGCTACGACGCCTTCGCTCAGAGCAAAGCCCGCGTATCGTCCGGTAAGCGATTGCGTTGTTTGAGCGACCGCCGAAAAAGCCAGGCACACCCCGATAAGGAGGGGAACCAGGAGCTGCAATACCCGCGCTCCACCATTTACGGCATACACAATACTCACGTGGTTCCCTCGGGTCAGCCTTTACTCTCCCTTGAAGTCCGGCTTGCGCTTCTCAAGAAACGCCATCATGCCTTCCTTCATATCCTTCGACCGCAGCAGCGGCAGCAGCTGCAGATATACATGATGGACGTGATCGGAAAATGTCTCATTAAGGCCCATGCGCATCATCCGCTTGGAGGCCTGCACGGCCAAAGGTGCGTTGTCGGCAATTTCGCGTGCCATCGCCCGGGCTTCGGTCATCAGGTCAGCGGCGGGCACCACGCGAGCCGCAAGGCCCCACTCCACACATTCCTGGGCTGACAGCGTGCGGCCCGTAAAAATAAGTTCCGACGCTTTCTCCCAGCCCAGCATCCGTGGCAACAGCCAGGTTCCACCCGATTCAGGCACAATCCCGCGCTTGGTAAAGGCCGCAGCCATCTTCGAGGTATCCGCCATCAGCCGGATATCGCAGCCAAGTGCCGTATCCATGCCATAGCCAGCCGCACCACCATTAATGGCGCAGATGGTGGGCGTGTCCATGGCATGCATAACGGTCGGCGGCGTATTACGCAGGTCCAGCGTGGCGCTGGCTTCACCGCCGCCGCCGATGCCCTTGCCGGCACGCGCCTCTTCGAGGTTAAGACCGGCACAAAAGGCCCGGCCGGCACCGGTAAGAATGACGCAGCGCACGTCCTTGTCTTCATCAGCCGCCACCAGCAAATCGGTCAGTTGGCCAAGCATCAGCCGTGAGATGGTGTTCATCCGCTCCGGTGCATTGAGCGTGATGGTGGCAACGCCATCGGTCACGTCATAAAGAACTTCGTCCTCTGCAGCCTTGCGGCCTGCAAGATCATGCGCTTCGCTCATCGGAGCCTCTCCTGAATATCGTTTTGCTTTGTTGCGCCGAGTGTACGCCTGATAAATCAGTCCGCCAACTTGCGCATGCCCTGCGCAAAGCGCTGCCAGTTCTCCACATAATGGTGCGCTGAAAAGCGCAACGCCGCACTGTCCTCAGGGGAAAGCTCGCGCACCACCTTGGCCGGTGACCCCATGACCAGAACCCCGTCGGGGATTTCCTTGCCTTCAGTCACCAGCGCATGGGCACCGATCAGCGAGCCTTTGCCGATTTTGGCCCCGTTCAAAATGGTCGAACCGATGCCGATCAGCGTGCCGTCGCCAATCGTGCAGCCATGCAGCATGACCATATGGCCGATGGTGACATCCGCGCCGATGGTGAGTGGCTGGCCGGGGTCCGAATGCAGCACCGAGCCGTCCTGAATATTGGATCGTTTGCCGATCCGCATCTGCTCATTGTCGGCGCGTACCGTTGCCCCGAACCAGACACTGGAGTCCTCTTCCATCAGGACATTGCCCATGACGGCCGCATTGGGCGCCACCCAGTAACGGCCCTCAGCTGGCAACACAGGCTGCATTCCGTCCAATTCATAGATCGCCATTGGTCATGTCCTCTTCGCGCGTCGCATGGTCAGATTTGGATGTTGAATCGGTGGAGAGTGTCGCATGCCACCCTCCCCGCGTCATAGACCCGGCACACCTGCAATCCGGATTGCCGCTCACCGGTTCCCCTACCTGATATCGGCACGGCGGCCTGTTCAGCTGGTTGCCTGCAGATGGACCATCAACGCGTCAACCATGTCGCTGGTCAGGTGACCCTTCTCGCGAAAGGCAAACCGGTCAATGTTGACGGGCAGTGCCAGCGATCCATGGACTCCGGCCCAAAGCAATTGGGCCATCCGAACGGGCGATCCGGCGCGGATGGTTCCCGCTGTCTGACCTTCCAAAATCGCGTCAATCAGCAGCCCCATGATGGGCAGATCTTCAGCCGCCTGTGGTTCCGGCTTTGGATGACTGTCCGGCCGCACATACATGAGCGCGCCCTTGTAGAGATCCGGATTTTCATGCGCAAAGACGGCGTAGGCCTCCAGAGTATTCCGTATACGGCTTACAGGATCAGCAGTCTTTGCTGCAATATCCTGCAGTTCTTCAGCCAGTTGCTGCACGCGCCCCTGCCACAGGGATTGCATGAGCTCTGTCAGGTTCGTGTAGTAGGTATATATCTTGCCGACCGACACCCCCGCCTCCTTCGCCACAGCGCGGGCTGAGATGGCAGCAATCCCCTGTTCGGCGAAGATCTTTGAAGCCGCACTGCGTATGCGCCGACTTTCTTCCTGCCGCTGGGCTTTGGTCGCAGGGGGTCTTGGCATCTTGATCCTTGTCAGGCGGCTTTTGCGTGTCGCGTCAGGTTCATGCGCTCTCTCAACACCTCAAGCGGGGTATCGATTTCATCTTCCCAGCGCTCAAAATTGATGTTGTTTGAGTTTCGCCCGTAACTCCAGCCATCAGTGAAAGCGTCCATCGCCTCAACGATAAAGTTGGGCGCAAGAAGTGCCGTATGAGCCGTCGTCACGGCAACCCGCAGGGCGTGATACGGGAACCTGAGCTGCGCGAGATAATATGCGGCAAGGGCGAGCTCCCCATAGATAGTTGCCTCATACCCGGTCAGGACGTGATGGAAGTCGTGGGTCTGAAATCCACGCACCATCATGTAGCTCAAATCGTCCGGCAGTCGGTCCAGCTTTCCTGAACTCCGGAGCTCTTCGTTGAACTTTCGGTAGTTGGTGCCGAGATTTTTTTCCAGATTATTGTCGATAATGAATTTCAGGTAGCCGGCGCCCAATGTGCCCGGCGCGCACTGCTCAAGACGTTCAAGGCTGAACGGTTCCGCGATGAAGCCTTCCGCAATTGCCTCTTTGGCGCCCGGTATGGAGCGCATCTCCTCCACATAGGCGTCAATAGCACTTTGGGGTGCCTTCTCCCAGTAATCGTGAAACAGGAAATACACGCCGTATTCCAGCGGGGTCTTCACGGACCGCATGAACTTTTCAACAAAGGCATCATCAACTTTGGGGCTGTCACTCATGAAACCGATTCTCCAGAGGCCCTAGCGCCGGGCATTGAACATTAGCTATATAGAATAATTGAACACGTTCATGCATTCAAGAAAAAATGAACATGTTCGATTTATATGTGCGCAAACTATCAGGAGACTGTTCAATTTTGAGCACCCGCAAGGCGCTCCGGTCAGCTAATGTCGATCAACCCACAAGCACGTCAGGAACTCCCATGATCGAAAAATGCATCGCCGACTGGCACTCATTCATCCACGACAAGAAACCCGGCGCACTTGAAGACCTGATCGCCGACGACTGCGTGTTCATCTCCCCGATCGTCTTCACGCCGCAAAAGGGCAAGGCGCTGACGCTGGCCTATCTGCGCGCGGCCGGTGGCACGCTGGGCGGACAGGGCGCACCAGGCGACAAGAAGCCGGCCGAGAACGCAGGCAAATTCAAATACACCAAGGAAGTTCTGGCCGGGAATTATGCGGTGCTCGAATTCGAGACCGAGATGGACGGCAAATACGTGAACGGTGTCGACATCATCACCTGCAACGACGCAGGCAAGATCGTCGAGTTCCGCGTGATGATCCGCCCGCTGCAGGCAGTCAACGCCGTGCATGCCGCAATGGGTGCAATGCTGGAGAAGATGCAAAAGGCCGGCTAAAGCTGCCCCTGTCTGCCCGGCACATCGCCATTCCACCCGTTAAGCCTTCCCCCGCCTGCTCATTGCATTGCAGCGCGCAATCCCTCAGGCTTGAAGCTCGTGGGGTCCCGGACATCTTTCAGGTCTTGGAGAGGGGTAAAATGCGCGCGTTTTTGCTGGTTTTTCTGGCCATCGTCATTCCCGGCGGTGTGATCCTCGCGCTTGAGGCGGGGCTGCTCGACTCGTATCTGGAGCACATCCCCACCGAAACCTTGGTGCAGCTTGAACTCGATGCCACCGTCGGCCCTGACGAGCTGGACGGTCGCATTCTTGAAGCACTGGCGGACGATCGCCAGGACGACGCTGAAATGTATGCGGAGATCGCCACCTATATGGGCCGCGACCTGGCCCCGCCAACGCGCGACGCCCTGGCCGCCTCGCAAACCACAACCGCCGTTGTCCTGCGCAATACCGGCAATTTCTTTGAAGGCTTTATCACCGGCGACGGCTCGGACAGTGCAGCCTTTGCAGGCGCCATCACGTCAGACCTCACCGTCATCGGCGATATCCGCGACATCGGCACCGAAGGCTCCAAGTTTGTTGCCGGTGAGGACTACAGCCAGGTGGTGCTTGGCCTCTCGGTTGTCGGCCTTGCTGTGACAGCGGGCACGGTCGCCTCCGGCGGCGGTGGCCTGCCCGCGCGCGTCGGCGTATCGCTGCTGAAAGTGGCCAAGAAGGCCGGCACCATGACGAAGAAATTCACAGCCGAGCTAGGCACCCTGGTCAGCCGCGCGGTTAATTTTCCCGCCCTGCGCAAGACGCTGGACGATGTATCCCTGGCTGACCCCGTCGCCACCCGTCGCGCAATCGGCACCTATGCGGACAACGTCAAAGCCGCCGAACTGTTTCCGGTACTGTCCCGCATGGACGACATGCGCAGCGCCGTTGGCCCCGCCGAAACCGTGCGGCTGATGCGCTATGTGGAAACCACCAAGGATCTGGAAAACGTCGCCGGCATGACCAAGACGCTGGGCACCAAGACCCGCGGCATCATCGCGCTGACCGGCAAAACCTCGCTGCGCGCCTTCAAGGGTGCGGTCAATCTCATCCGCTTCGTGCTGGAATGGATCTGGGCGGCAGGTGTCGCCCTGCTTGGCTGGCTCGGCATGGCAGGTGGTAGGCGAGCAATGCGTGGCCGCCGCGCCCGCAAATTGGCAGCCCTGGAAGCTGCCACTCCCAACAAGCTGGCCTGATCAGCGTCAATTCCCGGACTGCAGACAAAAAAAGGGCGCTTTTCCGAGGAGGTGGAAAAGCGCCCTAGAAACAAGCCGTCAGGGAGGAATGCGACGTCTTGATTAGTTAGATGGAAACGCGCGGCTTAGAGATAGGCCAGCGTCTCAAGGATAATGATCGAACCGACAGCCGTTGTGCCCACATAGGCCGCAAAAGCGCTGCGGCGGGCATACGAGGCCGGGTTGGTGAACATGTTGACGACCGCCTCACGCAGCGGCTGATTTTCCCGCGCGTTCAGCTGATTGGCTGTGTAGAGCAGCAACACCAGCACCACCGCGAAAAACGCGTTGCCCGGAGCCATCACGCCGATCTGAAAAAGAACGGCGGTTACGGCGATGGCGGTCGCGGCCAGGATATTTCCAGTAAGGCTCTGCATTCTCTCGCCCTCCAGGCTGCCACTTAAAACACGGTGTGCAGCGCATCAAATTACTCATCTCATGACTGGAGATAGGCAACCAATGCGACAGGGTCAAGACAGCGAAAGTGACGTGGTTACGAATTTATATAGCAGTCCGATATGACCGGACAGAAGTGAGCAATTGTCACTTTCACATAAAAAGAGCGTAACTGTCTGTTTTCATGTCATTTTTTCGCGCGGAACGTTGATATATAGGTAAATTATGGGTTTATGAATGGTGAATAATCCCCGGATCATTCCCATTTGAGTATGTCAGCCATGCATAGGCGCAGACCTCACTGCACCGCAACAAGCCAAAAGCGCATGGCTGAACCGGCCAATTTAGCTCGCAATAATCAGACTCAGCACGAAAATGCCTGACATGAAGCTCCAGAACGTGGCGATTGAGGTAGACAGCGCCAGCCATATCCAGGCCCGTTGCTCGAGCACCCGCGCCCGCACGGCATTGCGCATGATCACCATCGGCCCGGCAAAAATAAGAGTCGCCATGCCGGTCATCACTTCAGGTAGCGGCGCTGTCAGCACGCTGAAACTCGGCGGTTTATTGGTCACCAGCCGATAGAAACTGGAAGTTACGCCCGCAGCGACGATCCCCGTCAGCACGGCCATGAAAAACGCAGTGAATTCGCCCATTGGAAGCCTCGGATTGAACCTGGAAAGCCGTGCGCGAAAGCACACACGGCACTGCCCAAGGCGCAAAAGGCATACCAATGTTGAAATGGCTGTTTTCTGCGAGTTTTCCCACATCTTCCCCACACCGGGATCATTCCGCGACAGGGGCAGGCACCGCCACCCGTGCCAAAGCGAAACGCCGCCGGACAAAACAACGCAATGTGCGCTAGAGCTTTGCTGCGCTATCCCGCGCGGCGCGAATCCTATGAAATGCGCCCACGCCGATCCCCACTGCCCTTTATCGCCCCAGAGGACCCTATGGCCCGCCCCCCCCGCGACACCCGCCGAGCCCAGGACGAAGTTGTTGAGCGCCCGCCATGGCTGATCCCCGTGCTGGTGGCAGCCGGTGTCGTCGTCTTCGCGGCGATTTTCCTTTGGTATTATGTCGGCCCCACCGCCGATGAAATTCTGGGCATTGCCCCTGAAGCCACCGACCGCATGGATGCAGTGCAGGTTTCAATCGGCGATGTGCAGATGGGGGTCCCTGCGAACTACACCCGCTTTGCCGGCGCCCGCACCGGCGGCGCGCTGGAGCGCATCGACCTGCACGTTCTGCTGCCGGAGCTGGTACCGTTCGCAGAACGCATGCGCGAGGAATTTGACCGGTCGGACCCGTTATCGCCGGTGCTGCATATGCGCGTGGAGGAAGCCCCCAATATACTTGCAGGACAGCCACGGCTGGAATTGGTCTATCTGCCGGCAGTCACCAACCGCGAGGGCGAGGCAGGGCCGCATGGCCTGCGCCACTACGTCTTCCGCAACGAGACCGGATTCAATGGCCAGGACATGTATGTGGGCAAGGGCCCCGCGGGCGCGCCCATCATCCTCGTCTGCGCCCGCGACGCACCGCTTCTATGGTGCCGCCGCGAGATCCTGCTGACGGAAACAGTCGTCCTGCGCTATCGCTACAAGCGCGCGCATCTGGAGGACTGGAAACAGATCGACGACAAGGTGCTGGCGCTGATCGCAACATTCCGCGCCAATGCCAAGCCCGACACGCCGCCCGAAGAGCTGCGCCTGAGCCCGGCTGAGCCCTAGAGCCGGGCCTATTCGCCTTCGAGGTCGAATGCCAGAATGGCCATGTTGAAGTCGTAGGAGACTTCACCATCCTCATCATCGCGGAAAAGCACGCCGATGAACTCATCGCCCAGATAGACCTCAACGGAATCATCCTTGATGGGCCGCTGGCGCACTTCGAGAATATCCAGCCGGAACTTCTTGCGCAGATAGGTCTCAAGGCGCGTGATTTCTTTTTGATCCACGAGGGTAGGCTCCGGTTTGTATCGCGAGAGAAGGTGAGTTGCAGCCCCATGTAACGCCTGCGCGCTGAGACTGCAAATTGCCGTCTAGCTGCTCTTGGCTCTCATTTTTGCAGTCATCGTCCGCGCATCATACTGATCATCACCTTCATAGCGCGGTGCGTAGGTGTCATACGCAGCCTTGATGTCAGCGTAGCGCTTGTCGATATGGGTCATGTTATGGCCATGCGACACGGCGAAGAAATTACCCGCCTTGAGCTGCGGCATGATGATCCCGGTGAATTCATCCGTGTCCATGCCGCCAAGCGTTCCCTCGGTCATTTCCGATTGCACAAAGCCCGGACAGATGACCGAGACATCAATGAAGTCCGGCAGCTCTTCAGCCAGCAGCTCTGATATCGCCAGCACCGAATGCTTGGACGCCACATAGGCATGCGCCCGCGGCACCGCAGGAAACAGGCTGTTCTCTGACCCAAGATTATAGATCGCGGCCGGTGTGCCCTGCTCCACGAAACGCCTGCCGAAAACCTGGATGCCATGCAGCACGCCGTAGATGTTGATCTCGAAGAGATCACGGAACTCCTGCAGGTCCACCTTGAGCAGCCGCGTATACCGCTTCTGACTGACGCCCGCATTGTTGAACAGCACGTCGGCCTTGCCGAAGGTTGCCCACGCAAAGTCCGCCAGCGCCTCCACATCCTCGCGCTTGGCAACGTCGCAGGTGATGCCGGCAGCCTCGATGCCCATGGCCTTCAGCTCATCCACAGCAGCGTCAACGCGCGCGGTGCGGCGGCTGCCGATAACAATCTTGGCGCCCTCTTTGCCGAACTGCTTTGCAAATGAAAAGCCGATGCCGCTCGCACCGCCGGTAATCACCACAACCTTGTCTTTGAAGTCCTGCATGTCATCCCCCTGACCATTGGTCATGTTTCTTTGATACAGAAGTAAGCGCCATGCCCGCACGGCGCAACATCCAATACAGGCGGATTTCTGCGGCACCACCTTGCATATCCCGATGACATTTGAGGATTTGTCCCTACATGCTATCCAGTTTTTGAAGCCGCAATTGTGACGGCCCAAACCTGCGTCGAAAAAAGCAGGCACGGTCGCCGGAGGAAATTTTGAACGAGACCGCAACACCGGGTACCCCCGGCGCTGAGGCAGCCCTTGCTGAGCGCGTAAAAGCCACCCCGCTGGCCGCCTATGCCGCCCTCACCTTTCCCATGGGCGGGCTTGGTCTCCCTATCACCGTCTACCTGCCGCCGCTCTATGCAACCGAAGTCGGTCTCGGGCTGGCGCTGGTCGGCACCATCTTCATGTTTGCCCGCATATTCGACGTGGTAACCGACCCGATCATGGGTCTGGTGATTGATCACTATCCAACGCGCTGGGGCCGCAGGCGGCACTGGATCGTGCTGTCCGTGCCGCTGCTGCTGGTCTCAGCCTTCTTTATCTATTTCCCGCAACCCGGCAGCTCGGCCGCCTATCTCATCGGGTGGATGCTGGTGCTCTATACCGGCTACACGATGCTGACCATCGCGCATCAAAGCTGGGGCGCAGAACTCTCCAACGACTATGTGGAACGCAACCGCATCTATGGATGGCGCGAAGTCGCGATCATTCTGGGCATGGTCAGCGTGCTGGCCCTGCCCGCGGCGCTGGAAATAACCGCAGGCGCCGATGCGTTCGGCAAGGTCGGCGCCATGGGCTGGTTCCTGATCATCATCTTGCCGGTGACAGCGCTCGCCGCCGTGCTGCTGGTGCCGGACCATCCACGGCCTGAGACCGCGGCTCAAAAGGCTGAATGGCGTGAAGCGCTGAAAATGCTGTTCACCAACTGGAGCATGGCGCGCATCGTGGCAGCCGACATGTTCACCAGCCTTGCTTTGGGAATCCTTGGCTCAAGCTATCTTTTCCTCGCCGGATTCGTCTGGGAACTGCCCGACTATTCCAGCCTCATGCTGCTTTGCTATTTCGTACTCGGCTTTGCCGGCATGCCGTTTTGGATGTGGCTGTCCAAACGCGTCTCCAAACATCGCGCCCTATCCGTGGCGCTGATCTGGAGCATCTTCGCGCAGCTTGCCTTCCTGATCCCCGGCCCCGGCGATTTTATGATGGCGCTGTTTGCCACCTTCGCGCTCGGTGTCGCTTTCGGGGCAGGCCCATTCCTGCTGCGCTCGATGATGGCGGATGTCTGTGACAAGGACCGGCTGGACACCGGCCACAACCGGACCGGTCTGCTGTATGCCATGCTGACCACCACCGCCAAGGTGGGCGGCGCGGTCTCGGTCGGCATCACCTACCCGCTGCTCGCCTGGGTTGGTTTCGACCCGTCAAACGCCGTTAATACGCCCGAGGCACTCGACGGTCTGAGGATTATTTTCGCGCTGCTGCCAGTCCTTTTCCTCAGCCTAGCCGTCGCTTTGATCTGGAACTACCCCATTGACCATGCGGCACAGGCGGAAATCCGCCGTAAGCTGGCGGAAAAAGAAGCCGCGGATCTGGCGCTTACCGACTGAATCGCCCACAAATGAGATGCGACATTCCGCGCGCTGTCGCCGGGCGGCCATTAAAGGCTAGACCCGTCCGACCATTACGCAGGACGCATATCATGATCCGACGCACCCTTCTGGCCATCACCCTGTTTGCACCGCTCATCATTGCGGCCTGCACCGCAGGCGGCGACAGCGATATCACCGTCGAAGAACCCTTCGCACGCGAAACCATCGGCCTTGGCACGACGGGCGCCGCCTTTTTGGTGATCCGCAATTCCGGCCCCGGCGAAGACCGGCTGATAGCGGCAAGTTCGCCCGCAGCCGGAAATGTTGAGATACATACCCACGCAATGACCGAAGACGGTGTCATGCAGATGCGCCGGATCGACGGCATCTACATCCCGGCAAATGAAACCGTGACGCTTGCGCCCGGCGACCTGCATTTGATGCTGTTCGACCTGACGGCGCCGCTCACCGCAGGCGGCAGCTTCCCGCTGACCCTGAGCTTTGAAAACAGCGACGACATCACCGTTGACGTATCCGTTGTGTCCACAGGCGGCAGAATGCACGACAGCGTATCACCTGAAGGTGCCATGGATCACGGTGAGATGAAATCAGGCGATATGGGGCACGACACCCACTAAACCGGGTCAGCGACTACACAAGGGGGATTGACGGGGATGCGGCATCACGCCGGACGCAGCAGGCAGAAAGTGACAGCCCTGACGGGGCTGATTGCGCTTGCCGTGCATCTGGCGGCGTTCTCGCTTGCAGCCCTGATGCCGGTGACCACAGCCCTTGCCGCTGCCCAGGCCGAACCATTTGAAATCGTCATCTGTACTGTCCATGGACCGATAACCATCGATGCCCGTGAACTGGGCATCGAAATCTCCGGTGAGACATCCACACCCGACCTGCCGCGAACGGCCTGTGATCTTGATCTGCAGACGACTGCTGCCATTGCAATCGATACACCACCCCTGCTGCTGAGCGCGCCCGTCCGCTATGTGGATACAAGCAAGCAACAGCCGATGGCCGACACGCGCCCCGCTTATGCAACACCGTTAAACCGGGCCAGCCCGCCGCGCGCCCCGCCCCACACATCCTGACGCCGAACCGCCTCGCACCGCGCGCCGCCCGCCAATAGGGCCGCGCGCGAGGCACACGCTATTTCCAGCTTTCAGGATGATTTTCAATGACACTGCTTTTTTCCGCAGGCCGTACAGGTCTGTTCGCGGCCACATGCGCCGCCCTTATTGCCGCACCAGTTGCCGCACCAGCTTTTGCCCATGACGGCATCGACCACTCCAAACCAGCCCCCGTGCGCGCCGACGGCCACGCCCCCATCGGCGTGATGGGCGACCACATGCACGAGGCCGGCGAGATCATGTTCTCCTACCGCTACAAACGCATGGACATGTCCGGCGTGCGTGACGGCATGGATGATCTGTCCACCGCCGACGTGCTGGCAACGCCCAATCGCTTCTTCGGCGCACCCGGCCAGCCACCGCGCCTGCGCATCATCCCCACCGAAATGCAGATGGACATGCACATGCTCGGTGCCATGTACGCCCCCAACGACTACATCACGCTGATGGTCATGGGCATGTATATGCGCAAGGAGATGGATCACGTCACCTACAACCCGGCAGGCACAACGCAGATCGGCGGCTTCACAACGGTCTCCGAAGGCTTCGGTGATACCCGGATCGGCGCGCTGGTGCGGCTGGTGAATGACGGCAACACCAAAGTGCACCTCAATATCGGTGTCAGCCTGCCGACCGGTTCCATCAAGGAAGAGGACACGATCCTCACCCCCATGGGCGCCAACTCAAAAGTCCGCCTGCCTTACGCCATGCAGCTGGGCTCCGGCACCGTCGATGTGCTGCCCGGCGTCACTTATTCGGACCGCACCGGTGATATCTCCTGGGGTGCGCAAGGCATTGCCACCATCCGCTCGGGCAAGAACAACCAGAACTACCAGCTCGGCAATGCCGCGGAAGTAACCGGCTGGGCCGCCTACCAGTTCGCGCCGTGGATCTCGACGTCGGTTCGCCTCAAGGGCGAAACACTGGGCAAAGTCCAGGGTCAGGATGCCCGCATTGCAGGCCCGGTCCAGACCGCCGATCCGTCCAATCAGGGCGGCCGGTTCGTTGAAGCGGGCATCGGCCTCAACCTCGTGGGACAGGACGGCTTTATCCGCGGCCACCGCCTCGCCTTCGAAGTGTCCGCCCCCGTGGTGCAGGACTTGAACGGCCCACAGATGAAACGCGACTGGGCGCTGACTGCCGGCTGGCAATACGCGTTCTAGCAACACCCGCGGGGGGCGCGCGGGCACATGATGCCTGCGCCCCCCGCACTCCATCACCCCCAATTTCTTATCACCCACTGAGACCTGTCAGAGACCCGGCAGATCGGGAGTTTTAAATATGTCTTCCCACGTCAAACGGCCGCGCGTGATTGCGGCATTATCCACATGTCTGCTTGCAACGACGGCCATTCCAGCCGTCGCACAAACGCCTTCAGACGCATCAATCACCTTGCCCACAATCACCGTTTATGCGCCACGCATGAGCACGCCCGCGCAGACCGACATCGACCTGCAAACCGCGCCACCACGCGCACCGCATGCGGATGGCGGGGACTTTTTGCGCAGCGTACCGGGTGTCTCCGCTGGACGGTTCGGCGGCCACGGCCTTGAGCCGGTCATTCGCGGCCAATCGCAGAACCAGCTCAACGTCACGGCTAACGGCGCCACCACCTATGGCGGTTGCCCCAACCGCATGGATCCACCTTCGTCCTATGCGGCAATCGACAGCTTTGACCGCATCAAGGTCGTGCGCGGGTACCAGTCGGTGCTGAACGGCCCCGGCGGCCCCGGTGGCGCAGTCATTCTCACCCACGACCGCCCGCAACTGGGCAAGACACTTTCCGCATCCGGCGCTCTGTCCGCAGGCTATGACGCCAATGGCGTGACGCGCTTTGCCGACGGCTACGCGCTGACCGGCATGAAGGACGGATATGCCCGTGTCACCGTCAGCGCAAAGGATGCGGAGAATTACGAGGATGGCGGCGGCAACTCAGTGCGCAGCTCCTATTCACAGCGCCAGGGCGGTCTCACGCTTGGCCTGACCCCCGGCGACGCAACCCACCTCCACGCAGGCTACACTTACAACGAAACAGAGGATGCGCTGTTTCCCGGTGCCGGCATGGATTCCCCGATGGCGAAATCCAGCACCTACACCGCCGGACTGGAGCATGACTTCAATGCCGGGCTAATCAGCCGCGTTGATATCTCCGGTTATGCATCCCTCGCCGATCACGTGATGGACAATTACAGCCTGCGCGAACGCACGGCGGCACCCTTCTCACGTGTTGACTCTGAATCCGACACCATCGGAGGGGCCCTCAAGACCGATATCAAAATCGGCAGCCAGCGCATTGAGACAGCGATTGATTTTCGCCGCAACAAGCGCGACGCGACGCGGCTGATGGGCGGCACGGCAGCAACCGTCAACACAACGCAATCCATCATGTGGCCCGGCATCACCATCCGTGAAATCGGCATCGCTGCGGAAACCGTCTTCGATCTGTCCGATGCAACGGCACTGGTGGCCGGTGCCCGCTACGACAATGTGAAAACAAAGTACGACCGCGCCGACGAGCGCGCCATGGCGACCGGCCGCACACCGAATGATCTGTACCGCGCCTTTTACGGCGTCACCGCAGGCGACAAGACCGAAAACAATCTCAGCGGCCTGCTGCGTCTGGAACATGGTCTCAGCGATGTGACCACGGTGTTCGGTAGTGTCAGCCGCTCGGTACGCACAGCCGATGCCACAGAACGCGGTCTGGTCAACGATCAGGGGCTTGCCGCCAACAACAGCTCATGGATCGGCAATCCGGATATCGACCCGGAAAAGCATCATCAGGTCGAAGCCGGCCTGATGACAGGCGGCGCCGACTGGCGGGTAAATGCCAGCGCCTATGTCAATTTGGTCGATGACTACATCCTGCGTGATTCAGCGCATGGCCAGGACGGCATCCTGATCACCTCTGCCAATGCGGATGTCTATCGCAACATCAATGCCCTGCTCACCGGCATCGAACTCAACGGCGAATGGGCATTGACGGACACCGTGCGGGCAAAGGCCGACATGGCCCTGACCTATGGCGAGGACCGCGACGCGGACCGTGCCCTGCCGCAGGTTCCCCCGCTTCAGGGCGCCGTCCATCTGGATTGGCAGGCTTTTGAAGAGTTACAGCTTGGCGGCACCATGCGCTACGCCATGCGGCAGACGCGGGTTGATACCAACGCCACCACCGGCGCGGGCCGCGATGTCGGCGAGACGGCCGGCTACGCGGTGCTGGATCTGCGCACCGTCGTGACACCTGCCGAAGGGTTTGAACTGTCCGCAGGCATCACCAATCTGCTCGACACCACTTACGCCAATCACCTTAACCGCTCAAACGTGTTTGACCCGGTTGAAGTGCGCGTCAACGAACCCGGACGATCCGTGTTCGTGCGTGGCCGGATGACGTTCTGATACCGCTGCAGCCCGGCTCCCCCGGGCGTTAAAAAAAAGGGGGACGCGGATACCCATGATCCGCGTCCCCCACTTCAACACATAGATTGCTGATTACTGCGCCGTGTAGCCGCCATCCACCACGATCTCTGTGCCCGTAATAAAGGCCGAGCGTGGGCTGGCGAGGAAGACGACGGCGTCGCCGATGTCACGCGGATCGCCGAGCTTGCCCAACGGATGCTGCATCACCAGCATGTCGATCATTTCATTGGCGCTTTGAAACTGGGCATCGGGCCGCTTGGTGCCCTCTTCCACCGCATTGCGCACAAGCGCCGTATCAATGAAACCGGGATGCACGGAATTGACGCGGATGCCGTAGCCAAGTTCGGCGCATTCAAGTGCCGCCACCTTGGTGAGGATGCGCACACCACCCTTTGACGCATTGTAGTCCGCGGCGCGCGACGTACCGACCATGCCCATAATCGACGAGATGTTGATGATAGACCCGTCGGCAGCTTCCTTGGTCACGTATTTCTTGATCGTGCGGATGCCGTGCTTGCAGCCGAGGAACACGCTATCGAGATCAATGCCGGTGACGCGGCTCCAGTCTTCCAGCTCAAGATTTTCGATGTATTCGCCCTTGGGCGCGATGCCCGCATTGTTGACGAGAATATGCAGCGCACCGAATGCCTCCTCGGCTTTGGCGCAGGCGGCGATCCACTGATCTTCGCTGGTCACGTCATGGGCAATGAACACAGCCTTGCCGCCTTCGGACGCAATTTTGTCTACGACAGCCTGCCCCTCGTCAGCCAGCAGGTCGCTGACCACAACAGCTGCCCCCTCGCGTGCAAGGCCCATTGCCGCAGCGGCACCAAGGCCCCGTGCAGCGCCGGTGACGAGCGCAACTTTACCGGCAAGCGCCGGTGCATCCTTTTTGGACATTTTGTTCCCTGACTTACGTCTTATGTTTGTTGCCTAAGGCGTTTCAGCCCCTATTGTGCCCTCGCACGCAGCCCGCGCCAAGCGCCAGACACACAAACACAGGAAACTTTCATGGCCAGCGAGACCGCCATCGTCCACATCATCACCTTCACCGGCGGCAGCACCGACGCTGCTGCGTCAAATTTGCGCGGTTATGTGGAACGCGAACTCGCCCGCTCAGCCCCCAAGGGCTTTTTGTCCGCCGTGGTGCTGGAAGCCAAGGACGGCAACAGCACAGGCCTTCTGTCCTACTGGGAAAGCTTTGAGGATATCGACGAAGTCCGCGACATGGCCCCATGGGAAGCCGCCATGGACCTGTGCGAAGCAGTATGTGACGAGCGCGTCGAGACGGCCTACACGATCAGCGGTGCAGCGGCGGCTGGTTAATCTGCCGCCCCATCTTCATCAACCACCTGGTTCATCTCGCGCGCGGGCTCTTTGCAGTCAGCGCAACCAATGACCTTGGCGGGCACACCTGCGACGGTGCAGTGCGCCGGCACGTCCTTGGTGACGACCGAGCCTGCCGCCACACGGGCGCATTCGCCCACATGGATATTGCCGAGCACTTTTGCGCCGGCGCCAAGCAGTACACCGCGATCAATCTTTGGATGACGGTCGCCGTCTTCCTTGCCGGTACCGCCCAGCGTGACGGAATGCAGCATGGAGACATCGTCCCCTACCACAGCCGTTTCACCGATAACGATGGAGGTCGCGTGATCCATCATCACCCCACGGCCGATTTCCGCATTGGGGTGAATATCCACGCCATAGGCTTCCGAGATGCGGCTTTGCAGATGATAGGCCATCGCCTTGCGGCCCTGCTGCCATGACCAGTGGCCAACGCGATAGCACTGCAACGCCTGGAAGCCTTTGAAATACATTAGCGGCTGCAGATAATACTCGCAGGCCGGATCACGGTCATAAACCGCCATAAGGTCGGCACGCGCCATGTCCGCAATATCGGGGGTGTGCTCATAGGCTTCGTCGAACACCTGCTGCAACAACATGGCACCGGCCTGCTTGTTGCCCAGTTCCTCGGCCAGATGATAGGCGAGTGAACTTTCAAAGCTGCGGTGATTGAGGATGGCGGCGTGCAGATACGACGCCAAAATAGGTTCGGTCCGCGCGGATTCTTCGGCTTCGCTGCGGATGCGCTCCCAAACGGGATCGACCTTTGCGAGCTTCGAGCCCGGTGTTTCGACAGGACGGGACATTCTGTATCTCCCCACGATCATGCAGCCGATACGAACTGGGCTGGCAGCCGGGTGATGCCGGGCAAAACAAATGTGCCCAACATGAATTGTTAGGCACGCAAGTTAGCACATATGGTGCAGACGAAGAATTACAATCACCGCGCTAAAGTTAAGGAAACCACACCAATATGCCGATGATTAAAGCAGGCGACATCAATGTCTATTGGGAACAGCACGGGCACAAGGACGCCCCCCGGGTCTTTTTCATCGGTGGATCAGGCGGCGATCTGCGCAAACAACCCAATGTGTTCGCCGGACCGCTGGCCAAATCCGCCAATGTTGTGAGCTATGACCAGCGCGGCCTCGGACAGACCGACAAGCCCGACGCGCCCTATTCCATGCAGCAATACGCCGATGATGCCGCCGCCCTGATGGACGCCATCGGCTGGGACAAGGCGCATGTGGTGGGCATCTCGTTCGGCGGCATGGTGGCGCAGCATCTGGCGCAGCAGCACCCGGAAAAAATAGACAAGCTCGTCCTTTGCTGCACCTCGCCCGGCGGCGACGGCGGCAGCTCCTATCCGCTGCACGAAGTCGCCGGAATGGACGAGGAAGCCCGCATCCGCTTCATGGCCCCAATCTCCGACACACGAAGCGACGAAAAATGGCAGGCGGAGAATGTGGACTTGTTCAATCAGTTGATCCGTATGCAGATTGATGGCGAAGCACCCTACAAAGATGAATACCGCCGCAACGAAGGGGCACTCTGGCAGCTTGAAGCCCGCAAACACCACGACGCATGGCAAGGCCTTGCCACCCTGCCCCACGAGACGCTGATCTGCGGCGGCAAATACGATGGCATCGCCCTGCCGGAAACCCAGCAGCTGATGGCTGACCGCATTCCCCACGCGACCCTGAAAATGTATGAAGGGGGGCATCTGTTCGTGATTCAGGACCGCAATGCCTGGACCGACATCATCACATTTTTGGACCTCACCTCCTGATGGCCTCTATCCGCACTGAAACAGACGGCCCGCTGGGCTGGCTCACCATTGACCGCCCGGCGCAACGCAATGCGCTCAACAATGCCATGTGGGCGGATATCCCCCGCGCCATTGCAAAGCTGGACGCGGATGAAAGCGTGCGCGTGATCATCATGCGTGGCGCAGGGGAAGAAGCATTCGCCGCAGGCGCCGACATTTCCGAGTTGCAGCAGATGGGCGACGACCCCAACGCGCTGGCAGATTTCGAAGCAAAATTCGAGGCCGCACAGGCTGCAATCGAGCAAGCTTCAAAACCTGTCATCGCCGCCATACGCGGTGCCTGCATGGGCGGCGGGCTGGCGCTGGCCCTCGCATGCGACATGCGGATTGCAGCCATTGATGCGCGCTTCGCCATTCCCGCAGCACGTCTGGGGCTTGGCTATGCAGCTCCCGCAGTGGCGCGGCTGATGCGCGTGGCAGGGCCGGTGCACGCGTTTGAAATTCTGGCAACGGCACGCACCTATGATGCGGGTGCGGCGTTGAAGATGGGGCTGGTCAATGATGCCATCCCGCAATGGCATGTGTTCGATCACGCCGAGCAGGTTGCCAGACACATGGCCATCAATGCACCGCTGACTTTGCGCGCCGCCAAAGGCACCATCGCTGCCCTCAACCGCGCCGACGGCTCATTGGCAGAAGCTGAAAAGCTGATCCTGCAATGTGGCACCAGCGCCGACTTCGCCGAAGGCCGCAATGCCTTCATGGAGAAACGCAATCCGACGTTCGAAGGCGCATAGAAGTCATCGCCCCAAAAGGCGCGACTACTCGCCGTCCACCAGCGTAATATCCTGATCGCCGTCGCAATCAAAATCGCGGGCAAGCGTATCGGCAAGCTCGGCCGCAACTTCGTTGGCGTTGGGCACCTTGCGGGCATTCACATGAGCAACATGACAGGACCGGTCACCGGCCTCGGCGGGCACTTTGGTAACAACCAGAATATTCCCCGTGCCGGTTTCCTCGGTCACACTGGTGTCCGTGAAATAGCGCAGGATCATCGCATAGGGCGTGAAGACCCCGTCCTTGAGCTCACCGCGCCATTCAGCTTTAGCATTGATACTGTTGAAGGGTATCAGTGACTGGAAGTGAACTTCGGTCTGCGTGCCCGCACGGCGCGGCTCGACCCAGAACCGCAGATCACCTTCCATCACCCGCAATTCCCAGCCGTCAGGCCCCGGGCAGATCGCCTCATAGGCAGGGTCATCGCCAAAATCCTGACCCTGCGGGCAATTTTCAAGATCAACGTCTGAATACACACTTGAGGGCGCTGCAAATACGGCGCCCGCTGCAAGGCACGTGAATAATCCGGCGGCGAAAAACATGCGCATTTGGTCAGCCTTCCTGAACGGTGATGCGGTCCGTGTAGAATGCCAGATGATCCTTTATATCGACCAATTCGACAAACGGATCCTCATAGCTCCACACAGCATTCTCGCCTTTGGCGTTTTCCCCTGTAACAGAAAAATAAGACGCCTCACCCTTGAACGGGCAGTAAGTGGAATGGTCTGACGCCGTCAGCAGGCTCATATCAGCGTCGCCGCGCGGCACATAAATCATCGGTGCATATTCGCCTTCATGCAGGCGCACAGCCTTTGTGCTGCGGGCAATCACTTTGTCACCCATGCGCACCGTGACCTGCACAGCGATCGGTTCAAGCGTAATGCGATCGGGAAACTGCGCCAGCCGTGACGGTAATTGCGCGCCGGATACTGTTGTTGCTGTATCGCTCATGTCATTCTTCCTCCCTAATTTCGTCACCCTGGACTTGATGCGGACGCCCTCAAGCATTTATGGGTGCTGCATAAACAAACGGCACACTCAAACGCCACCCTAAGGGAGAACATCCATGCGCATCGACGGACAAGGCGCCATCATCACCGGCTCGGCAACGGGCCTTGGCGCGGCAATCGCCATCAAGCTGGCGAAACGTGGAGCCAATGTGGTGATCAACTTCACCAAAAGTAAGGCCGAAGCCGAAGAAACCGCAAAACTGTGCGAGGAAGCCGGCAAGGACGCAGGCGTCAAGGCATTGCTGGTGCAGGCCGATGTCACCAAGGACGAAGACTGCCGCCGCATGGCCAGCGAAGCTTACGAGGCGTTCGGTCGCATCGATATGCTCATCAACAATGCCGGCGGCACCAAATTCGCCGATCACGCCAAAATGGATGAGTTGAACGCCGAAGACTTCCACTGGATCTACGATCTCAACGTCGTCGGCCCCTACCAGATGATCCGTGCCTGCCTGCCGCATCTCAAAGAGAACGGCAAAGGCAAGGTCGTGAATGTGTCGTCAATCGCCGGTGTGGCCGGTATCGGCTCGTCCGTGGCCTATGCGGCCTCCAAGGGTGCGCTCAACACCATGACGATCTCGCTGGCCCGCTCGCTGGCACCTGAAGTCCGCGTCAATGCCATTTGCCCCGGCTTCATCGGCACCCGCTGGTTCAAGGACAAGTTCGGCGACAACGCATATCAGGCGATTGTGGCGGACCAGGAAGCCACCATGCCGCTGCGCCAAGCGGGCACGCCCGAACTGGTGGCGGACTCAGCCGTGTTCTTTGCCTGCGAAGGTGGCGACAACATTACCGGCGAAATGCTGATTACAGATGCCGGCATGCATCTGGGCTATGCCCCGCTGATGGCGCGCTAGTCACTCTTCATTCTGAATAAGACCATCAAATGCCGCCTTGGGGACAATTCCACAGGGTGGCATTTGCTTTTTGGCGACTGGTTTAGCCGTTTTGAGCATGTGCCTCACACGCCTAAACATCACGCAAGAATGGCTGTATTTTGCAGTTTTTCGCAAGAGTGACATTTTTATCGCGCAGTAATGACACATCGGTTGCAGCTTTTTGCGGCAGCACCCACAGCACAAAACCTAGGCATTCGCACACGCAGCATATTTCTTGTGCAAAATATATGACGGATTGGTGATTACTTAGGCGATACCCATTTTAACTCAACGACTTAGAGTCTTTGACGGCCTGTCATAAGATTGATAGCGAAGAGGGAGGCAAGGCACCAGTCCTCCCGGTGCCGCGCTAACCAAGTAAACCGGGGAATGCTTATTCCCCTTCACGCAAAATGCTGTTTTTGCGAACGGCGGAGCTTTGCCAGTTCTACAAAAAGTAAAACTGGGGGCATGTGAAGTAAAGAAGGATGCATTTACATGAATAGGAATGGGGCAATGACTTCATTGACGACAATTCGGGGATTCAAAACCACGGCTTCGGCGCTGGTACTGGCAGCCGCCGCACTGGCAACGCAGCCCGCACTTGCTCAGGACGCAGAGGCACCGGCAGAAGACACATCCATTCTCGGCGGCGAACTGTCGGGCAATGTAGGCTTCTTTACCGATTACATTTATCGCGGCGTCACCCAGACCAACAACGAAGCAGCCATTCAGGGCGGCATCGATTGGGGGCACAGCTCAGGCTTCTACGTAGGCGCCTGGGGCTCCAACGTGGACTTCAACGACGGCGACCAGGCATCAATAGAAGTTGACGTCTATGCAGGCTTCGGCGGCGCGTTCGATGCGCTGCCCGCCCTCTCCTATGACGTCGGCGCCATCTACTACTGGTATCCCGGTGCAACCAAGAGCCTCGATTACGACTTCTGGGAACTCTACGGCTCGCTGGGCTACGACTTCGATTTCCTGGCAACCAGCGTCGGCATTGCATGGTCGCCTGAATTCTTCGGCGATACCGGCGACGCCTTCTACTACCAGTTCGGCGTCGAAGTGCCGCTGCCCTACGACGTCTCCTTCGCCGCGAACTACAATATCCAGTCCTTCAGCGAATCCGCACAGGACGACTATCAGGACTGGAATGCAGGCCTCGGCTACAGCGTCTGGGATCTTGATCTGAGCCTGACCTACTCCCAGACCGAAAGCCTCGGCGCCGATGACAACAAGGCTGTAACCTTCGGTGTCGGCTACGCGTTCTAGACGCTAGCGCCACACCGTCGCAAAGGAGCTCGTCCCTCCTCAAGCGGGCCGGACCACTTCGGAAGAGCGGTCCGGCCCGTTTCTGTTTTCAGGCAATGCTTCAGTTGCGCATGAGAAAGTCGATGACGGCGACCTTCGTCACCTTGTCACCAACCGCCCGCATATGGTCGCGGCGCGGGACGATGACGCATTCAGCGCCGCGAATGAGCGCTGCCAGCGGTTTGGGGTCACGCGCCACATCGTCGGTCTCCCCGGCAATGACCAATGTCGGCGCTGTGATGCGCGCAAGATCATCCGCACCGAACACTTTGCCAATGCCGCGAATGCACGCCGCCAGCGCACGTTTGTCCGCCCCCGTTTGGTCGGCGAACAGACGGAACCGGCGCGCCACCTCCCGCCCCATCGCAGGCACATCTTCCGCCAGCAGACCTTCCGCGATCTCTTCATTGCGGTGAGCCGTATCACGCAGCATGTTTTCGCCGACGCCCGCCAGCACCAGCCGCGACACAAGCTCAGGCCGCGACGCTGCCAACACAGCGGATATGAACCCGCCCATGGAATAGCCCATCACCGGGACAGGGCCGTCGGACAAAGTCTCAATGACTGCGACCACATCCGCTGCCATTTCTTCCAGCGCGTAGGCATCCGGCGCATAAAACTTTGTGGTGCCACCATGGCCGCGCATGTCCGGCGCGAAACTACGAAAACCCGCATCGGCCAATGGCGCGACCCAGCCCGGCGCAACCCAGTTGGTGACATGGTCGGACGCAAAGCCATGTACCAGCACCATCGGCTGCGCACCGGCATCACCCTCAAACACGCTGATTTGTGCGTCGCCGCGCGTAACCGTTTGCATGCTGCGTATTCTCTCTGTCACTCTGTGCAATGAAATCTGCCGCATCTTATGACACAGGAGCGCCCAAGTGAGCGATCTGGCCAGCCTAAAACGTTAAACCTGCGACCGCATTGATGCGATGGCGCCGGAACTGATTGATATCAGCCACCAAATTCACGCCAAGCCGGAACTGGCCTTCCACGAGCATTTTGCCGCGGGCCTCTTGGCCGACACGCTTGAAAAACATGACCTGCCCGCGACCCGCAACGCCTTCGGCCTCGAAACTGCTTATGCGTCCAGTTTCGGCGACGGTGGAGCCGAGGTCGCCATATTATCCGAATATGATGCCCTGCCCGGCATCGGCCATTCCTGCGGCCACAACATCATCGCCACCACCGGCCTTGGGGCAGCGCTCGCACTTGGCGGCCTGAACGGACGCCTACCCGGCCGTATCCGCTATCTGGGCACGCCTGCCGAAGAGATGGGTGGCGGCAAGGAACTGATGGCACAGGACGGGGCTTTTGACGGGCTGGATGCTGCAATGATGGTGCATCCCGCCGGTATCGACCTTGAGACCATGCCGTGCATCTGCATCAGCGAAGTGCGCGTCACATATTACGGACGGTCAGCACACGCCTCCGCCATGCCGCATGCAGGGCTGAACGCGTTGGACGCACTCGTCACCGCCTACCAGACACTTGCGCAGCTTCGCCAGCACATCCGCCCGACAGAACGCATCCACGGCATTTTTACCGAGACAGGCCTTGCCCCCAATATCGTGCCGGACAAGGCGGCCGGTCTGTTTTATGTGCGCGCCAAGGATGCTGGCGAACTTGCCAACCTCAAAATACGTGTGAAGGCGTGCTTTGATGCAGGCGCGCTTGCAACTGGTTGCACGGCAAAAATTGAATGGGCGAAAGCGGATTATCTGGATATGAAAACCAGCTGGCCGCTTTCCACCGCCTATGTCGAGAATGCAAAGTCGCTAGGCCGCGAATTCATTGATCTCGACATGCTGCCGTCCAGCTCTGCAGGTTCAACCGATATGGGCAATGTCTCCCACCGGGTGCCGTCGATCCATCCGATGATCTCCTGCGCGCCCGCAAATGTCGTGATCCACAATCCGGAATTTGCCAAATGGGCGGGCTCAGAGCGGGGCGACAAGGCGGTGGTCGACGGCGCAAAATCACTGGCGATGACCGCACTGGATTTCCTGATGTCACCGGGTTTGCAGGCACAGGCCAAAGCGGATTTCGAGGCCAGCGCCGACATATCCCGCGAGGCCGTGTCGCGCGCCTACCATCCCGACGGGTTGGCCGATATCGGCGGCTGCGGCTGCTGCTGATTTAAACTCTACTCCAGCGGCAGGCTCAGCGGTTCGCGTTCGCTCCGCTCGATAATGAGGCGGCGGTTTTCGCTTTGGGTTTTTTCATCGAGCGGGAAATTCCACATCAAGGCCGCAACGGCGAAATACATGGCCGTCGGGAGCAAGACGAAAGTGCCCCGCACACCTTCCAGCGCCAGCGACGTATTTTCCTCGCCCGGGGCAAAGCCGAGATAGTCGATCAGCACATAGACAATGCCGACGGCAAACGCCGCGCCGATTTTACTGGTCATGGTCAGCACCGAAAAGAAAAGCCCCGTGCGCTGATTGCCGGTCTCCAGATGATCCTGATCCGCCACATCCGCCATCACCGCGCGCAGCAGGAAAGATCCCGCCCCCAGATTAACCCCGGACATGGCCATGAGAATGGACATCAACACAACGTCACCCGGCGCTATCGTATAGGTCAGCGGCAGCGTTACTCCGTTGAACACGGCGGACGCCGCCAGCGTACGGTGCTTACCGAACCTGTAGGACAGGCGGATCATCAGCGGCACAAAGACGACGCCGGTGGCAAAGAAGATCAGCAGGATGAGGCTTGACCAAGAGCCCATGCTCAACACATCGCTCGCCACGAAAATAAACAATGCCGCCAAAGTGGCGCCGCCAATACCATTGGCCAGATCGGCAGTGAGCAGGCGGCGCAGCGGCATGTTGTTGAGCATGACCGACATCGCTTCGCGGAACGGCACATGCACAGGCGGCGGCACGTCGCGCTCGCCGACCATGGTTACTGCCAGCAGCACGGTTATCGGCAACAATATGATGACGAACCAGCCCATCGCCGCAACGCGCGCGGACTGAACATCCTCAGGTCCCAGATAGTCAATCACCGCGGGCGTGATCAGCACCAGCAGCATACCCAGAATAAGCGCCCCTTCGCGCCAGCCCTGCACCAGCGAGCGCTCGTGATAGTCGGAGGTGAGTTCAGCACCCCACGACATGTGCGACAGCGTCAGCAGTGTCCAACCCACATAGAGCACCACCATCCAGCCGAACAGGTAATATCCCTAGACCGGCGCCGTCGGCATGAACAGCATGTAGGTAGCAATCAGCATCATTGGCAGTGACGCGACGATCCAGTGCCGCCGCCTGCCCCACCGCGTGCGGTATTTGTCCGACAGGAGGCCGAGCACGGGATCTGTGAACACATCCCAGAACCGCGCGAACATGAAGATGGCGCCGACCAGCGATAACCCCAGCCCCATCTGTCCCGCATAGAATGGCGGCAGAAAGACCGCCAGCGGCAGGCCCATAGCGGCAATCGGGGCCGCAGGTGATGCATAGGAAAACAGGCGAAACGGTGAAAGCTTCAGGCTTGCCACGCGCTGCCCCTAGACCCGGCCGAGCGGCGCGACGGATGCACCGGCATTGCCGCCTGCACCCTCGGATGCCGCTTCACGGTCAGAGAGAATACGCCGGTTTTCACTTTGCTGGGTTTCATCGATGGGGAAGTTCCACATGATCCACGCCACCAGGAAACCGATCAGCGCCGGCGGAATGACATAGAGCATCCGCAAGCCGTCTTCCGCGGCCAGCGTGTTTTCAGCACCGGGCACAAAGCCGATCCAGTCAAGTGCCGGATACGTCACACCGATGGCAATCGCTGCGCCGATCTTGTTGGTCATGGTCAACAATGAATAGAACAAGCCGGTCCGCTGGTTGCCGCCGCGCACTTCGTCATGGTCCGCCACATCCGCCATAATAGAGCGGAACAGGAACGGCCCCGCGCCCATATTGACGCCCAGACACACCCACACGAGCACCGCAAACCACATGTCACCCGGCTGCACGAGAAAGATCAGTGGCACAGTCACGCCGGAGAAGATGGACGAATAGGCAAGCGTGCGATGCTTGCCCCACATATAGGACAGCCGCACCATTATCGGCACGAACAGACACCCGGCGGTGAGATACACAAGGATCAGCAGGCTGGCATGTTGCAGGTCCAGCACGTCGGCTGCGAGAAACAGGAACAGCGCCGTCACGATGCCGCCTGAGATACCCCCCAGCAGATCAGCGCTCAGCACCCGCATCAACGGCCGGTTGCGCGCCAGAACGGAAACCGCTTCGCGCCACGGCACATGGACCGGATCCGGCACCTTGCGTTCAGGCACAAACCACACCGCCACAAAGACAGTGATCGGTAGCAGGATCAAAACATACCAGCCCATCGATGCAACGCGGGCTGCTTCCACATTTTCAGGCTGCATCGCCTCAATGAACACCGGCACCAGCAACACAAATATCATGCCGGCGATCAGCGCCACCTCTCGGAAACCCTGCACGGTAGAGCGCTCGTTGTAATCAGGTGTCAGTTCCGCACCCCACGACATGTGCGAGATGGTGAGCAGCGTCCAGCCGATATAGGCAATCACCATCCACCACAGCAGATAGGACGAGGTGACCGGTGCCTCCGGCATGAACAGCATGTAGACCGACACAAGCATGATCGGCACGGAGATGACGATCCAGTGCCGCCGCCGGCCCCAGCGGGTTTTATATTTGTCGGACAGAACACCAAGCACCGGATCCGTGAACACATCCCAGAATCGGGTGAGCATGAAAATGGCACCGACGATGGTAAGCCCGAGCCCCATCTGATCCGCATAAAAGGGCGGCAGGTACACGACGATGGGCAGACCCATCGCGGCAATGGGAGCCGCGGGCAACGCGAATGCCGTCATACGCCAGCGGCTCAGCTTTGCGCGGCCGGAATTTGTGGATTGGCCCTGTTGGTCAGGCACAACGCTAGTGTCCATGCGGCCCATAGTCCTCCCTGGGTCACCTGCCGGTGTGTCGCGCCCGTGACATATGCCCGGGGCAACTTATTATGTGGTGGCTGATTAAACGCGCGCCATAGGGCGATGCGGTCGCACTCACATCGAATTGCGCGGATGATACGCACAAAATTGTAAGGCGAGAAGCCAAATCTTTTCGCAAAATATTGATTGGGCGTGTAACCAGGCCATGATTGTGCAGGTGCGAAGAACGCAATCAGCGATGCAGCCATGGATGATGAAGTGGCAGCGTCTTAAGGTGGGGCCTTATGACGACACGCGACAATGATCCAACAACCGTTGCCGACGCTACGTCGCAGCCGCCGCGGGCAGCACGCCGAAAACTGCTGCGGGGCCGAAAGCTTCTGCAGGCAATCTACGGTGCCGGCGTCGCCACCAGCCTATTGGCGCTGATCTGGGAGAATGTGGTGGCAGCGGGTGGCCAGCAGGCGCTGGACTGGGACAAATGGCGCTGGGGCATCTCAGTGGTGCTGGCGCTTGGAAAATCGCTGGTCTGGCCGCTTTACTGGCTGGCCCGGGCACTGGGCATTGACGCAGGCTGACAAACACCGCCCTAAAATCAGATGGTGGGCAAGGTAGTCAGGTCGCCCCGGCGCAGCTATTGTGCGGTGCATCAGCAGGCCCGATTCAGCAGAGCAAGGACGTAGGACAAAATGGCCGGTTCAGTGGTCCCCAAATTCAAGAATGACGACGCGGTGCCCATCATCGAAGTGGGTGTGCACGAGTTTTATTGCACCGGCGCCAGCGCGCCGCATGACCATCCGCATGTCTATCTGGATATGGGCCGCGACGACGAAATCATCTGCCCGTATTGCTCGACGCTGTATCGTCTCAAGCCCGGCCTTGCCGCCGACCAGAGCGTGCCGCCGACGGCGATCCTCATTCCCGAACCTACAGGTGATGACCGCCGCTAGGCGGCCACCAGATGCGCCGGGCGGCGAAGCTCTTTGGCCAGGCCCTCGCCCATCAGGTCAATGAAGTTTTCCGCATAAAAACCGTCAATGGCCGATTGCGTCATGCCCTTGAGGCTTTCGTCAAACCGCTTGAGCGGATTGCGGCCGCCTTCCACATGCGGGAAGTCGGTTGAGAACAACGACACTTCCTCACCCGCATTGGCAATAATCCAGCCCGCATCTTCATGCGGATAGGGCGTCACGCGCAGCTGGCGGCGGACGATCTCTGACGGTTTGGCGGACAGGTTCTGCAACCGCTCTTCATTGCGCATGAAAGCGTGCGCGGCTGAATCCATCGACCGCATCCAGCCCGGCAGCCATGCCGCCCCCAGCTCAATCGCACCCCATTTGAGTTTCGGGAACCGGTCGAACACCCCGTCGAAAATCAGCGTCGCCAATGTCTGCATGGCGGATTGCGGGATCGGCATGTAGCTGACCGACGTGAAATTGTCGTCGCCCCCATGAAAATCCGGCACCGGCGGCAGGCCGTTTTCCTTGTAGACGGGGTTGAGCTTGTCCTCGCCCCCCACATGCAAAAGGATCGGGATGCCCGCCTCCTGCGCCATCTCCCAGACCGGGAACAGACCCACATGGCTGGGGCTGTGCTGCTGCGGACACCACGACGGAATAAGCAGCGCCTTGGCACCAAGTTTGATCGCGTCTTTGGTAATCCGCTCGGCGCGCGCGAAATCCTCCAGCGGCACATAGGCAGTGCCCAGCAGTCGCGCATCCACCGTGCAGAAATCCATCATCATGCGGTTATGCGCATGTGCCGTGGCATAGCAAAGCTCCATGTCATCGCCCTGATCCAGGCCGAAATTGCCAAGGCAGAATGTGGTGAACACAAGCTGGCTTGCCACACCCAGAAGATCCACCGCACGCGGACGATCAGCGGGCAGGAAAGCCCCCATCGCCTCATAATTTTTGCGGCCCATGATGTTGGCGTCGGCCTCCAGCCTGAATGCCTCATCCGCATGGGCGGCGCGGGCCTGTTCCGCCCACGCCATATCGGCAACCTTGCCGCGGTAAATCGGCGTGTCGCGGTAGCGGTCCAGCAGGCGTTTTTCGAGATAGGGATCCAGACAGTCTTCCAGCTCCATCAGGTGGCTGTCCGCGTCATGCACAAGACGCCCTTCGATATAGGCCATGCTGTCCCCCTCCAATTTTTTGCCGGTTTTTTATTGGCTACAGCAAGAGTGACCGCAGGCCGTTCCCCTGTCCAGCGCAGGGAACTAACGCGCAGATATCCAGCGGGCTGCCTGCCCTCCTTACGTCTCAGATAATTGGAATGCCTCCCTCGCCCGGCCAGATTGCGTCCACACAACACGGCAGCAAGGAGACGCAAGATGTCACGAAAGACCGTTTATCTCGCTTTGACGCTCGTCGGCATCATCATGCCATACAGCTATTTTGTGCCCTGGTCCCTGGAGAACGGCCTCGATTTCACGGCCTTCATGACGCTCGCGACCGCCAACCCGCTTTCAACCATGCTGACATGGGATGTGGGCATTTCAGCGGTGGCGCTCACAGTCTTTGCCCTCGCCCATCTCACCAGCCTTGGGGGCGGACGCATTGCGGCGGTCATCGCCGGAACATTCCTGATCGGCGTTTCCTGCGGCCTGCCGCTGCTGCTCTATTTCCGCGAAGGCCGGGCAGTCTGACGCCGCATCACGCCTGCACTGCAAAGTGCCCGTAGATCGTCCACAGACCGATCGCCACAAATCCAAGTCCGGCGATCAGCTTGATCGGCAGACCATCAAGCAACACGCGCGCCTGACTGCCGACCAGCACCGCAATGCCGGTGGAGACCACCAGCGCCAGCGCCGCCGCTGCAAACACCGCAACCGGACTGTGCTTGCCTTCTGATGCAAACAACAAGGTCGCAAGCTGCGTCTTGTCGCCAAGCTCGGCGAGGAAGACGGACAGGAAAATCACAGCCAGATCAATCATGGGCGGTACCTATCGGGAAAAAGTGGTGTGGAAGAATGGTGCGGGCTGCCGGACTTGAACCGGCACAGACCTTTCGGTCCGAGGGATTTTAAGTCCCTTGCGTCTACCAATTTCGCCAAGCCCGCACGGAAGAATCCTGACTGGGAAACCATGTCTGGCGAGACCATAGCGATCAGCCGCCCCCGTGCAATATGTGAGGCGCAATATGCACAGCGATTCAGGGGTTTGTGGAAAAGCGCCCAACCCGCTGAAAAGACTCACATATCCAATTTGACCCACAGGCTTTATGAACAGACTACGGGTAGTCTTGACGCCGCGGGATCGCTAGGCTTGTTGCCAAATGGGGGATCGGGACATGGATCAGATCAATCGCCACTGGTTGCATTGCGTACTCGCAGGCGTGCTGGTGCTGGCCATTGCCGCCATCCTGATGCCCAAATTTCCCACCGACGGTGCCGGCTTTGCGCCGGGCTACGGCTCCCCAGTCATAGCCTTTGAAATGGCGCGATCCGTAGCCGACCTTCACGCCGTCTTCGGCACACCGGATGACCCCGCCCGCGCCACGCGCATCGCCATGATGGACGACGGCAACCGGTGGGACTTTGTCTTCATGGTCGCCTATGGCGCTTTCGTAGCGCTGTTCCTGCACGCCGCCGCTGCCGCCAGCGGCCGGACGATCCTGAGCCTGATGGCCATGCTCGCAATCACCGCCGCCGCAGCGGACGCAGTTGAAAACGTCATCCTGCTCGGCATCACCGCAGACCTTGAAGCCGCCCGCGACATTGGGCTTCTCACCTACCCGGTATGGATCAAATTTCTCGGCCTGATGGTGACAGGGATGGCCGCAGGCATGGTCATAGCAACCCAGGGCCGCCACTTCTGGCGCATCCTCGGTGTCGTCGCCGCGGCCGGTGCACTGCTTGTGCTGCCGGCTTTCTACGACCCGGCAACCTATGGCTACCTGCTCACCCTTGGCATCACGGTCTGCTGGACGATCATGCTTGTATTCGCCATCAGCCGCTGGCTGAAAAAGCCCGCACAGGGCGAGCATGCATGATATCCCGCCGATTCAGACCTTTGTGGATAACTGCCCAAGCCCACGGAAAGACTCACCCTTTCAAATCGATCCCCGCAATTAAAGGATCATTTGTGTCTGGCTGGTGAGGGCCACGAGCTTGCCGTCGGCGCGCTCGATTCGCGTCTGCCACATCTGCGTGCGCCGCCCGCGATGCACCGGCGTTGCGGTGGCCCGCACCGTCTGACCGGCGGGACACGCGGCCAGGAAGTTGGTTTTGCTCTCGACGGTCGTGGTACCGCCGGCGCCTTCCGGCAGGTTGAGGAAGGTCGCCACCGCCCCCACCGTGTCCGCCAGCGCCATGGCCGTGCCGCCATGCATGATGTTGCCTGAGGTGCACAGCGCCTCGGTGATCTCAAGCTCGGCCACTACCTCGTCCGGCTCAGCGGAGACGAAGCGGATGCCCAAATGCTTTGCCAGCGGCAACGGATTGGCGTTGAGTTGATCTGCGGTTGAGGTCATCGGGAGAAGCTCCTGCTCTGGAAAATCCCCACCTAGGTAAGGCCGGTGCGCGGAGCAGGCGATTACCTCTGAGATAATCAGGCCACCACAAACAAAAACGGCGGCACCGGAAACCCGGGACCGCCGTTTTGCCACCCCGTGAAGGGCGAATTGGATATGCGTGTCAGGCGGTGATTAGTTCACCAGACCCTGCCACACCGGCTTGCAGGTGTTGCCAGCGGAAGCCTGAACAGAAGCCATGGCTTCTTCCATGGTTGCGCCGTCTGCCGTGGTTTCGCTGTCAGCGGCACCCGTGCACCACACATAGAACTGGTGCGTACCGGCTTTGCTCTGAGCTTCGTAGCTTGAATCAAGTGCGAATGCAGAACCGGTCATGATGAGTGCGCCGGCTGCCAGGCCAAATGCGCCTGCGAGAATCTTTTTCATACTGTGTCTCCCTCGAGAGGTTTCCCCGCCCCCGTTTTTCGGGGGTGATATTCCCTGAATGACATGCCCCGGCCTGATAATTTCAGACTGAACGCTGCCACGTTTTTGGACGGCCGATGCTTCGATCCGGTGACTTGTGACCGCCGGAAACCCGGACACTCACAACCTCCTCACCGCCGCGACGCGCATCGCACCACCCGTTTGTCGGGCGGAACGATAACCGCTCCTGAGACTCATACTAATGGATTCCTCGGCCAATCACCTGAAATCTTCGTAATGTTGGTTACTGTGTTGCAGAACTGTCACGCGCACCACGGTTAACGCCTGGGTTTGGGCCAATTTGCCTCGATCAAGTCCCGTCGCCGATGACCGGTTCGACGCCCAGCGCCCGCACCATCGCCACCGCCTCGTCGCGGACTTTGGCCAGCAGATCAGCATCCGTCGCCCGGAACACCAGATTGGCCCCGAACGTGCCGTCCTTGTAAAACGGATAGCTGCCCATGGAGACCTGCGGATATTTGGCCTGCAGCGCCCCCAGCGGCTCAGCGACAACCCCTTCGGCAATCTGCCCCGCGACCGAGCAGGACAGCATCTTGGCGCCACCGGTCAGCCGGTCCGCAATGCCGGTAATCATCGCCTGCATGACCGACGGAATGCCCGCCATCACAAACACATTCTCAATCTGAAAGCCCGGCGCTTTCGACACCGGATTGTCGATCAGCGTCGCCGTATCGGGAATCCGCGCCATGCGCTTGCGCGCCTCGTTGAACTCGATGCCGGATGCATCGTAATGCGCCTGCAGCCGCGCCATCGCCTCGGGATGATGGCCGATGGAAACGCCGAATGCCTTGGCAATCGCGTCCGCTGTGATGTCGTCATGGGTCGGCCCGATGCCGCCGGACGTAAACACATAGGTAAACTTCGCCCGCAGCGTGTTCAGCGCATCCACGATTTCGTCCTCAATGTCCGGCACCACCCGGGCTTCCATCACCCGGATGCCCAGTTCGCCAAGCCATGTGGCGATGAAGGAGAGATTCTTGTCCTGCGTCCGCCCGGACAGAATTTCATCGCCGATCATAAGAACGGCGGCCGTCACGATTTTAGGTGTTTCGCTCATGGGCGGGGATATAGCACGCGGCAACGGTCGGGACAGTAAGGAATGTCTGACTATGCAGCACGCCTAGCATGGATCCCCCGGTCAAGCCGGAGGATGGCGATTGTGCCTTTTCCGTCAAAAAATACGCCATTGTCCGGTTTAACCGGACAATCCACTCAGCGCTCACGGTCGCGCAATATCGGCCCAAAGGTCACGCCGCTGTGGATTGGCGGCTTCAATCAGGTCCAGTTTCCAGGTGCGGTTCCACTTTTTCAGCCGCCGTTCCCGCTGCCGTTCTGACTCGTAATCGTCGAACACCTCAAAATGCACCAGCATCGCTACGTCATAGCGCGCGGTGAAGCCCGGCACGGTTTTTGTGCGGTGTTCGTAAATACGCCGGACAAGGTCGCTTGTGCTGCCGGTGTACAAAGTACCGCGCGGCTTGCTGGCCATGATGTAAACGTAGAATGCCATGCCGAATGCAAAGCCGCGTGGATCCCCCGGTCAAGCCGGAGGATGGCGATTTTACTTTTACATCTTCACCCAGACGCCATTGTCCGGTTCAACCGGACAGTCCATTCGGCGCCCGCAAGCCAAAAACCTCTCGTGAAACCGCAAGCGTTGGCAAAGCGGCCCCCAGCCGATACACCGGCCCCCATGGAACTCCCTCCCCTCATCTCCGGCACGCTGATCAAGCGCTACAAGCGGTTCCTTGCGGATATCCAACTCGACAGCGGCGAGGTCATCACCGCCCATTGCGTCAATCCGGGCGCGATGATGGGGCTGATCGAGCCGGGCAACAAAGTGTGGCTGTCGAAGTCGGACAATCCCAAGCGCAAGCTCGCCTTTTCGTGGGAGCTGGTGGAGGTGGATGGTACGCTGATCGGCATCCATACCGGCCTGCCCAACAAGCTGGCGGAAGAGGCGATTTCAGCCGGACGCATTCCCGAACTTGCCGGATACGCCGGAATGCGCCGGGAAGTGAAATACGGCAAAAACAGCCGCATCGACATTCTGCTGGAGGATGACGCCCGCCCGCTCACTTACGTGGAAGTCAAGAATGTCCACCTGATGCGCGAGCCGGGCCTGGCGGAATTTCCCGACAGCGTGACCGCGCGCGGGGCCAAACATCTCGAAGAACTCGGCGACATGGCCGAACAGGGCCACCGGGCGGTAATGCTCTATGTGGTACAATATCCCGGCACCAGCAGCTTCAAGATTGCCGGGGATATTGACCCCACCTATGCGCAAGGCCTTGAAAAAGCACGCAATCGCGGCGTTGAAGCTTTATGTTATGGGTGCGATATTAGTCTGGACGCGATTGAGCTGACCCATCAGCTCTCTTTTGCGGACTGAACCAGAGACACAACCAGAGACACAACCTAGAGACACAAGAGGCAGACGAACCAATGAACTATGTGGCCGCGGTGGACGCGCCCCTCATCAACACCGGCTCCATAAAGCTGCACACGCCTGAAGACTTTGCGGGCATGCGCAAGGCCGGACAGATGTCGGCGGCAGCGTTGGACATGCTGGTACCGCTGGTAAAGCCCGGCGTCACCACCGGCGAGCTTGACCGCAAGGTTCTGGAATTTGCCCTCGACAATGGCGTGGTGCCGGCAACCTACGGCTATCGCGGCTATCGGCATGCGTCCTGCACCTCCATCAATCATGTGGTGTGCCACGGCATTCCCGGCGACAAGGCGCTGAAGGACGGCGACATCGTCAATATCGATGTGACGCTTCTGGTCGATGGCTGGCACGGCGACACCAGCCGCATGTATCCCGTCGGCAATGTGAACCGCAAAGCCGAGCGGCTGATCGAAGTGACGTATCAATCCATGATGCGCGGCATTGAAATTGTGAAGCCCGGCGCGACGACAGGTGATATCGGCGCGGCCATTCAGGAATATGCGGAAGCCGAGCGCTGCGGCGTCGTGCGCGACTTCTGCGGCCATGGCCTTGGCCGCGTCTTCCACGATGCGCCCAACATTCTGCACTACGGCACCTATGGCGAAGGCCAGGTGCTGAAGCCTGGCATGTTCTTCACCATCGAGCCGATGATCAATCTGGGCCGCCCGAACGTGAAACTCTTGTCCGATGGCTGGACGGCAGTGACCCGCGACCGGTCTTTGTCGGCGCAGTTCGAACACTCCGTCGGCGTCACCGAGGACGGGGTGGAGATTTTCACCGGCTCACCGGCAGGGCTCGATTGCCCGCCCTATTCCTGAGAGCTGAGACACGGCATGGCGGGATTTGAAGATGCAGGCGGCAAGCCAATCCCCCACGCAGCTTCAGATAAGCCAGCGGCAAAAAAAGACGCCCCGCATCACACCGGCCACCGCCAACGCCTGCGCGACCGCTTTTTGAAGGGCGGCGCCGACGCCCTGCCCGATTATGAACTGCTGGAACTGATCCTGTTCCGCGCCATCCCCCGCCGCGATACCAAACCCCTCGCCAAGGCATTGATCGAGCGCTTCGGGGGTTTCAACGAAGCAATCTCCGCGCCGATTGAACGCCTGTTGGATGTGCAGGGCGTATCGCAGGCCGTCGCTGCCGAACTCAAAATCGTGCAGGCGGCCTCCTTGCGGCTGGCGCAGGCGCAAGTGCTGGAGCGCCCGGCCATCTCAAGCTGGAAGGCGATGATCGACTACTGCACCGCCGCCATGGCGTATGAAAACAACGAGCAGTTCCGCATCCTGTTCCTCGACCGCAAGAACATCCTGATCGCCGACGAAATCCAAAGCCGCGGCACCATCGACCACACGCCAGTCTATCCGCGCGAAGTCGTGAAGCGGGCACTGGAGCTTGGCGCCAGTGCCATCATCCTCGTCCACAACCACCCCTCCGGCGACCCGACCCCGAGCCGCGCCGACGTGGACATGACCAAACGCATTGAAGACGCCGCCAAACCGCTGGGCGTCATGGTGCATGACCATCTGGTGATCGGCAAAGGCAACCACGCCAGCCTGCGGCAGTTGGGGCTGCTTTAAGCCAGCACCGCATTCCTCCCCTGCCAGAACTGGTGGTTGAGGGGGACCGGGGCTTGGCGTATCAAGACCACCAATCAAGCAGATTCACCCAGGTTCTGGAGCCCGCCCGCACATGATCCCCCGTTACAGCCGCAAGGAAATGGCCGATATCTGGTCGCCCGAGACCAAATTCCGCATCTGGTTCGAGATCGAGGCCCATGCCTGTACGGCTCTGGCGGAGCTGGGGGTCATCCCCAAGGCGAGCGCTGAGAACATCTGGGACAAGGGCTCGAAGGCCCAATTCAACGTCGAGCGCATCGACGAGATCGAGCGCGAGGTAAAGCACGACGTCATCGCCTTCCTCACCCATCTGGCTGAGTTCATCGGCGACGATGCGCGCTTCGTGCATCAGGGCATGACCTCGTCCGACGTGCTGGACACCTGCCTCTCCGTGCAGCTGACCCGCGCCGCCGACCTGCTGCTGGCCGATATCGACGCCCTGCTCGCAGCCCTCAAGAAGCGCGCCATTGAGCACAAAGACACGATCACCATCGGCCGCTCGCACGGCATCCACGCCGAACCCACAACATTCGGCATCAAGCTGGCGCAGGCATACGCGGAATTTGAACGCAACCGCACCCGGCTGCTGGCCGCCCGCGCCGACATCGCCACCTGCGCCATTTCAGGCGCGGTGGGCACCTTCGCCAATATTGATCCGCGTGTGGAAGAGTACGTCGCCGAACAATTGGGCCTGACGCCCGAGCCGGTCTCGACCCAGGTGATCCCCCGCGACCGTCACGCGCAGTTCTTTGCAGTGCTCGGCGTCGTTGCGTCATCAATCGAGCGGCTGGCAACCGAAGTCCGGCATCTTCAGCGTACGGAAGTTCTTGAAGCCGAGGAGTTTTTCTCCGAAGGCCAGAAGGGCTCCTCCGCCATGCCGCACAAGCGCAACCCGATCCTGACCGAAAACCTGACGGGCCTCGCCCGCCTCGTGCGCGGCATGGCCCTGCCGGCCATGGAAAACGTGGCCCTGTGGCACGAGCGCGATATTTCGCACTCCTCCGTCGAACGCATGATCGGCCCCGACGCGACAGTCACTCTCGACTTCGCCCTGGTGCGCCTCACCGGCGTCATCGACAAGCTGCTGGTCTATCCTGAAAACATGCTGGCCAACATGAACAAGCTCGGCGGCCTCATGCACTCCCAGCGCGTGCTGCTGGCCTTGACCCAGAAGGGTGTCAGCCGCGAAGACAGCTACCGGCTGGTCCAGCGCAACGCCATGCCCGTCTGGCGCGGCGAAGGCAATTTCCTCGACCTGCTGAAAGCCGACAAGGACGTGATCCTGTCCGACGCTGAACTCGAAGACCTGTTTGACTTGGGCTACCACACCAAACACGTCGACACGATTTTCAAGCGGGTGTTTGGGTAGGCGCAACAATGGCAGTGCAGGTTGACAGCTTTCCAACGCCCGTGTCCCCGGACTTGATCCGGGGCCTACTCGCAGACGCTCCAACTCGCAGCAGATGAGAGTGGACCCCGGATCAAGTCCGGGGATGCGGAAAAAAATGCTTATCCCCGGTCTCGAAACCTCCGCGATAATGGTCGCACCTTCCGCCGCAAGGGCACCCGGGCCGTCCGGGCTTTGGGCGGGAGGGCGGATGCCTGGAAGGCTGCGGCAGTTTGAACTCCTTGGGAACATGGAGGGACGCTGCCGGGGCGTGGTGCACCAGTAACGCGGGTGCATCGGATAGGCGGCGCAAATCCAGACCCGGTCACGCCCTGAAAAAGCTGGCCCCGCCTCCACCGTGCGGTTCCAAAGTGCGGGAGGACGGACGCAGGGTTTGCGGCAGGCCAACGGGCCAATCACCCGGCGGCCCGCCGTGCTGAGATGCGCCGAAGACCATCCGCGCGCGGAGCGTCTGAAGACTGCTTCATTGTCTGATCGCCAAGAGCCTATCGCAGGCTTCAGGCGCTCCCGCTCCCTTGTTTGGGAGCAGACGGAATGGATACCGGCAGCGAATGATCGCGTGGCGCTGCTGGCGGCTGGAAAACGAAAACCCGTATCCCCGGACTTGATCCGGGGTCCCCTCGCGGATGCAGCAGGCCGCGGCCTGTTGGGATGTTGTGCTGCAAGCCGCAAGCGCTTTGCCCGGCCTCATATGAGAGTAGGCCCCGGATCAAGTCCGGGGCTGCGGCGGGGGTGAGAATGTGCCGCCACACAAATGTTACGCAGGGTCTATACTCACCAGCGAAACCCACCGTGACCCGGAGACAGCCCCATGAGTACCGCCCCGCGCATCGCCTTTGATGGATCCCACCGCCGCCGCATCTACCTGTTCCGGCACGGGGACGTAGCCTATGTCACTAATGACGGGGACATCGTGGCGGACCCCCGCCAGGTGCATCTGACCCAGCAGGGGCAGGAAGAAGCCGATGCCGCCGGCAAGATGATGGCCGATGTGCTGATTGACCGTGCCGTGTGTTCCGGCCTGCCGCGCACCCGCCAGACCATCGAGCGTATTCTCGGCGACCGGGATCTGCCGGTGGAAGAAGTGCCCGACCTTGAGGAACTGCGCTCGGAAAAAGCGCAGGCCGCCTATGAGCAGGGCTCAGCGCCCGATCCCGTGCCCCTGCCCGACGATCTCAACGAAGTGGCCTATGCGTTTTTGAACGCCCATGAGTCCGGCATGCGCTATCGCAACGGTGAAGCCTTTGAAGGGTTTCAATCGCGCGTGGTGCCCGCCTTTGAGGGTCTGCTGAAACAGCCCGACTGGCACAACATGGCGCTGGTGGCGCATGGCGGCGTCAACCGGATCATCCTTGGCTGGGCGCTTGGCACCGGCCTCAAAACCTTCGGCCAGTTTGAGCAGGACACTTGCTGCCTCAACGTGCTGGACGTGGATCAGGACCCGAAGGACATGTCCGTCCGCCGCGTGCTGGTGCGCGCGGTCAATGCCACCACCTATGATCCGCCCAAGCGTGAGCGGCATCTGACAACGCTTGAGGGCCTCGCCCACCGGCTGCAGGAAACCCGCAAGGGATAGCGCTCAGCAGATCGACTGCGCAGCTCCGGACTTGATCCGGTAATTAGGATTTACCGGCGCCCCCTCACCCTATCCCTCTCCCCGAAGGGGCGAGGGAACCGGATACGCACAAACAATCCCTCTCCCCTCAGGGGAGAGGGCGGGGCCCGCGACCGTCGGGTCGTGAGAGGGTGAGGGGGTAGACCTAAATAAGGAACATCATCTCCGATCAGGTTCTGAGATATGGATTGGTCCAAATCCGCCTTGATTGTTTACTGTGTAAACAATACACTATATGAACAAAGAGAGGCGAAACGTCCTCTCATGGGAGGAGATGCCTGATGCCGACCGAAACCGTGGATGCACTGGTTGCCGCTTTGCCGAGCGGCGACACCATCGCCAATCCCTACCCGCTCTATGAAAAACTGCGCGCCCATGCGCCGGTTGCAGGCTATCGCGATTACCCGCCCGGCACCGTCCCGGGCCAGGATGAGCCGGTGAACGCCTGGGTGCTGCTGGACTATGAGCATGTGTCCAAGGCTGCCCGCGACCACCGCACATTCTCCTCGCGCGACCCGCTGCAGGAAGCGTCATCGGCACCGACCCTGATGCTGGTCAATCACGACAACCCCGAGCACGACCGGCTGCGCGCCATCGTCAATCTCGCCTTCTCACGCAAACGAATCGAAGAACTGTCGCCGCATGTCGCGCTTATGGTGCATGACCTGATGGATGAGGTGGAAGCCGAACACGGCCGCGAGATCGAGGCCATGGGCGACATCTGCGCCGCCCTGCCCGCCCGCGTGATGGTGCATCTGCTGGGCCTGCCGCCTGAAATCGCAGGCCGCTTCCGCCACTGGGCGACGGCCTTTATGCTGTCCGCCGATCTGACGCCGGAACAGCGCCAGGCCTCGAACGTCGAGCTGTATACCTATTTTGTCGAGCAGGTGACGGCAATGCAGGCAGCGCTCGCCGACGGCAAGCAACTCCCCGACAGCCTGATGCGCGCATTGCTGACCACTGAAGCCGACGGCGAAAAGCTGACATCGGACGAAGTGATCCGCTTCTGCCTGACGCTTGTGGTGGCCGGTGCCGAGACAACCACCTTCCTGCTCGGCAATCTGCTGCATCATCTGGCAACCATGCCGGAGCTTGCCGCACGCCTGCACGGGGACCGCGCCGCCATCGACCGCTTCATGGATGAAAGCCTGCGCCATGCAGGCCCGCCGCAACGCCTGTTCCGCATTGCCGAAGCGGATGTTGAGATCGGCGGACAAACCATCAAAAAGGGCGACTGGGTGGCGCTGTTCTTTGCAGCCGCCAATCACGATCCGGCAATGTTCCCGGAGCCGGAAGCCTTCAACATCGACCGGCCCAACCTCAACCGCCAGCTGACATTTGGTGTCGGCATCCATCACTGCCTCGGCTCCGCCCTGGCAAAGGCCGAAGCCCGCGAAATGGTCAATGCCGTGCTCAACCGCTATGACGCCATCGAACTGACAGGTGACGCACCCGCACCGCAGCGCGCAAGCCTGTTGAACCATGG
>CAZEHX010000017.1:0-54784 GCA_964511745.1 uncultured Parvibaculaceae bacterium
CATCATCTATTTGATAGGGGCACAGGAATTTGAAGCGGCATTTTTGGTTTTTGTTGCGGCAGGTGTATCGGACGGCGTCGATGGCTTTATTGCCAAGCGTTTCGGCTACACCACCAAGCTGGGTGCCTATCTGGATCCGGTCGCCGACAAGGCATTACTCGTCTCGATTTTCGTCTCGCTGGGGATGCAGGATGTCATTCCCAACTGGCTGGTCATTCTGGTGGTAAGCCGCGACGTGCTGATTGTCGGGGCGGTGCTTATTTCGTGGATCATCGGCTTTAAGGTCACAATGCGGCCTTTGATGGTGAGCAAAATCAACACCACCATGCAGATCGCCTATGCGGCGTTCGTTTTGGCAGTGCTCGGGTTCCAGTTTGAAACGACCTTCGGCAGTGCGCTGGTGCTTGCCGCCTATCTCACCGGCATTACCACCGCGATTTCCGGGGCGAGTTATCTGGTGGACTGGGTGCGCGATGTGAGTGCCTGGGAAACCGTTGACGGAACCACCCATTCAGGCCGGGATGAGGCAAAAAAATGAGCATTGGCAGGCAGGCACTTATCTGGATAGCCGCCGCTCTGGTCTTCGGCGTGTTTCTCTATGCGCTGAGCGGCATCATGCTGCCTTTCGTGGCAGGGATGGCGGTCGCCTACTTCCTTGACCCCCTTGCAGACAGGCTTGAAGACTTGGGATTGGGTCGGCTCGCTGCGACCAGCGTCATCAGTATTGTTGGCTTGTTGATTTTCATTCTTTGCCTGGTGGTTCTGCTGCCGGTTCTTCAGGATCAGATCATCAACTTCATCGAGCGTGCTCCGGGATATTTGCAGCAGATTCAGGCGTTGATTTCCCGTGTGTTGGAAGGGCGGCTGGGCGCGTTTATCTCAAGTGTCGATGAGGGGACCCGCGCGGCATTTGCCGATATTGCCAAGTCAGCCGTCGGCTGGGCAGGCCGCGTATTCCAAGGAGCGGTCAATGGCAGTCTTGCCTTTATCAGCTTCATGTCACTGGTCTTTGTGACACCCATTGTTGCTTTCTATCTGCTGCTCGACTGGGACCGGATGATTGAGCGCGTCGATAGCTGGCTGCCGCGCGACCATGCCGATACGGTTCGGCGGCTGGCATCTGAAATGGACGAAATGCTGGCCGGCTTTGTGCGCGGTCAGGTCAGCGTCTGCCTGGTATTGGGAACGTTCTATGCGACGGCCTTGAGCCTTATCGGCCTTGAATTCGGCCTTGTGGTAGGTGTCATCGCCGGGCTGGTGAGTTTCATTCCATTTGTCGGCGCGCTGACAGGTTTGATCCTGTCCGCCGGTCTCGCGCTCGTTCAGTTTTGGCCAGACCCTGTGATGATCGGCGCAGTGCTGGCGGTCTTCTTCGTTGGCCAGGCGATCGAAGGCAATATCCTGACTCCATGGTTGGTCGGCGCGCGTGTCAGGTTACATCCGGTCTGGGTCATTTTCGCCTTGTTCGCCTTTGGCGCAATATTTGGTTTTGTCGGGGTGCTTCTGGCCTTGCCGCTGGCCGCCATGATTGGTGTTCTGGCGCGCTTCGCGATTGGAAAATACAAGAAAAGCGAACTCTACATTGGCCGCGGCGGCTCTGGTGGGGGGGAGGCATGACGGCTGACGGCCCGCAGATTCCACTGCCGCTCGACCACAGGCCTGCAATTGGCCGCGACGCTTTTCTGGTGTCGGACAGCAATGCGCTGGCGGTAGCGTGGATAGATAGGTGGCCGGAATGGCCTCAGCCACTGCTCGTGCTGGTTGGGCCGCCCGGCAGCGGCAAGACCCATCTTGCGGATGTGTGGCGCGCCCGTGCCGGTGCCCGTTGCTGCGAGGCTTCCGCCCTGACGACACAGGATGTGCCCACATTGTTGGCGGACGCCGCGCTGGTGGTCGAAAACATCGATCAGCTGGTTTATCCAGACGCGCTTTTTCACTTGCTCAATTTCGCACGCGAAAACTCAGCATCCTTGTTGCTGACAAGTTCAATTGCACCTGCCGCAATGCGGGTTCCATTGCCTGACCTTGCCTCCCGCCTCAATGCCGCTCCCCAGGCGCTTCTGGAAGAGCCTGGAGAAGCCTTGTTGATCCAGCTTGTCGCAAAATTGTTCGCTGAACGCGGCATTCATGCGAGCCCCGGTATGATCGACTATATCGTCCAGCGCATTGACAGATCCGCCAACGCTGCCCGCGAAGCGGTGGAGCGGATAGACCGGCACGCCTTGAGCCATAGCCGGAAACTCAACATGACGGTTATCCGCGATGTTCTGAAGGTGGATGCGGCCTGATTCGGCGTTTTTCGCCCAGCTCGGCGCACTGTCATCTGTCCGTCATGACTTGGTGCGATGGCTGGGGTAGCCTTGTCTGAACCGCGTTTGTTGACGGGGCCAAGCCCACCCATTTGCCACAGGTATCCAATGACGATGCAAGCTGATTCCAACGAGCCCACCGCTGCCACTACCGCAGCACGGGTCGGCATGCCGGAAATCACGATTGAGTCGAAGGAACGCTTCATCAATCGCGAACTGTCATGGCTGGCTTTCAACGGGCGCGTGATGGAGGAAAGCGGCAATCAGAACCACCCACTGCTCGAACGCCTGCGGTTTCTGTCCATCTCGGCCTCGAACCTTGATGAGTTTTACATGGTGCGCGTCGCAGGGCTGCACGGGCAGGTGCAGGCAGGTGTCGACACCTTAAGTCAGGAGGGGCTGACGCCCGCCCAACAGCTCGAGCAGGTGAACGCCGCTGCCGGTGTGTTGATGCGCACCCAGCAGGACATGTGGCAGCAATTGCTCGTTGATCTGGCGGCGGAAAACATTTTTGTGGTGGATGACAACGGCTTGCTGCCTGCAGAGCGCGATTGGCTGGAAACGTTTTTTCTGGAGCACGTGTTTCCGGTCGTAACGCCGTTGGCCGTGGACCCGGCACATCCGTTCCCATTCATTCCAAATCTCGGCATTTCGATGGCGTTGGATTTGAGGCGCGTGAGCGATGGCCGCAGCCTGTCGGCCCTGTTGCCGATCCCCGCCCAGATCAGCCGCTTCGTAAGGTTGCCGCAGACCGATGAAGCAGGCGAGGGGGCAATCCGGTTCATCTCTCTTGAAAACATCATCCGGCTTTTCTCAAACCGCCTGTTCCCCGGCTATGACATCAGCGGCTCTGGTGTGTTTCGCATCATCCGGGACAGCGATCTAGAAATTGAAGAAGAAGCTGAAGATCTGGTGCGGCTCTTTGAGAGCGCCCTCAAGCGCCGTCGTCGCGGCAATGTGGTGCGCCTCAAGCTTGAGAGCACCATGCCCGAAAGTCTCCGGCGTCTGGTGATCTCCGAACTCGAAGTAAGTGCCCGCGACGTCATTCTTGTCGACGGGCTCGTCGGGCTTGCATCAACATCCAGACTGATTGTCGATGATCGGCCCGATCTTAAATTCGTGCCTTACAATGCCCGTTTCCCCGAACGTATCCGCGACCACGGCGGCGATTGTTTTGCGGCAATCCGCCAGAAGGACATTCTGGTGCATCACCCATATGAATCCTTTGACGTGGTGGTGCAGTTTGTGCGCCAGGCAGCCGCTGATCCGGATGTGGTGGCGATCAAGCAGACGCTTTACCGCACATCCGCCGACAGCCCTATTGTCCGGGCACTGATCGAAGCCTCGGAATCCGGGAAATCGGTGACGGCACTCGTGGAGTTGAAAGCCCGCTTTGATGAAGCCGCCAACATCAAACTGGCACGCGATCTCGAACGCGCTGGCGTTCAGGTGGTCTACGGATTTCTTGAGTTCAAGACGCACGCCAAAATGTCGCTGGTCGTGCGGCGCGAAGCGGGCGAGCTGCGCACCTATTGCCATTTTGGAACTGGCAATTACCACCCGATCACGGCCAAGATATATACCGACCTGTCGTTGTTCACCACGGATCCGATACTGGCCCACGATGCGGCGCAGGCGTTCAACTACATCACGGGGTATGCGGAGCCCGTGGCGCTCAAGAAACTGGCGCTGTCGCCGCTCAACCTGCGCACGCGGCTGATTGAGTTGATCGAAAACGAAATTGCCAACGTGCAAAATGGCCGTCCCGGCGCTGTGTGGGCAAAAATGAATTCTCTGGTGGATTCATCGATGATCGATGCGCTTTATCGTGCCAGCCAGGCGGGCGTGAAAGTGGAGCTGGTTGTTCGCGGCATTTGCTGCCTGCGCCCTGGCGTGCCGGGCCTGTCGGAAAATATCGCGGTGAAGAGCATTGTCGGGCGTTTTCTGGAGCACTCGCGTGTTGTGTGCTTTGGCAATGGCGGCACACTGCCGAACCCCAAGGCCAAGATTTATATTTCCTCCGCAGACTGGATGCCGCGCAACCTGTATCGGCGGGTTGAAACGCTGGTGCCTGTGGAGAATGCCACGGTGCATGAACAGATTCTTGATCAGATCATGGTCGCGAATCTTGAAGACACCCAGCAAAGCTGGGATCTGATGCCGGATGGCTCCTACACACGTGAGCCATTGGCGCCGGACCAAAAGCCCTTCAATGCGCACCAATACTTCATGACCAATCCAAGCCTCTCCGGTCGCGGCAAGGCACTTGAAGAAAGCCTGCCCAAACAGTTCCGTTTCCGTACATCTGCTGATTAAGTAGGGTATGAGTGGTGCCGAATGAGCACCGCAGGAAAGCGGCTGCGGCTTTATGAGGGATGCCTATGCCATTCACGCACAAACCGCGTGAGGCGCCAGACCTGAGTGAAGGGGTCGGTATCATTGATATCGGGTCCAATTCAGTGCGCCTTGTGGTGTATGCGGATCATGGCCGGGTGCCGATACCCATTTTCAATGAGAAAGTGCTGTGCGGCCTCGGGCGCACGGTGGGCAGTACCGGGCAGCTTGACCCTCAGGGGATAGACCGCGCGCTTGCAGCCCTTGCACGGTTTCGCGGTTTGACCAGCGCATTGGGCATTACCAGCGTGGAAGCAGTTGCGACAGCTGCCGTCCGCGAGGCTTCCAACGGGGCCTATTTTATTGAGCGCGCTGAACATTTGTGCGGCACCGGCATAACAATCCTGTCGGGCGCGGACGAGGCAAGATATGCCGCCGAAGGCGTTGCTGCCGGGTTTCCCAATGCAGATGGTTTGGTGGGTGACCTTGGCGGCGGGAGCCTTGAACTGGTCCGAATTACCGGCGGCCAGCAAGGCGAGGGCCTGACATTACCTGTCGGCCCGCTTCGTCTTATCGACCTGTCCGGCGGCAGTATCGCCTCCGCACGCGATTTGGTTGCGAAGGCTTTTGACGAAGTGGATTTGCTGGCCGGGGGCAAGCCGAGCTCCTTTTATGCTGTCGGGGGCAACTGGCGAAACATCGCCCGCATCCACATGGCCGGTGAAGACTACCCGCTGCGCATTTTGCAGGCCTATAGCCTTCGCCGGCGCGAAGCGATGGATCTTTCCAAGCTGATTTCCGGCCAAAGCCGCAAATCCCTGGAGCGCGTACCTGATGTCTCCCGCCGCCGTCATGAAACTCTGCCCTACGCGGCGCTGGTCCTGGAGAAAGTGCTGGAAGTCACCGGCGCGTCAGATGTGGTCATCTCTGCCTACGGGGTTCGCGAGGGTCTGCTTTATTCGAGGTTGTCGCCAAAGGATCGCGCGATGGACCCGCTGTGGAGCTGGGCAGAGAATGTGGGCGCAAGACTTGGCCGCTTCCCCGAGCACGGCGAGGAGCTGGAACGGTTTACAGCGCCTTTGTTCAAGTCCGAGCTGTTATTGGCGGCAGATGCAGAAGAGCGCCGCCTACACCACGCCGCCTGCCATTTGAGCGACATCGCCTGGCGTATTCACCCTGACTATCGCTCCCAACATGTGCTGCTCGAGATATTGCGGGCACCGGTCTCAGGCATAGATCACAAAGGGCGGGTCTATCTGAGCACCGCAGTGGCGAACCGTTATCGCAGTGGGCTGACAAACACCGACAATGACCGGATTCTTGCATTGCTCGATGAGGAGCACACTGCGCGGGCATCAGTGTTGGGGTTAGCCCTGCGGCTGGGCCATACAATTTCCGCGGGCGCGCCGCGTCTGGTCACCGGTTTCCGCCTGGAACCGCAGCCCGGCAAGCTGACCTTGCTGGTCCCCTCGACAAAGCGTGACTTGCTGGGGGAATCCGTGGCCAAGCGCCTGTCGTCGCTGGCCCGCGCGCTGGGCGTCGAGCCTGATGTTCAGGTTTCGGATATCTGAAGCGGCCGATATGAATCTACGAGAGACGCACCGGTTTTATCATCTGGTTCTCAATGGAGAGACAGACACGGCCATGCTTCAGGTCTAGCGCGTCAGCACCAAATATCTCCCGCCGCCAGCCACGCAGGGCCGCGACGTCAGCATTGTCATCAGCCGCAATCCGCTCAAGATCCGCCACGTTGCAGATCAGCTTCTGGGCAACGTCATGTGCCTCGCATTTGTATTTCAGCAGCACCTTCAGCAACTCAACCGTCGGCCCCAGACCCTGCGGCAACTGCTCAGGTGCATCAGGCATTTTAATATCGCCTGACGGCTTTTCGAGACCCCGTTTAACCGCATCAAACAGCCCCGTCGCATGGCGGCTCTGGCCAAACCCGCGCGGCACGGCGCGCAGCTGGTTGAGCGCATCCGGAGACGTGGGAGCCTGCATGGCAACTTCCTGCAGGGCATCATCCTTCATGATGCGCCCACGCGGCATGTTGCGGTTTTGCGCTTCACGTTCGCGCCATGCTGCCACTTCCATCAGCACGGCCAGTGCCTTGCGATTGCGGTTGCGCAGCTTGAGGCGCTTCCAGGCATCTTCCGGCTGGACCTCATAGGTGGCGGGGTCCTGCAAAATGGCCATTTCATCCGCCACCCACTGGGCGCGGCCTGATTTCGTGATCCGCCGGGCCAGCGAGTCATAGACCTGCCGCAGATGGGTCACATCGGCAGCGGCGTAGTGCAATTGCTTGTCGGTCAGCGGGCGTCGGCTCCAGTCAGTAAAGCGGGAGGATTTATCCACCTGCTCGCCGGTAACCTTCTTGACGATGTTCTCGTAGCCGACAGAATCCCCAAACCCGCAGACCATGGCGGCAACTTGGGTATCAAAGAGGGGGTCTGGCAGGGTTTGGGCCTCATGCCAGAAGATTTCGATGTCCTGACGGGCGGCATGAAAGACCTTGATGACAGCCTTGTTGGCCATCAGGGCATAAAATGAGCCAAGGTCGATATCGCTTGCCAGCGGATCAATGATCAGCGCGTCGCCTTCCGGCGCGGCCACCTGAATGAGGCACAACACCGGCCAATAGGTGGAATCCCGCAGAAATTCCGTATCGACGGTGACGAAAGGGGCGGCGGCGAGCTGTGCGCAGGCGGCGTCCAGCGCCGCAGTCGTGGTAATAATTTCCATGTCAGAAGTGCTATAACCCATGGCGCGCGGCTTGTCGCTAGTCCCTGCATGAGAGGTCGAATCTTGACAAGACCCGCGCGGCTATGCGCTTCTCCGCCGCGCCTGCCTGCCGCTGATTTGGATCGGCCGATCTGGCCCTGACCAGCGCAGGCGCAAGCACCTGATTCTGCACCCCGATCAACAAGGCTATTTCCGCCATGACCCGTTATCGCTCCCATACCTGCGGCCAGTTGCGCGCAAGTGACGTCGGCACCTCTGTTCGGCTATCCGGCTGGGTCAATCGGGTGCGTGACCACGGTGGCCTCCTGTTTATCGACCTGCGCGACCATTATGGCCTCACCCAATGCGTGGTGGACCCCGACAGCCCGGCCTTTGCCAGCGTCGACAAGCTGCGCGCCGAATGGGTGGTCACGATCGACGGCGATGTGATTGCCCGGTCCGATGAGACCGTGAACGACAAGCTACCGACCGGCGCCGTCGAAGTGCGCATTACGTCGGTTGAAGTTCAGTCAGAAGCGCAGGAACTGCCGCTGCCGGTGTTTGGCGACACGGACTATCCCGAAGAAACCCGCCTGCGCTATCGCTTCCTGGATTTGCGCCGTGAGCGGCTGCACCAGAACATCGTCCTGCGTTCGCGCATCATTGCCGATTTGCGCCGCCGGATGACGGAGGCGGGCTTTGGCGAATACCAAACGCCCATCCTGACCGCATCCTCACCAGAAGGCGCGCGCGACTTTCTGGTCCCCAGCCGCATGCATCCCGGCGAGTTCTATGCGCTGCCGCAGGCACCCCAGCAGTTCAAGCAGCTGATCATGGTGGCGGGCTTCGACAAGTATTTTCAGATTGCACCGTGCTTCCGCGATGAAGACGCCCGTGCTGATCGTTCGCCGGGTGAATTTTATCAGCTCGATATCGAGATGAGCTTCGTGGAGCAGGAAGATATTTTTCAGGCCGTCGAGCCTATCCTGCGCGATGTATTCGTCGAGTTCGGCAATGGCCGCCCTGTGACGGAAGTTTTCCCGCGTATTCCGTATGCGGAATCCATGCGCAAATACGGCTCCGACAAGCCCGATCTGCGCAATCCGATTGAAATGTCGGATGCAACAGACACTTTCCGCGATTCGGGTTTCAAGGTATTCGCTGGTCAGATTGCGGCCGACGATAAGGTCCGCGTTTGGGCCATTCCCGCCCCCGGTGGCGGTAGTCGGGCCTTCTGTGACCGGATGAATGCTTGGGCACAGAAAGAAGGGCAGCCGGGCCTTGGCTATATCTTCTTCCGTGAAGAGGAAGGCAGCCTCGTGGGTGCCGGTCCGCTGGCCAAGAATATCGGGCCTGAACGTACAGAAGCGCTGCGCCAGTCGCTGGGCCTTGCGGACGGCGATGCAGTGTTCTTCACATGTGGCAACCCGACCAAGTTCGTGGATTTTGCCGGACAGGCACGCCAGCAGATTGGCCGCGAGCTGAAGCTGATTGATGAGAGCAAGTTCGAGTTCTGCTGGATCGTCGATTTCCCGATGTATGAGTGGGATGACACGGAAAAGAAGATCGACTTCTCCCACAACCCCTTCTCCATGCCCCAGGGCGGGCTGGAAGCGCTGGAAACCAAAGATCCGCTGGAGATCAACGGCTACCAGTACGACATTGTCTGCAACGGCATTGAGCTGTCATCCGGTGCGATCAGAAACCATCGCCCGGAAATCATGATGAAAGCCTTCGAGCTCGCGGGCTACGGGCCGGAAGTCGTGGAGGAAAAATTCGGCGGTATGCTGAATGCCTTCCGTTACGGCGCGCCGCCGCATGGCGGCATTGCGCCGGGCATTGACCGTATTGTGATGCTGCTGGCAGGTGAGGAGAATCTGCGTGAAGTCACCATGTTCCCGATGAACCAGCAGGCGCAGGATCTGATGATGGGCGCCCCGGCTCCGGCCAGCGCGCACCAGTTGCGCGAACTGCATATACGCTCGACAGCACCCAAGGAATAACCGGCAGCAGCCGGCCAGACGGAAAAAGGGCTCCCCCATTGTGGGGAGCCCTTTAGTCGTATTGGGGGTATTTTTGTTTATGTGAGATGCCGCGCTTGGGGGGCTTGGCGTCTCACGCCTTCTTGAAGCATGGGCTATTCCTCCCGATGCCGGCCGGAAACGCTGGGGGGCGAAAGGGCCGAGGCACCGGAAGCCGGTGAGGCATGCGGCGCAGATGTCGCGCGCCGGATGCCGGTTCGTGAATGGGGTGAACGGGTGATGCTGCCGGAATGCGGGATCGTGCGTGTGGTTTCGGGATGCGTAGGCATCACATCCGTATCCCGCAGTGGGTTCAAGGCGACCGATGGCAGCGCGGCTGTATCAAGATAGCCAGTAGCAATCGCCCGCAATGCATCAGCGAAGGCAGCCGGTGCCGCACGGGTGTCTCCGCCGAATGCGGCTGCATAAGCCTCAAGCGGGACCCCATGTTCAAGGCCAATGGAAATAGCCGTCGCCAGATCAGCTGGTACTGCTGGTTCAGGCGCGGGTATGTCGCTTTCAACGGTGCGCACCTGAATTTTGCCTGCAAGCGCATCCATGTGCGTCTCACTACCCAGCAGTTCGTCATACGAGAGCGGCTCGGTCAGGTCTGTACCTGCGCGATTGAGACAGATGGACTTGAGACCGGAACTGTCTGCCGTCTGGTAAAGCCGGACAATGTCGTCCAGCGGTGTTTCCTGCGGCAGCTCCAGGTCAAGCATCACCGTATCGGTCACAAAGGGCTGAATCGCCTGAGCCATCTTCATGCGGTCATCAATACTGACATGCCGCGCCCCAATACGGCCCAGCGGCTTCTCGCAATCAAACACCGGCAGATGTTCAAGCGGCAGGCCGCGCGCGCCTTCCAGCGTTAGCGCACCGCAGCAATAAAAATTCGCGTGCTCCACATCCCACTCAGAAAAACCAAGCCGGGTGAGGACATCGTCGTCTTCCTCGAACACATCATCCCAGCCGAGAACATAGGGCGTGAACACACCGCGGATATTCGCTGCTGTCGCCAAGAGGTTTTCCGTGATCTCAATATCGTCGTCGGTGAAGCCGCGTTCGCGCAGCAGGTCGTGGTTGACCCCCGGTGCCTCTGCAAGAGAACCGTGCCCGATCACGTAGTCGATCAACCGGTCAATCTGTGCATCATCATGCTGCAGGGCCCGCAATGCGCGTGGCACAGCTGACGAGATAACTTTGTAAATCGCTGAGCCGTCAAAGTCGGGCGTCAGGCGGCGATAATGCACGAGTGTCTTCATCGGCCCGATACCCGGCGTCTCGGCCGCCAGCAAGTCGGCCGCCACGGCATCTTCCGTAACGCCGGTAAGGACAAGGCTGCGCAAGCCGGATTGCTGATAGCGCGCCATTGCCTTGTCCAAGACCGCGCGCGCGGCATCCAGCACCCGTGCCTGATCCGGCGTGTAGGGATAGAGCGCCTGCGGCGTGTGGGCGAGGCCCTCATAACCGGCGGCCTGACCTAGCAAGGCCCGCTGCATGTTACGCATGAAACGGCCAGCTTCGTCCTCTTGCCCGGAAAAGGCGGGCGCGGGACACATATGGGCTGCCATATCAGCTGAGGTAGCCAAGGCTGTGGCCGTAACAAGGGCGGAGAAAGTTGCCGCCAGGCCCCGGCCCTCATCCAGCCCATAGGGCATGCCGTGGCTCATGATGACCGGTGCAACATTGGCGATGTTAATCGCGACAGGCCGGTGCGCATCGGAAGGTTGGTCGCCCCGCGCAATGTCGAGTGCTATTGTCAGTAGGCGGACCACATGGACGATCGCATCGATATCAAGGCTGCTTTTGCCTTCGGCCATCATGCAGGCGGCGGCATTGATGGTTGCCATCGGCGTGTCGTCACCATGCAGCGTCCCAAGGTCTGTCGCACGCATGTGATGCTCAAGCACAACTCGTGGCGCGGTCCCGCCATAGCTGGCAGTGGAAAGCGCATCCAGCTCCGGCTTGCGTATGCCGTTCAGCCGCGCAATCTGCGGCTCCGGCATGCCCACGATTGTCCAGATGTCGGAGTCAAAATCGAGATGGGTGTCCGGCGTGCCTGAGGTGCCTTTGTGCGCCGCAGACAAGTCGACCAGCCGTCGAGCCGCGGTCGCGGGCAGGCCCCGTTGGGCCGCTGTTGCAAGCGCAGACCGCAGATGAGGGTTGGTGGCAACATCCGGCCCTCCCAGCTGCACGGCCGCATCAATTTCCTCGCGCATGTCCGCAAGCATTGCCCGACCCATTGCCAAAGCCGACGCATCATCCAATTGGTGGGCCAACTGCTCAGACTGTGCGGATGGGTCTGCATCAGGAACACCAGGCATTTTTACACCGGCAGTCTTGAAAGACGGGCCGGTTTCCTCCGCCCCGTAAGCCCATGAAAGCCCGAGTGACTGCCAGCAATTGGCACTCAGAGTGGCCCGACGCTGTACCAGGCTGGCCCGTAATTCGTCTTCGAAGTCCAGGGCATCTGATTCGCGGTCAAAATAGCCGTGGTCCCACCCTGTTCGGGCAAGACCGCCCGCCACCCGGTTCAGAGCCGCGCGGATATCTGTCTCCGAACCCAGCGGTAATGACCCGTCTTCAAGCGGCACATGCCGTCGCAAGGTCTTGGGGCAGCCACGTTCGCGAATTTGCCGCCGTTCCAGCGGAACCCAGTCAAGCAGCAGGGCGTGTGCTGCAAAGGCTTCAACCGCGCTCACCGGCCAGGAAGATGGGGCGGTGACGTCCATAGCCGCACCGTCCGGCAGCGTGACGTTGACGCGCCTGAAGGTTAGCTGGTCATACGGGCCGGTCTGGCCTGAACCAGATGCATTGCCCGGTCCGCTGCCTGCGGCGCTGTCCGTGTGTGTGAAAATCCGCTTGATATGCATGGTCCGCCCCCAAAACGACCATTTGCCCTCTGTGCGGAACACACTACTACATAATGTGGCCGTTAGCACAGTATTAACAAAATATGGGGTAGGAGCCCCGCCTTGGTCAAGGCTTGGGCGGCACAGCCACGATCACATAAAAAAGCAGGAAAGCCGCCAATACGGGCCCGACCGTTAAGCAGTCATAAGGCGATTCGGGGCACACTGGCGACATATTCGATTGGGGACGCCAGAACACGGTCAGCGGATTAAGACCGGCGGTGAACTCAATGCGCCCGGATTCGCGGGTGGCCAAGGCAGGAGAGCAGAAGCAGATGCCAGTCGGTGCAAATGGGAAGCAGACCTTCCTTGGCGACTTCGGTGTTATGGCTGTTGATGACAACGCCAATACCCGCAGGTTGCTGAAGGAGCTTCTGACTGCATTTGGCGTCCATGACCTGCGGCTTGCCCCTGATGGCGGAACCGCGTTGGAGATGATCGGGGTCAAGACTCCGGACCTCATCTTGTGCGACTGGCATATGATGCCGATGGATGGCATCGAGTTCCTGCGCAAGCTTCGTCATCGCAGCGCCGGGGCAAAGAACCAGGCACCCGCCATCATGCTGACGGCTCACACCAAACCCGAGGTTGTGAAGGCATCAATGGATGCTGGCGCCAATCACTTTGTCGCCAAGCCCATCGTGCCGGCAAATCTCCTCAAACGGATTCAACTGGTGCGCAAAGACAAGCGGGTCTTCGTGCTTGAAGGCGACTACTACGTGTTGCGCGATCCGGTGCCCACCCGGCCCCCGGCCGCCAAACAGATGCGCTCGGTGTGGGAAGTCTGACTTAGGCGCACAAAACGCCAGCAAGGCTGGACGCTGAGCCCGGCAGGGTGGCATATTGCGGCCACAAGAGCAGGGCAGTACGCCCGTGCCACAATCACTTCCCATCAAGCCTTCAATCAGCGGCAAAACGCACAATGTGGTTCAGACAGATATTCACCTGGTGGAACGGCCAGACTTGGGGCACCCGGCTTTGGACATGGCGCCGAGGTGAGTTCATGGGCGAGGATTCCCAAGGAAACCGCTATTTTTCGGACCGCAAGAATCCCAAGCGCCGCTGGGTAATCTACAATGGCCTGGCAGAAGCCTCCCGCGTGCCGCCTGAGTGGCATGGCTGGTTGCACCAGACCGTCGACGAAACACCCGACCAGACGGGCTATGCACCCAGGGCCTGGGAAAAGCCGCATCTGCCGAATCTGTCAGGGTCGCAGGATGCCTACCACCCGGCAGGGTCGCTGGTGACCGGCACCGCCCGGACCAAGACGGCGGGCGATTATGAAGCGTGGAAGCCTGAATAGGCGCCATAGGGCCTTCGGCGGCAAACACCCATCAGGGAAACAGGAACACTAAGATGCAGTCATCCATTGTTGAGACACTTACCGGCGCAGCCGTCATTGTGATTGCCGGGGTGTTTCTGTTTTTTGCCTACACGTCGACTGATTCAGGCGGATCGTCCGGCTATGAGCTGACCATCGATTTTGACCGTATCGACGGTTTGGCGATGGGGGCTGACGTGCGCCTTTCCGGCATCAAGATCGGAACGGTGCTGGATCAGACGCTTGATCCCAAGACCTATATCGCGCGCGTCACAATATCAGTTGCCCCGGAAGTCGAACTGCCGGACGACAGCAGCGCCAAGATCACATCCGAAGGTTTGCTTGGTGGCGCCTATGTGTCACTCACCCCCGGCGGAAGTGAAGAGATGCTCGCGCCCGGCGATGAGATCCGGTTTGCACAGGGCTCAGTCGATCTGATCGGCTTGGTCAGCCAGGCGGTATTCAGCGCTGGCGGCGGGAGCTCCAGCGAGTGACCAACGCTGTCCACGCGCTTGCAGCCGTAGCAGTTGCCGTTTTGTGCTGTGTCGCAACAAGTACATCAGCCTTTGCGCAGGTTGCGGCATCACCCGTGCCCGTATCTGAAAACGCGCCGCCGCCTGAAACGGCCCCGGCCAATCCCCAGCCTGTTAAAGAAGTGGCCCCCGTGCAAAATACAGCGCACCTGATGGGCCTCAACAAAATCACGGCCCGGACTCATCCCATGCGGGTGCGTGTCGGCGAGCCTCTGCGCTTCGGGACATTGGGCATCATTGTGCGTGCCTGCCACAAGGCAAAACCCGAAGATCCACCCAAAACAATCGCTTTTGTGGAAGTCCGCGAATATCCGGTAAATGAAGAACTGCTGGAAGAGCCGGAACCGATATTCAGCGGTTGGATGCTGGCGTCATCGCCCGGCCTCAATGCGCTGGAACACCCGGTTTATGATGCTTGGTTGACCGACTGCAGTATTTCATCCGCAGACGGCGCATCCCCCAGCGAATAAAAATCCGCTTCTGCCGCAATCGCACTCGCCAATCGCTTTTGATAGTCCGCACGCGGAATCTCGATCGCACCGAATTGTGCCAGGTGCTCGGTCACGAATTGCGTGTCGAGGAGCCGGAACCCCCCGCGCCTGAGCCGGGCAACGAGATGCACCAGCGCCACCTTGCTGGCATCCGTCACGTTGGAGAACATGCTCTCCCCAAAAAAAGCTGCGCCGAGCGACACGCCGTAAAGTCCTCCGACCATCTCGTCGTCGTGCCAGCACTCAACCGAATGAGCATGCCCGCTGTCATGCAGCTCGCAGTAAAGGTCAACAATGCGATCATTGATCCAAGTGCCATCGCGGCCGGGTGCCGGCGCGGCGCAGGCCTGCATGGTTGTCCTGAAAGCGGTATCCACCGTTATGCGGAAGGGTGCTTTGCGGATGGTGCGCGCGAGTTTTTTGGAGATGTGAAACGCGTCAAGCGGCAGAATGCCCCGCTGGGTCGGGTCCACCCAATACAAAGACGGGTCATCACGCGACTCTCCCATGGGGAAAACCCCATAAGCATAGGCGCGCAGCAATATTTCTGCGGTGATTTCGCCTTCGCTGACCATATTTTCGACCGCGGCGGCTATTGGAGGCCCAGAAACTGCTCAAGCCAGTGAATGTGATAATTCCCGGTCTTGATATCGTCTTCCTCAACAAGCCGCGTGAAAAGCGGAATTGTGGTGTCGACACCGCCGATCACGAATTCCCGCAAGGCGCGCTGCAGCCGCATCAGGCATTCCTGACGATCATCGCCATAGATAATCAGCTTGCCGATCATGCTGTCGTAATAGGGCGGAATGCGATAGCCGGAATAGGCGGCGGAATCGATGCGCACACCAAGGCCACCCGGCGTATGGAAATCAGTGATGGTGCCCGGAGAAGGCGTAAAGGTCTCGGGATGTTCCGCATTGATGCGGCACTCAATGGCATGCCCCGTGATCTTGACGTCTGACTGCTTGATACTCAAAGGCTCGCCGGCAGCGATGCGGATTTGCTCGCGCACGAGGTCAATGCCGGTGACCATTTCAGTGACCGGATGTTCCACCTGAAGGCGTGTATTCATCTCGATGAAGAAGAACTCGCCGTTCTCATACAAAAACTCGATGGTGCCCGCGCCCAGATAGCCAAGATTGCGGATGGCAGTCGCCACCGTCTCACCGATCCTGTTTCGCTCTTCGGGCGTGATGGCGGGCGAGGGTGATTCTTCGAGCACTTTCTGGTGCCGCCGCTGCAACGAGCAGTCGCGTTCACCCAGATGGATGGCATTACCATGCGCATCCCCCAGCACCTGAATTTCAATGTGGCGCGGCTTGGCAAGGTACCGCTCCAGATACAAAGCGTCATCCCCGAAGGCCGCTTTTGATTCGGCGCGTGCCGTGGAGACCGCATGGTCCAGCTCTGCACGTGAGCGGGCGACCTTCATGCCACGTCCACCGCCACCGGCCGATGCCTTGATAATCACGGGGTAGCCGATTTCGTCTGCCACGCGGGCCGCAGCAGCGGCATCCTTCAATGCGCCATCGGAACCCGGCACCACTGGAATACCCAGCTCTTTCACAGTCTGCTTGGCGGCAATCTTGTCACCCATCACGCGGATATGTTCGGCCTTGGGGCCGATGAACGTAATGCCGTGCTCCTCGACGATGGAGACGAAGTTCGCGTTCTCGGACAAGAAGCCGTAGCCGGGGTGAATGGCATCCGCCCCGGTTATCTCAGCCGCTGAAATGATCGCGGGTATATTGAGATAGCTTTCGGACGCCGCAGGCGGCCCGATGCAGACACTTTCGTCTGCCAGCCGCACATGCATGGCGTCAGCATCCGCGGTCGAATGAACCGCGACTGTCGCAATACCAAGCTCGGTGCAGGCGCGTTGAATGCGCAATGCAATTTCGCCGCGATTGGCAATCAGAACTTTCTCAAACATCTGGCCCGTCCCGCGTGTGGTGCTATTCAACGACAATCAGAACTTCACCGAACTCTACCGGCTGGGCGTCCTGAATGAGGATCTGCTTTACCTTGCCGCTCTTGGGGGCAGGGATGGGATTCATGGTCTTCATGGCTTCAATGATCAGCAACGTATCCCCCGCCGACACACTGTCGCCGACCTTCACAAAGGCAGGCGCGCCTGGCTCTGGCGATACATAGACGGTACCGACCATGGGCGAGGCAATGGCACCGGGGTGCGATCCGGGGTCTGCGGCGGATTTTTCCGCACCCGGAGCATCGGACGCAGCAGGTGCCGCCGCCGCGGCAGGGGCGGGAGCATAGGCCATGGGCATGCCGCCGCCTGCATTCCGCGCCACACGGATCTTGAACTCTTCAGTTTCGACCTCAATCTCGCTGAGCTCGGTCTCCTTCAGGAGGTCCGCAAGCTCCCGGATCATCTCTTTGTCGACCGGGCTCTTGGCCGAATTTGAACTACTCATCAGGTTCTCCGTATAGGCGGTCTGCATGGATATGCAGATAGGGTTTTAAAGCAGCGTGGCAGGCACCTTGTAGCGGTTATGCCGTGCCGCAGATTTCAGCGATGGCATCAAGTGCCAATTCATAGCCAAGCGGGCCGAACCCGCAAATAACGCCGCGCGCCACATCCGAAATAAACGAATGCTGGCGAAAGTCTTCGCGCGCATAGGGATTCGACAGATGCACTTCGATAACAGGTTTTTCACATGCAAGCACGGCATCGCGGATGGCAACTGACGTATGGGTGTAGCCGGCGGCGTTGAGGATGACCCCATCAGCCTTGGTGCGGGCCTCCTGCAGCCAGTCCACAAGTGTGCCTTCGCTGTTCGACTGGCGAAAATCTGCGGCCAATCCAAGAGCCTTGGCCTTGGATGCAACGCGCTTTTCGAGGTCGCCCAGCGTGTCGGCACCATAAATCTCCGGCTCGCGCTGGCCGAGCAGGTTCAGGTTTGGGCCGTTGAGGATGAGGATGGTCGCAGTCATGCGTCAGGGCAGCCTTTTTTCCGTTGTTTTTGCCGCCGCGGAAGTATGGCGCGAAAGAGGGGCGAAACAGGGGCAGAGACCCGATTTGATTACGCTATTCGTTATACTTGAGCAGCGCTCAGCCGCAAAGCCACGTTGAAAGAAGGTGGAAAATAGACGTGGAAGGGTTGCGAAGCCGTTGAAATCAGCCAACTTCGCTCCCATTATCCCGCCCATGAGCGCACCGATACCGGTAAACGGCCCCATATCAATCACTGTGAACGGCGACACGCGGCGCGTGCCGTCGGATGCCAGCATTGAGGGCCTGCTGACCCTGCTGGGATTAGAGCCCCGCAAGATTGCGGTTGAGCGTAATCTTGAGATCGTGCCCAAGTCGCTTTACGGCCAGACGCTGCTGGCCGAGGGTGATCGGATCGAGATTGTGCAGTTCGTCGGCGGCGGCTGAAACCGCATAAAAGATTTCAAGGAGACGATTCCAGTATGCCCGAGGCAATTGCCCGCGAGGTTCCATCCACAGGCGGTGGTGATGACACACCATTGGTCATTGCCGGACGGGAGTTTCACTCGCGCCTGATTATCGGCACCGGCAAATATGCCGACTACCAGCAAAATGCCGATGCCGCCGAGGCCTCAGGCGCTGAAATCGTTACGGTGGCATTGCGCCGGGTTAACCTGACGGACCCCACGCAGCCCCGTTTGGCGGATTTCATCGACCCCAAGCGATACACCTACTTGCCCAATACGGCGGGCTGCTTTACCGGCGAAGACGCAGTACGGACCTTGCGGCTGGCGCGCGAAGCGGGCGGCTGGTCGCTCGTCAAGCTGGAGGTGCTTGGCGATCAGAAAACGCTCTATCCCGACATGCGCGAAACCTTGCGGGCAGCCGAGTTGCTGCTGTCAGAAGGGTTTGAGGTGATGGTCTATTGCAGCGATGATCCCATCATGGCGCGCGATCTTGAGCAGATGGGCTGTTGCGCAATTATGCCGTTGGGGGCCCCCATAGGCTCCGGACTGGGGCTTCAGAACCCGGTCAATATCCGTCTCATCATCGAGCAGGCAAATGTGCCCGTACTGGTGGATGCAGGTGTCGGTACCGCATCCGACGCCGCCATGGCCATGGAGCTGGGGTGCGACGGCGTTTTGATGAACACGGCCATCGCCGAAGCCAAGGACCCGATCCGCATGGCCCGCGCCATGAAGCATGCGGTCCTTGCCGGGCGCGATGCGTATCTCGCCGGGCGCATGCCGAAAAAGCGCTATGCGGATCCAAGCTCACCCTTGGCGGGGCTCATCTAGTCTGGCGCCAGGGGAGGCTAGCCCGCGTCCTTCACCGCATCGCGCACGGCCTGAAGGTGGGATTCGATCTCCTCAATCGGCGCGGCACCGGGCAACAGCGTATCGCCGATAACAAATGCCGGGGTGCCTTTGACGCCCACATCAAGCGCAAGATTGCGATTGGTGTCGATGATCCTGTCGACTTTTTCGCTTTCCATGTCGCGCGCCAGCTTGTCCGTATCAAGACCGACATCTTCGGCGATCTCCATGACCGCATCGCGGTCTAGGATGCCCTCGGAGCGCAGCAAGGCAAAATGGAAGGCGAGATACTTACCCTGCGGAATGGCCGCGATCGCAGCTTGCGATGCGATGGTGGAATTTGGCCCGAGAATGGGAAATTCCTTTAGCACCAGCCGCACATCGTCATGCTCTTCGATGAGCTTTTCCATGTCATCGGCGGTTTGCTTGCAGTAGGGGCAGCGGTAGTCGAAAAATTCAACGATTGTAACGGCGCCGTCCGGATTGCCCGCAACAAAAGAATATCCGTCGCGCTCAAGCGCCTCGAGGTTCGCGGCAATTGCCACACGTTGCTGCTCTTGCTCAGCCTTGCTTTCATGCGCATCCAGCGCATCCATCACATCCAGCATCAGCTTCGGATTGGCAATCAGGTAGTCCCGGATGATCTCACCGATGGCTTCTTTTTCCGCGTTGGAGAACGGACCCGCTTTGGAGTCCTGAGCAACACCGGAAGCCGTAGCTGCCAGCAACGCACCAAGCGCCAGCGCTGTCACGCGCAGTCCACGGAAACCACCACTCAACAGAGTCATCACAGAAATCCTTACTCAAACATCCAAAATCATGCGGTCATAGGGGCACAAGCCGGTTAAAGGTTTGGTGCCTCAATGCGGGAAATATCGTCGGCCCGCTGCCATGCAGGACTACCTTCAGGCAATTCACGTTTGGCCCGTGCGGCCCACTGTTTGGCCTCACCCAGATTGCCACTCGATGCATTCTGTTCCGCAGTGGCCAGCGCGGCCATCGGGGTATTGCCTTCCTGCGCGTAGGCTTGGGCAAGAATGCGAAAACCGTTGGGATAGTCATGTTCAAGCCGTGTCGCGCGCTCCAGAATAGCCCGTGCCTCGGTAACGCTTGCATCCTGCCCGGTCGCCAGCAGAGATTGCCCAAGCCCCACCATAATCAAGGGCTCGTTCGGGCGGAGTTGGTCGGCAATTCGATAAGCGGCAGCGGATTCAACCGGACGCCCGGATTCAAACAACGCCTGGCCTTTGAATTCATGGAAGAAGGCATTGCCGGGATAGTCCGCAATCAACGCGTCCATCTCGGCAACAGAGCGCTCCGTATTGGGAATTTTGTAATAGGCAATGGCGCGGGCGTAGCGCGCGGCCTTGCTCTGGTCTTTTTCGGGATAGCGCCGGAAGGTCGCCTGTGGACGGTCAATGAAGCCATGCAGCTTGGCTTGCACCAGCTCCAGCATTTCCTGCCATTCCTCCGGATCCCGCGCATCCTTGAATGGAGATTCTGAGACCCGGTGCTCAAGTGCTGCAATACGTTCGCGCGAAAGGGGGTGGGTCCGCACATAAGGATCCTGAGATCGCTCCGACAGCGCTTCTTGATCCGCCAGCTTGTCAAAAAAGTTCACAAGGCCTTGGCCGGTCTGGCCGGTGCGTTCCAGAAAACCAAGTGCAGCTTGGTCAGCGGAGGCTTCCTGCGTCCGCGAATAGGAGAGGTATGTCCGCTGGGCAACTGTCTGGCCGCCCGTAATGAGCGCCATGCCCGCATCCCCTGCGCCGGCGAAGATTGCGCCGATACCAAGCAGATAACCCAGAATCGCAGGGGCCGTAGCCGCAGCTACCGCTTCTTGTGAGCGCGACAGGTGGCCGCCTGTGATATGGCCGGTTTCATGCGCGATGACCCCGATAATCTCGTTGGGGGTTTCCGCCTGCTGAATTGTGCCCGTGTGCATGAACACATTCTGGCCGCCGGTGACAAATGCGTTGATAGAGGATGCATTGACGAGATAAGAGCTGACGGCTTTAGGGTTGAGGCCTGCTGCGGCAAATATCGGCTCAGAAATTTCCCGGATGAAATACTCGGTTTCGGCGTCCCGGATCAACGATATGGCCAGCGCCTGCTGCAGCGGTAGCAGGCAGGCTATGATGGTACACAGGATTTGCCCGCCCAGGCGTCGGGCTTTATGAATGCGCGGGCGGTGATAACTGGACATTGCCATTTCTTTCTCGCATGTCTTTGCTGGCCCGGCAGGCGCGCGCATTAAAAGTCCGGATCGCGTATTGTGGATAGGTTGGCATTGAAGCGATTCCGCTTCAGCGTCTCGCCTACCATCCCAAGGTAGGCAGGGCAAAATTGCCCGTCAAACAAACAAAGGTGGGTCTCGCGGAGTGTTGAACGTGATTTCTGGAATATTCCGTTGCAGTGGCGGGAAAAAGGCAGATGCGCTGTTTGCCCCTTCACCGGTAGCCAAGGCTTGGCTGGCCGCATTTGCATTAACCATGCTGAGTGCCTGTTCATCTGGCAGCAGTGACGCCGACCTGGAGACTGCGCAGTTTGAAGGCAGCGGGTATGGCGCCATGGGCATTGAGCTCGTCGACGGCCCCGACACTCGCCGTTTCATCGGTTCGGTTGTTGCTGACGAGCCGCGTGCCGCTCTTGCAGGGCGCACAGTGCTTGAGAACGGCGGCAATGCCGTTGATGCCATCACGGCCATGTATTTTACGCTTGCCGTCACCATGCCGCACGAAGCGGGGCTTGGCGGTGGTGGTATTTGCCTGGTGCATGACCCCAAGTCGCTTGAAGTCACCAGCTATGATTTTCTTCCGCGGCGGTCTCTGGCCGGCGGTCCGGTGGCTCTGCCCGGCAATGTGCGCGGCTTTGCGCTGATACAGGCCGTCCACGGCAAAGCGCCATGGGCCAGTCTTGTCGCCCCCGCCGAGGTGATGGCAGCAAAGGGTCATGAAATTTCCCGCGCGCTGGCCCGTGATCTGGAACCGCTCAGCTCGGCGATCCGAACCCTGCCGCAGCTTGCGTCCATCTATCTCAAACCCAATGGTGAGCCGCTGCGCGAAGGCGACAAGCTGGTGCAAACAGGGCTCGCGGCATCGCTCGGCCAGGTGCGCGCCAATGGGCCGCGTGAGTTCTATTCAGGGAATATGGCGGAAAACTTTGCGCAGGAGGCAGGGCGCCTCGGCAGCGCAGTTGCGATCGAGGAATTGCGCGCCTACCGGCCAAACTCGCAGCCTGCGCAGGCCATCAAGGTCGGTGACCAGACCTTGTCCCTGCCAGCCGCCAGCACCGGCGCCGGCACCTATCTTGCGTCTCTCTGGCCGGAAGTTCAGGGGAAGTCAGGTGCAGAGTTGTTGCGTGCCGCTGAGGCCACATTGGCGCGCGCTGGAGCCGAAACCAGCCTGCCGCCGGTATTTGGATCGACCGGATTTGTTGTGGCAACCGCACGCGGCGACGCGGCAGCATGCGCTGTCACCATGAACGGGCCGTTTGGCACCGGACGTTTGGTGCCCGGCACCGGCGTCGTAATGGCCCGGGCACCGGACGTCCCGGGGTTTGGTTTGGCCGGCGCGTTTCTGTCGCCGGTATTGGTGACCAACGAGTTCAACGGAACCTTCTTTCTGGCAGCGTCGGGCGGCGGTGGTCCTGCAGCGTCAGCTTCCGTGCTGCACCTTGCCGAAGGCGTCGCCCAGAAGTCTCAGGCGCTTGAAGCAGCCCAGGTCGGCATGGTTTCAGACGCCAGAAGTCTCGTGAATGCCGTGGCATGTCCGCAAGGCGCGCCGCGCGAGGACGCCATTTGCTCCTTCAGCGCGGACCCCAATGGCGCAGGTCTTGGTGTCGTCGGCATACCGCAAGGCCGGTGACAAAATCCGGCATAGAGCCGTCGACGCGTGGACAGGTTGATCCGTTCATCGTCATGGACGTCATGCGCGCCGCCAATGCGCGTGAGGCGCAGGGCCACAAGGTCATCCATATGGAAGTGGGGCAGCCCGGAACGCCGGCCCCGCAACTGGTGCGCAATGCCGCAGCGATGGCGCTGGCGACAGATCGGTTGGGGTATGCGGAGGCGCTTGGCCTGCCGCAATTGCGTGCCCGCATCGCCACCCATTATGGCGACGCTTACAATGTGGATATTCCCGCCGACCGGGTGGTGGTGACGTGTGGCAGTTCCGGTGGTTTTCAACTGGCCTTTCTGGCGGCCTTCGATGCGGGCGCACGCATCGCGCTGGCGATGCCCGCCTATCCCGCTTACCGCAACATTCTGAAGGCTCTCGATCTTGTCGCCGTGCCTGTCAGGACCGATGCCGCCGCTGGTTTTCAGATGACGGCAGAAGCGCTGGAAAAATGCGCGCGGGATCAAAAACTCGACGGCGTGCTGATAGCAAGCCCGGCCAACCCAACCGGTGCGATGATTGACCCGGTGGAACTTGCCGCCATTGCCGTCGTTGCCCGCGATCACGGACTAACGCTCATCAGCGATGAAATCTATCACCGGCTGACCTATGGAACCGTGGCCGAGACGACGGCGCTGAGTGCGCACGATGAAGCAATAACCATCAACAGCTTTTCAAAATACTATTCGATGACCGGTTGGCGCATCGGCTGGATGGTGGTGCCCGAGGTGTTGGTGCGGCCAATCGAGCGGTTAGCGCAAAACCTGTTCATCTCGGTGCCGACCTTAAGCCAGATCGCCGCGGTGCATGCGTTTGACGCCACCGAAGAGTTGGATGCCAACGCCGCCGTCTATCGCGCAAACCGTGACCTGTTGATGGCTCGGCTGCCCCAGATAGGGTTTCCCCACTTCACGCCATCCGACGGTGCATTCTATGTCTATGCAGACATCTCGCATCTGACTGAAGACAGCGCAGCCTTCTGTGCACGGCTGCTGGAACAAGCAGATGTAGCAGCGACCCCGGGCATTGATTTTGATCCCGAAGGTGGCCGGAGGGCGATGCGATTTTCATATGCAGGGACAACCGCCGATATGGCGGAGGCAATGGACCGGCTTGCGGCATTGAAGCTCTAGCTTTTATGCAACGCCGCTGCCGGTGCCGGTATCCAGACCGCTTTAGGCTGGCACCCTCGTGACCCTTTAGGGATCACGAGGGGCCTGAAACAACTTAGCTGCGCCGCTGCCACCAGCCACGCTTTGCGGGACCCGTATCCGGCGTTGCAGCTGGTTCTGCAGCCACCGGAGGCGCCGGTTCCGCATCTGCCATCACCATTTCGGGTTCCGGGGCTGCGACAGGTTCGTCTTCCGGCTCCGGTTCGCTTACGGCTGTGTCGACAATCACGGGCTCAGCGGCGTCCGATGAATAGGACACCAGCACCGGTGCTTCTTTGTCTTCGTCAGACGCAGTGCCGCTGGCCGGGGCGTTACCATCTGCCTTGGCAACTGCACCCGCCGTGTCGTCGGATTGCGCGCCATCATTCTCTGAATCACTTGCCTCGTCAGCCGCTGTGCGCCGATGACGTCTGCCACCACGGCGACCACGCCGCCGCCGCTTGCGCGGTTTGCCGTCTTCATCGAGATCTTCAGAGTCTGATGTCTCGCTATCCGCATCCGATGAAGTGCTGGTGCTTTCTTCTTCTTCGTCGTTGGACGGCGAGTTGGTGTTTTCAGATGCCGCGTCGTCAGCATTGCCATCTGCATCCGTCTTGCGGCCACCACGCCGCCGCCGGCGCCGTTTGCGCTTGGGCTGTTCGTCATCGTCATTGTCGGCGCCACGGGTTTCCACCTGGCTGGTGATCTCGTCTTCTTCATCCACTTCGTCAGCGAATGCTTCCACGACATCGTCATCTTCGTCGTCTTCATCAAACGCACTTTCCATGCTCAGCGCATCGGAAACCGGCGTTACGTCGGGTGTGCGGTCATCGGTCCGTTTGATGCTGAAATCCGGTGACATCAAGGCACCATCCACCAGCAGGTAGATCGACACGCGGCAACGCTTTTCAATATCGAGCAGCGTTGCGCGCTTCTGGTTGAGGATGAACACCGCCACATCAGCGGCGACGCTTACATCAAGCGCATTTGCCTTGCCTTTGAGGGCCTCGGCTTCAATCGCGCGCAGGACCTGAAGGGCTGCGGATTCAATCGACCGGATAATGCCGGTGCCCTTGCAGTGCGGGCAGGCATCTGTCGAACCTTCCAGCACGCCGGAGCGCATACGCTGGCGCGACATTTCCATGAGGCCGAACGAAGAGATGCGGCCCACCTGAATGCGCGCGCGATCCTGCTTGAGGCTGTCCTTGAGCTTGCGCTCGACCGCGCGGTTATTGCGCGACTCGTCCATGTCGATGAAATCGATGACGATGAGACCGGCCATGTCGCGCAACCGCAACTGGCGGGCGATCTCTTCGGCAGCTTCCATATTGGTGGAAAGCGCCGTCGCCTCGATATTGTGTTCCTTGGTGGACTTGCCGGAGTTCACGTCGATGGAAACAAGTGCTTCCGTCGGGTTGATGACAATGTAGCCGCCCGACTTGAGCGTCACCGTCGGCTCCAGCAGCGAATCCAGCTCGCCCTGCACGCCATAGCGCTGCAGCAGCGGGTCACGCTCTTTGTATTGCTTCACATTCTTCGCATGGCTCGGCATGAGCATGCGCATGAACTCTTTGGCTTCCTTGTAGGCGGCATCGCCATGCACGATGATCTCGTCAATATCCTTGGAATACTGATCGCGGATCGACCGCTTGATGAGATCGCCTTCCTCGTAGATGAGGGCAGGAGCGGATGATTTGAGCGTCAGGTCGCGGATATTCTCCCACAGCCGCAACAGGTAATCGAAGTCACGCTTGATTTCGACCTTGGTGCGGTTGGCGCCGGCGGTGCGCACAATCAGTCCCATGCCGTCGGAGACTTCCATCTCGTTCATCGCCTCTTTGAGGCGGCGGCGGTCGGGTGCATTGGTGATCTTGCGTGAAATGCCACCACCGCGTGCGGTGTTGGGCATCAATACGCAATAGCGGCCGGCAAGCGAGAGGTAGGTGGTCAAAGCTGCGCCCTTGTTGCCGCGCTCTTCTTTAACAACCTGCACCAGCAAAATCTGCCGCCGCTTGATGACTTCCTGAATTTTGTAGTGACGTGACCGTGTGCGGCGGGCAGGGCGGCGATCCGAGCTACCGGAATTGCGGCCACGGCCCCGAGAATTGCCCCGATCCTGCGAGTTGCCCCGGCGGCGTGAGCGCCCGCGCGGCTTCTCATCATCTGATGATTTCTCTGAGTCGCCGTTCAGCTCTTCACCGGACTCATCGTCAGATGCACTGTCTTCGTCAGCGGTGTCATCATCCGTTTCGTCTTCATCGGAATCGTCATCCGAGGCGTTCAGCGTTTCGGCAATGTCGTCATCGTCATCGATGTCATCAACATCATCGTCCGATGTCGTCACTTCTTCGGCGATGTCCTCATCTTCAATTTCTTCGATCTCGGCTTCCGGCGCGTCGCCCGCATCGTCGCTGCTTGTGTCGTCCAGCACCTCGGCGCTGTCTTCATTCAGCTCTTCAGATACTGAATCAACCGGTGCTGAACTTGCAGCGATTGCTGCACCGGACTCGTCCGCTGCATCATCATCTGCGTCGTCAGGATAATCTTCCTCGGCTTCCGCGCGATTGTCTTCGGCTTCTTCGGCCAGAAGCTTTTCACGGTCGGCGACCGGGATTTGATAATAGTCGGGATGTATCTCGCTGAACGCCAGAAAGCCGTGCCGGTTGCCGCCATACTCGATGAAGGCGGCTTGCAGCGACGGTTCTACGCGCGTGACTTTGGCGAGATAGATATTGCCCCGAAGGGGGCGTTTGGCTTCCGACTCAAAGTCGAAATTCTCGACACGGTTTCCCGAGACGATGACCACGCGGGTTTCTTCCCGGTGGGCCGCATCGATCAGCATTTTCTTGCCCATAGGCGTGTTCTCCAGGCGCGCCGCCGCAAGGCGGGAGCAGGGCAGGGGCAAAAGCCCGGGCCTGTCGTCCGGCCGGCATAACTGCCGCGCGGCGCACAATAAGGGATAAGGGGTAGCTGCTCGCCGATCTGGCACCCAGAGGTGCGCGCGCAAATGACACCCGCATCGCTGCGGTGGCCTTTTCTGCGCTGGATCTCGAAACAGTCATCATGTTTTCCGGCGTGACAGGCACGCCTTTGGTGGTTCGGTTATCAGGCGGGTCCGGGCGCGGGTACGCCTGCATCAGACCTCTCTGTGGTCATCCCGAGACGGGCCCTGCCAGCGCTTTTGCTGGATGTGACCTGCTCGATCAAAAATCATTCACTCAGTTAATCGCCATTTTGGCCCTTCGGACCTGTCCCCAGCGATTCACTTGAAGGCGTTTATTTGGTTGAAATCGCAGTTTTCGGCCAATCTTGGCCCGTGAAAACGCGTTTGCCCACCAATTGCACGCCCTATGTTGTAGCCGGGCCATAGCTGGCAGCGCAAGCGGTACAAATAGAGTCGCCAGAAGCCGCTGCAAAAAATGGCACCGTCTCCAACCTGATCCCCAGATGGTTTATGAGCCGTTAATCCATTGGCACTTATTATCCTGCATTGAACCGCTCGTAATGAGTAACCGGATTTGGCCATATGGCCGCAATACCCTGTTTGAGTCGCTGGATTTGAGCCTGCCCAACGCTTTTTGCGCAGCAGGCTGGGTCCAGAAGTCTGGATTTACACCGCCATGCAGCTTTTGGTCAGAATGATCAGGAGATCTTTTTCTTCGTTGCTGCTCGCCGCAATCGTCATTGTGGCAGCCAGCGCCGTCGGCCATGCCCCTGCATCCGCCGCGGCCCCGTCTGTTACCGATGTGCGTCTTGGCAAAAGCGGCGAAACAACCCGTTTTGTGCTCGAGCTCAGCGGCAAGGTGGAGGCCAAGGCGTTCACGCTTGCGGATCCGTATCGGCTGATTATCGATCTGCCTGCGCTGGACTGGGAACTCGCTTCGGATTTTGTGCCATCGGGCCGCGGCGTCGTCGGCAGCTTCCGGTATGGCCTGTTCCGCCCAGGCAATGCGCGTGTGGTTATTGATCTCTCCGGGCCCGCCAAGGTGTCGCGCAGCTTCGTGCTGCCGCCGGATGCCGCAAATGGCCGTAACTGGCGCATTGTATTCGATCTGGTTTCAACGACCGACGCAGATTTCCGCGCCAATGCGGGTTGGCCGGATTCCCGGACCTCAGCCCCCCAGATTGCGGCCCCTGCCGTCCAAATGCCTGCACCGGCGCCAGCCCCCAATGCCCGCAAGGTGGTGGTGATTGATGCCGGCCATGGCGGCGTTGACCCGGGCGCGCTTGGTGGCCGCGGGACGCGCGAGAAGAATGTGACGCTAGCATTTGCCAAAGCGCTGGGAGACGCCATCCGGGCGAAGGGCAACTATGAGGTGCATCTCACCCGGAATACCGACATTTTCATTGAGTTGCGCGAGCGCGTGGCCATTGCCCGCCGCAAGAACGCGGACCTGTTCATTTCGGTGCACGCGGATTCAATTGAGCGGCGGGATGTGCGCGGTGCTTCGGTCTATACGCTGTCGGAAACAGCATCAGATGCCGAAGCAGCCCGGTTGGCCCGCAAGGAAAACGATGCGGACATCATTGCCGGCGTCAATCTCGGCGGCGAGGTAGACGAGGTGCGCGATATTCTGATCGATCTGGCCCAGCGCGAAACCAAGAATCTCTCCGTACGATTTGCCCAGACGGTCATTCCCAAAATGTCGGATGTGACCCTGGTACTTCGCAATACCCATCGCTTTGCCGGGTTCCGGGTGCTGAAAGCCCCGGATGTGCCTTCAGTGCTGATCGAGCTTGGCTTCCTGACCAACCGGGATGATGAATCGAGCCTGACGTCAGCGAGCTGGCGCAGTAAAACCTCCGCCGCCATCGCGAAAGCGGTCGATGCGTATTTCTCCGAGCGGACGGCTGAGGCTGCTCAATGACGGTGGGCACGACCAGTATCCTGCCGGCACGTGCCCAACTGGATTGGAAAATCCGGTCATGCGCATGCCATAATGCCCACTTATGGCCTCAGAGGTCATATAAGAGGTCCGCGCCCGGTGAGCCTTGCACCGGCCACGCATCCAACGCCGGCAATGGCCAAGCCGGCAATAGCCAATACCTGCAATAGAATGTGTCTGATCTGATGAAGAGAATACTTGCCTATTTGGGCGTCGTCGCTGTGGTGCTGATCGCTGGCGCAGGCTTGGGTATCGCCTTCCTGCTGTGGAGCTTTTCGCGCGACCTGCCACCGGTTGATCAGCTGTCGCACTATGAGCCGCCGGTGATGACCCGCGCGCATGCCGGCGATGGGTCATTGATTGCGGAATTTGCCCGCGAGCGCCGCCTCTATGTGCCGATCACGGCGATCCCCAAAGATCTCATCAATGCGTTTCTCTCTGCTGAAGACAAAAACTATTTTGACCACGAAGGCGTTGATCTTTTTGGTGTGCTGCGTGCGACGCTGGCCAATATCAACAACTACATGAATGGTCGCCGCCTTGAGGGGGCCTCCACGATTACGCAGCAGGTGGCAAAAAACTTTCTGCTGACAAACGAAGTTTCGTTCGAGCGCAAGATCAAGGAAGCATTGCTGGCCCGCCGGATCGAGATGGCCTATTCCAAGGAACGCATCCTTGAGCTCTATCTCAATGAAATCTATCTCGGGCTCCGGTCCTATGGCATCGCCGCCGCCGCGCTCAATTATTTCGGCAAGTCGCTGGATGAGTTGACGCTGGGCGAAATGGCCTATCTGGCAGCCTTGCCGAAGGCACCTGAAAATTATCATCCCTTCCGCCACCAGGAACGGGCGGTTGCGCGCCGCAACTGGGTGCTGTCACGCATGACCGACAATGAGGTCATTACGCCGTTCGAGGCGTCCGTTGCCCGGGCGGAGCCTTTCAATGTGACCCCGCGCCAGACCGGCGCGCAGATCGTGGAAACACAGTTCTTCGTTGAAGAGGTCCGCCGCCGCGCCCTCGCAATGTATGACGAGGAAAAAATCTATGATGGTGGCCTGTCGCTGCGGACCACCCTTGATACCAACCTTCAGGCAATCATCCGTCATGCATTGCGCGAGGGGCTTGTAGCCTATGACAAGCGGCATGGCTGGCGCGGCGCGATGGCCCGGCTCGACGACATGACTGATTGGCCCGCAGCGCTGGTCGCGCTTAATACGGCCCGCGATCTTGCCCCCTGGCGGGTTGCGGTTGTTATGAGTGTCACCGCTAAGGGTGCGGAAATTGGATTGCGCCCGGAACAGGATGAAGCCGGGAACATGGTGGATCCGGGTGAGACGGGATACATCCCGCTGTCCGAGCTGGCATGGGCGCGCAGTTCCAAGAACAATCGCATTGTCGGTCCTGAAATCACCAAGGCAACAGAGGTTCTGCGCGCCGGCGACGTGGTGTGGGTCACACCTGCGGTGACAGACGGGGACACAGGCGCGCAGGCACACTATGCCTTGCGGCAGGTCCCTGAAGTGAACGGCGCTGTGGTTGCAATCGACCCACATACCGGCCGCGTGCTCGCAATGGTCGGCGGCTTTAGTTACCAATTGTCGGAATTCAACCGCGCCACGCAGGCCGCACGCCAGCCCGGCTCAGCCTTCAAGCCGTTCGTTTACGCGGCAGCCCTTGATAGCGGTTACACACCCTCAAGCCTCGTGCTGGATGCCCCCTTCGTCATTGAACAGGGACCGGGGCTGGCATTGTGGAAGCCGGAAAATTACTCCCGCACATTCTACGGGCCGTCGACATTGCGACTGGGCCTTGAGAAGTCGCGCAACGTGATGACAGTGCGTCTGGCGCAGGCCATAGGCATGGAAAAGGTCACGGACTACGCGCGCCGTTTCGGCATCATGGAAGACATGATGCCGGTGCTGGCTATGTCGCTGGGGGCGGGCGAGACCACACTGCTCAACCTCACGAACGCGTATGCCATGCTGGTCAATGGCGGCAAGCGTATTGAACCGGTGCTTATTGACCGGATACAGGATCGTTATGGCCGCACAATCTATCGTCATGATGTGCGCGAATGCCCCGGTTGCGCAGCAGCCGAATGGACAGGCCAGGAACCACCTGAAATTTCAGATACCCGTGAAAGGGTGATAGATCCGCGTACGGCATATCAGATTGTCTCCATGTTGCAGGGGGTGGTCGAGCGCGGTACCGGGCGCACCATCGCGTCGATCGGCAAACCGCTGGCCGGCAAGACCGGCACCACCAACCGCGAGCAGGATGCCTGGTTTGTCGGGTTCTCGCCGGATCTGGCGCTTGGCGTTTTCATCGGCTTTGACGAACCCAAACCCATGGGACGGGGTGAAACCGGTGGTGGACTTGCCGCTCCTGTTTTCCGTGATGTCATGCGCGAAGCGCTGGCCGACAAGCCGGCCATTCCGTTCCGTATACCGCCCGGAGTCATTTTGGCGCGGGTGGATGCGAAGACCGGATTGATCGCCAGTCCCGGTAGTGACGGCACGATTCTAGAAGCCTTCAAGGCAGGCACCGAACCGCGTGCGCCATCGGCTGTGTTGCGGGGGACAACAAAGGATGATTTTGCTGGCCAGGACAGCGGACCCGTCCGGCCCGTGCCCACATTGGGCACCGGTACAGGTGGGCTTTACTGATCCGTCTTCACGCCCTAGTTTTGCGCGCTTCACATACGACCTTGCATCGCTTATCCATGTGACCAGCAATCACCTACGCAGCCTTGGTGCTGTCGCAGTGTTCTGCATTACAGGCGCGATACGGATTCCAGGAGACTAGTTCATGCGTGCCGAGATCCGCGATCTCGTTGACGAACTCCAGCAGTCGCTTGCACTGCTGAGGAGGCATCTTTGACCCGGATGCCACCGAACAGGAGTTAGAAAAACTCAACGCCAAAGCAGAAGACCCCAGCCTTTGGGATGATCCCGAGAAGGCTCAGTCGGTCATGCGTGACCGCACACGGCTTGAGACGGCGCTCAAGAATTATCGTGAGCTTGAAGCGACCCTGACCGACAGCGTCGAGCTGATCGAAATGGGTGAGGCGGAAGGCGACGATGAGATTGTCGCCGATGCTGAAGCCTCGCTGCGTGCCGCGCGCGACCTTGCCGCCGAACGCGAGCTTGAAACCTTGCTGTCAGGCGAAGCAGACGCCAACGACACCTATCTGGAAATTCACGCAGGTGCCGGCGGCACAGAGTCCAACGACTGGGCGCAGATGCTATTGCGTATGTATATGCGCTGGGCGGAGGCGCGCGAATTCAAGGTGGAGCTCGTGGCGGAGACGCCAGGCGATGAAGCGGGCATCAAGTCGGCAACACTGGAGATCAAGGGGCACAATGCCTATGGCTGGTTGCGCACGGAATCCGGTGTGCACCGGTTGGTGCGGATTTCGCCGTTTGACAGCCAGGCACGGCGGCATACGAGCTTTGCCAGTGTCTGGGTCTATCCGGTTGTCGATGATTCAATCGAGATTGATATTCCCGATTCCGACGTGCGTATCGACACATTCCGTGCGTCCGGTGCCGGTGGCCAGCACGTGAACACCACCGACAGCGCCGTGCGCATCACCCATATCCCGACCAATATCGTCGTGCAGTGCCAGAACCAGCGTTCACAGCATAAAAACCGCGCGACAGCCTGGACGATGCTGCGGGCACGCATCTATGAGGCGGAACTCCAGCGCCGTGAAGACGAGGCGCAGGAGCAGGCGGCAAGCAAGACTGAGATTGGTTGGGGACATCAGATCAGGTCCTACGTATTGCAGCCCTATCAGCTGGTGAAGGATTTGCGCACCAATGTGGAGATCGGCAACCCGCAGGCTGTGCTTGATGGCGGGATTGATCCGTTCCTTGCGGCCGCCCTTGCCAACAAAGTCGAAGGCACGCAAAAGGCGCCTGCTGAAACTGTGGAATAGGGCACGAGGCGTGCTTTGCGCATACAAAAAGGCCCGCAGTGAACTGCGGGCCTTTTATGTGTCTGGAGTGATGCGGTGCTACTGAGCAGCAGGCCTGCGAACCACCACGGCGCCATCCTTGACGACAACGCCACCTTTGTTGTCGCTGTCTGACGGCTTGGACGACGTCGTATTGCCGGGCTTGGGTGAGGACGACCCGGAGGCCGGACCTGATCCCTTGGCATCGGATGACCCCTGTGCTTCGGCAATCTTGAGAGACGCAGGTGCATCCGTCCGCGCCGTCTGTGACGGCATTTCCTCGCCGAGCGGATCGTCGGAATGGCGGCAGTTACCTTCAAATAAGGCACCGGTTTCAACCGCCAGCGCTTCGTGAAGAATATCGCCTTCAACGTGGCAGGTGGTGGCAAGCTGCACGCGGCGTGCGCGGATTGAGCCAACGATACGGCCACGGACGACCACATCATCAGCCATAACGGCACCTGTGATGGTTGCGTGCTCGCCGACCGTCAAAGACTGACTGCGCACATCACCTTCGACAGTGCCGTCGATCTGAATATCGCCGGTTGCGATGAGATTGCCATGGACAACCAGATCATCCGAGATGATTGACGGCGCCGAGCGTCCGCGGCGCGGCGTGGGAGCCGGCGCAGCCTTGGGCGCGCTTCTGTTATCCTTCTTCGAGAACATACTGACCTGCCTTCAAAAATTTGGCCGGATTCTGGACCTTTCCATCGACCCAGACCTCATAATGGAGATGTGGGCCGGTTGACCGGCCTGATGACCCTACCTTGCCAAGGGTTTCACGAAACTCAACAACATCACCAACTTTCACCTGAATTTTGGAGAGATGAGCATAGCGTGTCTTGATGCCGTTACCGTGATCAATCTCGATAAAGCGCCCGTAAGCCCCCCGCCAGCCTGCATAAACGACCTTACCGGCCATGGGTGCGTGCACTACGGTGCCGTACGGACCGGCAAAATCGATGCCGGAATGGAACGCCAGTTTGCGATTGAACGGATCGACCCGGGCGCCAAAATTGCTTGTCGTCTTAATGCCGTAGATCGGCTTGGCCAGCGGCAGCATGCGCAGGGTCTGATTGAGGACCGAAATACGATCAAGATTTGTCGCAACGCGGAAAATCTGCCGATCGAAGGTCTGGGTATTGTCGGTATCCGCGCGAACCGTGTCCGCGAAATTGATGAACGGGCCGCCATAGGCAACCGCATCGATATTCATTTCCTCAGCCAGCTCATCCGGGTTGAAGCCGGTCATGCGGATGATGGATTCGATTTCCTTGATCTCCAGATCGGTCTCTTCCTCGATCCGGTTGACCAGATGTTGCTGGACCAAGTCGAGATTTTCGAGCCGGTGATCCATAAAGGCAACTTTTTCTTCGTGCCGCATGCCATCGACTGACTGGGCCAGATCGGACGAGGCGCCACCGTCAAGGTCCAGACGCGGTGAGGAAACCTCAACACGGGACTCGCGGAATGCACCCTCGACCGGTGCCGGGCGCAGCATGATGCGGGTTTCACCTTCAACCTTGTTGCGGCGCGTACCGGGAAGGCCAGCGACCTGCTTGCGCATGTCGTCGAGCTGGCTGCGGACTTCGCGGCTGTGGTTCAAAAGGTCTGCCAGCAGCGCATGCTTGGCTTCAAGGTCGCTGGTTTGTGACAGGAACCGGGACTGCGCGAGCACCATTTCGGTGGACACGGCGTCATAGGATGTCTGCATCTCCGCGATGCGCTGCTCATAGGCAGACTGCATACGGATGAATTTACGGTCCTTGGCAGCAATGATCTGATCCTGGAAGACCACGTTCACCGAAGTGAACCCGACCCAGCCGAGGAAAAAGACAGCGCCGAGCGCCAGTACTGCCTGCGTCCAACCGGACAGGGCCATAAACTGGACCTGTCCGTGGCTGCGCAGATAGAACTGCCGCTCTGTGAAGACCCGGCGGAACCCCCGTACCACCGAACCTGGAAAATCGGAGTTAGTTGACACTCTACCCCTCTAAGCGTCTGAGACCCCCAAGAAGGGTCATAGAACCGTATTGCTTAAGCGATTTCAACCGGTTGAGGTTAATATTCCCTAACCTGGTTAATCGGAAGAGGCGCTTTTGCGTTTCAAAGATGGACAAAGGCGTGATTCGAGGTGAGTCGCGCCGATATCGTGTAAGTCACTTCATGCCATTTCAGCGCCGGGCGTGCTACCCATCAATGCCCGGCGGGCCAGCCATCAATGCAAAGAGTCCGGCCTGTTTCCGGGCTTCCTCGTTGAAGGGGCCCTTGAGTTCGCCGCCGTGAAATTGCGCAATGCTGGCCTCAAAAAGCACTTTGGGGTCCTGTCCGCGCCGCCGGGCGGCATCGTCAAACCAAGTCACCCCTGCGGCAACATGCCCGATCTCGTCTGCATAAATGATCTCAAGAACTTGCGCACTTTTTGCGTCACCCGCACGTTCCAGCGCGGCGACGGTTTGCGGCGTGACATCCAGCCCCCGCGCTTCATGCACCAGCGGCACAATAGCAAGTCGGGCCGCAAGGTCATGGGCGGTGGCGATGGCGGCCTGCCACAACCCGTCATGGGCGGGCAGATCACCATAAGCAGCCCCAAGCTCTGCAAGCCGTGCGGTGAGCATGAGGAAATGTTTGCCTTCCTCGTCGGCCACCTTCACCCAGTCCTCGGCAAACCCGCGGGGCAGGGGCGTACCTGCATCAAAGGCAAAACGGGCCAGCAGGTCGCAGGCAAGGTCAATGGCATTGAGCTCGATATGCGCCAGCGCATGCAGAAGGGCGATGCGCCCAGCTTCAGTGCCCGGCCCACGGCGTTTCATGTCGCGTGGGCGCGCCAGCTCCGGGCGGTCCGGCCGGGCGGGCCTGTCAGGTACATCAACCGACGCGTCTCCGGGCCAGTCAAGCACCCCGGCCCGCCAGTCCGTCGCCATCTGCCGGGCCGCCAGCGCCTTTTGTGCAGCATCCGCCGTCAGCAGCACACCGATGGCGCGGGCTGGCAGGGAGGCGTTAGGAGGAGTGGTCAAAGTGCCTTCACGGCGTCGAGCACTTCTTCCACATGGCCGGGGACTTTCACCTTGCGCCAGACGCGCGCAATTTTGCCTTTGCCGTCAATCAGGAAGGTCGAGCGTTCGATGCCCATATACTTGCGGCCATACATGCTCTTTTCGACCCATACGCCGTAGCCTTCGGTGACGCTGCCCTCCTCATCAGAGCCAAGATCGACTGTGAGGTCGTGTTTGGCCTTGAACTTGTCGTGCTTGGCAACCGGATCCCGGGAGACACCCAGAATGGCAGCGCCGGCTTTTTCAAACGCCTTGCGCTGTTCGGAAAAGCCGATGGCCTCCTTGGTGCAGCCCGACGTGTCGTCCTTGGGATAGAAAAACAGGACCAGCGCCTTGCCCTTGTAATCCTTCAGCGCGGTTTTGCCGCCGCCATCAGTGGGCATGGAAAATGCCGGGGCTTTGTCGCCAGCGGACAGGTCGGTCGCCATTCATCTATCTCCTTGTTGGGGGCCGGTAGGTTTTCAGGTCATTTCATGAGCAACTGTTAACCCCGGAAAGCCATATTTCACCTATATGCTCTGCGTCGAGGGTTAGGCACCCCTTTGCCGACGGATTTTGACATTATGGACGTTGATTCGGTGTGTGTCGCAGCCAATGGATTCAAGATCAGTCCGCATTCATCGGTGCCGCACCCTTAAAACCCCAATGGCCCAGACCTGGCCATGCTCAAGAACAATTGAGACCCGTTCCCCGTGATCCGTCCCGCCACCAAGATTGCACTGGAAGTCGTTGCCGGCGTGGTGGCCGTCGCAATGCTGCTTGTCGCGGCTGCCGCATGGCGGCTGTCGCAGGGACCGTTGCCCGTCAGCTTTCTGACGCCTTTTGTAACGCAGGCGGCAAATGACCAGTTGCCAGGCTACCGCGTCAGCATAAGCGACATGGTGATTGCCTGGGTGGATAGCACCGGCACTCTGGAATTGCAGGCGGTTGATGTTGCAATTGTCGGCGAGGAAGACCGCGAGGTCGTCGCCGTTCCAGCCATCACTGTCGACTTCAGCCCCCGCGCGGCGCTGGCCGGCCGGCTGGTTCCCCGCAAGCTGGTATTCGCTGGCGCGTCACTGACACTCGTCCGAAGCATGGACGGCACCATGCGGTTCGGCCTTACCAATGTGCCCGACGATGCGCTCCAACCCTTGCCTGCACCCGAACCGCAGGTGAGCGAGGAAGGCGATGCGCTCATCTCGACATTGATCGAAGCTGTATCGACACCCGGGGATGGCAGCGGCTCCGGCCGCCATCTGGAAGGGCTCAGCATCAGCGACGCATCTATCACCGTCTTTGACCAACGCTCCGGCGGCCTATGGCTGGCATCAGGTGTCGGTCTTGAGTTCCGCAACACCCCGCTCGGGCTTGCCGGTGTCATCAACGCGCATGTGCTGTCCCCCGGCGGCGAATGGGACCTGATCGGCACCGTCCGCGCGACTGGTCCCGATCAGCCGATTGTCGTGGTCGGCAATGTGAACACGCTGAAACTGCCGGACTTTGCCCGCACCATGCCGGTGCTACAGCCGCTTGCCATGCTCGACAGCCAAGTATCCGGCCGGGTGACCGCTGAACTCAACAGGGATGGGTTGTCGATTGCAGGGCTCTCGCTGGATCTCACTGCAGGCCCCGGCACACTGACGCTGCCGATCGATCAGCCTGCGCCGTTCTATCCACCAAAGCCGTTGGGCTTTGACGGCAAGCCGCAACCCGAAGATCCGCATCCACCCTATTCGCCGCAGCCCTGGGTCTATGCAATCGACAGCGCCCACATCAAAGGCAACGTGACGTGGCCTGAGGGTGCAATTGAGCTGGATGAAATCGCCATCAAGGGCGACGCCATTGATCTGTCGCTTAGCGGCAGCGGCAAGGCGATCAGGCAGCCCGGGGGTGGCATCGAGGAAGTGGAGGTGTCCTTCAAATCGGGGCCGCTTGCGCTCAATGTGCCGCATGTGACGGTGGGCATCGCGCGCGTTGACGGTCTTGAGGCCGCCATGCGCTACGCGCCGGATGCCGGTCGCCTTCAGATCGAGAAAACTGCCGTGACGCTGGGCGAGGGCTATGTATCGCTTACGGGTGACATCGGCGGCCTGGCCGGCGGTGACCTGACCCTCGCCGTGGATGGCAAGCTCGAAAAAATTCTGCTCACCGACCTGATGCAGGTATGGCCGCCCCGCGTTGGCCACGGTGCCCGCGAATGGGTGGAGGCAAATATTTCTACCGGCATTCTGGACAATGGCCGTATTCGCATCGACGCAGAAAACGGCGAACTGGGACAAACACCGCTACCGGACGAAGCGGTGGACATGTCGATAGATTTTGCCGACGTCACCGCGCGCTATCTTGGCGAGCTTCCGCCCATATCTGATGGGCGCGGTACACTGCTACTGACCGGCAATTCGTTCACCGCGCAAATGACGGGCGGCCAGATCGAACCATCGAACGGCGGCCTGATCCAGATTTCCAAGGGCAGCTTCAAGACCGACAATTTTCAGATCCGCGGCAACAATGCCTTTATCGAGGTGAATGCCGCAGGCTCCATGACGGCAATTCTTTCACTGCTGGATAAAGAGCCGCTGGGCTATGCCTCGCGGTTTGGCATTGATCCGCGCGATGTATCAGGGACCGGCACGACCCGCATCACGGTGACGCTGCCCATGCGAAACCAGTTGCGGTTCGCCGACATTGTATTTGGTGCATCCGGCCACACGGGTGGCTTGGTGCTCCCCGACCTTGCCGACGGCATATCAATGGCCGGTGGTGAGATGGACTTCGACATCAACAATGATCGCCTGCGTGCCAAAGGCACCATTGAAATGGCGGCGACGCCGGTTGGGCTGTCCTGGATCGAAGATTTTGATCCGGGCGGCAAGCCGGGCAGCACATTTGAAATTGCCGGTACGTTGGACAATGCGGCACGCGAACGCTTGGGATTCTATGTGGGACGCAATCTGGATGGCGCGCTGCCGCTGACGGCGACCCTGAAGGGGCGTGGGCCCGACATCACCAGCGCCAGTTTCGTGCTTGATCTTGGCCCGGTGACGGTCAGCGAGCCACTCATTGGGTGGAAGAAGGAAGCAGGCATTCCCGCCACCATGTCCGGTGCCTATGAGCGCCTGCGGGATGGCGGGACGCAGATCAATGCAGTCAATCTCACCGGTGAGGGCGTGCAGCTTCAAGGTGATATGGCGTTTGACGCGGACGGTGCGCTGCAGCGCGCGTCCATCAGCCGCCTGATGCTTGGCAACGGCACCCAATTGACGGGGGTGGCGCAACGGTCACCGAACGATGGCATTTTGTATGTCGACGTGGAGGGACCGCTTTTTGATGCCCGTGATTTTCTAGACGGGCTTTTTGAAGACACACCGGCACCTGACGAAGATAAAGAAAAATCCGTCGGTCAGAAGATCATCGCCAACGCCAAGGTGGCGCGTGTTTTGGGCCATAGCGGGGAAGCATTAGAAAATGTTTCCGCCTACCTCCTGATCGAAAACACGCGCATGCAGCAATTATCCCTGGACGGTGTGTTCACAAGCGGTGGCATGCTGACCATTGAGATGAAGCCGACCACCTATGGCACGCGCAGCATTGAAGCCCAGTCGCAGAATGCAGGTTCCGTGCTGCGCGCCATCGACATTTATTCCAATGTGGAAGGCGGCACTGTTGAGCTGCAGGCGGAGATTGATGACCGCATCGACGGCAGCCCGCTTGAAGGCCGGCTGACCGGCACAGACCTGCGTGTACGTAATGCGCCGGTCCTGGCCAGTATTCTGACGGTCGGTTCGCTGACGGGCATCAGCGACACATTGCAGGGCGAGGGCATCTTGTTCACCAAGCTCGACGCACCGGTGCGGATCAATGATCGTGCGATCGATCTCAAGGATGCAATCCTGTCGGGTCCCGCCATCGGTGCGACCGTCAAGGGGCATGTGGATCGCGAGACAGACGAGATTGATCTGGGTGGCACCATCGTGCCCGCCTATACGGTCAACAGTTTCCTCGGCAACATACCGGTGCTGGGTGATTTGCTTGTCGGCCGTGAGGGCGAGGGCCTTTTCGGCATGACCTACCGGATTTCGGGAAAGTCGGACGACCCGGAAGTGACCGTGAACCCACTTGCAGCGTTCGCGCCGGGTATTCTCAGGCGCATTTTTGAAATGGGTGGCCGTGCCAGTGAAGATATGCCCGCATCTGCGCCGGCACCTGCGGACAATACGCGGGCAGACGATGCGCCCGCTGCACCAGCGCCGGGTGGTGGTGGCTGAAGGCTAACCGCGTTTGAGTAATACGTGACGCTTTTTGCCGGCGGACAATTTGATGGCGCCGTCGCGCATGTCTCCATCCGATAATGTCTGGCGCCAGTCGCTTGCCGCTTCATCATTCACCTTGATGCCGCCGCCCTGTATCAGCCGGCGTGCTTCGCTGGTCGATGCACTGAGACCTGCGTCCACAAGTGCCGTCAGCAAGCCAAGCCCTTCGTCCCACTTGGCCGCATCAACCACCACGGTCGGCAGGTCGGCGGAAACGGCACCTTCTTCAAAGGTCTTGCGGGCGGTCTCTTCGGCGGCCGTCGCCGCATCGCGGCCATGCGCCATGGCGGTCGCTTCCGTCGCCAGCACTTTCTTGGCGTCGTTCAGCTCGGCACCTTCCAGCGCCTCAAGCCGGGCGATTTCATCCAGCGGTAGATCGGTGAACAGGCGCAGCAGCTTGCCGACATCCGCATCTTCCACATTGCGCCAATACTGCCAGTACTCGTAAGCGCTCAGCATGTCTTCGTTGAGCCACACGGCACCATCTGCCGTCTTGCCCATCTTGGCACCTGACGATGTGGTGAGCAGCGGTGACGTCAGCCCGATCAGCGATGCATCATCCATACGGCGGCCAAGGTCGATGCCGTTGACGATATTGCCCCACTGGTCCGAGCCACCCATCTGCAGCGTGCAGCCGTAGCGGCGGAACAGTTCGGCGAAATCGTAAGCCTGGATGATCATGTAGTTGAATTCGAGGAACGACAGGTTCTGCTCGCGCTCGAGCCGCGCCTTGACGCTTTCAAAGGACAGCATCCGGTTGACCGAGAAATGGCGGCCCACATCGCGCAGGAAGTCCACATAGTCCAGCCCGTCCAGCCACTCGCGGTTGTCCACCATGAGTGCGCCGGTGGGGCCATCGTCAAAGCTCAGGAACTTGCTGAAGACCTTGCGGATACCGTCTTTGTTTTTTTCAATCTGCGCATCGTCGAGCAACGGCCGTGCCGCGTCGCGGAATGACGGATCCCCGATGCGGGTGGTGCCACCGCCCAGAACGATGATCGGCCGATGCCCGGCCTGTTGCAGCGCCCGCAGCATCATGATCTGCACCAGCGAGCCCGCATGCAGGCTGGGGGCCGTGCAGTCAAAGCCGATATAGCCCGTCACCACGCCTTTGGAGAGGCTGTCATCCAGCGCCTTGAAATCCGAACACTGAGCAATGAAGCCGCGTTCGTTGAGGCGGGTGAGAAACTCGGATTTATAGCTCGGCATGATCTGGTCGCTTTGTGTAAGGCGTTTGGGGCGGAATTATTACCCGGCACGGCATTGGTTCCGTGAGGCCGGGGGATTAGCATGTTGAACCGCCAACCGGAAGCGCCAGCCGCCGGATGGTTGCCATGAGATCTTGCCGGAGCCCCATGATGCCAAGCGCCAACCGCCCATACACAGCCGTCGGACTGATGAGCGGCACCTCCATGGACGGGGTGGATGCATCCGTTCTGACAACGGATGGCGAGGGGTTGGTAAAGCCCGGACCTTCGCTGGCGATGCCCTATCCGCGCGCCTTGCGTGATGCGGTCGCCGGGCAATTGGCCGCGGCGTTGAAACTGGCCGCCCCGCGCCCTTTGCCGGGTGTTCTGGAGGCGCTGGAGCGTGAAATCACGCTGATGCAGGCCGACGTCATCAATACCCTGCTCGTCGAGGCCGATATGTCTGCGGCGGATATCGATGTCATCGGCTTTCACGGCCAGACCGTTGCCCACAGGCCGGACGCCGGCTGGACCTTGCAATTGGGTGATGGCGCGTTGATGGCTGCGCAGACCGGCATCGACGTGGTGAATGATTTCAGGTCCGCCGACATGGCAGCAGGCGGCGAGGGCGCGCCACTGGCACCGCTCTATCATCTGGCGCTGGCAGGCAGCAGGACCGAAAGCCCATTGGCGGTGCTCAATCTTGGTGGCATCGGCAATGTCACATGGATTTCAGGCCAGGACGGTGCGCCACCTATCGCCTTTGATACGGGGCCTGCGAATGCGCTGATAGATGAATGGGCGCTCGACCGCATCGGCGAACCCTTCGACAAGAACGGCGCGCTGGCGATGGCGGGGATGGTGGACAAGGGCGTGCTGGCAACGCTCCTCGACAATCCCTATTTTGATCGCAAACCACCCAAATCCCTCGACCGGCTGGATTTTTCAGCCGATGCCGCGGCGCATTTGTCGGATGTGGACGGTGCGGCAACACTGATTGCCTTTACCGCTCAGAGCATTGTGCAGGCAAAGGAACATCTGCCGCAGCCACCGGCGCTCTGGATCGTCGTCGGCGGCGGACGCCGCAACCCGGTATTGATGGGTGAGCTTGAGCGGCGGCTCGGCGCACCGGTGATCCCGGCGGAAAAGGCCGGATGGCGTGGCGATACGCTGGAGGCCGAAGCCTTTGCCTATCTGGCTGTGCGCAGCCTCAAGGGGCTGCCCCTGTCCCTGCCGACCACAACAGGCGTGTCAGAACCGACATGCGGCGGGACGCTGCACACGGCAAGCGCCCGCACCGCGTTGCCAGCCTAGTCGGCCTTCTGTTTGTCTTCTTCCAGCCGCCGGTCGAGATATTTGCTGACCACGTCCATCATCGGCTTGGAATGATTGTCGAAGAAGTGGTTAGCACCCTTGATCACTTCTTGATCGATAATGATGCCCTTCTGCGCGCGCAGCCGCTCTACCAGCTTCACCACATCATCGACCGGGGCCACCTGATCCTGATCACCGGACACGAAGATGCCGGAGGACGGGCAGGGGGCAAGGAAGCTGAAATCATACGAGTTGGCAGGCGGGGCGACGGAGATGAAGCCGTCGATTTCCGGGCGCCGCATCAACAGCTGCATGCCGATCCATGCGCCGAATGAGAACCCGGCAACCCAGCAGGTACGGCTGTCCACATTGTAGGTCTGCAGCCAGTCGAGCGCTGCAGCAGCGTCGGACAATTCGCCGATGCCGCCGTCAAAGCCGCCCTGGCTGCGGCCAACGCCGCGAAAGTTGAACCGCAATACCGAGAATCCGCGATTGGCGAACATGTAGAACAACTCATAGACGATGGCGTTGTTCATGGTGCCGCCGAACTGCGGATGCGGATGCAGGATCAGCGCAATCGGCGAATTCGGTTTGCCTTGATGGTGGTAGCGGCCTTCGATGCGGCCAGCAGGACCATTGAAAATCACGTCGGGCATATACGGCTTATTCGGGCGGGAGTGCTTGACGGTGAGAGTGTGGCGTAATTCCCAGTAAATGGCCGGAATAGAACGCACCCAATCCAGAAAAGCCCCAATTTCTTGGGAATTATCCCGCACCCCTTTCTTGACTAAAACACTCGGGTTTATTATCTCTAGGCCTGAGACGTGCCCAAAGAGGGCTTCTCTTAGCATAAGCGCGCGGCGCGATTGCAAGCATTACATGCCGATGAGGGCATTTGCATGGCCGGTTTGCCTGTGATTTTGGGGTCAATGTGCGCCCTGCGGCTCAAAGCTGTCCCTTCTGGCTGGTCAATGGGCCAGCCGCACCGGCAGATAACGGCCGCATTGAGACGCCACTTAGTTCGCCACGTTGGCGGTTTGGAGACGACCTGATGAAACTTAGTACCAAAGGCCGCTACGCCGTGATGGCCATGGCGGATCTCGCCCGCTTCGGCGGCGACAAGCCCGTATCTCTCGGTGAGATTGCCGGACGCCAGGAAATATCCCTGTCTTATCTCGAGCAGCTTTTTGCCAAGCTGCGCAAGGCGGGCATTGTGAAGAGCGTGCGCGGACCCGGCGGCGGCTATCATCTGGCCCGCGACCCGGACAATATCCAGGTCGCTGATATCATTCTGTCAGTCGATGAGCCCATCAAGGCCACACGCTGCACGACCGGTCGCGCAGAAGGCTGCCTTGGCAATGGCTCGCGGTGCATCACCCATGATCTATGGGACGAGTTGAGCCGCCAGATACACCTGTTTTTGAGCGACGTGTCGCTGGGTGATGTGATCCATCGCCGTGTGCTTGGCCGCAGTGGCGTATTTGGCGGGGAAGCTGGACAGCCAGATGCCGCCAATGCCGGGCAGATCGCCGAGCCTGCGATGGCTGGCGAGTAAATCCGCCCCGACACGTCACTTTGCCGACCAACCCGAACCTGAAGGATTGTGCGCACGTGCCTGCCGCAACCACATATCTTGATTATAACGCGACAGCGCCACTGCGCGCGGAGGCGCGTGCGGCAATGGTCGCTGCCATGGATGCAATGGCTGTGGGCGGCAACCCGTCCTCTGTGCACAGAGCAGGGCGCATTGCGCGGCGCATACTGGAAGACGCGCGCGCCGACGTGGCCACGCTGGCAGGTGCTTTACCCGACGAAGTGGTGTTTACATCCGGCGGCACCGAGGCCAACAGCCTCGCCATCATGGGAACGCTCGCCTCAAAAAGCGTTGCGCGGCTGGTGGTGGCGGCAACGGAGCATGCAAGCGTGCTCGAGGCGGCCCAGGCAAGCGGTGCGGATGTATCGATTATCGGCGTCGACGCCGATGGGCGTGTCGATCTGGCCGCTGTCGATCTGGCCGCATTGTCCAGCAATCTGGTCGAAGATACGCGCCCGGCGCTGGTTTGCGTGATGGCCTCAAATAATGAGACGGGTGTCATCCAGCCGGTGGCTGATGTTGTGGCGATGGTGAAACAGGCTGGCGGCCGTGTACATGTGGATGCAGTACAACACGCCGGAAAACGCTCGCTCGCACCGCTGTTGGATGCGCACACAATCGCCCTCTCAGCCCACAAGATTGGCGGACCGCAAGGGACCGGCGCGTTGATTGCCCGGGGTAAGGCGACCCTTGAGCCGGTGCTGCGCGGTGGCGGTCAGGAATTGCGCAGGCGCGCCGGCACGGAGAATGTAATTGGAATTGCAGGGTTCGGCGCTGCGGCCCGGGTTGCTGCTGCGAATATCGCCGCCTATGTGGCGCTGGCGGAAATGCGCAATGACCTCGAAGCCCGCGCATTGGCAATTGCAGCCGCGACAGGCCATTCAGGTGCGGTGATCTGCCCTGCGGCAGAGCGGTTGCCAAACACCAGCTGTATTGCATTTGATGGGTTGGCTGCGGAGACGCTGCTGATGGCACTTGATCTTGCAGGCATATGCGTCAGTTCCGGCTCTGCATGTTCCTCCGGCAAGGTGGCGCCGAGCCATGTGTTGCAGGCAATGGGTGTTGCGCCGGACCTGGCAAAAGGCGCTATCCGCGTCAGTCTTGGCTGGGATACCACGGCTGACGACATCGACAGATTTTGCACCGGCCTCGAAGGCGCGCTGGTGCGCATGACATCCACGCGCGGTGATCTCCGCGCGGCAGGTGAGTAGGGTTTAAGCGCATGGCAGCGGTTCAAGAAACAGTACGGGACGTCGAAGGCCTCGGCCAGGGCGACAAGTACAAATATGGTTTCTATACGGATGTTGAAAGCGAGAAGGCCCCCAAGGGCCTGAGCGAAGACACCGTGCGCTTTATCTCGGCCAAAAAGGGCGAGCCGGAGTGGATGCTCGAATACCGTCTTGAGGCGTACCGCCGCTGGCTGGAAATGGACGAACCGGATTGGGCGAAGGTCAACTACCCCAAGATCGACTATCAGGATTACTACTATTATTCCGCGCCCAAGAGTCAGGGCGACGGCCCCAAAAGCCTGGACGAAGTCGATCCGGAGCTGCTGCGCACCTATGAGAAGCTGGGCATCCCCCTGAGTGAGCAGAAAATGCTGGCAGGTGTTGCTGTGGACGCCGTCTTTGACAGCGTGTCCGTGGTGACCACGTTCAAGGAAAAACTGTCGGAAGCCGGCGTCATCTTCTGCCCGATTTCAGAGGCTGTACATTCGCACCCTGAACTGGTGAAGGAATATCTCAGCAGCGTTGTTCCGGTAACGGACAATTATTTTGCGGCGCTCAATGCGGCGGTGTTCTCCGACGGGTCATTCGTCTACATCCCCAAGGGCGTGCGCTGCCCGATGGAGCTGTCCACCTATTTCCGCATCAATGAGCGCGACACCGGCCAGTTCGAACGCACGCTTATCATTGCGGACGAAGGGGCTTATGTGAGCTATCTGGAAGGCTGCACCGCGCCCATGCGCGATGAGCACCAGCTGCATGCCGCTGTTGTGGAACTGATCACGCATCACGATGCGGAGATCAAATATTCGACGGTGCAGAACTGGTATCCCGGCGACGAGGACGGGAAGGGTGGCATCTTCAATTTCGTCACCAAGCGCGGCGACTGCCGTGGCGACAATTCCAAGATTTCGTGGACCCAGGTTGAAACCGGCTCTGCGGTCACCTGGAAATACCCCAGTTGCATTTTGCGCGGCGATAACTCGTCCGGCGAGTTTTACTCGATTGCCATTTCCAATGGTGCGCAGCAGGTCGATTCAGGCACCAAGATGATCCATCTGGGCAAGAACACCCGCAGCCGCATCATTTCCAAGGGCATTTCGGCGGGCAAATCCTCCAATACCTATCGCGGTCTGGTGAATGTGTATCCGTCCGCGGAGAACGCCCGCAATTTCACCCAGTGCGACAGTCTGCTGATTGGCGACAGATGTTCGGCCCATACGGTGCCGTACATTGAAAGCCGCAACCCGTCCGCAGTTTTGGAGCATGAGGCCACCACCTCGAAATTGTCCGAGGATCAACTCTTCTATTGTCAGGCACGCGGCCTGCCCGAAGAAGAAGCGGTGGCCCTGCTGGTCAACGGCTTCTGCCGTGAGGTGTTGCAGCAGCTGCCGATGGAATTTGCGGTAGAGGCACAAAAACTTGTCGGAATTTCCCTTGAAGGCAGCGTCGGCTGATCCATCAGGACAACGGTTTATTGAGAGTTGAAGAACTATGAGTGCATTGCTTGAAATCAAAGATCTGCATGTGGAAGTCGGCGGCAAGGAAATCCTCAAGGGGATCAACCTCACGCTCAATCCCGGCGAAGTCCACGCGGTGATGGGCCCCAACGGCTCAGGCAAGTCCACGCTCTCCTATGTGCTGGCGGGCCGTCCCGGCTATGATGTCACCAAAGGATCGATCATCTACAAGGGCAAAGACCTTGCAGCGCTTGCGCCGAATGAGCGCGCTGCCGCAGGTGTTTTCCTTGCTTTCCAATATCCGACCGAAGTGCCCGGCGTCACGACCATGACGTTCCTAAAGACGGCGCTTAACGCTGTGCGTGTCGCGCGCGGTGAGGAAGAACTGGATGCCGTGCGCTTCTTACGTCTGGTGCGCGAAAAGGCCAAAAGCCTCAACATCAATGACGACATGCTCAAGCGGCCGCTGAATGTCGGTTTCTCAGGTGGCGAAAAGAAGCGCGCCGAAACATTGCAGATGGCGCTGCTCGAACCTTCGCTCGCCATTCTGGATGAGACGGATTCAGGCCTTGATGTGGACGCCTTGCGTGTGGTTGCTGAAGGCGTCAACGCCCTGCGCACACCCGAGCGCTCGATGCTGGTCATCACCCATTATCAGCGCCTGCTGGATTACATCGTGCCCGACTATGTGCACATTCTGGCTGGTGGTCGCATCGTGAAATCCGGCCCCAAGGAGTTGGCGCTCGAAGTTGAAGAATCCGGCTATGCCGACATCGAAAGCGACGCTGCATAGATATGCCCAGACCCGTTCTCCAGCCCCTGGATATTGAAACTGGCTTTGTCGCCGGTCATGCGGACGTGCAGGCATCATTGCCAGGCGCTGGCGACGCGCGCCTGTCCGCCCTCAAGGCATTTGAGACGGACGGCCTGCCGCATCGCCGCGTTGAGGCGTATCGCTATTTCGACCTGCGGCAGATGCTGGCCAAGTCCGGCCCGCTGAAGCTTGCCGCTGCAGACAGCGGCGATCTTGCCTTCAGCGATCCGGCTGCCAGCTTGTTCAAGGATGTTGATCGGCATGTGGCCGTCTTCATCAATGGTCACTTTAGCGCTGCCCAATCATCATTGGACGCGCTGCCCAAGGGCCTCGAAGTGATGAGCTATGCGCTGGCTGTATCGACAGGTGTTGGCTGGCTGGATACGGCAGCAGCAGTTGAGCGTGAAGATGATGCGGTCAGTGCGCTCAACAGCGCATATGCGGCGGATGGTGCAGCGGTTCATGTGGCCGCAGGCACCAAAGTGGAAAAGCCGCTTGAGCTCGTCTGGTACTCAACCGGTGACGCAGCTGCGCATTATCATACCCAAAGTGCCGTGGTGCTGGACGAGGGTGCCGAGCTGACCGTGCTGCAATCGCGCGGTGACTCTGTCACCTCGCCGCTGTTTGCCACCAATGCCGTCAGCATCAGCGTCGGCGCCAATGCAAAACTTCACCATGCGGTGCTCTACGCGGATGCGCTGGACGCTGTGCGGATCAGCCAGAACGCCGTGCGGCTCGAAGCCAATGCGCGCTATGAGATGCTGAGCCTCGCCGTTGGTGCAGGCCGCGCGCGCACGAGTGAGCACGTCCATTTCGCCGGCGAGAACGCGCATGCAGATGTCAACGGTTTGTCCCTGCTGCATGGTAAGGCGGTGATGGACAACACGCTATTTGTGGATCACGCAGTGCCCAATTGCAGCAGTGAGGAAACCTATCGCTATGTGCTGGACGACCAGTCACGCGGCGTGTTTCAGGGGTCCATTCTGGTGCGCGAACATGCCCAGAAGATTGACGCCCAGATGCAGGCACGCGCGCTGTTGATGTCGCGCAAGGCGGAGATGGATTCAAAGCCGATGCTGGAAATCTACGCGGATGATGTGATCTGCGCACACGGCTCGGCCATCGGCGAGCCGGACCAGTCGGCCATTTTTTATCTCATGAGCCGCGGCATTGACGAAAAGACCGCCCGCGCCTTGCTGGTGGCAGGTTTCCTTGATGATGTGGTGGATGGGTTTGATGCGGGCGAGATTGGTGCCGCGTTCAAGCTGCTGCTCGCCCAGCGCCTTGGCGCGCCGGAAGATACAGCCCGGGAGGTGAATGCATGAGTGAAACAATGATCGCCCCGACACCTACCGACACTGCAGCATTCGACGCCGAGCGCGTGCGCGCTGACTTCCCAATTCTGTCGCGGGAAATCTATGGCAAACCGCTGGTCTATCTGGATAACGCCGCGTCAGCACAAAAGCCCGTGCAGGTGCTTGATGCGATCCGCAAGGCATATGCAGAAGACTACGCCAACGTGCATCGCGGCCTGCATTATCTTGCCAATGCCTCGACCCAGGCATTCGAAGATGCGCGCGTAAAAGTGCAAGCCTTCCTCAACGCGCCGAATGCTGAAGACATCATCTTCACCAAGGGCGGCACCGAGGCCATGAACCTTGTGGCACAGGCCTATCTTGCGCCGTTCATCCAGCCGGGTGACGAAATCATCCTCTCCGTAATGGAGCATCACTCCAACATTGTGCCGTGGCATTTCCTGCGCGAACGGCAGGGGGCAGTCCTTAAATGGATTCCCGTGCGCGACGACGGCTCGCTGGATATGGACGCCTACAAAGCAGCGCTGGGACCCAAGACAAAATTCGTTGCCATGACCCACATGTCCAACGTGTTGGGCTCAGTGACCGACGCCAGGGCCATCATCGGCCTTGCCCACGATGCAGGTGCCGCTGTGCTCATCGATGGGTGCCAGGGCGCGGTGCATCTTGATGTGGATGTGCAGGCGCTGGGGTGCGACTTTTACGTGATGACCGGCCACAAGCTCTATGGCCCCACCGGCATCGGCGCGCTCTATGGCAAGGCCGATCTGCTGGCGGCGATGCGGCCCTATCAGGGCGGCGGTGAAATGATCCGCGAAGTGACCATGGACGCCATCACCTATGGGGATGCGCCCCACAAGTTTGAGGCAGGCACCCCGCCCATCGCACAAGCCATCGGCCTGGGTGCCGCAATCGACTATGTGAATACGGTGGGCCGCAGCGCTGCCCGCGCTCATGAGGCAAGCCTGCTTGAGTATGCGACGCAGCGCCTGCGGGACTTCAACTGGATTACCATTCACGGCACCATGCCGGGCAAGGGTGCGATCATATCTTTCACAATGGAAGGTGCGCACCCACATGATCTGGCGACGATTATTGACCGCTCGGGCGTTGCCATTCGCGCCGGGCAGCATTGTGCCGAACCGCTGATGGCGCATCTGGGCGTAACCGGTACAGCGCGCGCCTCCTTCGCCATGTATAATACCCGCGCCGATGTGGACGCCTTTGTTGCAGCGCTTGAAAAAGCGCGCACCTTTTTGACTTGATGGACCTGCGCCATGGATGAAACAGTTTTGAACTCGGTAGATGCGGATGCCTCCGGCGGCCCCGGTGCGCCGGACGTTGTGGCTTCCACCTCGGCCTTGCCGCAAGAAGAACTTGATGCCCTGACCGATGATCTGATCGGCGCCATCAAGACCGTCTACGATCCGGAAATTCCGGTGGATATCTATGAGCTCGGGCTGATCTATAAAATCGACGTGTCCGATGACCGCGACATTGAGGTCGATATGACCCTGACTGCGCCCGGCTGCCCGGTGGCCGGTGAAATGCCGCAATGGGTGTCGGACGCCATCAGTTCCGTGGACGGCGTCGGCGACGTTAAGGTAAACCTCGTTTTTGACCCGCCCTGGACGCCAGAGCGCATGTCGGATGAAGCAAAAGTAGCGCTCAACATGTTCTAGCGACGGCTTGAAGTGTAAGCACGTCGTAAGCACATATTAGGCTGAAGCGAAGAGAGTAGGGATATGGCAGGACAAGTCATTACGCTGACGGACAAGGCGGCTGAGCGGATCAAGGCGATTATCGCCAAATCCGATGAGCCGATTGTGGGCGTGCGCCTTGGCCTTGAGAATGCCGGTTGTGCCGGCATGGCCTACAAGCTGGACTACGCCACCGAGACCGCGCCGCTGGACGAAGTGGTGACGGACAAGGGTGTCACCATCCTGATCGACGCCAAATCAATCCTGTTCCTGCTCGGCATGGAGATGGATTACGAAGAAACCAAGATGCGCTCCGGCTTCGTGTTCAACAATCCAAACCAGACCGACGCCTGCGGTTGCGGCGAGAGCGTCACCCTGACCGCGGCCAAAGCGCCGGTGCAGGAAAACTCGACGCAGCACTGATCCTGCGGCAAGCTCGCGGCCATGGCCGTATCCTCTGAATACACAGATTTCCTGATTGAGATGCTGGCACCGCTGGGGCCCGTCGCATCGCGCCGCATGTTTGGCGGCGCGGGGTTGTTCGCTGATGGGCTGATGTTCGGTCTCATCGCCAATGAAATTCTGTATCTCAAGGTGGATGACGAAAACCGTCCCGCCTTCGAAGCCGAAGGCATGCAGCCATTCAGCTATGACACCAAAGTCGGCAAGCACGGGGTGATGTCTTATTGGCAGGTGCCCGAGCGGCTGTTTGACGAGCCCGACGAATTTGTGGTCTGGGCACGCGATGCCGTAAGCGTCGCCATGCGTGCGGACGCTGCCAAACCAAAGTCAAAGCGCAAAGCCAAATAGGGGAGACGCCCAATGAGCACGCCCGCGCATTGCCAGATGATGGCCCGCTACAACCGTATTGCCAATGAGCGCGTCTATGAGGTCGCAGCCCAGCTCAGCGACGCAGACCGCCGCACCGACCGGCGGGCATTCTTCGGGTCGATCCACGGCACCCTCAACCACATCATGGTTGGGGATCGGGTGTGGATGGCGCGGTTTGAAGGCTCGACCGCACCATCGGGCGGCCTTGATGCCATTTTGTATGAGGATTTTGCTGATCTGCGCGCGGCCCGCCTGGCTGAAGATGCACGCATCAACGCTTATGCGGCAGATCTCACGCAGGAGGCGCTGGACACGGATCTCACCAGCATCAATTCAGCGGGTATACGTTTCGTTGATCCGCTGAATCAGCTGGTCACCCACATGTTCAACCACCAGACCCATCATCGCGGGCAGGTGCATCACATGTTGTCGGATGCGGGGCTTGAGCCGCCAAGCCTCGACATGCATCGGATACTAAATCCGACACCCGCCGCCTGACATCAGCACAGGCAGCGGGTGCGGATGGATGGCTATTCGCCTTTGAACTGCGCTGTGCGCTTTTCAAGAAACGCTTTGACGCCTTCCTTGAAATCGTCGGTACGGCCCGCTTCGCGCTGCAGCCAGCGTTCTTTGTCGAGCTGCTCTTCATATGTGTTGTCGAAGCTGTCCGCATAGGCTTCGCGGATCAGGCCCAGCGTGCGGGTCGGCCCGGCGGCCAGCTCATGCGCCAGTTTCATGGCCTCACCAATAAGAACATCGTCTTCATAGACGCGGTTGATGAGACCCCAACTGAGGGCTGTCTCTGCCGGAAGCTTTTCACCCAGCAGCGACAGCTCCTTGGCGCGCGCAATGCCGATGAGGCGTGGCAGCAACCATGTCGAGCCGCCGTCCGGCACCAGGCCGATGCGGCGGAACGCTTGTAGGAAGAACGATGACTTGGCAGCCAGCACCATGTCGCCCATCAGCGCAAAGCTCATGCCGACGCCCGCTGCCGGACCATTGACCGCTGTGATGAACGGCATCTTCAACTTGCGCATCTTGCGCAGGATCGGATGGTATTTTTGTTCCAGCGCCGCACCGGCATCGGGCAGAGCATTGGATTTGTTCTCTCCCGGTCGCCCACCGGCCAGATTGGCACCGGCACAAAAGCCGCGGCCTTCGCCCGTCATCACGACGCAGCGCACACCGTTGGCCGGATTATCAATCCAGTCCATCGCGTCGGCGAGCCCCTCAAGCATATCCGGCGACACAGCATTGAGCGCGGCGGGGTCATTAAGCTTCAGCACGGCAACCGTGCCGTCCATTTCAATCCGAACCTTGTTGAATTCCATGACGTCTCTCCCTTGGGATTATTGTTTGGTTGATTAGCGTATGAATTTCGGAGCGCGCTTCTGCATGAAGGCCTTGACCCCCTCGGCGAAGTTGGGGTGGTTGCCACGCCGGCGCTGTGTTTCTTTTTCAAGATCAAGCTGCGCCGTCAGATCATTGTCATAGCTCGCATCCAACACCTTCTTGATGTCGCCAAAAGCTTCCGTCGGCCCGGCCGCGAGCTTGGCAGCGTATGCCATCGCTTCATCCATCAGCTTATCGTCATCGACACAGGCCCAGATGAGGCCCCAGTCGGCGGCCTGCTCGGCTGAAAGCTTGTCGCCGCTCATGGCAAGCGCACGGGTGCGTGCCTGGCCGATCAGCCGCGGCATGAAGTAGGTAACGCCACAATCAGGCACCAAAGCCAGCTTCGGTCCGAACACCTGAACGAAGCTTGCCGATTTAGCAGCAAAAACCACGTCGCCTGCCAGCGCCAGCCCGACACCGCCCCCGGCAGCAATGCCATTCACCGCGCAGACCACAGGCTTGGGAAATTCAGCAATCTCGCGGATCATCGGATTGAAGCCGACTTCCATGCCATGCGCCACGCCATCACCAATGGTGGAGGCCTCCGGCGCATTGAACCCTGTTGCAAGATCAGCGCCTGCGCAAAAGCCACGGCCGGCGCCTGTGATGAGCACGGCACCCACATTCTCGTCATCGCGCGAAATCCGCAATGCGGCCCGCACTTCCATGAGGAGTTCGGGATTCATGCTGTTCAGCACGTCCGGTCGGTTGAGAGTGATGATGGCAACGCCGTTGTCCTGCCGGTCCAGCGTAATCATGTCCATGTTAAGTCGCCCCGCATTGGTTGATTTTGGGCGACAATAAAGGCCGTGCGCCCGCCGTCAAAGGGGACGTGAGTGCAAATGCTGCATCAATCGGCGCAAGGCGGCAGCCGCCCCGTTTTGACGTAGGGGCGCGCTTGGCTGACGGAGATGTAAATAGACGGGTGGTGTCTAGCTGACGATCGCGGTCACGTCGCCGTCGACTTCCCATTTCACCTGGTTGCGGCCGGCATGCTTCGCCGCATAAAGGCACGCATCGGCGCGCTTGATGAGATCACCGATGCTTTCGCCGGGCTCATACAGGGCTGCGCCAAACGACATCGTCACAGCGCCGAGATTCTCACCGGTTGATTTTTTGACCAATTCCTTGCTCTCGATAGTCCGCCGGACTTCGTCCGCAAGGGTTACCCCATGGGTCAGTTCGACATTCGGCAAAATGAGCGCGAACTCCTCACCACCATATCGTGCCGGGGTCAGGGGCTTGGAAATATGGTGGCGCATGCATTGCGCGACCAGCTTCAACACCTGGTCACCGGTCTGGTGGCCGTAGGAGTCATTGAACTTCTTGAAGTGGTCGATATCACCAAGCACTAAAGTGAAGGGGATGCCGTTGGCGTCCGCGGACTGCATGCATGTTGTGACCGTGTCATCAAACTTGCGGCGGTTTGCCAGCCCGGTGAGCTGGTCCGTCATGGATTCAGTGCGGATCTCTTCCATGTTGGAGCGTAGCTGTGTGACTTCCGCTTTACTGTCATTCAGGCGCTGCTCAAGCTGCTGGCTTCGGCTCTCCATGGTTTTGGTCGCCGTCACCAGCGTTTCCATAAGCGCACGCATTTCAGTGGGCGACCGTTCCGTCGAGAGTGCAGCGCTCACATCATTCAATGATGCGCCGTAAGCGCCTGTGTCTTTGGATGCGGATTCCAACATCTGCATGACGCCGGAGAGTTCGTCTTCCAGCTTGCCGCCCATTTCGAGCATCGCATCGCCCGATGTACTGGGAGCCATATGTGCTGCACGCAGTTTGCCGATG
>CAZEHX010000018.1:0-817 GCA_964511745.1 uncultured Parvibaculaceae bacterium
GCAACACACGGCCACGCCCCGCAAAGCACGCGATCATGTCCACATGCCCGTCGGTCTCGTCGCCCTCCAGCCCATCCCCCAACCACAAGACACGCCGCACCCCCAGATACATCGCCAGCATCTCGGCAATTTCGCGCGGATGCAGTTCCGGGTTGCGATTGGCATTGAGCAGACACTGCTCCGTCGTCAGCAAAGTCCCGTAGCCATCGACGCTGAAGCTCCCGCCCTCAAGCACGATGGGCGCGTCATAGGACTTCATCCCCAGCCGCTTCAGCACCTGTCCGCCAACTTTGGCGTCATGCGCCACATGCTGATATTTATTGCCCCAGCCATTGAACTGCCAGTGGATGCCCGCCACACCGCGCGCCGGGTCCTTGACGAAGATAGGCCCGGTATCGCGCGCCCATGAATCATCAATCTCAAGCGGCACCACATCAACGCCCGCCCCACAGGCCAGCCGCGCCTCAGCGGCGTCGTCTGGATGCGCAATCATCGTCACCGGCTCATAGGGTGCAATCGCGCGGGCCACCTGCGCATAGGCTACAATCGCCTGCGGCATATATGGCCCCCACAGATCTCCCCTGCGCGGCCACTGCATCCAGCAACGCGCATGCGGCTCCCACTCGGCAGGCATGAACATCCCATGGGCAACGGGGCTATCGGCAAAAGGGTCTGTCATGGCACCTGAAATGAGGGCATGGCCTTTCGCCATCGGCAAAGGCATGCGAAAAAGTAAAACAACAATAGCTTCCCCCAATGAGTACACATCAAGCGGAGCGCGGACAAATGGCCGGAACGGTTGACAAACGCCTGGACG
>CAZEHX010000018.1:827-50441 GCA_964511745.1 uncultured Parvibaculaceae bacterium
TGGACGAACTTGGAATCAGTCTCGCTGACCCCGCAGCCCCCGCCGCCAATTATGTGCCCTATGTGATCACAGGCAATCTGGTGTTCATTTCAGGCCAGGTGCCGGTGGATGCAACCGGCCTGCCCTATCGCGGCAAGGTAGGTGATGAAATCAGCCAGGAGGATGCTGTCAAGGCAGCCCGCCTGTGCGGCATCAATATTCTCGCAGCCCTGCGGCAGGCCTGCGGCGGAAATCTCGACCGCGTGACCCGCTGCGTGAAGCTCGGTGGCTTCGTCAACGGCACGCCGGACTTTGACCAGCACCCCGCCGTCATCAACGGCTGTTCGGATTTGATGGTTGAGGTCTTCGGCGACGCCGGCAAGCACGCCCGCTTTGCACTTGGTGCCGCCAACCTGCCCTTCAATGTAACAGTCGAAATCGATGCCGTCTTCGAGATCAACTGATATGGCATCGCTTGACTGGCTGACCGCCCGCCCCGTCGCCCATCGCGGCCTGCACGGCCAATCAGATGGCGTCGTCGAAAACCTGCCGTCCGCTTTTCAGGCCGCAATCGATGGCAAATATGGCATCGAATGCGACCTGCAACTCTCAGGCGATAGCGAAGCCATGGTGTTCCATGACGCCACCCTCGACCGGCTGACCGAAGCGACCGGCAAAGTCTTCGCCCATACCGCCGCCGAGCTCAAAAAAATCCCCTTCAAGGCCAGCACCGACCATATGCAGACGCTGGGCGAATTTCTTGAACAGGTGGACGGCAAGGTCACACCCGTCATCGAACTCAAGATCAGGGGCGGCCACGAAGGCCCGCTGGAAAAACGCACCGCCGAGCTGTTGGCCAATTACAAAGGCCCGGTCGCCATCATGTCGTTCAACCCGCGTAGCATGGGCTGGTTTGCCGCCAACGCGCCGGGCATCACCCGCGGCCAGCTGTCCTACGCCTATGCAGACCAGAATGCGCAATCCATGCCCGCCATGCAGCGCTTCGCCCTGCGTCACCTGTTGATGAACCATATCAGCCGCCCGCATTTCATTGGCTTTGACATCAACGCTCTACCGCAATGGTCTGTCGCCCTGCGCCGCACGCTTGGCCTGCCGGTCCTCACATGGACCGTCCGCACACAGGCGCATCGCGACACCGCCGCAAAATACGCCGACCAGATTATTTTTGAGACGTTTCGCCCCTAGGCTGCGGGCCCGGCTTCAATTCACGCATCACCACAGTTAGACTGGGTATCATGGGCGACGCCGAAAAAATCATCGCACGGACAGCCGGCAGCATGGGCGAGATCGACGCCGCCCAATGGGACGCCTGCGCCAATCCCGGCGGCAACGTGCCGTACAACCCCTTCCTCACCCATGCCTTCCTCAAAGCGCTTGAAGATTCAGGCTCCGCCTCCGCCGACACCGGCTGGCAGCCCTATCACTTGCTGGTCGAAGACCCGATGGGCAACATTGCCGGCTGCGCGCCCTGCTATATCAAGGGGCATTCATCGGGCGAATACGTGTTCGACTACGGCTGGGCCGACGCTTGGGAGCGCGCCGGCGGCCGCTACTACCCAAAACTTCAGATCTCCGTCCCTTTCACGCCCGCAACCGGCAGGCGTCTGCTCGCCCGCGCAGGCCCCGACGCCGCGCAGACCGAAGAACAACTTGCCGCCGCCCTCGTCGAACTCACCAACCGGCTCGAGCTGTCCTCTTGCCATCTCACCTTCCTGCCGAAAGACCAGTGGCAACATCTGGGCGAACTTGGTTTCCTGCAACGCACCGACCAGCAGTTTCACTGGCAGGATGAGGGCTACGGAAATTTCGACGGGTTCCTGGATGCCCTGTCCTCGCGCAAACGCAAGAACCTGAAAAAGGAACGCGCCCGCGCGCTTGAAAACGATATTGAAATTGAGTGGGTCACAGGCAGCAACATCACCGAAGACCATTGGGATGCGTTCTTCACCTTCTACATGGACACCGGCCACCGCAAATGGGGTCAACCCTATCTGACGCGCACTTTCTTTTCGCTGGCCGGCGAAACCCTGCCCGATGACATTCTCCTCATCATGGCCAAGCGGCATGGCCGCTACATCGCAGGCGCACTGAACTTTATCGGCTCGGAAACACTTTATGGCCGTTATTGGGGGTGTACGGAGCATCACGACTTCCTGCATTTCGAAGTCTGCTATTATCAGGCCATAGAATTTGCCCTCTCCCGCGGCATTCCCCGCGTTGAGGCAGGTGCACAGGGGGCCCATAAGCTGGCCCGTGGCTACGTGCCCACCCTGACCTATTCAGCCCACTACATCCCCAATGAAAGCTTCCGGGACGCGGTGGCAAACTATCTGGAATCCGAACGCCAGCATGTCAGTGCCGACGCCGACATGCTGCGCGAACACGCACCATTCAAAAAAGACCAGGAAACGCCCTCATGAAGATCCCCGATTACAAAACCGACAACATCTTCGCCAAAATCCTGCGTGGCGAGATGCCCGCCCACAAGGTCTATGAGGACGACAAGACCTTCGCCTTCATGGACATCATGCCGATGGCCGAGGGCCACACGCTGGTCATTCCGCGCGAGCCCGCCGTCACCCTGTTTGATTTGAGCGAGGACGGGGCGGCAGCTCTGATCCGCACCACCCAGAAAGTTGCCCACGCCGTGCGCACCGCATTTGACCCCCACGGCGTCGTTTGCGCCCAGTTCTCAGGTGCCCCGGCAGGCCAGACCGTGTTCCACATTCATTTCCACATCATTCCACGCTGGGAAGGTGTTGAAATGAACCTGCACGCCCGCACCATGGCCGACCAGGACGTGCTGGCAGAACACGCCACTCGCATCCGCACGCATTTGGGCTAAACTCTCCCCAACAAAAGAAGATCAACCGGGGGAGAATAACCATGCGTCTGTCACGCACACTTCTGTCTGCCGCCATGCTTTTGTCAGGTGTGGCCATCGCGGCCGCACCAGCCATCGCGATGCCCGACATAGCTGACGGCTACACGCTCGAGCCCGTCACCGGCCCCTCTCCCTTCCACGGCGTCCACGGCCTTACCGTGACACCTGAAGGCCGGTTGCTTGCAGGCTCCGTCGTCGGTGCCACGCTTTATGAAATCAACCGCGAGACCGGCGAAGTCACCATCGCCGAAGCAGCCCCCGACGGCATGGCCGACGACGTGGAACAAGGTCCCGACGGCACGCTTGCCTGGACGGCCTTCATGCAGGGCAAGGTTTTCGCCCGCACGCCTGATGGTGAATTGCTCACCCTCGCCGAAGGCCTGCCCGGTACCAACTCAATTGCCTGGACAGATGACGGCCGCCTGTTCATGACCCAGGTCTTTGCGGGAGACGCCCTGTGGGAACTCGACCCGACCGGCAAGACTGATCCGCGCCTCATCATGAAGGACATGGGCGGCCTCAACGGCTTCGACTTTGGCCCCGACGGCCAGCTCTACGGGCCTCTGTGGTTCAAGAAGCAGATCGCCCGCGTCAATGTGGATGCAGGCACGCTTGAAGTTGTCGCCGAAGGATTCCAGACCCCCGCCGCCGTCAACTTCAATTCCAAGGATGAGCTTTTCGTCGTGGACACCCAGGCCGGCGAGGTCATCCGTGTCGAAGTCGCCTCCGGCAAAAAAACCGTGGTCGCACAAGTCAAACCGGCAATCGACAATCTCGCCTTCGCCCCCGACGACACGCTCTACATCTCCAACATGGCCGACAACGCCATCATCGAGGTGAATGTCGACACCGGTGAGAGCAAGGCCCTCACCTCCGGCCCGCTTTCCGTTGCAGGCGATCTCGCCCTGAGCGAAGACGGCAAAACCATTTATGTGGCCGACGTGTTTTCGTTCCGCACCATTGACGTTGAAACCGGCGAAGTCGGCGAAATCGCCCGCGTCTTTGCACAGGAAATGGACTACCCCCTCAGCGCCGCCGCTGCCCATGGCCGCATCGGCGTCGCAGGCCTCACCGCTGGCGCCATTCAGCTCTTTGACGCCCCCACCGGCAAGTCACTCGGCATCCATCACGGCTTCACCACGCCGACTGAAACCCTGCCGCTTGAAGACGGTGCCGTGCTCGTCAGCGAATATGCCCGTGGCGCCATCGTCCGTGTCGGCCCCGACGACTGGGAAACCCGCACCGACATTGCAGACGGCCTTGAGGGCCCCGCAATGATGCTCACCGGCCCCGACAACGCGGTCTATTTTTCGGAAACCAAAGGCGGACGCATCTCACGCCTGACAGACAGTGGCGGCGTTGAAGTGGTCATCGACGGCCTCGAAAACCCCGAAGGCTTCGCCTTCCTCGCCGACGGCAAAATCGCCGTGGCCGAAGTTGCCGCCCATCGCATCACCATAGCTGATCCCGCAACCGGCGAAAAAACCGTCATCGCCTCCGACCTCCCCTTCGGCATCGTGCCCGCCGAAGGCCCGGAAGTCTTCCTGCCCACCGGCATCACCGCCACGCCTGATGGCAGCATCTATTTCTCGTCAGACTATCTGGCGCAGGTGTTCCGCCTTAGCGCAAACGGGCCAGCGAAAGCAAAGTAGCCATGCTCAATCAAGCAGGATATTTGCTTTGTCTAGCAGCCATCATCACCTCAATACAGCCGGTTCAAGCGCAAACTTACACACTAGAAACAGTTATTGAACCTGCAAGTGACCTGTCATCAGGGACGCCGGTTTGGACAGTTGATATCAAAAAATCTGGTGAAGCAGTCAGAAGAAACCGGGCCATCTCTCCGGATACGGATCAACTTCGAGATGATCAATGTGAGTTACCGGCGCAATACACCGGCAGGTGGGCAACAGTTGCCATCGGGCCAGAAGACCAACATGTGATCTTTTACCCCGAAGCCAGCGGAACGTTTGGAGAGATTCTACTAGTCCAGCCAGGGTGTAATTATGAATTTTTGAAAGTCGCTTTCCCATTTGCTTCCGACATTACCTTTTCCAAAGACAACCGCCTATTTGCCTCGCTCTCATTGCCTGAAAGAGGCGTTGTCGAGATTGATGTAAATGCGCCAGAAAATCACACTGCCCTCTCCGGAGTTCCATACGTTTTTGACTTCCTAAGTTACTCAACGGAAGAGTTTCTTTTCGTGCGTACGCGCAATGGCCTAGGCAAAATATCTCTCGCGAACGGCTCTTTCGAGCTTCTTCCCGGACCTGCGCCTAGATCGCCTCTTAGCGGCAATGTGGTGGATGGAACCCAATCGACCGTTTACTTCCATGCAGCAGGAAGCACATTAATTCAGTCGATCGACCTTGCTACCGGAGTATCCGAAACGGCACTACAACTTGATCCGAATGGGGAGTATCTCCCGCACTCAGAAATTGATGGACTGATAGCTGCTGATGATGACGGCTTCTATTTCCGGCAGCACAAACCAAACCGCCTTTTTAAAGTGGACAGGAATGGAAAATGCCGGGAGATCGCATCATCATCTTTTTCGATGATCTCAGACATTCAATTCGTGAAGGACTCGCCAAGCGGCTCGATATACGTCGCCCATGCCGGTGGCCTCAGCCGCTTGGCCATCAAAGACACAAATATATACGATGTTCAGGTCACCCCACCCAACGGAAGTGACCAACCTATTGCGCTATCCCAGGTAGATGGCCTCGTCACAGTGACCTACTGGGACAGGTTCGAGGTCCGCAATTTGGCCAGATCAACGCTCGCCGTGCGGCTCGGGCAGATCAGAAATACAACCGATATCCAAATTGCTATGCCATCGAAGGATATAGCAATTCTAAGTTCCGGATTTCTTCTCCAAGCATTTCATCTCTCCCAAATGGAAGAAGAAATACAGGCTTTTACTCTGGGGTCACCACTGTACTCAATGGAAGTTGGCAGCAGCGGAAAGAACTTACTCGGGCTCTCAGGATACAACGGAAATGTCCTTCAACTAGGCGCCTTCGAGGGCACTCCGCCAGTATTCACATTCCCAGAAGGTAAACCGATTGTCTATTTTGATCAGCTCCAAGATCCAACTGACATGGCAGTAATGGCCGACGGCCGTATCGCAATACCGGAATATGAAAATCGCAGAATTGTGGCTGTCGATCTGGATAATCAGACCGTCGATATTCTTGGCGACAACCTGCCGTTTGCAACGCAAGTGCGATCCAAGCTGTCAACGTCGCGTGACAACCCAGTCCGCATAACAATTTCTGATGATGGCGATATCTATTTTGCTTCCAGATCCGAAGCCGCAATTTACCGCTTAAATCGGAAGTCGACCTCCCCGACGGCATCACCGTAACCCCGGCCGGCAGCATCTATTTCTCGTCAGATTATCTGGCGCAGGTGTTCCGCCTCAAAAAATCTTGAGCACTGCACCCTCCTGACACCATGCTGTCAGGAGGGGTCTGCCAGTGTCGCGTTTCCACGGAACGCCTTTGATGGAGACAGGCATGGCACACGCACCTCAGAATTTCACGGTCTGGTCGGAGATCCCGGCCACCGACATGGACAAGGCAATCGCGTTTTATAACGCGGTCTTTGACTTCGACCTCAAGATCGACAACAGCGCAGAGAACCCGGTGGCAATGTTCCCCACCGCTGATGGGTCAGGCGTTGCCGGGCACATCTACCCCGGCAAACCCGCCACACCGGGCGAAGGGCCGACCATCCACTTCGCCGTTCCCGGCAAACTTGAAGATGCAATGACCCGCACCCGCAACGCCGGTGGTAAAATCCACGGCGACGTCATTACAATCCCCATAGGCCGCTTTGCCTATGCAACCGACCCCGATGGCAACTCCATCGGCCTCTTCGAATTGGCGGGATAACACCATGCGCCGGGCCGACCGCCTCTTCCAGATCGTGCAATATCTAAGGGGCGGTCGGCTCACCACGGCCCGACAATTGTCGGAGCGTCTCGAAGTCTCCGAGCGCACCATCTATCGCGACATCGCAGACCTGATCGGCTCCGGCGTCCCCATAGATGGCGAAGCTGGCATCGGCTATCTGATGCGTGAAGGCTTCGACCTGCCGCCATTGATGTTCACCCGCGAAGAAGTGGTGGCGCTCGTCGCCGACGCCCGCTTGGTGCGGGCATGGGGCGGCGCAGACATGGCCCACGCCGCGCAGGAAGCCCTCGTCAAAATTGAAGCCGTCCTGCCGGCAGCGGATCGCGACCGAAGCCGTCAGATTCAGATACACGCCTTTGCACCACCTGATATTGATGATGATTACCGCCGGATTCTTGACGAGGTGGAAAAATCCGTTGCCGCCTCGCGTCGCCTTCTCATCACCTATACGGATGAAAAGGAGAGCAAGACCTCCCGCACAATCCGCCCGTTGGGCTTGTGGTATTGGGGGCGCGTCTGGACGGTGGTCGCGTGGTGTGAGCTGCGGGAAGATTTCCGTATGTTCCGGCTGGACAGGATCCACAGCCTGACCCATGGCGACCGCTTTTCAGCCCAGCCCGGCAAAACCATCACCGATATGTCCCGCAAAATGGAACGCGAAGGCTGGTCACGCCTCGAACAGTAAACACCAACGAAAAGGGGCACACCATGCAGGAGTGCCCCTTCTATTTCACAAAGCGAAGCCGCCTACTTCGCAGCTTCCACAGGCTTCTTCGCAGCCTTCTTTTTCTTGCTTGGCGCAGGCGGTGCAGCCTCATAGGCGAACGACAGCTTGTCGTCCTTCACATCCACATGCACGACGCCGCCGCGCTTGAGTTTGCCGAACAGCAGTTCTTCCGCCAGCGGCTTCTTGATGTGCTCCTGGATGATGCGGCCCAGCGGGCGCGCACCAAAATGATCGTCATAGCCGCGATCCGCCAGCCACGTGGTCGCCGGTTTGGAGAGCTCGATCGTCACGTTGCGGTCTGCAAGCTGCACTTCAAGCTGCAGCACGAATTTCTCGACAACCCGCGCGATGATGTCTTCCGACAGGCCCGCAAACGGAATAACCGCGTCCAGACGGTTGCGGAATTCCGGCGTGAACAGCTTCTTGATTGCCTCGGTGTCCTCGCCTTCCCGCTTGGTGCGGCCAAAGCCAATGGGTGGCTTTTGCATGTCGCTCGCCCCGGCATTGGTGGTCATGATCAGGATCACATTGCGGAAGTCGATCTTCTTGCCGTTGTGATCCGTCAGCGAGCCGTGATCCATCACCTGCAACAGGATGTTGAAGAGGTCCGGATGCGCTTTCTCGATTTCATCAAGCAGCAGCACGCAATGCGGATGCTGATCAATACCGTCTGTCAGCAACCCGCCCTGATCAAACCCGACATAGCCGGGAGGCGCACCGATCAGCCGCGACACCGTATGCCGCTCCATATATTCGGACATATCAAACCGCAGCAGTTCCACGCCCATGATCGACGCCAGCTGCTTGGCCACTTCCGTTTTGCCGACACCCGTAGGGCCGGAGAACAGATAGGAGCCGATCGGCTTTTCAGGTTCGCGCAAGCCCGCACGCGCCAGCTTGATGGCAGCGGACAGCGCCGTGATTGCCTCGTCCTGACCAAACACCACCCGCTTGAGATCAACATCAAGACTCTTGAGTTTTTCAGTATCCGTCTTGGTGACCGACTTGGGCGGAATGCGCGCCATGGTCGCAATCACTGCTTCCACTTCCTTGACGCCAACCGTCTTCTTGCGGCGGCTTTCCGGCAGCAGCATCTGCGACGCGCCGACTTCGTCGATGACATCAATGGCTTTGTCCGGCAGCTTGCGGTCGTGCATATAGCGCGCTGAAAGCTCCACCGCCGTCTTGATGGCATCATTGGTGTAGCGGATCTTGTGATAGTCCTCGAAATACGGCTTCAGCCCCTTGAGGATCTTGATGGCGTCGGGCACCGACGGCTCCGCCACATCAATCTTCTGGAACCGGCGCACCAGCGCCCGGTCCTTTTCAAAGTGCTGGCGATATTCCTTGTAGGTGGTCGAGCCGATGCAGCGCAGCGCGCCGTTTTGCAGCGCCGGCTTCAGCAGGTTGGACGCATCCATTGCCCCGCCCGACGTTGCGCCCGCACCAATGACCGTATGGATCTCGTCAATAAACATGACAGCGCCCGGATACTCCTCGAGCTCTTTCACAACGGCCTTGAGACGTTCCTCGAAGTCCCCGCGATAGCGCGTACCCGCAAGCAGCGCGCCCATGTCGAGCGAGAAGATGGTCGCATCCTTCAGCACGTCCGGCACTTCGCCATTGACGATCCGGCGCGCCAGACCCTCGGCAATCGCCGTCTTGCCGACACCGGGATCACCCACAAACAGCGGGTTGTTCTTGGAGCGGCGGCACAGGATCTGAATGGTCCGGTCAATCTCGGCGTCACGGCCAATCAGCGGATCAATCTTGCCGGCAGCCGCCTTCTCATTGAGGTTGACGCAATAGGTATCAAGCGCTTCGGAGCCTTCCTTGACGGGACGCTCGCCAGCCTCTTCATCCTCTGCGGCACCGCGCGGTGAGCGGCTTTCGCTCATCTCGCCGCGCTTGGCGATGCCGTGGCTGATGTAATTGACGGCATCATAGCGCGTCATGTCCTGCTCCTGCAGGAAGTAGGCGGCATGACTTTCGCGCTCGGCAAAGATCGCCACCAAGACATTTGCCCCGGTCACTTCCTCACGGCCCGCCGACTGCACATGAATGACCGCGCGCTGGATCACACGCTGGAACCCGGCTGTCGGTTTTGAATCCTCGCCAGAGGTAATGATGAGATTGGCCAGCTCGTTGTCGATATACGCGACAAGGTCCGCGCGCAATTTGTCGAGATCAACGGAGCAGGCCCGCATTACCGCGGCAGCATCCGCATCGTCAATCAGCGCCAGCAGCAAATGCTCAAGCGTCGCATATTCATGCCCCCGCTCATTGGCAAGCGCCAGTGCGCGATGAAGGCCTTCTTCGAGACTGCGGGAAAAAGATGGCAACGCGCTTTGCTCCTGATTGTGCCGGCGATTCAAAACCGCCGTAGTCCAAAACCTTGGCCCTAGAAATCCAGACCGTCAAACCCCGTATCCGCCCCGTGCTCAGTCCTTCTCCATCGTGCATTGCAGCGGATGCTGGTTCTGCCCGGCAAAATCCATCACCTGCGTTACCTTGGTTTCCGCGACTTCATAGGTGAAGACACCACACACACCGACCCCATGCTGATGCACATGCAGCATGATCCGGGTCGCATCTTCGCGCCCCTTGTTGAAGATTTTCTCAAGCACATGGATGACGAATTCCATCGGCGTGTAATCGTCATTCAAAAGCAGCACCTTGTATAGGGACGGCTTTTTGGTTTTCGGCTTGGTCTTGGTGATGACTCCGGTATTGGTCCCACCACCGCCCGCACCGTCATCCGGCGGCCCGTCGGGCTCATTCGGGTCACTTGACTGCAGGCGAACAAGGGCTGGCAACGGCGAACGCCGCTTGCTGATCGTCGGATATGAATTGGGCAATTTGGTGATCATGAACTCATAGTGTGAATTGGTCCCGGTACCCGCGGCATCAAACGCAAGGGCCACAGACCAGACAAGAATATGGGGCAAAAAACCCGAATGTGAAGCCGCCTGCCCCGGTTTTGGGCGTCCGGCTCGCAATTAGCAGCCGTCAGCGAATGATTTCGCCTTCAAGCTCTTCCAGCCAGCGCTCAACCCGGTCCCGGTTGACCCCGAAATCATAATATCCGGTCTTCGACCGGCTGTAGATGGCGATGGTGGATTCCGAATGCCCATGCGGCAACACCCGCACAGAGATGAAATCCTTGAAATTCAGGACCGGCGAATAGTGGACGAACTCAAAGGCCTTTTTTTCCTCGTTCATCCCGGCCAGTTCCACCCGCGACTGGTGGCTGATCACATGCATGATGGCATCACGCAGTTCTGACGACGGCACATCATAAATGTCCGCTGGCCGGTGCGGCACGGCATCAATGCATAGGTCATCGGGGGCCACCAGATACTCGTTGGGCGAGCCCCGGAGCTTCAGATGTTTGAAATCAAGCGTCTCGACGCCTGATTTGATTCCTTTTTTATGTGCCATGCAGCAAACCTATTACGACCGGCGCCAATCCCCAAACCCAATTATCGCGCCCCACACCTACCAAACAGCAAGGGATTAGGCCCCTTAGGTACTGAGATATGCACCGAAATCTCTCACATCAGATCTAAATGGTTAAGTTTCGTTAACCAATTTGTAACGCGCACGCGAGAGGCTGTCGCCAGAGGTCTTTCCAATAGGGCAAACCAATGGCTTATCCCGGTTTATGCAGCACTGGCGTCGCGGAATCAGCGTTCCGGCACATATTTGGCGCAAGCTCGGCCTCCGGGCATCAGGCTCTTTCCCCTGTTGCCCTAGGCATTGAACCTGCATACCGTGTGAATAGGGTTTTGGGGGTCCCGGGGATATCGGCACAAATGGTGTCATTCCGGGGCAAAAACAGCAGTTTTCCGGCACATCATCGTATCATCGGGGGATGGTCTGCATGAGCCGTGTAATGAACTGCCCCACGTACAGCGTAATTGGGGGCTCAACTTTGGGGCTGGTGCATACATCCTGGAAGCAGGCATTTTCCGCGCTCAACAGCGCTGTCTGGCAGCGGCTCGGCATTGCCACAATGCTGGCGATGATGGTGTTCGCAACGACAACCCTCACGGCGACCGCACCGGCACACGCCGCCCCCAAATATGCAGCCCTCGTTCTCGACAAGTATTCAGGCCGCGTCCTCTTCTCGCGCAATGCGGACGCGCCGCGCTACCCCGCCTCCCTCACCAAGATCATGACGCTCTACATCGTCTTCGAGGAACTGGCGAAAGAGAACATCACCCTCAACACCCGCTGGCCGGTCTCCCGCCACGCCGCCGGACAAGCCCCCTCAAAGCTGGGGCTGGATGTCGGCGATACCATTACCGTTGAAGACGCAATTCTGGCACTGGTGACCAAATCCGCCAATGATGTGGCCATGGTCGTCGCAGAAGGCATTGGCGGCACCGAGCGGAAATTCGCCCAGCGCATGACCTCGGAAGCCCGCGGCCTGGGCATGGCGCGCACCACCTTCCGCAACCCACACGGCCTGCCTGACAAGCGCCAGCGGACCACCGCCCGCGATATGGCCACGCTGGCCCAGCGGATCATGGATGATTTCCCGCAATACTATTCGTATTTCAGCACCGAGAGCTTCTCTTTCCGCGGTCGGGTCTTCAACAACCACAACAATCTGTTGGGCGACTACGAAGGCACTAACGGCATCAAGACCGGTTACACCCGCGCCTCGGGCTTCAACCTCACTGCATCCGTGATCCGCGATGGCAAACACCTCGTTGGCGTTGTGCTGGGCGGCAAGACCCCGCGCGCCCGTGACAACCACATGGTTGATATTCTCGACACAGCCTTCGGCAAAGTGCCGCGCCGGGGCCGTATATCCATTGCCTCAGCTGCGCCGGTTCCGCTGCCGCGGCCCGAACGTGCCGTCCCCGAGCAGATCGCAGCACCGATGGTCGTCGCTGCAGCAGCGCCGCTTGAAGACAATATGCCCGCAGCACCCGCCGCCGCGCTTCTCGTCGAAGCAGCACCAGCATCGACCGTATCCGGGCCCATTCCCGTGCCGCGTCCCGCGCCGCGTGTCATGGCATCGCTTGACCCTGCGCCCCGCGCCGCTGCGGCCTCTGACGGCGAACAGCGCCGGCTCAGCGTCGCCAGCGCAGCACCAAGTATTACAGGCTTTGAAGACGTGACCGCATGGCTCGTGTCTCCAGCCAACGCGCGCGAAACCGGCCTTGATCCGATCAGCGGCACCGGCGCCGGCGATCTCTCTCCCTATCCGGAGCTGGATGCCCCCGCAGGCCTTACAGCCAATGCCTGGCGCATCCAGATCGGGGCCTATTCAGATGCCGAGGAAGCCGGACGCCGCATTCAGGCGGCCGTCTCACGCGCGCCCAGCGTGCTGCGCGGTAAAGGCCCCGCGACAGTGCCCGTCAAAACAGCATCGCGCACCCTGTACCGCTCACGCTTCACAGGCTTCAACGGTGAAGACCAGGCCCGCAACGCCTGCACCACGCTGATCCGCGAAGGCATCAGCTGCATCACCGTCCCACCGGACGACTGGTACGCGCCCACCGCTACAAACTAGCGGTCCCGCCCACCTTCTCCTCATCGCACAAAAAAAGGCGGCCTCCGCAGAGGCCGCCTGATTTCTTTGTACGATCGGATAAATCGTGCCGCGCTAAACAGCCTGCGCCGTCTGGGTTGCGCCGCTGGTCTCAAAGCCCGGCAGACGCAGGGCCGACAACAGATCGCGCACTTCCTGGCGCGCTGCAATATGCGACATGGAAAGTGGCACACCGGAATTGTCGTCGATAATGTCCAGCAGCGTCAGCCCCATCGGGAACATTTCGCGGAAAATCACCCGTTCCCCAAAGCCCGGTGCCAGCCGGAAGCCGATACGGCCAGCCAGATTGGTCAGCACCTGCTCCACCCGGCGTTTGTTCTTGGCGTCCAGATGCGACAGCCGGTTGCGCATGACAACCCAGTCGATCGAGGTGCCTTCGACCATGGCTTTGCGCTTGCGCGCCTCCCATACCATCTCGCTGTAGATGGACGGGCCCTGAACCTCATTGGTCTCAGAATCGACCTTGCCGAGCAGATCGAAGTCCACAAAGCTGTCATTCATCGGCGTAATCAGCGTGTCGGCAGAGCGGTGCCCCACCCGCGACAGGAAGACATCCGAACCCGGACAATCAACCACCACGAAATCACATGTGGACCGCAGCTCGAATAATGCCTGATCGTATGCGGCCTCTTCTTCGCGCTCCGCAGCCTCGCGACTATCCAGCGTTGAGGGATCAATCACCTCATGGCGCGGAAAGGTCAGCCGCAGACCGGTACGGTCGCAGAGCTGACGGCGATTTTCCAGATAACGCGAGATCGACCGCTGGCGGCAGTCCAGATCGATACACCCGACCTTGAACCCCGACTTCATGAGTCCCGCAATGAGATGCATGGCGCTCGTGGACTTGCCCGAACCGCCCTTCTCGTTACCCAATACGATGACATGGCCGCGGCGCCCTTCCGGACCCGCACCTTTACCTCGTGTGCGCGAACGCACGCTTATGACTTTCCCCGAATGCACGCTACAAACCCCCTAGAATGTCGAGATATTGGGTGCGCTGCGGTGTCCAAGTCAACAACCAACCGCTATGCAGTTTCGTATTGGCACACATTCGTCGCACCCTTGGTTCATATGGCTTGGAAAACGGCCATTCCTGCTACTCTTAACCAACCAGAAGATGCGAATGCCGTGCCAGATTGTCACCCGCAAACTCCAAGCTCCGTACCCGGAGGGTCCCGCCCATGATTGAAACAGTCCGCACAGTTAACGCCCTGCGTGACAGGGTTAGCGCCTTGCGCAAAAAAGGCGGCACCCTCGCGCTGGTCCCCACAATGGGCGCCCTCCATGAAGGTCATTTGACGCTGGTGGATATCGCGCGTGAACACGCCGACGAAGTCGCCGTCAGCTTGTTCGTCAACCCGACACAGTTCGCGCCCGGCGAAGATCTTGACCGCTATCCACGTGACGAGGATGGCGACCGTGCCAAACTTGAAAGCCGCGGCGTCTCACTTCTATGGGCACCCGACCCACCGCAAATGTATCCACAGGGCTTTGCCACTTCCGTCAGTGTTGAAGGCCCAGCCCAGGGCCTTGAGACGGACCACCGCCCGCATTTCTTTGGCGGTGTCGCCACCGTCGTCACCAAATTGCTGTTGCAGGTACTGCCGGACGTAGCGATTTTTGGCGAGAAGGACTACCAGCAGCTTCAGGTGATCCGCCGCATAACCGGTGATCTCAACATCCCGGTCAAAATCATGGGCGGCGCCACCATCCGTGAGGCGGACGGCCTCGCAATGTCCTCCCGCAACGCCTACCTCTCCAGCCAGGAGCGCCAGATCGCCCCAACCCTCAACCGCATTCTTGCAGATGCGGGTAGCAAGGCCCTGCAGGGAGAAGACCCTACCAAAGCTGAAGCGGCGGCGGCTCAGCAGCTTTTAGAGGCCGGTTTTGCATCGGTTGATTATGTCGCCATCCGCCATGCAGAAAGCCTTGCAACCCTAAGCAGCCCCAATATCGCCAAAGGACAACCAATGCGGGTGCTCGGCGCAGCCCATCTGGGCAAGACGCGACTGATCGACAATCTGGACCCCCGAAGCCTCTAGGGCGCCGCCTATGGCGCCGGAGCCAGCCTCTCAAGCCCCGCAGGCTCAAACCGCTCATAGGTCAGTTCACCGGGCAGATAGGCCAACCCGAACAGCTCATACCAGCGCAACGTGCCGCCAATGGCCTCATGCCGCGCATAGAGCAGCAAATCCATGTTGCCATCGCCGTTGAAGTCACCCCGCCCAATTTCTGCAAAGGTGGACGCGATGTGGTTATAGGCCAGCTCGAGCTGGTCGTCCCCACCTGAGCGCGTCAGGACATCCCCCGTCGCCACCATATTGGCGACACTGAAGGACGCATCCCGCAACAGTTTCAGGGTGTCTTCCGCATCAGGCGATATCACACCCAGAATATTCGGCGGCAACAATGACAGTGTGCGGAAATCGACCGCCTCGGCTTCAAATTGTGAGTGCGTAGCCATTTTCGACTCTTGCAACGCCAGAACCGAGCCGCAGGCCACCCGCATGAAGCCTTCTATATTCATGTCGAACTGCGTCATCGCAAACCAGCCCTCGCGCATGGCCTGTTGATAGCCCCGACACGTATGCACCATCCGCTTGGCGCTGTCGTCGTCGGGACTGGTCAGCGTCAGCCCGTCGGGCTTTCCGGTCTCAGGTGATTGCGGACCAACCTGCAGCGACGCATCCATGGCCTTATCCAGTGACGCTTCAGACGGGCACCCCTCAAGCGTCATGGTCTCGAAAACCAGCGGCATCGTCAGGCAAGCACCCGCAGCGTGTGCAGGCGTGCCACCGATCGTTGCCAAAACCGCAAGCACCACGCCGGCACCGGCGCTCAAAAGCAGCTTAGGAAACGTCATAGCAATCCAAGCTCCATCAGTTCCGCCTGCATTTCCGCCGGCATGTCCTGCGCACCACCTTCAAGCGCTGCGAGATCCGCCGGCGCGTCCTTGGTCTCAAGATATCGCCAGCCTTGAAATGGACGCCGCGGCGTTGGCCGCGTTGCGACAAGCTGCGGGTCCAGAACAATGCGGCACTGCTTGATGCCCTCGTTGTCCGTATAGGATTCAAAATCCACCAGCCGCTGCCGTGCTCTTATGCTGCCGGCCATCACCCAGTAGATCGAGCCGCCATCCAGGAGTTCGTCGCGCCGCTTCGGCATCATGCGGGTGCGATGAAACAGCCGCTCCACTTTGCCGTAGCCGGTCTTGCCCGCCAGCACCAACGCCTGCCACTGGGCAATGTCCTCAATGGAAGAAGATCCGACCGACAATTTGATGATGTTAATTGCCATTCAAAAAGCCTAGCCGTCCTGTGCCTCGAACACCACGAGCATCGCGCCACCCTCAACCTGGTCACCGGGCGCAGCCAGCACATCGGCAATGGTCACGTCCGCAGGCGCACTCAGCGTGTGCTCCATCTTCATGGCTTCCAGCGCCACCAGCGGCGCCCCACGCTGAACCGTGTCACCGGCCTTGACCCAGACCTGCGTAATTTTGCCGGTCATCGCCGCGACAGCGCCACCTGACGCATCAATGTCCGCCGCATCAACCGCCAACGGGTCAGGCACAACAAAAGACCATGTCGCCCCGTCCCGCATGACGAACACCGTATCATCCACGATGTGAACATCCGCAGATCGGCGCGCACCGTCAAAAGACGCGGTCACAACGCCGTCCGGGTCATATGCAACCGGCGCATCACCGCAGACGGTCTCCTCGTCATGCGTTATCACAGCCGACAGACCCACCTCATTGAAGGTAATGGTGACAGCCAACAGATCGTCGCCCCAGAGCAATTGCACCGGCTCACTCGCCGCCCCAAAAAGCCGCCAGCCATTCGTCATGTTCCACGGAGAATCCGGGTCGGCTGCATCTGCCTGACACATCGCCAGCCGCTGCTGCATCAGCCCCAACGCTGCAAACACCGCAATATCGGCAGGCACATCACCTGCAACTGGCAACAGATCCGCCAGATGCGCATCAATAAAGCCCGTATCCATGCCGCCGGACGCAAACACCGGATGATCAATCACCGCCCGCAGGAACGACGCATTGGTGACAACCCCGGCAACCCGCGTCTCGCGCAGGGCCATATCCAGCCGATTGCGCGCAACGTCGCGGGTCTCGCCCCAGGTGATGATCTTCGCAATCATCGGATCGTAGTAGATCGAGACTTCGTCCCCGGCCCGCACGCCCGCATCAATGCGGATGTCATCGCTATCGTCCGGCAACCGGAAATGCGACAGCGTGCCTGTTGAGGGGAAAAACTGCTTTGCGGGATCTTCCGCGTAAAGCCGCACTTCCATGCCGCAGCCATTCAGCGGAATGTCGTCCTGCTTGAGCGGCAACTTTTCGCCACCGGCAACACGCAACTGCCACTCCACCAGATCCAGCCCGGTAATCATCTCGGTGACAGGATGTTCAACCTGTAGGCGCGTATTCATTTCCATAAAATAGAAGCGGTCGGCCCGCAGCCCATCGGATGCATCCGCAATAAACTCGACCGTCCCCGCACCGCGATAGCCAATGGCGCGCGCAGCTTCGCAGGCAGCCTTGCCCATCGCCGCACGCATGTCTTCGGGCATGCCGGGCGCCGGAGCTTCCTCGACAACCTTTTGGTGCCGCCGCTGCACCGAGCAGTCGCGCTCATGCAAATGCACAACATTGCCGTGCTCGTCAGCAAACACCTGAATTTCAATATGGCGCGGGCTGGAAACGAACTTTTCGACCAACACCCGCGCATCACCAAAGGATGCACTGGCCTCGCGCCGGGCCGACGCCAGCGCCTTCTCAAACTCACCCGCATCATCCACGCGGCGCATGCCCTTACCGCCACCACCGGCCACAGCCTTGATAAGCACCGGGTAGCCGATCTGGTCGGCTTCGCCAGCCAGAAACTGGTCGCCCTGCTCATCGCCGTGATAGCCCGGCACCACCGGCACACCTGCATCCAGCATCAACGCCTTGGCGCGGTCCTTGAGCCCCATCGCCCGGATCGCATCCGCCGGCGGCCCGACAAACGTAATGCCGGCCTTGGCGCATGCATCAGCAAATCCGGCATTTTCCGACAGGAACCCATAACCGGGGTGAATGGCGTCAGCCCCGCTCTTGCGGGCAGCTTCAAGCACTTCCTCCTGCCGCAGATAGCTCTCCGCAGCAGGGGCCGGACCGATCAGATAGGCCTCATCCGCCAGTTCCACATGCAGCGCATGCACATCCGCTTCGGAATAAACCGCGATCGTCCGCACGCCCATGGCACGCGCCGTCTCAATCACCCGGCAGGCAATCTCGCCCCGGTTGGCAATGAGAAGTGACTTGATCATCAGCGCCGCCAGCTCGGGTCGCGCTTTTCAAGGAAGGCGGCAATGCCTTCGGCGGCTTCGGCACCTGACCGATTACGCCCGTGATTGGCGACAAGTTCGTCGATCAACTCATCATCGATGGGCAGCCCCGTCACTTCGTCTATCAGTGACTTGGTCGCAGCAACCGCACCCGGGGCAGCGGCGAAGATATGATCGACATAGAAAGCCAGCTTTGCGTTCACCTCATCCGCATCCTGGGCAACGATATCCACCAATCCCAGCCGCAGTGCCTCGGCAGCGTCAAACGGTTCGCCAGACAAGAGATAGCGGCGCGCAGCGCCGATACCGATGGATTCAATCACATAAGGTGCTGACAGCGCCGGCACAAAACCGTGACGGACTTCAGAGAACACAAACCGTGCCGCGGGCGTCGCAATGACAATATCGCAGGCCGCAACAAGGCCAAGCCCATAGCCCGCAGCAGGACCGTTCACCACCACAATCACCGGCTGTGGCAAATCCCGCACCCGGCTCAGCACGTCAGCAATAGCCTCGGCGTCTTCCTCGGTTTCATCATCTGTGTAATGCGCGATATGCGGCAACCAGTCGAAATCCGTGAGGCCGGAAAACACCGGTCCCTCGGCCCGAATAATCAGGGCACGGATCGTATCCGGGTTAGCGCGCAGATCTTCAAGCCGGTCGATCAGGTCGGTGACCAGATCGGGGTTGAAGGCATTGTGCTGATCCGGATTGTTTAAAGTGATGGTTGCCAGCCCGTCGCGGGTGACTTCCATAAGCACGAAATCATCGGCCATGGGTATATCCTTTACATCCGGAATACGCCGAACCTGTCCGGCGCGTGAGGTGATTTGATGGGAGCATTCATTGATGCGGAAATAGCAAGGCCAAGCACCATGCGCGTATCCTTGGGCGCGATGATGCCATCGTCCCAAAGCCGCGCAGTGGCAAAATACGGGTGGCCTTCTTCTTCATAGCGCTCGCGGATCGGCGCCCGAAAAGCGTCTTCATCCTCAGCGCTCCAGCTTTCGCCGCGCGCCTCCATACCGTCGCGCTTGACGGTGGCCAGCACGCTTGCCGCCTGCTCGCCGCCCATCACCGAGATGCGCGCATTCGGCCATGCAAACATGAAGCGCGGCGAATAGGCCCGCCCGCACATGCCGTAATTGCCCGCCCCGTAGGAGCCGCCGATGATAACCGTAAATTTGGGCACCTGCGCAGTTGCCACCGCCGTCACCATCTTGGCGCCGTCCTTGGCAATCCCGCGCGCTTCATACTGGCTACCCACCATGAAGCCCGAGATGTTTTGCAGGAACACCAGCGGAATGCCGCGCTGGGAACAAAGCTCGATGAAATGCGCTGCCTTTTGCGCACTCTCCGAAAACAGGATGCCGTTATTAGCGACGATACCGACCGGATAACCCATCAGCCGCGCAAAGCCCGTTACCAGCGTTGTGCCGTAAAGCGCCTTGAACTCGTCGAACTCTGAGCCGTCCACCAACCGCGCGATCACCTCACGCACATCGTACTGCGTGGTCAGTGACGCAGGCACCACACCATCCAGCTCGGCTATATTGAACCGCGGCGCAACTGGCGCATGGGTCTCAACTTCACACGGCTTCTTCGTGTTGAGGTTACCAACAATCCGCCGTGCAATCGCCAGCGCGTGGGCATCATCCTGCGCATAGTGATCGGTGACACCCGATTTGCGCGAATGCACATCGGCCCCGCCCAGATCTTCCGCCGTCACAATCTCGCCGGTCGCAGCCTTCACCAGCGGCGGCCCGCCCAGAAAGATCGTGCCCTGATTGCGCACAATGATTGTCTCATCGGACATCGCCGGCACATAGGCCCCACCCGCCGTGCATGAGCCCATGACAACGGCAATCTGCGCAATACCCTCAGCCGACATCTGCGCCTGATTAAAGAAGATGCGCCCGAAATGTTCGCGGTCAGGAAAAATATCCGCCTGGTTCGGCAGGTTCGCCCCGCCCGAATCCACCAGATAGATGCACGGCAGCCGGTTTTCCCGCGCCACTTCCTGCGCCCGCAAATGCTTCTTCACTGTGACCGGGTAATAGGTGCCGCCTTTGATGGTCGCGTCATTGCACACGATCATGCATTCGCGCCCCGCCACCCGGCCGATGCCGGTGATAATGGCCGCCGCGTGAATATCGTCCCCATACATGCCGTTGGCGGCCATTGGCGACAATTCAAGGAACGGCGCACCCGCATCAAGCAGCCTTGCGACCCGCTCGCGCGGCAACAGTTTCCCACGCTTGATATGGCGTTCGCGAGAGCGTTCATCACCGCCCAGCGACACCTGTTGCGCCTTGGCTTGAAGGTCGGCCACCAGCGCGCCCATCGCGTCCGCATTCTCGCGGAACCCGGCACTTCTGGTCTGAATGGATGAGGTGAGTTGCGGCATGTCTGTCTAAGCGCTGTCCCGTACTGGCGTCTTTTTGGTTATGGTGCAGACTACAAGAGGCGCGAGCGCCTGTAATCAGCACAGCATTTCGCCCGCAAGGGAGCATAGCGCCATGACGCACGCAAGCCACCTCTCGCATATCAGCATTCCGCCGGAAACAGCGGCTTTTCTTGACCTCTGGCACAGCTATGTGCAGACCCTCGACCCCACCGTGCTGGCCGCAATTCTGGACAATAAATCCACCATCTCATCACCTGCTTTCTGGGGCCCGAAACAGGACCCCGACTACGTGGCGACCATATTGGGGGCGGTCACCAAAGCCTTTGAGAATTTCCGCTATGACCGCGAATGGGTCGATGGCAGGGAGGTCCTGCTCGAGTTCTCGGCCAATATCGGCGACAAGGAATTGCGCGGCATTGACCGCATTACAGTGACCTCCGAAGGCATGCTAGGGCATATTGAAGTAATGATACGACCGGCCAACGCCCTGTTCGCGCTGGCCGAACACGTCAAAAAGGCCTTTGAATCCAAGGCTGCCTAGCTTCCAGCCTCAAACTGGGCCTATTTCGGGCTGCCTGTTATGGCACCCGAAATAGATTGCAAATTTCAAAAAAAAACCGCATATGTACCCGGCCTATTCGACTTCCCCTGCCCCTTCTCCGACGACGTCACCAAGATAACGGCGCATTTAGGACTTTCGGCAAGAGGTTGCGAATGCCCACCCAAGCATGTTGCAACGGGTGGTACATTGATCAATCGGTACTGAAAATTAGCCGGGACGATCCGAAAGAAGGACTATCAAGATGCAGGGAACCGTTAAGTGGTTCGACATGAAAAAGGGCTACGGTTTCGTACAGCCCGACGATGGCGGCAAAGACGCCTTCGTGCACATCACTGCCGTTCAGGCTGCTGGCCTCGCCAGCCTTGACGAAGGCCAGGTCGTGGAGTTTGAACTCCAGGAAGGCCGCAACGGCAAGATGTCCGCTGAAAACCTGAAAGTCGTTGGCTAATCGCCACCGTCTCAGGACTTGAGAAATTGGCGGCCCGGATGCATCAGCATCCGGGCCGTTTTCTTTTCCCCTACTCTCGTGTGTCCGCACCATGAGCCTGCCGCTGCATCCCCAATCCAAGCCTTACGCCTCAGGCCACCTGCCCGAGCGCGACGGCCATGCGATCTATTTTGAGGAATGCGGCAACCCACACGGCCAGCCCTTACTCTATCTGCATGGCGGCCCCGGCAGCGGCTTCTCCCACGCAGTCACCCGGCTGCTTGACCCCGCCGCCTACCGCATCATCCTGATGGACCAGCGCGGCTCTGGCCGCTCAACACCTCATGGCAGCCTTGAGAACAACACAACGCCACACCTGATCGCCGACATAGAGCATCTGCGCACCCATCTGGGGATCAACACGTGGATGCTGTTCGGCGGCTCCTGGGGCGCAACGCTGGCCATGGCCTATGCGATGGCCAATCCAACCCATGTCAGCCGCATGCTTATCTACGGCACGTTCCTGGCCCGCCGCGATGAACTCCGTGCACTCTACTTCAAGGGAGGTGTCGCCGCCGCCCTGTTCCCGGACGTATTCGAGCCCTTCATCAATGCTTTGCCTACAGACCAGCAGGACGACCCAATTGCTGGATATGCGGCGCTCTTTCAGCATCACGACGCAACCATCCGCACCGATGCCCTGCGCCGCTGGACCCTGCTGGAAAAAGCCGTGTCGCGTCTCATCACGGATCCGCAAGATCTCGAAACAGACCTGCAAGACGAGGATTATGTGCTCGCCCACTCGTTGATCGAGAACCACTACTTCCGTCATGCGGGCTTCATCGATGCGGCGGATATTCTCAAACACGCCGCAACAACATTGCGCGGCATACCCACCGATATTGTTGCCTCGCGCTACGATATTGTCTGCCCGCTCATGACCGCGCACGAACTTGCCGCCGCCATACCCCATGCCCGCCTCACCATCGTGCCTGATGCAGGTCATACATGGCGCGACCCCGCAAATACGAAGACGCTGCTCACCCTGTTAGACGCCTACGCGCAAAAGGATCGCCCGTGACCACAACTCCGCCCGCAAAACCGGCCGCATGGAAAGTGCTCTCGGAAACCATCGAATTTGAAACGCCCTATATCCGCGCCCGCCGCCAGAGCTGCGAAACCGCGCGCGGCGCCATCATCGACCCCTATCATGTGTTCGACATGCCCAGCTGGGCCGCCATGCTGGCCGTGACGCCCGACATGCAGGCGATCCTCATCAACAATTACCGGCACGGCGCTGAGCGCATCATGGTCGAACTGCCCGGCGGTCTTGTCGACGACACCGACTCCGATACGGCGAATGCGGCGACGCGCGAATTGCTGGAGGAAACCGGCCACAGCGTCGAACAGGTTTTCAACCTGCCGCCGATCCATCCCTATCCAGGCCGCTTCCGCCAGCACGCCTATCCATTTGTTGGCATCGGCGCAAAGCGCGTGCAGGCACAAGCGCTGGAAGACGATGAGGACCTGGAGGTTTTCACGGTGCCCCTGTCTGAAGCATTCCGAATGTTTGCCGATGGCAGTGTCGATGTGGCGGCGGTCCATTCGGGCATCATGCTCGCCGCCCGCCATCTCATCATGACCAACCCGGCACTGGCCGGTCTGCGGCAGGCGCTCTAGCCGCGCCCGCCGCCAACAGGACGCCACATGGGATACATCGGCGGACATCCGTCCGGCAGGTCCGGCTCGTCCCGCAACTCAAACCCGTATCGCTGATAGATCGGCACATTCGCCCACTTGGACGATTCAAGATAGGTCGGCATCCCCGCAGCATCCGCCCGCGCGAGACCCGAGCGCAGCAAAGCGCCGCCTAGGCCCTTGCCTTGAGCTTCCGGCACCACCCCAATCGTGAACAGATAAAAATGCGGCTCGCGGGGCTTTACCGCGTTCATGATCGCCGAGAATGCCGTCCCGCGCTGAAGCGCGCCCGGCACACCGCACAGGATTGCATCCTTCAACATCGCAAGCGTCGTGCCCAGCGACATGTCGGCCTTTACGCCAGCAGGCAACCACATGGTCGCCCCCTGATCGCCGTCGAGATACTCGCAAAAGCCGTACGGCAGATAGATGCCGCGCGCCAGTTGCGTCATGAACCGCGTGATCAATGCGGGTTTATGTAGGATCCACAGATTAATCGGATCATCCGCAAAGGCCCGCCCGGTAATGCTGCCAATCCGCGCCGCATCCTTCATGCCCGCCTGATGAAGACCTAGATCTGTCATGGCCGGCGATAGATATTGACCACGTCGGACGCGGTGAAGATTGAGAAGACGCCCGCGCCGCCCGACCCGCCGATAACCACGAAGGCACCATCTGCACCCGCAGCCGCCGCCCCCAGACGTGGCAGCGGCAATGCCTGCGCCGATTGCCAGCGATCATTAGCCGTATCAAACACATAGTGTTCGGCAAAAGTCCGCATCGGATCATTTGAGCGGCCGCCGGCCACATGGATCATGGTCCCCACAACGCCCCCCGCGGCATCCGCCCGTGGCGATGGCAGCGCGGAAAGCGTCCGCCAGCTGCCCCCCTTGGATACATCAAATGCGTGCACCTGGCTGGTCGCCCCGCCCGCGGTGCGTCCACCAATGGCAAAGAGACGCTGTTCCTGTGCAACCACAACAAGGTCCATGCGGGACGATGGGAGGTCCGCGCCAAGGTCGGACCAGCTCCCATCATCCGTTTCATAGACCAGCACCCGCGACGCGTTGCTGCCCTCACCGCCCACCACATAAAGTTTGCCGTCAATCGATGCCATGCCGTGCCGCGCGCGGCCTGAGGGCATATCCGCCACCCGCAGCCACACCGCATTGGCAATGTCGTAGCGCCACACTTCCACGGATGGTTCCAGCGACGTATCACCCGCATAGCCGCCGGAGATATAGACCCCACCGTCGCGGTTGACCGCCATGCCGAAGCTCTGCCGCCCCACCGGCATCGGCGGCAATGGGCGCCACAAATCACCGATCGTGTCATAGGCCGCAAAGTCTTCAACGGGCCCCGTAAGCCCCGCACCACCCGCAACGAACACGGTTTCACCACGCGCCGCGGCACCGCCGAATGCCCGCGCATCCGAAATCGGCGTTCCCTCGCTCCACTCCGCCGCATGGGCCGACAGACCTGCGAACATCGCCAAAGCCGCCAACACGGCAGGCATTTTGTGAACTAGAGAAGCAACCATGTGGCCAACCCCAAAAATGCGAGGAACGAAACAGCGTCCGTCAGCGCTATAAGAAACACGCTGGACGAGATTGCCGGATCAGCCCCGGCCCGGTCCAGCGCCAGCGGAATAAGAATGCCCGACAGCCCGGCAAAGCCGAGCGTGATCACCATCGAAATCGCGATCACGCCACCAAGTTGCCAGTCCTGAAAGATGACACTGACGCCAACGCCCATAAGAATGGCGAAGATAATGCCATTGAGAAATGCCACCAGCACTTCACGCGAAATGACCCGGCGCACGTTGAAATGCACCAGATCGCGTGTCGCCATGGCGCGCACGGTCACGGTCATGGTCTGGGTGCCTGCATTGCCCGCAAGCGCTGCCACCACCGGCATCAGGATCGCCAGCGTCACCATCTTTTCAATGCTGACGCCAAATGCTGAAATCACGATTGCAGCAAGCGCTGCGGTAAACAGGTTTGCAAACAGCCACGGAAACCGGCTGCGCGCGGTCTGGATCACCGTATCGGTCAGCGCTTCATCACCCACACCGGCTAGGCGGCGAATGTCCTCGCCCGCTTCTTCCTGAATGACGTCCACCACGTCATCCACCGTCACCATGCCGACAAGCCGGTCTTCGTCGTCCACCACGGCAGCGGAGACCAGATTGTATTTGTTGAACTGGTGCGCCACTTCTTCCTGATCCATGTCGGCAGGAATGAGCGTTTGTTCCGTATCCATGATGTCGATGATCTTGACCGGCCGCTTGGCCCGCATCACCCGTGACAGCGGCACCGTGCCGATGGCATGGAATGCCTCATCGACCACAAAGATTTCCCAGAACGTCTCAGGCAGATCAGAGCTTTCGCGCATGTGGTCGATGGTCTGCCCCACATCCCAATGCGGTGGCACCACGACAATATCGCGCTGCATGAGACGACCGGCTGAGTCTTCGTCATATTCAAGCGAGCGCTCAATCTGCTGTCGCTCTTCATCCGGCATACGCGCCAGCAGGGCCTGCTGCTCCGCCTCCTCCATGTCCTCCAGAAGATAGACCGCGTCGTCGGTATCAAGCTCTGCAAGCCCCTCCGCAACGCGGCTTGGCCCCACATAGCCCAGCACTTCGTCGCGCAGGCCTTCATCGAGTTCTGAGAGCGCCGCAAAATCAAGATCCGGCCCCAGGATCGCAACCAGCGTCAGCCGCTCGTCGGGCCGCAGCAGCTCAAGAAGTTCGGCCACGTCTGAGGGGTGCAAACCATCAACGGCAGACCGCACAGCCGGTGCATCGCCCGCATCAATACGGTCGACGACATTACGGACGAAATCAGGTGACAACCCGATTTCCTCGCCCGATGGCCGGTCCAGTTCTGCTGCGGTTTCGCTCAAGCCGGTCCACCTTGTTCAAGATTGCTGTCTGAGGATGGCTGCTGATTGCCGGTGGCCCGACAATACACGGTAGCTACCGGATGCAGGGGCAAGCCGCTAGCCCCAAAACGCGCCTTTTTAGGCTCCTGCCCGCCAAACACACAGATAGGCGTTCAGCGCGCGGTTTGCGCGCCCAAAAGGGCGATTGTTTCTATTTGAATGCTGAAAAAATGGTGCGGTCGAGAAGACTCGAACTTCCACGGGTTTTACCCCACAGCGACCTCAACGCTGCGCGTCTACCAATTCCGCCACGACCGCACGGTAGAACCTGCTTCGGACCGCTCAAATCAGCAGTAAACAGCAGGGACCGCCGTGTAGCAAACTGCCGCGGCGCACACAAGCCCGGAAAATCCGGCGCTTGCAGGATTGAGCCGCCTAAATCCCGTCGCCGTCCACATGGCCCGGCACGTGAATGCCGCATTCATCCTTGTCGGTGCCCGCCCAGCGACCCGACCGATAGTCGTCGCCCTCCTTCACCCGGTCGGTGCACGGCATGCAACCGATGGACAGATAGCCGTCCTTCACCAGCGGATGCCGGGGCAACTTATGGTCCTCGATATAGGTCTTGAGATCGTCGAGGTTCCAGTTGGCCAGCGGGTTGATTTTGAACCGCCCCGGCGTGCCGTCAGCCCCCGCCTCCTGCTCAATCGTCTGCATGGCCGCACGCGCACCGGTCTGAAACTGTTTGCGTCCGGTAATCGACGCCTCAAAGCCCTCAAGCCCATGCGCCAGCGGCAACACTTTGCGCAAGTCGCAGCACGCATCCGCATTGCGCGCCCACAGATCACCCTTGGGATCACGCACAGCTTCAATGCGCGGGTCCGGCCCCAGCGACCGCACATCGGTCAGCCCAAGCTTCTCCTGCAACCGGTCGCGATAGCGAAGCGTCTCACCAAACAACTTGCCGGTATTGAGGAACAGCACCGGCACAGTCGGGTTCACCTGCGACAGCAAATGCAGCAGCACAACGGCTTCCGAGCCGAATGACGACACCATCGCAATCTTGCCTGGAAATGCCTGATGGACCATCGCATCCAGCAAGTCCGCCCCATCCAGATGGCCGAAGTCACGGTGCAACCGTTCAAGCCGCGCGGACGTAACCGTCTCTGAATCCATTGCCCGACGCTGCACCGGGGTAGCAGCTACATCGTTTGCCGTCGCCTGTACTGCGGTCATGACAGCCAGCCTTTCTCATCAATCAGGGCATCGGTGCGCTTGGCCAGTTCCGGCAGCGGCACGCCCTCTTCACGCCAGCGCGCACGCGCCCCGGCAATTTCTTTCACATGGTCGGCCCATTCGACGCCGAAGCGCTGAGCCAGAAATTTCTTCAGCCGCCGCGCCAGACCGGGGGACGCCCCACCGGTTGACACCGCCAGCAACAAGTCACCACGCCGCACCATGGCGGGCACATGAAAATCACACAGCGGCCGCACGTCTTCCGTATTCACCAACACCCGCTTTGCCCGCGCCGCAGCCGCTAGCCGTGCTTCTTCCTCGGCCCCCAGATCAGCGATGAACAGAACGTCGATGGCATTCAGGTCATCGTCGGTCGGCAACCGGTCCACCACCCTGTCACCAGCCATGCCCGCAATCTCGGATTCAGCATTAGGTGCAAAGACGCGGACATTCTCAGCCCCCGCCTCATCCAGCAGCCGCACCCGCTGGCAGGCTGCCTTGCCACCACCAGCAACGGCAGCCCTGAGGAGTGAAAGATCAAGCGCCACGGGAAACATCAAGGCAGCCCTTTCCGTCTCAAGGCCAAAACCGGCCCAAATCCACAATCGGAATAAGGCCCATTGACCAAGAGTTAAGGGGTTAAAGCCCTTTGTTCAAGCTGGAGACGTGAAATAGATTAATTCACACGCATGAAGTGTGATTCAGTGTTTGGTGCGGATTTTGATCTAGAAATCGTGCGTATGCAGGATTTCAGTAATCGACACACCCACATGATCGCCCTGGACCATGATCTCACCGCGGGCAATTGGCTGATTGTTGGCAAGCAGCCACACTTCGTCATTCTCGCCCGCATCGAGCTCAATGACGGCCCCACGGCCCATTTTCAGCAACTGATGGATAGGCATCATGGCCTTGCCCAACACCACTGAAATCTCAACATCGACTTTGTCGATAGCATTCATTTGCCGCGGTCCACTCAACAGTAGCGGCCCCCAGAGGCACGCTTTACCTGCCCAAAGTCGCAGAACGGAGTTACCTGTACGTAAACATCAGGGCATCAGGCCCCTCAAAAACCGTGTAAAAGCTCTGCTATGACCTCGACAGCCACACCCGCCCGCGCCGCCTCACCGGCCCTCTACAACGCCGACAGCACCGTCGAGTGGCGCATTGCGCCAGCACCCGTGGCCTATCCGGATGCCCTGGCGCAAATGGAAGCCCGCGCAGCGCTCATTGCAGAAGGTCAGGCGCCTGAACTCGTCTGGCTGCTCGAGCACCCGCCGCTCTATACCGCCGGCACCAGCACCAATCCGGATGACCTCCTGAGCCCCGACCGCTTCCCTGTCTACGAAACAGGCCGCGGCGGCCAGTACACCTATCATGGCCCCGGACAGCGCGTGGCCTATGCGATGCTGGACCTCAAGCGCCGCGGCCAGGACGTGCGCAGCCTGGTTGGTGGCCTTGAGGACTGGATCATCGGCACCCTCGCCCATTTTCACATCAATGGCGGCACACGCACTGATCGCGTCGGCGTATGGGTGGAACGGCCGGAAAAAGCCCTGGGCGCAGAAGACAAGATCGCCGCCATCGGCATACGCGTGCGCAAATGGGTGACGTTTCACGGCATCAGCATCAACGTGAACCCGGATCTCGAGCATTTTTCAGGCATCGTGCCCTGCGGTGTCACGCAGCACGGGATCACAAGCTTTGAAGACCTCGGCCTCACAACGTCCATGCCGGACCTCGACATGGCGCTGCGAACCCAGTTCGAGCGGGTCTTCGGCCCGACAGTCACCGCCGCCTAGTCAAGCAGCCGGATAACCTCAGCAGCTGCTATAAATTCAACTTCGTAAGCCCGGCTACGGATCGTCGCTTCCGCATCCTCACCCCATTTGGAAATCTGGAACGCCTCATCAATCCGCGAGGCGGCAAACCCCTGATCCGCATCCAGATGTCCCTGCAGCACCGCCAGTCCGATGACCGCACTGCCGGAGATCGTCACCAGCGTATGCAGCGCCGTCAGCCGGATCGGATCAATCTGCGCCAGCGCATCACGTATCTGCGCAAGCGCCGCGTCAGCCTGGGCCTGATGCAAAATTCCGGTTGTGACGGTCAATTGCGCACCGACGCTTTCCTGCAGCCAGTCCAAGAGAGGGTCCCATGCCTGCGCCTGTTGCGCCACAAGCTCGTCTGGTTCATCCGCCCGGTAGCAAACCAGATCAGTCCCTGCATATGCGGTGATTTCATTGATCGCAGGTTCGCGATCAAGCGCCACCTGATCAATAGCTGTGGTGACAATCCGCGTGCGCGGCATCGTCGCGGGCTCGATGAACTTTTCCTGCGCCGCCCATTCCCCGGCAATTGCATCCGCCAGCGCTGCATTCGGTAGCCGCACGGCGCGCCGGCCCGGCGTCTTGATCTCGCGCGCATCCAGCAGCACCGCATGGCCATCGTCTTTGGGCTCACACACGACCTGCTTATAGAAGCGTTTTGACAGTCGTGCGTCACGCTCCTTCACCGGATCAAACGTCGCCACAAAGGTCGGCTTGCCATCATCACTCATCGACCAGCCCCCGTGCGCCCCAACAAACCAAGCGTATCAGCAATGGCCGCATCCAGATCGCCAAACCCGTCAATCACCACATGGGCACCGGCTTCATGCAGCGCCTCAGCTTCGTGATAACCCCAACTGACACCAATGGCCCCGGCACCCGCCGCGCGCGCCATTTCAATGTCGTAAGTCGTATCGCCAATCATCACCGTCTCATGCGGTTCAGCGCCACAATCACCCATGGCAAGCTGCAACATATGCGGATGCGGTTTGCCCGGCCCGTCATCAGCAGTCCGTATACTGATAAAATGTTCGCGAAGCCCATGCGTTTCAAGAACGCGCTCAGCTCCACGCCTAGATTTACCCGTCGCAACCCCAAGCAACGCATCCGTTGCTGCCAGTCGGCGCACCGCCTCACGCGCACCGGGGTAAAGCACCTCGGGAATATCGCCGGTTTGCCGCATTGCCGTGAAATGCTCTCTGTAGGACTCAGCCAGCACCCCATGCACATCAGCACCATGATCCGGCATCAGCCGGGCAATTGCCGGCTCCAACGAAATTCCGATGATCGACTGAATTTGCGCATGGGACGGCGCCACATGGCCATGAGCCTCAAAGGTCCGGGTCATCGCCGAGGCGATCCCGTGCAGGCTGTCGACAAGCGTGCCGTCGCAATCAAAAACAACAAAGCTCAGACTCACGTTTCCAGCTCCGCAAACGGGTCTTCATCATCATTCGGGTTGAGGTCAAACAGTTTCCAGGTCTGCCGCATATGCGGCGGCAAGGGTGCTGTGACCGTAATCAGATTGCCGCGCGGATGCCGGATCGTCACTTCACGCGCATGCAGATGCATCTTGCGCGGTATCTCACCGCCGGGATGCGCATCCGCCCCGCCATATTTGCCGTCACCGACAATCGGCGTGCCCAGCGTCACTGCGTGTGCCCTGATCTGGTGCGTGCGGCCCGTCACCGGCATGAAGGCCACCCATGCAAGCTTCTGCCCCAGCTGTGAGACCACCGCATAATGAGTCACCGCATCACGTGCATCTCCATTATCGTCGTCCGCCGCCTCGACACGTTCAAATCCCTCATTGCCCGTCTTCGCCAGCGCCTGCTTGATGGTGCCGCGATGTGGACGCGGCACGCCCATGGTCAACGCCCAGTAGATCTTGCGCGTGTTGCGCTGCTGCAGCGCACGACCCAACTTTGTCGCTGCGTCGCGCGAACGCGCCAACAACAATACGCCGGACGTATCCTTATCAAGCCGGTGCACCAGCCGCGGCCGCTCCTCCGCCTCAAACGTCAGCGCATCCAGCATCCCGTCAATATGCTTTTCGGTCCCCGAGCCACCCTGCACCGCAAGCCCGGCAGGCTTGTTGATGGCAATCACATCCTCGTCGCGGTGGATAACCAGGTCGCGCAAAAACGCGCCATCCTGTGCCGGTGGCCGGTCGCGCTTGGGAGGCGCATAGGGCGACCCATGATCGTCCGGCAGCGGCGGCACGCGCACGCTTTGCCCCTGCTCTACCCGCGTTGAGCCTTTTGCCCGGGCACCATCCACCCGGATCTGCCCCGTGCGCAGAAGCTTCTCCAGCCGTCCGTGCCCAAGGCCTGGAAACCGCCCCTTGAACCAGCGATCCAGCCGCAGACCGTCCTCGCGCGCTTCAACATCAATAATCTGTACCTGGCTCATGAGAGCACGCCTCGCATCAGCCACATGCCCGCAAACAGCGCCGTGATGGATAGAACGGCGGAGATCGCGACATAGCCAAACGCCATGCCCCATTCTCCGCGTTCAATCATCAACGCGCTTTCAAGCGAGAAGGCCGAAAAAGTTGTGAAACCGCCGAGCACCCCGACGGTAAGAAAAGCCCGTAATTCCGGACTGTATGAAAATTTGAGCGCGCCGGCTTCCACCACCACACCCATCAAGAACCCGCCAAGCAGGTTTGCCACCAGCGTGCCCACCGGCAGCCCGGGGCCAAACAGCGCCAATGCGACCATACCCACCGCATAACGGCCCATGGCGCCGATGCCGCCCCCAAGCGCCACTGCCAAAAACATATTCATGACCGCCCGCCCCGCACTTTGGCAAAATAAGCCAACCGCTTGGTCAGCTCGCGTTCAAACCCGCGCTCCGGCGGCTGATAAAACACCGGCCGCTCACCCATCTCATCCGGAAAATAGCTCTGCCCCGAAACGCCACCCTCAGCGTCATGGTCATATTCATAGCCCTCGCCATAGCCTTCCGACTTCATCAGCTTGGTCGGCGCATTAAGACTATGCTTGGGCGGCATCAAAGAGCCGGTTTCCTTGGCAAGCCGCACAGCGCTTTTATACGCGGTATAGGCGGCATTCGATTTGGGTGCGGACGCCAGATACACCACAAGCTGCGCCAATGCCAGTTCGCCTTCCGGGCTTCCCAGAAAATCGTAAACATCCTTGGCCGCATTCGCCTGCACTACCGCCTGCGGGTCCGCCAGCCCGATATCTTCAATCGCCATGCGCACCAGCCGCCGCGCCAGATAGAGCGGGTCTTCCCCCGCCGACAGCATCCGCGCCAGCCAATAGAGCGCCGCATCCACATCTGATCCGCGTACGGACTTATGCAGCGCACTGATGAGATTGTAATGTCCGTCCTGTTTCTTGTCGTATACCGGCGCACGCCGCTGCACGGTTTCCACAAGCGCTGCCGCATCCAGCGGTTCGGTCTCTGGCGGTAGCGCAAACAGTTCCTCCGCCAGATTAAGCAAGAACCGCCCGTCCCCGTCTGCCATCGCTTTCACGGTTTCGCGCGCATCGTCCTGCAAAGGCAGTTCGCGACCTTCCAGCGCCTCACCACGCGCCAGCAACACCTCCAGCGCCACATCATCCAGCCGCTTGAGCACCAGCACCTGTGCCCGCGACAACACGGCGGGATTAAGTTCAAACGACGGGTTCTCAGTCGTGGCCCCCACCAAAATGATGGTGCCGTCCTCCATATAGGGCAGAAACCCATCCTGCTGCGCGCGGTTGAAGCGGTGGATCTCATCTACAAACAACAATGTGCCGCGCCCGGTCAGCCGCCGCGCCTTGGCCGCTTCAAAGACTTTCCGCAGATCAGCAACGCCGGAAAAAATCGCCGATATCTGGACGAAATCAAGTTCTGGCACCGCGTCCGACAAAAGCCGCGCGATTGTCGTCTTGCCGGTCCCCGGCGGCCCCCACAAAATGATCGAGTTCAGCCGCCCCGAGGCCAGCATCCGCCCCAGCGGCGCATCGGGACCGACCAGATGGTCCTGCCCCGCCACATCGCTCAGCGCGGCAGGCCGCAACCGGTCCGCCAAAGGGCGCGGCGCCTCGTTTTCCAGACCAGCTTTTTGAAACAGATCAGCCATGTGCCGATCCTATCCGATTTGCCGCCGCAAGGGGCCTAGAGACGCACGTTGGTATTGAATACCTGATCACCGCGCTTGACCGACACCTGCCAATTGCGCCCGCCTGCCTGAAGCGCTGACTGCAACGCGTCCACAGTCGGCGTCTTGCCGTCATTGACGCCAAGGATGATATCGCCCGGCTGCACACCAAGCCGGTTTGCCGGGCTGCGGCGGATCACTTCCGTCACCACCACGCCTGATTGCATCGGGTCAAGCCGCATTTCCTCAGCAAGCGCCGGTGACAGATTGGCGACCGTTGCCCCGGCAAAGGGATTAGCCCCCTCAAGCCGGGTGACATCACGCGCAGGCCGCTCAGGCGGTGCCGTCAGTGTCAGCGTTGCCGTACGTTCACGACCACCACGCAGAAAGCCGATGGGAACGCTTGATCCCACTTCACGGGTTGCAAGCCGGTAGCGCAGTGCGTTCTCGTCCACCACGTCAAACACATCCAGACGCCGCACGACGTCACCCGTCTTGAGCCCGGCTTTGTCCGCCGGGCCACCCGTGTAGATGTCGCCGATCAAAACCCCACCCGGCCGGTCCAGCCCCAGCGACTGCGACAGCTCCGACGTGACCGTCTGCACCGAGGCCCCCAGCCACGGACGTACCACACGCCCGTCATGACCGTCCTCAGCGGACGCCACCACCAGCCGCACCATATTGGCCGGAATGGCAAACCCAATGCCCACAGAACCACCCGTGCGCGAGAAGATGGCGGTATTCACCCCAACAAGCCGCCCATCCATCGTCACAAGCGCGCCACCGGAATTGCCCGGATTAATCGCCGCATCCGTCTGGATAAAGAACTGATAATCGGTAACGCCAACCTGCGTCCGCGCCAGTGCTGAAACGATTCCGCTCGTCACCGTCTGCCCGACGCCAAACGGATTGCCGATCGCCAGCACCAGATCGCCAACCTCAAGCCCGTCTGAATCCCCAAACGGCAGCGTCGGCAACACTTCGCCCTGCGGGTCGATCTTGAGGATCGCCAGGTCGGTACGCTCATCCGCGAGCAACACTTCGGCTTCGAACTCACGCCGGTCGGCCAATGCCACCGTAAAGCTGTCGCCATCGGCAATCACGTGGTTATTCGTCACAATGATGCCATTCGACCCAACAATGACCCCAGAGCCGAGCGAGCTCTGCACCCGCTCACGCGGCATCCCGAAAGAGAACCTGTCGCCGAAGAAGCGCTTGAAGAACGGATCATTGGCAAACGGTGAGCGCGCCTGCTCACGCACAACACGCTTGGTGAACACGTTGACCACGGCGGGCGCAACCTGCTTCACAAGCGGCGCAAAGGAGAGATCAATCTGCGCTTTTGATGTCGGAACCGTCTGTGCACTGAGCGGTTGTCCCATCATAAGCAGCACGCCTATAGCGGCCATGCCCCAGAAGCCGCGCATACGCAAACCCTTCATCTCGTTGCTCTCCGAAACTGCAATATCCAAATGTGCGCGACAGCGACAAGGCTGTTCAAGCATCACCGCAAATCATCATGAACGGCTGTGCGGCGAAACCATGGCCATCACCGTCTACGCGCAACAAAAAAGGCGGCCCCCACGGAGCCGCCTTTTTGAATTCGCAAACACATGCTGATTAAGCCGCGTCCTGGTCCTCGGTATTCATCGCCGGGCCTGAATCCTGGCCCTTGGCAGCCGGGTCACGGTCCACAAGTTCAATGACTGCAACCGGTGCATTGTCACCATAGCGGAAGCCGGCCCGCATAATGCGGACATAACCGCCATTGCGCTCCGCGTAACGCGGTCCGAGCACGTCGAACAGCTTCTGTGCCCACTGCTGCTCAGGCAACTTGGAATAGGCCTGACGGCGTGCATGAAGCCCGCCGCGCTTGCCCAGCGTAATCAGCTTCTCCACATAGGGGCGAAGCTCCTTTGCCTTGGGCAGCGTTGTAACGATCTGCTCATGTTTGATGAGCGCAACCGCCATATTCGCCAGCATCGCCTTACGATGAGGCGTTGTGCGGTTCAGTTTGCGGTGTGCTTTGCCGTGACGCATCTTCTTAGTCTCCTCAAGCGGTCATCCCCTCAATGGGATGCGCTTAGTACTGATCCTCATAGCGCTTTGCCAGGTCTTCGATGTTCTCCGGCGGCCAATTCGGCACTTCCATACCGAGGTGGAGACCCATCTGGGCAAGCACTTCCTTGATTTCATTCAGCGACTTACGGCCGAAGTTCGGCGTACGGAGCATTTCCGCCTCGGTCTTTTGAATGAGATCACCGATGTAAACGATGTTGTCGTTCTTCAGGCAGTTTGCTGAACGGACGGAAAGCTCAAGCTCATCCACCTTCTTCAGCAGTGCCGGGTTGAACTCAAGCTCCGGACGCTCTTCGACGGGCTGCTCAGGGCGCGGCTCTTCAAAGTTGACGAAGGTCTGGAGCTGGTCCTGCAGAATACGCGCGGCATAGGCCACGGCATCATCCGGTGTCAGCGAGCCGTCGGTCTCAACCGTCAGCGTCAGCTTGTCATAGTCAAGAATCTGACCTTCACGGGTGTTTTCCACCTTGTAGGAGACCTTGCGGCATGGGCTGAACAGGCTGTCCACCGGAATAAGGCCGATGGGCGCATCTTCAGGACGGTTACGGTCAGCGGCCACATAGCCCTTGCCCAGATCAACCGTGAATTCCATGCGGATCTCTGAATCCTGATCGAGCGTGCAGAGCACGAGATCAGGATTAAGAATGTCGATGTCCGGACCGGTCTCGATCATGCCCGCAGTCACTTCGCCGGCCTTGTCAGCCTTCAACGTCATGCGGCGCGGACCTTCAGAGTGAAGACGCAGCGCCATCTGCTTGATGTTGAGCACGATGTCGGTGACATCTTCGCGCACACCGGCAACGGACGAGAACTCATGCAGCACGCCATCGATCTGCACCGAAGTGACAGCAGCACCCTGCAGCGACGACAACAGCACGCGGCGCAGTGCGTTGCCGAGCGTCAGGCCGAAGCCGCGCTCAAGCGGTTCCGCAACCACGGTTGCCAGACGCTGGGCATCACGGCCCGGCTGAATGTCCAGCTTGTTCGGCTTGATTAGTTCCTGCCAGTTTTTCTGGATCACGTTATAAGCCTCGTTGGTCAGGCGGCACACCTTGCATCAAAATGATGCTTGGGGAGGGGCCGCGAATTTAAGTCCGTATGCGGAACGTAACGTCCCGAAACGCGCGAGCCTGAATTAGACGCGGCGCTTCTTCTTCGGGCGCACACCGTTATGCGGAATGCTGGTCACGTCACGAATAGTAGTGATGGTGAAGCCCGCAGCCTGCAAAGCCCGCAGTGCCGACTCACGCCCAGAACCGGGACCCGAAACCATGACTTCAAGAGTACGCATGCCATGTTCGGCAGCTTTCTTGCCCGCGTCTTCTGCAGCAACCTGTGCCGCATAAGGCGTGGACTTGCGCGAGCCCTTGAAACCCATGGTGCCAGCTGACGACCAGGAGATTGCATTCCCCTGTGCGTCGGTGATGGTCACCATCGTGTTGTTGAAAGTCGCATTCACATGCGCAACGCCCGAGGAAATATTCTTACGCTCGCGGCGGCGGATGCGCGTTGCTTCTTTTGCCATCTTCAGTATTCGCCCTTCAAAACCGGCAGCCAGGCATCAACGACACCGCACCGGCAAAACAGAATTATTATTTCTTCTTACCGGCAATTGCCTTGGCCGGACCCTTACGGGTACGGGCATTCGTGTGTGTGCGCTGGCCATGCACCGGCAGGCCACGACGATGCCGCAGACCACGATAGCAACCAAGATCCATCAAGCGCTTGATGTTCATGGAAACTTCGCGCCGCAGATCGCCTTCCACCAGATAGTTCTGGTCGATTGCTTCACGGATCTGGCTGACTTCCGTGTCAGACAGCTCGTTGACACGACGTTCGTGCGAGATGTTGACGGAATTCAGGATTTCAGCGGCCTTGGTGTCACCAATGCCATGAATATAGGTAAGCGCGATCAATGCGCGCTTGTTCGTCGGGATATTGACGCCTGCGATACGAGCCACTGCTTCGTTTCTCCAAAAGTGCCGCGATGCCCTGTCCGGTAATTACCGGGGTCCGGATACGCAAAAAACCGCTGGCGCGCTCACCTCCATTTGGGGGCAAGTGCGGCGCGGAAATCCGCGATTCTGACCTGTGCGGAGCCGCGGATTATAGGTTTCGTTCAGTCTCAGTCAACCATTCAAACCCGGGCATTCAACATATCCGGGAATTTTCGTCAAAAATCTGGCTAAGCCGTTGCCAGACCTATCTTTTCTTCAATGTCGCGGGTCACATCGTCAATCGACTTCATGCCATCAACAACCAGCAATTTGCCCTGCCCTTCGTAATACGGAATCAGCGGCGCTGTCTGCGCGTGATACACATCGAGACGCTTTTTCAGGGTCTCTTCGCTGTCATCCGCGCGGCTGCCACCGGTTTCCGCGATACGGGTGCGGATCCGGTCCACCAGAATGCTGTCGTCAACACGGATCTCAATCACCGCGTTCAGCTTCAGACCCTTTTTCTCCAGCATCACGTCCAAAGCTTCAGCCTGGCCCGTTGTGCGCGGAAAGCCGTCGAGAATGAACCCGTTGGCGCAGTCCTTTTCCTCAATCCGGTCAGAGATGATCTTCACGACCACCTCGTCCGGGACCAGGTCACCGCGTTCCATGATTGCCTTGGCCTTCTTGCCGACCTCGGTACCTGCAGCAACCGCTGCACGCAGCATGTCACCGGTGGAAAGCTGAACCAGACCATGCGCTGACTCTACGCGGCCAGCCTGTGTCCCCTTGCCGGCACCCGGCGGTCCAAGAAAAATCAAATTCATCGGCGGCCCCCTCGCAACTTCGACTTCTTGACCATGCCCTCATACTGGTGCGCCAGAAGGTGGCTTTGCACCTGTGAGACCGTATCCATGGTCACACTCACCACGATGAGCAGCGATGTACCGCCGAAGTAGAACGGCACCGAATATTGCGAAACCAGAATTTCCGGCAGCAGACAGACGATAACCAGATAGGCGGCACCAACCACGGTCAGTCGTGTCAGTACATAGTCGATATACTCAGCGGTACGCTCGCCGGGACGTATCCCCGGAACAAACCCGCCATATTTCTTCAAATTATCCGCAGTATCGCCCGGATTGAACACAAGCGCTGTGTAGAAGAACGCAAAGAACACAATACCGGCAGCATAAAGCAGCATGTAAAGCGGCTGGCCATGACCGATCATGGTGGTGACTGTGGTCATCCATGCGGGCCCCTCGCCTCCGGAGAAACCTGCAGCCGTCAGCGGCAGAAGCAACAGAGACGACGCGAAAATCGGCGGGATAACGCCTGCGGTATTGAGCTTGAGCGGCAGATGCGACGAGTCGCCGCCGAACATGCGGTTGCCCACCTGGCGCTTGGGATACTGAACAATCAGCCGGCGCTGGGCGCGCTCAACAAACACGATGAACGCAATCACTGCCACCGCCATCACCAGCAGGCCGACAATGACCAGAGTTGAAATGGCGCCCTGCCGTCCCAGCTCCAGCGTGCCCACAAGGGCCGCGGGCAGCTCGGCGACAATGCCGGCGAAAATAATCAGCGAAATACCATTGCCGACGCCGCGTGCAGTGATCTGCTCACCCAGCCACATCAAGAACATCGTGCCGCCAACCAGCGAAATGACGGTCGAGACCCGGAAGAAGAACCCCGGATCAATCACCACATTGCTCGCACTCTCCAGACCGACGGCAATGCCATAGCCCTGCAAGGTCGCCAGAATAACCGTGCCGTACCGCGTATACTGGTTGATCTGCTTACGGCCGCTTTCGCCTTCTTTCTTGAGCTGCTCAAGACGCGGCACAACCGCCGTCATCAACTGCATGATGATCGAGGCAGAAATATACGGCATCACATTAAGCGCGAAGATCGCCATGCGGCCGACGGCACCACCGGCAAACATGTCGAACATGCCGACAATGCCGCCCTGCTGCTGCTCGAAAAGCTGAGCAAGGGCTGAAGGATCAATACCCGGCAGCGGAATATAGGTACCAAGCCGGTACACCAGAAGCGCACCCAGCGTGAACCAGATGCGCTTCTTGAGTTCTTCCGCCTTACCGAAGGCAGAGAAATTCATGTTTGCCGCGAGCTGTTCAGCAGCCGACGCCATATGCGCTACTCCTCATTGGGCTTCACCGCTTACCGGTTGAACCCTGGAACTGTGGCCGACCTTACGCGGAAGCGGTTTCGGCAGCAGGCTTGCGAACCGGCTCAACAATATTGACCGCCCCACCCGACTTCTCGACAGCCTCGAACGCACCCTTGGAGGCGCTTGTGACTTCGAATGTAACCTTGGAGGTCAACGCACCCTTCGCGAGCAGACGGACATCCTTGTCCTTGCGGCGAAGCAGACCCGCTGCAAGCAGAGCGGGCGCATTCACCGGCTTGGACGCATCAAGCTTGCCCTCGTCGATGGCTTTTTGCACGCGGCCAATATTCACGATCGCGTAGATCGTCGGGAACGGATTGTTGAAGCCACGCTTGGGCAAACGCATATGAATCGGCATCTGGCCGCCTTCATAGCCCTTGATCGCCACGCCGGAGCGGGACTTCTGACCCTTCTGACCACGGCCAGCCGTCACACCCTTGCCGGAACCGTAACCACGGCCAACCCGCATGCGCGACTTGCGTGCGCCTTCATTGTCTCTGAGCTCATTCAGCTTCATCGTTCAACTGCCTTCAGCTTTGGCGCTCATGCGCTCAAGCAAATATCAAATAACGTTGGAAGAGGCCTTAGGCCTCTTCCACGATACGCACCATATGGGGCAACTTGTTGATCATCCCACGCACGGCCGGAGTATCTTCCAGCGTTTTGCGGCGATGCAACTTGTTGAGCCCCAGACCAATCAGGATCCGGCGCTGACGATCCGGGCGGCGGATCGGGCTACCGATCTGCTCAACGGTAATTGTCTTTGTCTTTTTAGCGGCCATCGGTCCAGTTCCTAATCAGCGTCTTCCATCGCGGATGACGAAGCATCCGAGCGGCGTGCCACCACATCACTCACCTTGAGACCGCGCCGCGACGCAACCATGCGCGGGCTCTGCTCACGGGTCAGCGCATCAAATGTTGCACGCACCATGTTGTAGGGGTTGGACGTGCCGATCGATTTGGCAACCAGATCCTGCATGCCCAATGTTTCGAAAACAGCACGCATCGGACCACCGGCGATGATGCCGGTACCCGCAGGTGCTGCCCGCAGATAGACGCGGCCCGCGCCGTGACGGCCCGCCACATCATGATGCAGCGTACGGCCTTCGCGCAGCGGCACACGGATCATCTGGCGCTTGGCCTGTTCCGTCGCCTTACGGATGGCTTCCGGCACTTCACGTGCCTTACCCTTGCCAAAGCCAACCCGGCCTTTTTGATCACCTACAACCACCAGGGCTGCAAAACCGAAGCGACGACCACCCTTCACCACTTTGGCGACGCGGTTGATGTGCACCAGCTTATCGACGAACTCGCTATCGCGCTCATCGCGCCCGCGTCCGCCCCTGTCACGATTGTCGCGACCACCTTGTTCCCGTGCCACGTAACTAACCCTCTCGCCTAAAATTCGAGGCCGCCCTCACGGGCAGCATCTGCCAGCGCCTTAACGCGGCCGTGGTAAATGTAACCGCCACGATCGAAGACAACAGAGGCGATGCCCTGTTCCTTCGCACGCTTAGCGACCAGTTCGCCGACTGCCTTCGCCGCTGCCACGTCGGCACCGGTTTTCAGGCTTCCGCGGAGGTCCTTCTCCATTGTCGAGGCAGCCGCAATCGTGCGTCCCTCAACATCATCGATGACCTGCGCGAAGATATGCTTCGACGACCGGAATACCGACAGACGCGGACGTCCATTGGCTACCTTCTTCAGCGAACGGCGCACCCGCATTTTGCGGCGCTCGCGCATCTGCATTGATTTGCTCATGTGCTTGATCCGTCCACTACTTCTTCTTGCCTTCCTTGCGGAAGATATATTCGTCAGCGTATTTCACACCCTTGCCCTTATAAGGCTCCGGCGGACGGTAGCTGCGGATTTCCGCGGCAACCTGGCCAACTTTCTGTTTATCGATACCCGAGATCACGACTTCCGTCGGCTTGGGCGTTTTAATGTCGATGCCCTCAGGCACCTCATAGATCACGTCGTGGCTGAAACCGAGCGCAAGCTGCAGGTTTTTGCCCTGCATCGCTGCGCGATAACCCACGCCATTGATCTCAAGCGACTTGCTGAAACCTTCAGCAACGCCCTGAACCATGTTGGCCACGAGCGACCGAGACAGGCCCCACATGGACCGTGCCCGCTGGCTCTCATCCACCGGCGTGACGGTCAGACCGTCATCGCCCTGGCTGATCGTGACTTCCGGGACAAGTGTAAGCGACAGCTCACCCTTGGACCCCTTCGCCTTCACGGTCCGACCGTCGAGGGTCACCGTGACGCCACTTGCGATGGCTATAGGCTGTTTACCGATACGCGACATATTTGTTCGCTCCTATCTCGCTGGTTTGTTCAAAAGGCTGCGCCCTAGAACACCTGGCAGAGAACCTCGCCACCCACATTTTCCTCACGCGCAAGATGATCGGGCATCACGCCTTTGGGTGTGGACAGAATGGAAATACCAAGACCGTTATAAACACTGGGAAGGTCGGTGACCGCTGTGTAGACGCGGCGGCCCGGCTTCGACACCCGTTTGATCTCGCGGATCACGGGCGTGCCTTCGAAATATTTAAGTTCGATCTCGAACTCTTTGCGGCCATTATCGAAAGCCACTTCCGCATAACCACGGATGTAACCTTCAGCCTGCAACACGTCCAGAACACGCCGCCGCAGGTTGGAGCCCGGTGTTGCCACCTTGGACTTGCCCCGCATCTGGCCGTTACGAATACGCGTCAGCATATCGCCAAGAGGATCTGAAAAAGACATATGTTTAGCCCCCTACCAGCTCGACTTGACCATGCCCGGAATCTGCCCGTTTGAGGCAAAATCCCGAAGCGCGATACGCGACATTTTCAGCTTGCGGTAATACCCGCGCGGCCGACCAGAAACTTCGCAGCGATTGCGAACACGGGTCGGTGCCGAGTTACGCGGCAGCGATGACAGCTTGAGCTGAGCCTGAATGCGCTCCTCGATGGGCACAGTCTTGTCATGCACAATTGTCCGCAGCGCTTCGCGCTTGGCTGAATACTTTTCAACAAGACGCTGACGCGCCTTATTTTTCTCGATGGCGCTTTTTTTCGCCATGCTAGTCCTCCTAGTCCCTACCGTATCGTGAGTGCATCATGCACTACGACGTGAAGGGGAAGTTGAGTTCGCGAAGGAGTGCCCTCGCCTCGTCATCGGTGGAAGCCGTTGTGCAGACGATGATATCCATCCCCCACACATGATCGACCTGGTCGTAATTCACTTCTGGAAACACGATGTGCTCCTTGAGGCCCATGGCATAGTTGCCATTGCCATCAAAGCTCTTGGGGTTCAGCCCGCGAAAGTCACGGACGCGCGGCAGAGCGATATTCACAAGCCGGTCAACGAACTCGAACATCCGCTCACGGCGCAGCGTTACCTTGGCACCGATATTCATGCCTTCGCGCAGCTTGAACGTTGCCTCAGACTTTTTGGCCTTGGTGATCACAGCCTTCTGACCAGTGATGGTCTCAAGCGCTTCAACCGCCGAACCGACTTTCTTGCTGTCGCCAACCGCAACGCCGGCACCGATGTTCAGCACGACCTTATCGAGCTTCGGCACTTGCATAGGATTCTTGTAGCCGAACTGTTCTACCAGCTTGGCGCGGACAACATCGTTATATTCCGCGCGAACCCGCGGCACATAATCTACTGCTGCATCAGGCATCGATTACTTCTCCCGAACGCTTGGCGACGCGAACCTTGCGGCCATCTTCCAGCGTCTTGAAACCAACCCGCGTTGCTTCTCCACCCTTGGGGTCTGCAATCGCGATATTTGAAATGTGGATCGGCGCCTCTTTCGAGATAATCCCGCCTTCCGCCTGCGGCGTCTGGCGCTGATGGCGTTTGACCATGTTCACGCCCTGAACAACGGCACGGTTTTCCTCGCGCAGTACCTTAAGCACTTCGCCGGTCTTGCCCTTGTCCTTACCGGTCGTCACTACGACCTTATCGCCTTTGCGAATTTTCAGCTTCACAACCATGACTACAGCACCTCCGGTGCGAGCGAGATGATCTTCATCATGTTCTTGGCACGCAACTCACGGGTCACCGGGCCAAAAATACGTGTGCCGATCGGCTCACCGTTTGCGTTAACAAGCACCGCCGCATTGCTGTCAAAGCGGATGGCGCTGCCGTCGGGACGGCGGATTTCTTTCGCGGTCCGAACGATGACGGCCTTGAGCACATCACCCTTCTTCACGCGGCCACGGGGAATGGCTTCCTTCACGCTGACAACAATCGTGTCGCCAACGCCCGCATACTTGCGCTTGGAGCCGCCCAGTACCTTGATGCACTGAACGCGACGGGCACCTGAATTGTCCGCGACGTCCAAATTCGATTGCATCTGGATCATTGTTTTATTCCTTCACGCGGTAACCGCGCCTACGACCAAACTTCGAAATTCAACTCAAAGACGATAAGGCTGCTAAGCCTCTTCGCCCGTATACACTTCCCAACGCTTCGTCTTGGAGATGGGAACGCACTCACGAATGCGGACCTTGTCGCCAGTCTTAAAAGCGTTTGCCGCATCATGCGCATGATAGCGCTTGGTGCGACGCACGGTCTTCTTCATCACCGGATCAGTAAACCGACGCTCAACGAGCACGGTCACCGTATCCTGCATCTTGTCGCTCACCACGACGCCCTGGAGCACGCGCTTTGGCATCTGTGTATCCTTCTTATGTCCTGTTTAGGCTGAAGCGTCGGCTGAGCGACGCTGGCCCTGAATGGTTTTGATCTGCGCAATAGAGCGCCGGATCTTGCGCAAACGCGCAGTGTTCTCGAGCTGGCCTGTAGCGCGCTGGAACCGCATGTTGAATGCCTCCTTGCGCAGCTTGACCACTTCATCTTCCATCTGGTCCGGCGTCATATCCCGGACTTCTGAAATCTTCATCGTCTCAATTCCTCAGTTCGGAGCGCTTTAAGCGTGCTCACCAATACGTGTGACCATGCGGACGCGCAGCGGCAGCTTGGCAGCGCCGAGTTCAAGCGCTTCCTTGGCCACGTCGTGCGGCACACCATCAATCTCAAACATCACCCGGCCTGGCTTGACGCGGGCAACCCAAAACTCAGGTGTACCCTTACCTTTACCCATCCGGACTTCCGTCGGCTTCTTCGAGACCGGCACATCCGGAAAAATCCGGATCCACACACGGCCGGCACGCTTCATGTGACGCGTGATGGCGCGGCGAGCCGCTTCGATCTGGCGTGCGGTTACCCGCATCGGTTCCTGGGCCTTAAGGCCGTGCGACCCGAAGTTCAGCTCCGTACCACCCTTGGCAACGCCATGGATACGACCCTTATGGGCCTTCCGGAATTTTGTGCGCTTTGGCTGCAGCATCTCTAAACGTCCTTAAACTCTCAAACTTGTCAGCGCTTAGTCGCGACGCGGGCGGCGATCGCCGCCACCGGGACGGCCACCTTCTTGTGCAGCCAACGCCCGGCGCTCATGCGCCATGGGATCGTGCTCAAGAATTTCGCCTTTGAAGATCCAAACCTTGATGCCGCACGTGCCATAGGCCGTGAACGCCGTCGAGGTTGCGTAGTCAATGTCGGCGCGCAGCGTATGCAGCGGCACACGACCTTCGCGGTACCATTCAACGCGGGCAATTTCAGCACCACCAAGACGGCCACCGCAGGTAATACGAATGCCTTCGGCACCCATCCGCATGGCAGACTGAACCGACCGCTTCATCGCCCGGCGGAACGCCACACGGCGCTCAAGCTGCTGAGCAATTGAATCAGCCACCAGCTGGGCATCAACTTCCGGCTTGCGCACTTCAACGATGTTCAAATGAACTTCGCTGGAGGTCATTGACTGAATCTTGCGGCGCAGGGTTTCAATGTCCGCACCCTTCTTGCCGATGACCACACCAGGACGCGCCGTATGGATGGTCACGCGGCACTTCTTGTGCGGGCGTTCGATCACCACCTTGGAGACACCGGCCTGCTTCAGATGCTTCATCAGGAATTCGCGGATGCGCACATCTTCGTGCAGCAGCTCGCCATATTCACCGCGCCGGGCATACCAGCGTGAATCCCACGTGCGGTTAACGCCGAGGCGAAGCCCGATTGGATTGACCTTATGTCCCATTACGCAGCGTCTCCTGATGCTTTTTCGCGCAGCACAATTGTGATCTGGCTAAACGGCTTCTCAATCCGACCGACACGGCCACGGGCCCGCGGCTTCCACCGTTTCATGATCAGGTTCTTGCCCACATAGGCCTCAGAAACGAACAGCTCGTCCACATCGAGGTCATGATTGTTCTCGGCATTGGCGATTGCGCTTTCCAGCACCTTCTTGACCGATGCGGAAATCCGCTTCGGTGAGAAGGTGAGATCGGCAAGCGCGCGCTCAACCTTGTGACCCCGGATCGACTGGGCGACCAGGTTCAGCTTGCGCGGGCTCGTACGCAGCATGCGGCCAATCGCACGCGCCTCGTTCTCCGCCAGTGTTCTGCCTTTGGATGGTTTGCCCATCGTTACTTCCTCTTCGCCTTCTTATCAGCCGTGTGGCCGTAATAGGTACGGGTCGGTGAAAACTCACCGAACTTGTGACCGACCATGTCTTCGGACACCTGCACCGGCACATGCTTGTTGCCGTTGTAAACGCCAAAATTCAAACCGACGAACTGCGGCAGAATTGTCGAGCGGCGCGACCAAATCTTGATGATCTCTTTCCGGCCGGACGCGCGAACGGTCTCGGCTTTCTTGAGTAGATAGCCGTCAACAAACGGCCCTTTCCATATGGAGCGTGACATTTAGCTGGACCTACCGCTTCTTCTTGCGCTGATGACGGCTGCGCACAATGAACTTGTCTGACGACTTGTTGGAACGTGTGCGGCGGCCCTTTGTGGGCTTACCCCACGGGGTCACCGGATGACGGCCACCAGACGTCCGGCCTTCACCACCACCATGCGGATGATCAACCGGGTTCATGGCAACGCCACGCACCGTCGGACGGCGGCCAAGCCAGCGCGCACGCCCTGCTTTGCCGAGCTTGATGTTCGACTGATCCGGATTTGAAACCGCACCAACCGTTGCCATGCACTCGCCGCGCACAAGACGCTGCTCGCCCGAGGCAAGACGCAGAATGGCATAGCCCTGATCACGACCCACAAGCTGGACAAACGTGCCTGCGGACCGGGCAATCTGAGCGCCCTTCTCGGCCTTCATTTCCACATTGTGGATGATCGTACCGATAGGGATCGACGCCAGCGGCATTGCGTTGCCCGGCTTCACGTCAACACGCTCGCCGGCAATCACCTTGTCGCCTTCGCCAAGACGCTGCGGTGCAATGATGTAAGCAAGCTCACCATCATCATACTTGATCAGCGCGATGAACGCGGTCCGGTTCGGATCATATTCAATCCGCTGCACGGTCCCCTCAACGTCAAACTTCCGACGCTTGAAGTCGATGGTCCGATAGGTACGCTTGTGGCCACCGCCTGTGCGGAAAGCCATCGTGCGACCCGTATTGTTCCGGCCACCGGACTTGGTCAGGCCCTGGGTCAATGACTTGACCGGCTTGCCCTTCCAAAGACCAGAGCGATCGACCGTCACCAGCTGGCGCTGGCTTGGCGTGATCGGATTATATTTCTTAAGTGCCATAGTTCCTGCGTCGTCCCTTAAAGTCCGGTGGTCACATCAATGGAGTGGCCATCGGCAAGCGTGACGATTGCCTTTTTGACATCCGAACGTTTGCCCAGCGTGCCCCGGAAGCGCTTTTCCTTGCCCTTGACGCGAAGCGTGTTGACCGCTTTCACCTCAACCTTGAACAAAGCTTCAACGGCTTCCTTGACCTGCGGCTTGGTTGCCTCGAGGGGAACCCGGAACACCACCTGATTGTGTTCACCCGCAAGGGTGGACTTTTCGGTGATCACCGGCGCCACGAGGACTGTGTAAAGATCTTCGGTCTTCATGCGAACCGCGCCTCCAATGCTTCAAGCGCTGACTTGGTCAGCACCAGGGTGTCACGGCGCAGTACATCATACACATTGATGCCCTGAATCGGCAGCACATCCGTGTTCGGAATATTGCGCGCAGCCAGAGCGAAGTTTTCATTCAGCTCTGCACCATCCACAACCAGCGTGCTGGTGAGGTTGAGCTTCGCGAATGCATCCTTCAGCACCTTTGTCTTGGGTTCAGCCAGTGTGGCTTCGTCCAGAACAATCAGGCTGCCGGCCTTGGCCTTGGTCGAAAGCGCATGGCGCAGAGCCAGAGCGCGAACCTTCTTGGTCAAGCCGTGGGAGTGGTCACGAACAACCGGGCCGAATGCCTTGGCACCGCCGCGGAACTGCGGAACCTTCTTGTTACCGTGACGCGCACCACCGGTGCCCTTCTGCTTGTACATCTTCTTGGTCGTGCCGGTAACTTCCGAACGACCGAGTGTTTTGTGCGTACCCGCGCGCCGCTTGGCGAGCTGGTAGTTGACCATGCGATGCAGGATGTCGGCACGCGGTTCAAGCGCGAACACGTCATCAGACAGATCAACACTGCCGGCCTTTTTCGCGTCGAGAGTTTGGACGTCGAGCTTCATGATTTATGCCTCGTCCTTGTTCTCTGTTTCAGCCGCGGCAACATCTTCTGCCGGTACTTCGGCAGGAGCTGCATCATTGGCTGCGGCACCATTGGTGCGGAAAGCACCAGGCATCGGTACGCCATCGGGAAGCGGCTTCTTGACTGAATCGCGAAGCTGCACCCAACCACCCTTGGAGCCGGGAATTGCACCCTTCACCAGAATGAGACCGCGCTCCACATCGGTGGACACGATTTCAAGGTTCTGCGTCGTCACGCGGGTCTGACCCATGTGACCGGCCATCTTCTTACCTTTGAAGACCTTGCCGGGATCCTGACACTGACCCGTTGAACCATGCGACCGGTGAGAGACAGACACACCATGGGTAGCACGAAGGCCCCCAAAGTTATGCCGCTTCATCGCGCCGGCAAAACCCTTACCAATCGAGATGCCGGAGGCATCTACATACTGGCCCGCGACGAAGTGGTCGGCCTGAAGCTCGGCCCCGACATCGATCAGGTTATCCGGTGACACACGGAACTCGACCAGACGACGGCGGGGTTCCACCGATGTCTTGGCAAAGTGCCCGCGTGCTGCACGGGTTACATTTTTGACCTTGATGGACCCAGCACCGAGCTGAATGGCCGTATAGCCATTCTTCTCTTCCGTGCGGTGTCCAACAACCTGGCAACCGTCAAGCTTCAACACGGTGACAGGAATATGCTTCCCCTCGTCCGTGAAGACCCGCGTCATGCCAACTTTTTGTGCGATCACGCCTGCGCGCATCTTTCGCACTCCTTACTACTGATAAACCCTAGAGCTTGATTTCGACGTCAACACCGGCGGCGAGGTCGAGCTTCATAAGCGCGTCCACGGTCTGAGGTGTCGGGTCAACAATATCGAGAAGACGCTTATGCGTCCGGATCTCGAATTGCTCACGGCTCTTCTTGTCAATGTGTGGACCGCGAAGCACTGTGAACTTCTCGATCCGGTTCGGCAGCGGGATCGGCCCACGCACCTGTGCACCCGTCCGCTTCGCCGTGTTGACGATTTCCAGCGTCGATGCATCGAGAATCCGATGATCGAATGCCTTCAAACGAATGCGAATATTCTGGTTCTGCATGGAACCTGTTTCCCGTTTACGTATATGCCCCAAAGGGCAAGGTAGTGAATGAACAGGCGGACAGACCCAAAAGGCCTACCCGCCTGAAATTACTCGTTACTCGATAATCGATGCGACGACGCCGGCACCAACGGTGCGGCCGCCTTCAC
>CAZEHX010000019.1:0-43333 GCA_964511745.1 uncultured Parvibaculaceae bacterium
GAACCTTCGCCTGACACCTACATCACACCCCATGAAAAGGAGTGCCGGCCAATGAGCCTCCAGCAGGACAATATCGCAGCGACCCAGGAACTATTCACAGCGTTTGGCGCCGGAGACATTCCCGGCATTCTCAGTCACTGCAATGATGACATCCGCATCGAGTTCTATGGTCCGTCGGACATCATTCCGTATGCCGGCATGTATGACGGCATGAACGATGCCCGCCGCTTTTTCGAAACGGTGCTGTCATCGGTTGATATTCATGTGTTCGACGCCGAAGAGTTTATTGCCGACGGCGATAAGGTAATCGTCACCGGCGTGCTGCATCTGACCGCCAAATCCACCGGCCGGGACATCAAGTCCCCCTTCGTCCACATCATCACCATGAAGAACGGCAAGTGGCAGAAGTTCCGCGACTTCATGAATACGCACGAGGCGGTGAAAGCGTTTTCGTAATGCATCCCTTCCCGTATCCCCGGAGTTGATCCGGGGTACGGGGCTACTTATCCCCGCTGTCCATAACGGCGATAGACTCCGTTATGGCCTGGAAGAACTTTATCCCCTCGCGGATCGTGTCCGCATCCATCGGCCCCATGATCTCCTGGATGAGATCGACACCGCGCGCCATCATGTCGGCAATGAAGCGTTCACCCTTCGGTGTCAGGCGCACAATCTTTTCGCGCGCCGAGGCTGGGTCTTCCACCTGCACCACAAGTGACAAAGGCGGCGCTGCCATTGAGCGCACTGCCTTGGTGATCGCCGCACCGGAAATTTCAAACCATGCCTTAAGCGAGCGCTCGATATCCTTGCGCCGCATCTGCGTCCCGCCCGTGCCGACCGAGTGGATATGCCAGAGAACGGCCACCTGATGGCGGCCAAGCTCGCCCTCCATGCCCTTGGCACGCAGCGCATCCTCAACCTTGATGCCGGCCTTGTAGTGGATGGGATAGAAATATCCCAACAGGGCCAGCGCCGCCTCGGGACGGTCAATTTCAGATTTCGGCTTGGAAGGCGGCATAGGCAGGACTCCGATTCGATACGAAACCCAGTCTATCGCGCCTTTTGCCTATGGCAGCGTGAAAGCGACAAGTTTGTCATTCAGCGTCGTCGTCGAGCGCGCATGCCCGCCGGCCGAAATCACCACATATTGCTTGTCCTGCCACTCATAGGTCATCGGCGTCGCCTGCCCGCCACCGGGCAATCGGCCTTTCCAAAGCTCTTCGCCGGTCTTGGCGTCAAAGGCGCGCAGGTAATTATCCATGGCGGCGCCGATGAAAACGACACCGCCCGCCGTCACCAGCGGCCCACCGAAATTGGGTGTGCCAAGTTTCCACGGCAGCGGCACGGGTGCCAGATCACGCACGGTGCCCAACGTCGATTCCCACGCAATATCGCCGGTCTTGAGGTCGATCGCATGCAACACGCCGAAAGGTGGCTTGTTGCAGGGCAGGCTCAGGGGCGACAGCAGCAGGTCACGCTTCACAGCGTAGCGCGTCCCCGTCTGCGCACTGATTTCCTTGGCGGGTTCAGCGGCCTTCGCATCGGCAAACTCCGCACGCGGAATAAGTGTCACCACATGCAGCGCCCGCGACGTGTTCACATACATCAGCTGCGACACCGGATCGAACGCCATACCGCCCCAGTTGGCACCCCCGCCGGAAAACGGAAACATAAGCGTGCCCTGCTCACTCGGCGGCGTGAACAATCCAACATTGCGGTATTTGGCAATCTCGTCAGCACACGCCCCGCGATCAAGAAAGGTGACGCCCCAAGCGTCATCCGGCGTGATGGAATGCGGCACGAGGGCCGGCGGCTTTTGCGGCATCGGCTGTGTCGGCGACAAAACTTCGCCCGGCGCTGCATCCTGTGGCACCGGCACTTCATCAACCTCGAACACAGGCTGGCCGGTGTCGCGATCAAGCACGAACACAAAACCTGTCTTGGCCACCTGCACCACAACATCGCGCGGGCCATCGCCCTGATTGATGGTCACAAGGCTTGGCTGCGCGGGAAGGTCATAGTCCCACACGTCATGATGCACGGTCTGGAAATGCCAGCGCACCGCGCCCGTCATCCCCTCCAGCGCAACAACGGAATTGGCATAGCGGTTATCGCCCAGCCGCTGCGCACCATAAAAATCCGGCGACGGCGAGGATGTGGGCAGGAAGACGAGCCCGCGTTTTTCATCGACCGACATCGGCGCCCAGACATTTGCGTGGCCCGTGCGCGCCGCCTGCTCAGTCTGCCAGTTGCCCGGCTGCTCTGCGGCACCGCGCACTACGGCGTCAAACTGCCAGCGCGGCGCACCAGTGCGCGCATCAAACGCCCGCACAGCCCCCTTCGGTGCGTCGGCACGGGCATTGTCACTGATGGAGGAACCGATAATCACAATGTCGCCAACCGTCACCGGCGGCGAGGTGATCTGGAATTCACCGCGCCACAACAGCGCCATGCCCGGATCGATCTTCACTTGCCCGCTGCTGCCGAACCCCGCACAGGGAAAACCGGTCTCCGCATCCACCGCCAGCAACCGCCCGTCATTGGTGCCGGAGAAAATCCGTGCCGCACATGCAGCCTGCGGTGCCGCCTGCGCATCCTGCCAATAGGTCACCCCCCGGCAGACAAACTGGTTAGCCGGAGAATAGTCCGTGGCGATTTCAGGATCATACCGCCACAGCTCCGCGCCGGTCGCCGGATCAAGCGAGATGATTTCGTTGAACGGCGTACACATGCGAAGCGCGCCCCCGGCCAGAATGGGCGTGCCCTCCGAGGCGCTGCGCTGTACAGCATCCGGTCGCACCTGCATGTCGCCGGTCGAATAGTCCCAGGCCATTTCAAGATTGCCGACACTGGCAGGCGTGATCGCCCCAGCCGCGCTGTAGCGGCTACCCCCCGCATCACCACCATAATGGGTCCACCCGGCACCCCCATCGGCCGCCAGCACGGGCCCCGCCAGCAGAAAAAACGAGCAGACGGCAGCAATTATGAAACGGCTCATGATGATTCATCCCCACTAATTGAATGAATGATTTATTTATTTAAGCCACACTGTCAAGACGTATACTGAGCTCACCGTTCCATCTTTGAGTCGAGACATGCCGCAAAACCCCGCCCCCACCCGCCGCTCCAAAAGAGGCGACACCCCCCATGAACGTCTGCGGATCGTCGCGCTGGCGGCATTTTCGTGCATCAGCCGCACCGGCTTCAAACGCACCCAAATGGCAGATGTCGCGGAGGCGGCGGACCTCTCCCCGGCAGCGCTTTATTCCTACGCATCAGGCAAGGACGCGCTGCTGACCCTGGCGTTTCTGCATGCGACCGGCCAGGCATTGCCCGACACACCGCTGCCGGTGAAACCCATGCCCATGGACGAAATGGTCAAACGCTCGGAGGAAATTGTCGGTCGCACGGCCCACTGGCCGCTGCTGGAAGCCAGCATCAAGGCCGATGCGCCGCCGGATATCGAGACTCTTCGAGCAATCGGCGGCGAGGTTTATGACGTGCTGGCAATCAATAAACGGGCGATCTGGCTGATCGACCGCCTGTCGCTGGAAGTACCGGAAATGGCGAAATTGCAGGCCGAACGCGTGCATGGCGCCTTCCTGCGACTGCTGATCGCGCTGATCAGCAAATGGCGGGCACCGGGCATCGTGCCCGATGTCGCCGCCCGAAATGCGGTGGAAATGATGGCCTGGCCCGCCATGCACCGGCATCGCGACGCATGGCTTCAGCCCGCAGCAACAGAGGAGGAAATCCGCGAAACGGCAATCCGGCAATATGCCGCCCTGCTGGCAGCATCAATTCAGGCAGTCTGAGAACCTCAGCCCGCATTGACCCTGGAAGGCCTCAACCTTCGGTGGAAACCTGTTCGCGCGCCTTCACCATCAATTCCTGCATGGTGCGGCGGATCTGGTGTTCGGACTTATCTGCGCCGCGCGCTTCAAGATCAGCGCTCACCTTGCGGAAAACGTCTTCTTCGCCGGCTTCTTCAAAATCGGATTTCACCACTTCCTTGGCATAAGCCTGGGCTTCATCAGCACCCAACCCCATCAAGTCTGCGGCCCACAGGCCCAGCAGCTTGTTGCGGCGAGCTACAGCCTTAAATTCAAGCTCCTGATCATGGGCGAACTTGTTCTCAAAGTCCGAGCCGCGCTTGTCGAGTGAACTCATGGGGGAAAGCCTCTTACCTAATGGGAGCCATGCAAACGGGAGCATAGGGCCTAAAAGTGCGGGAAAACCTAAAGGAAACAGGCACTCAAGCCTTGGCGTCCCCCGCAGGTTCGGCTAGGCATAGCCTCCAATTTCCGCTAAAGCAACACGTGAGCGCGCGCACCGCCAAGGTCAAGAGGACGCGCCGCGTTTCAGGCCAATTTTAGCATCAATCCGCGCCCCTCCTCCGTAATGGATTCCCAATTACATGACACGCCGCAGAAAAATCTACGAAGGCAAGGCCAAGATTCTCTATGAAGGCCCCGAGCCGGGAACCCTCATCCAGCATTTCAAGGATGACGCCACCGCCTTCAACAACAAGAAGCACGACCTGATCGACGGCAAGGGCGTCCTCAACAACCGCATCTCCGAGTTCATCTTTACAAAGCTCAACGAGATCGGCATCCCCACCCACTTCATCAAGCGGGTGAACATGCGCGAGCAGCTCATCAAGGAAGTGGAGATCATCCCCATCGAGGTGATGATCCGCAATGTTGCGGCAGGCTCCTTGTCCAAGCGCCTCGGCATTGAGGAAGGCACACCGCTGCCCCGCTCGATCATCGAGTTTGCGTACAAGTCCGACGAGCTGGACGACCCGCTGGTCACCGAAGAACACATCACGGCATTTGCCTGGGCGAGCCCGCAGGAAATCGACGACATGATGGCGCTTTCCTTGCGCATCAATGATTTCCTCTCCGGCCTGTTCCTCGGCATCGGCATCAAGCTCGTGGATTTCAAGATCGAATTCGGCCGCCATTATGAAGGCGACCTGATGCGGGTCATCCTCGCCGACGAGATCAGCCCGGACTCATGCCGGTTGTGGGACACCGCGACCAACGAGAAGTTGGACAAGGACCGTTTCCGCCGCGACATGGGCGGATTGATGAACGCCTATCAGGAGGTGGCCCGCCGCCTCGGCATCCTGATGGAAAACGAAGACCAGACACCACGCACTGGTCCTGTCCTCGTCAAATAGCAGCCTTGCATCCGGCGCAGGCGTATCGCCCGCCGGATGCTGATATTTTCATCGCACCGCATCAGCGGCGATTCTCGTCCAACCGGAGGCCCCGCCAGAACTGCCGGGCCAAAACTGTGCAGGAAGTTTATCCATGAAGGCACGCGTGCACATCACGCTGAAAAACGGCGTCCTTGATCCCCAGGGCAAGGCCATCGAAAAGACCCTCGGCAATCTCGGCTTCGCCGGCATCGGCGACGTCCGTCAGGGCAAGGTCATCGAGCTCAACATTTCCGAGACCGACCCCGCCAAGGCGGAAGCTCAGGTCAAACAGATGTGCGAACAGCTTCTGGCCAACACGGTGATCGAAAATTACTCGATTGAGTTGGACGCCGCGTAATGAAAGCAGCCGTCGTACTCTTCCCCGGCTCCAATTGTGACCGGGATACGCTGGTGGCACTGGAACGCATCACCGGGCAAAAACCCGCTCAGGTGTGGCACACGCAAACCGATCTTCCGCCTGCGGACCTTGTGGTGCTGCCCGGTGGCTTCACCTATGGCGACTATCTGCGCGCCGGTGCCATGGCCGCCCGCTCGCCGGTGATGGCCGCCGTCAAGAAACGCGCAGCCGACGGCGCCTATGTGCTTGGCATCTGCAACGGCTTCCAGATGTTGACCGAGACGGGCCTGCTCCCCGGTGCCTTGATGCGCAATGCCGGTCTCAAGTTCATCTGCAAGGACGTGCATCTGAGCGTTGAGCGCAACGACACGCCGTTCACGCGCAAATATGCGACCGGCAAACCGATCCGCATTCCCATTGCGCATCATGATGGCAACTATTTCACCGACGACGACACGCTGGCCCGCCTTGAAGGCGAAGGCCGCGTCGCGTTCCGCTATGTGACCAAGGACGGCGCGCCGAATGAAGCCGCCAATCCCAACGGCTCCCGCGGCAACATTGCCGGTATTTATTCAGACGACATGCGCGTACTCGGCATGATGCCCCACCCCGAACGGCTGATCGAGCCGGGCCTTGGCGGCAGCGATGGCCGCCCCCTGTTTGAAGGTCTGATGGAGGCGCTGTCATGAGCGAGGCACACATCCAGAAAATTCCACAGGCGGACCCCGCCGCCAACGAACCGGAAATCACGCCCGCGATCGTCGCCGAGCATGGCTTCACCGAAGAAGAATATGCCCGCGTCCTGCGCGCGCTGAACCGCACGCCGACGATGACCGAGCTTGGTGTTTATTCGGTGATGTGGTCCGAGCATTGCTCGTACAAATCGTCGCGCGTCTGGCTCAAGCAGTTGCCGACAACCGGCCCGCAGGTCATCTGCGGCCCCGGCGAAAATGCAGGCATCGTCGATATCGGCAACGGCCTTGCCGCCGTCTTCAAGATGGAAAGCCACAACCACCCGTCCTTCATCGAGCCCTATCAGGGTGCGGCGACCGGCGTCGGCGGCATCATGCGCGACGTGTTCACCATGGGCGCGCGTCCCATCGCCAACCTCAATGCCCTGCGCTTCGGTGCGCCGGAACATGAAAAGACCCGGCACCTTGTTGAAGGTGTCGTCTCCGGCATCGGCGGCTATGGCAACTGCTTTGGCGTGCCCACGGTCGGCGGCGAAGTCGAGTTCGACCCCGCCTATAACGGCAACATCCTCGTCAACGCCATGTGCGTCGGCCTCGCGGATGCGGACAACATTTTCTATGCAGCTGCATCCGGCATCGGCAACCCGGTCGTCTATGTCGGCTCCAAGACCGGCCGCGACGGCATTCACGGCGCCACCATGGCGTCAGCCGAGTTTGACGATGACAGCCAGGAAAAACGCCCGACCGTGCAGGTCGGTGATCCGTTCACGGAAAAACTGCTGCTGGAAGCCTGCCTTGAACTGATGGCCGAAGACGACATCGTCGCCATTCAGGACATGGGCGCTGCGGGCCTTACATCCTCGGCGGTTGAAATGGCCGGCAAGGGCAATGTCGGCATCGAACTTATCCTCGACGACGTGCCCGTGCGCGAAGACGCCATGACCGCATACGAGATGCTGCTGTCTGAAAGCCAGGAGCGCATGCTCATGGTGCTGAAGCCCGGCCGCGAAGACGCGGCGCGCGCCATCTTCGAAAAATGGCAGCTCGACTTTGCCGTCATCGGCACCATCACCGATACCGGCCGCATGGCCGTCTATCATCAAGGCGTGCTGGTGGCCGACCTGCCGCTCGACAGCCTCAACGACGACGCACCGCTCTATGAGCGCCCGTATGAGTTCACGGTGCCGCCTGCACCGTTCGACACAGCCAATGCACCTGCCCCGGCCAACGCTGCGCAGACACTGGTGCAAATGGTCGGCTCCCCGGCGCTCTCTTCGCGCCGCTGGATCTATGAGCAATACGACCACACCATCATGGCCGACACATTGCAGCGCCCCGGTGGCGACGCGGGCGTTGTCCGCGTCCACAACACCAACACGGCGCTCGCCGTCACCGTTGATGTGACCCCGCGCTACTGCAAGGCCGACCCTAAAGAGGGCGGCAAGCAGGCGGTGGTTGAAACATGGCGCAACCTGACGGCGACCGGCGCCAAGCCGCTGGCGATCACTGATTGCATGAATTTCGGCAACCCGCAGCGGCCTGAAATCATGGGCCAGTTCGCTGGCTGTATTCTCGGCATGAAGGAAGCCTGTGAGGCGCTCGACTACCCCGTCGTCTCCGGCAATGTGTCGCTCTACAACGAAACCAACGGCACCGGCATTCTGCCGACGCCGGGCATCGGCGGCATCGGCCTCATCGACGACGCGCGCATCTATGCCCGCATGGATGGCGTCAAAGACGGCGACGATCTGATCCTCATTGGTGACGAGCAGGGCTATCTCGGCCAGTCGCTCTATCTGCGTGATGTGCTGAAGCTGGACCTCGACAAAGAGGGCGGCGCTCCGCCCCCGGTGGACCTTGCAGCCGAACGCCGCAATGGCGACTTCGTGCGCGGCTTGATCGCAACGGGCCGCCTCTCCGCCTGCCATGACCTGTCCGACGGCGGGCTTTACGTCGCCATCGCCGAACTGTGCATGGCCAGCAAGATCGGCGCGGCTTTCACATTGCCCAAGGGCATTGCCGCCCACGCCGCATTGTTTGGCGAAGATCAGGGCCGCTACATCGTCGCCCTGCCCGCGTCCCTCACCGCAAACGCCCTGCAGGCCGCCGAAAAAGCAGGCGTCACGGCCCGCCAGCTTGGCACCGCCGGTGGCGACCAATTGACGGGCGACGGCCTAGACCCCATATCGGTCTCAACGCTGAGCGAGGCCCATGAAGGCTGGTTCCCGACCTATATGGATGCTACGCATTAGCGACGTGAAACGGTGAAAAGCCGTAGTTTTTCTAAGGGTTAGGAGCCTCACATCATGGCAATGGCCGCAGCAGAGATCGAAAAGCTGATCCGCACAGCCCTGCCGGATGCCGAGGTGACAATCGCGGATCTGGCAGGCGACGGCGATCATTATTCAGCCGTCGTCACCTCCCCCAGCTTTGCCGGGATGACCCGCGTGCAGCAACACAAGATGGTCTATGACGCACTAGAGGGCCGCATGGGCGGTGAACTCCACGCCCTGGCCCTCCAGACATCCGCTCCCAAGTAGAGCGACCCGAAAGGACACAACCATGAGCGACAATCCGGCATTCGAGCAGATCAGCGGCGCAATCAAGAGCGACGACGTCGTGCTGTTCATGAAGGGCACGCCCGTATTCCCGCAATGCGGCTTCTCTTCGACAGTCGTCCAGATCCTCAGCTATCTCGGCGTCAAATTCTCGTCGGTCAACGTGCTCGACGACATGGACGTCCGCGAAGGCATCAAGCAGTTTTCCAACTGGCCGACCATCCCCCAGCTTTATGTGAAGGGCGAATTCGTCGGCGGCTGCGACATCATCCGCGAGATGTTTGAAGAAGGCGAACTGCGCGATGTCTTCGCCAGCAAGGGCATTGCGATGGAAGAGCAAGCTGAGGCCTAGGCCTTCCGCATCGCTTCCGCTTGAGCAGACAACAAGGACGCTGCGGTTTTGATCGCGGCGTCTTTTTTTTCGACCCGCGCTATCATCAGGGCACCCTCAAAGGAGGCCAATGTATGGGTCGCAAGCGCCGTTGCACCCTTGTGCGACAGCCCATCGGCAACAAACTTGTCCCGGGTCACCTGCCGCCACTTATCATATGCAGCACGACCTTGTTCACGGATTGGCTCACTCTCTCCCGCCATCTCCAGTAGCACTGTGGATATTGGGCAGCCATCCCCGAAATTGGACTCCTCAAGCCAACCCGTCAGCAATTTGGAGAACCCGCGCAGATAGGCCGCGCTGTTTTTGGTAGAAGCTGCAAGCTCTTCAAGCGTCTGCCCCACCGTGATGCCCCCGGCCTTGACCGTGGTTTCCGCAAGCTGCTCTTTGCCATCTGGAAAGTAGTGATAGAGCGAACCTTTGGGAGCGCCGGATGCCGCGAGAATGTCGTTAAGCCCACTGGCCCCATACCCTCTGCGCCGGAACAAGCCCGCTGCCGCATAGATCAACGCCTGTTTGTGTTCCGCTGCTCGTGCCATTCGCTTCGCCTTCTTTTAATCCGCAAACCGCTTTGCATGAAAACTCCATAGCACAGGATCAAAATTATATAGACTGGTCTAAATCAATTTGGAGGAACCAGATGCAGCAGCTCAATTACATAGGCACCCGCACCGTGGAATGGCACGACGTTCTCACCCCCACCTTGCCGGGCACCGACGGTGCACTCGTGAGACCGCTTGTTGTATCTACCTGCGATATGGACGGAGCGGTTATTCAAGGAGCAGTTCCGCTCAAAGGCCCGGTGCCCCTCGGCCATGAAGGTGTGGGTGAAGTGCTGGACGTTGGCCCGGATGTCAAAAACGTCCAACCGGGTGACCGTGTCATCATGCCGTGGAAGATCGCCTGCGGGCACTGTCTGCATTGCGGGCGCGGCCACACGGCCCAGTGCATATCCGTAGCGCGCGAGGCGGCCTATGGCTGGGCACCATCTGCGCCTGAATGGGGTGGTTTTCTGCAGGACGTCGTGGCCGTGCCGTGGGCTGACTCGATGCTGACAGCCTTGCCTACCGGCATGGACCCACTCAAGGCTTCAGGTCTCGGCGACAATATCCCCGACGGCTACCGCGCTATCGCCCCCCATATCATGGAGCGCCCAGGCGCAGACGTACTGATCTGCGGAGGCACGGCGCCCGGCTCCATTGGCCTGTTCGCCACAGGCTTTGCCAAAGCACTTGGCGCGGGACGTGTTGTCTATGCTGATCGCGACAGGTCGCGCCTGACGATTGCTGAAACATATGGAGCAGAAGTATGGGAGCTGACCGACACTTGGCTCGACGGCATTCGCGAACGATTCGACATTACCGTGGACGCTAGCGCCCGCCCCCAAACCGTACCGGAATTGCTGCGTATGACAGGTCGCGCCGGTGTTTGTACTTCCACAAGTGCTGCGGTCTATATCGGCGGAGATGTTCCGGTCCCGATGTTCCACATGTACCGCAACTCAATCTCGCTTCATACAGGCTGGGTGCATACCCACACCGTATTGCCAGAGCCCATGGCACTGATCCAGTCCGGTGCCTTTGACCCAACACCCGTCACATCAAAAGTCGTGCCTTGGGAAGATGCGGCAGAAGCCCTGATAGAACCTTTTACCAAGCTCATCATTTCAAGAGACAGCTAGCAGACACAAAAAAGGGCCGCTCGATTGAGCGGCCCTTTTCTTTGTCTGTATGGAAACCGTGATTAGCGGGAATAAAATTCCACCACCAGGTTGGGTTCCATCGCAACCGGGTACGGCACATCCATCAGCTGGGGTGTGCGCACATAGGTCGCTTTCATCTTGTTGTGGTCGACGTCCAGATAGTCCGGCAGGTCGCGCTCGGGCGAGCCAATGGCTTCCAGCACCAGCGGCAACTGACGGGACTTCTCACGAACCTCGATCACGTCGCCTTCCTTCACCCGGTAGCTGGGGATGGTGACGCGCTGGCCGTTGACCGACACATGGCCGTGATTGACAAACTGGCGGGCCGAGAAAACCGTCGGCACGAACTTGCAGCGATACACCACAGCGTCCAGACGACGCTCAAGCAGGCCGATCATGTTCTCGCCGGTGTCACCACGCAGCCGCACAGCTTCTTCATAGGTAGCCCGGAACTGCTTTTCGGTGACGTCGCCGTAATAGCCCTTGAGCTTCTGCTTGGCGCGCAGCTGAATACCGAAGTCGGATACCTTCGACTTGCGGCGCTGGCCATGCTCACCGGGTCCATAAGAGCGCGTGTTGAACGGGCTCTTGGCACGACCCCAGATGTTCTCGCCCATCCGGCGGTCGATCTTGTACTTGGAGCTTGTGCGCTTTGTCATATATCGGTCTCTAGCTTCTGTGTGAAAGCAGCCCGTCGCACCTTGTAAAAAGCGCCGAAAACTGCCGGAAATTAAAGGCGGGCCCGACCGATTCCGGTAGAGCCCGCTTGATGGGGCCGGAGTATAGCCACGCGCCCCTTTGTGTCAAACGCTTAAAAACCCATATCCCACAATGCTTTCATGCCGGGAAGCGCGCCCCTAAAGAGGGTCGTCCACATGGTCCGGCACCGGCATTTTATTGGGGTTGGGAAAGCGCACAAACGCGGCACCCGCAAGGATGATGGTCAGAGCTACCAGCCCGAAGATATGCGGTAGGTCGGGCGACAGGGTGTAACCGCCCGGCCCGACAAGGCTGCCGAACATGAAGCCCGTCGCGCTCATGGAGGCGTTGAGGCCCGCGGCACTGCCCTGCTCATTTGGCGAAACGGCAAGCGAGATCGCCGCCGAGATGCCCGGATTGGCCATGCCGAAGGCGACACCCACCATCACGAGGCCAAGCGTCAGCATCCAGAACGATGCAGCCAAGGTGAGGACACCATAGGCAACAAGCGCCAGCACCAGCCCGCCATAGATCAGCACCGGCGGCGTCAGGCGGAAGCGCTGCACGATCAACGCCTGCACAAACAATGTCGCACCCGCCATCATCATCAGCGCCGCCCCGGTTGCCCGCGCAGTGCCTGCGGCATCCAGCCCCAGAATATCCTGAAAATAGAACGCCGATGTCTGCTGGGTAACCGCTACCATCATCGAGATCGCCATCGAGATCGGCATCATCGCAAAGATGCGCTTGTCGCGAATGCGCAGGCGCGGGCGTGGGGCGTCCGTATGCGCCACAGTGCGGCGCGGCTCGGGCAGATACCGCCACGCCATGAAGCCACCGGCAATGCCAAGCAACGCTGCCAGATACATCGGCGCCAGCAACTGGTAGCTCGACATCAGCGCTGCAATGCCCGGCCCTGCAATCAGCCCGAAGCCCATGGCGGACGCCACAAGCGACGTGCCGGACGTACGGTCCCGCGCTGTGGTGCTGTCCGCCACATAGGCCTGCGCGCCGGGCATGACACCCGCGGTTGCCGCAGCTGACGCCACACGCGGCACGAACATCAACGCGAAGATCGCCCAGATGGGCATCGTGTAGGCCAGCCCCGCAGCCACCGCCAGCGTGAACAGCCCCATGCATATGCCAAAGCCTGCAAGCCCGCCGGCGATCACCGCGACCCGCCCCACCCGGTCCGCCAGCCGCCCCAGATAGGGCGAGGTCACCGCAAAGATCGCAGCGGCGGACGCAAACATCAGCCCCACCAGCGCTTCCGTTAGCCCCAGTTCACGCGCGATCGGCGGCAGCACCGCAAACAGCATCGAGCGCGAAATGCCGACCGTGACCAGCCCGATGAACAGGATCGCCAGCGGCCCACGCCAAAACGCGATGCTGAGGAGTTGCGGAACGTCCAGCTTTGCGTCGTCCGGAATCTGCTCGCCGCTCACGAGGTCTGCCCTTTGCCAGGCTTATTTTTGCTCGGCTGCTTTTTGCCGGGACGTTCCTTGTAGGGCACCCGCTCACGTGGGGGCCGCACCAGCGCCGACACGATGCCGCGCAGGGTCCGCACCTCCTGCAGGGTCATATCCACCCGCGCAAACAGATTGCGGATATTGCGGATCATCGCCGGGCGTTTTTCCGGCGGATACAGGAAGTTGTGCGTATCAAGCTCGCGCTCAAGCTGCTCGTAGAAGCCGACGATCTCTTCGGCGGGCGCAAGCTCTTCGCCCCGCGTTGCCTCGATGCGCGGTTCTGCGTTCTGCGTCTGGCGGAAATATTCATACCCCACCAGCAACACCGCCTGCGCCAGATTGATCGACGCAAAGGATGGGTTCACCGGCACCGTCAAAATCGCCTGCGCCAGGGTCACATCGTCATTATTAAGGCCCGAGCGTTCACCGCCGAACAACACGCCAACCTTGGCACCCGTCGCCTCAATGCCGCGTGCCTCGGCAACCGCTGTTTGCGGCGTCACCATTGGCTTGATGATGTCGCGCCGCCTTGCTGTCGTTGCGTAAACCCGCTCCAGATCGGCAATCGCGTCTTCCGTCCGGTCGAACAGCTTCACCGCCCCCAGCTGCTCCATGGCACCGGATGACGCCTTGACCGCATAGGCGTTGGGCCACCCGTCGCGCGGACGCACCAGCCGCAGATCGGTCAGCCCGAAATTCAGCATGGCCCGCGCGGCAGTGCCGACATTCTCGCCAAGTTGCGGCGCAACAAGAATCACTGCCGGCCCACATTTGGCCTGCGCGACAGTTTCTTGCTTCGTTCGGTCCGTTCCAGCCATGAAATACCGCACTTTCCTGCGCTAACGCAGTGTGCCCCGCTTTAATCGTTAAGGCTGGGGTGCTATACGAAATTGCCTGCAAGCGCCATCTTCTGCGCCGCATGGCACCCCCACGCGCCTGCGCAGCGCGTTCGCGCGACCTTAATTGTTTCTGCGCAATATGACGCTGCACGGCGCCCCCTTTTGGTTCCTTCCTTTTGGAACCGCTACCCAAGATACCCGGACCGGGACAGAGGATTACATGTCGAAAATCAAGGTGGAAAACCCCGTAGTCGAGCTTGATGGCGACGAGATGACCCGGATCATCTGGCAGCTCATCAAAGACAAGCTGATCCACCCCTATCTCGATATCGACCTCAAATATTACGATCTGGGGATGGAACATCGCGACAAGACCGACGATCAGGTGACGATTGATTCGGCCGAAGCGATCAAGAAATACGGCGTCGGCGTCAAATGCGCGACCATCACACCCGATGAGGCACGCGTAGAGGAATTCGGCCTCAAAAAAATGTGGCGCTCGCCCAACGGCACCATCCGCAACATTCTCGGCGGCACGGTGTTTCGTGAGCCGATCATCTGCAAAAACGTGCCCCGCCTCGTGCCGGGCTGGACCGACCCGATTGTGATCGGCCGCCACGCCTTCGGCGACCAGTACCGCGCCACAGATTTCCTGGTGCCCGGTGCCGGCAAGCTGACCATGAAGTGGGAAGCCGAGGACGGCTCAGATTCCAAGGAATATGAGATCTTCAACTTCCCCAGCTCCGGCATTGCCATGGGCATGTACAACCTCGACGACTCGATCATCGATTTCGCCCGCGCCTGCCTGAACTATGGCCTGCAGCGCAAATGGCCGGTCTACCTCTCCACCAAGAACACCATCCTGAAAGCCTATGACGGCCGCTTCAAAGACCTGTTCCAGAAGGTCTATGAGGAGGAGTTCAAGGGCAAGTACGAAGACGCCAAGATCACCTATGAGCACCGCCTGATCGACGACATGGTGGCATCCTCCATGAAGTGGTCCGGCAAGTTCATATGGGCGTGCAAAAACTACGATGGCGACGTGCAGTCGGATTCAGTGGCACAGGGCTTCGGCTCGCTGGGCCTGATGACGTCCGTGCTGCTGACGCCGGACGGAAAGATTTGCGAATCCGAAGCCGCCCACGGCACCGTCACCCGCCATTACCGCCTGTGGCAGGAGGGCAAGGAAACCTCCACGAACTCCATCGCGTCAATCTTCGCATGGACCCGTGGTCTTTCCTTCAGGGCCAAGCTGGATGGCAATGAGGCGCTTGAGAAATTTGCCAAGACGCTGGAAAAAACCTGCGTCTCCACCGTCGAAGGCGGGTCCATGACCAAGGACCTCGCGCTACTGGTCGGTGCCGAGCAAAAATGGCTCTCAACCGAAGCCTTCCTCGACAAGGTCTCCGACAATCTTGAAAAGGCCATGTCCAAAGCCTCTTGAGGCTTTGGATCAGCTTAAGGCGCCTAATCGCTTGAGGCTGCAAGGAAATGACCTGATCTAGTCTGGTAGGCGGACGCGCGGCCTATGTATCGGCGCGTCCCGCATCGTCCAGCTCTTCTTCTTCGGAAAACGCATCCAGGTCGCTGATCCGCTCACGCGCCACTTCGCGCACCGCATCCTGAATTTCAGGATGTCGCTGGGCCAAAATGGCAAAGTCGTCCGCCGACAATTTCAACAGGTCGCAATCCTCCGCGACAACAAAATCGGCTTTACGGCGCGCCTGGCGCAGCAGCGCCATCTCACCGAAGAAGTCGCCCTCCTCCAGCCGGATCGTTTTGTCGCCTTCCGATACCTCCACCACCCCGCTGACGATGAAATACATGGCGTCCGCCATATCACCCGCATGAGCAATATGTCGGCCGCGCGGCAGGGTGAGCGCTTCCAGGCTCGCCATGACCGCTGCAATCTGCTCCGCATCCAGACTTGAGAACAATGGGACCCGCGCCACCATGCCCCAGGTAATGGCAAATTCACGGCGATGGATTTCCTGGCTGAAGCCGGTCGCCATAATGCCGATGGGCAGCGCAAACATGCCAAGGCCAAACAGCATCACCATGGCCCCCACCAGCCGCCCGGCAACGGTGACCGGCACGACATCCCCATACCCCACCGTGGTCAGTGTGGATATCGACCACCACATGGCCGCAGGCACACTGCCGAATACATCAGGCTGAGCGTGACGCTCAATGAAATAGAGCAGCGTGGACGACACCAGCAGTGCGCCCGACATAACGATGAGGGCTGCCACCAGCGCCCGCCGCTCGGCCCACATGACCCGGCTCAAAGAGTTCAGTGCCGGGGAGTAACGGGCGAGCTTGAAGAAGCGCAGCAGCCGGAACACCCGCAACACCCGCAGATCCACAGCAACCAGGAAAGACAGGTAGAAAGGTGCAATGGCCAGCAGGTCGACGATCATCATCGGCGTGCGCGAGAACCGCATCCGCGCCCGCGTCTTGCTCAGCCGCCTGTAGGGCACATGCTCCGTACACACCCAGATGCGCAGTAGATACTCAACCGTAAAGATCGCGACGGAGGCCGTATCGAATATCCCGATCCACGCGCTGTAGCGTTCGGAAATATCGTCAACCGTCTCCAGCGAAAATACGACTACATTGGCGATAATGAGAACGGTCATCGCCACGTCGAAAATCAGACTGGCCCGGTCATTGGTCTTGCCGGCTTCAAGGATGCGGAAGAGATGTGCCTTAAGCCCGGTCGCCGGTGGCCGTGCGGCCAGAAGGGAACCGGGGGTCAGGGCCACGGCTAGGCAGCGCTCGCCGGCGCTGCAATCAGCCCGGTTATGGCTTCCAGCGCCTGGTCCGCCTTGTCGGCGTCAGGCCCACCCGCCTGCGCCATGTCCGGACGGCCACCGCCGCCCTTGCCGCCAAGCGCCGCGGAGCCCGCACGCACCAGATCAACCGCACTGAACTTGTCAGTCAGATCGGCGGTAACACCCACGGCAACCGCCGCCTTGCCATCGTCAATGCCGACTATGGCAACAATGCCCGAGCCGATCTGGCCCTTGGCGTCATCCACAAGGCCGCGCAGTTCCTTGGCAGGCACACCGTCAAGCCGCCGCGCCATCACCTTGATACCGGCAATGTCGCTAACAGCGTCAGCGGCCTGACCGCCACCGCCACCTGCATTAGCCAGCGCGGCCTGCTTGCGCGCTTCTGCAAGCTCGCGCTCGAGCTTCTTGCGCTCATCCACAAGCTGCGCAACGCGTGTCGGCAGGTCGTCAATTTTTGTCTTGAGCAGGTCAGCGGCTTCCCGCGCGCGGGTTTCCTGCGCCGACATATACTGCCGCGCCGTCTCACCCGTCAGCGCTTCAATACGGCGCACACCTGACGAGACCGCGCTCTCCGACACGATCTTGATCAGCGCAATATCACCGACCCGCCGCACATGGGTACCGCCGCATAGCTCGGTAGAGAAATAGCCAGCACGATCCTGCGGACCGGAATGCCCCATGCTCAGCACACGGACTTCATCGCCGTATTTTTCACCGAACAGCGCCAGCGCACCCGCCTCAATGGCTTCGTCCGGCGTCATCAGGCGGGTAATCGCTTCGCCATTGTCGCGCACAACCGCGTTGGCAATCTCTTCAACCTGCGCAATTTCTTCCGGCGTGACCGCGCGCGGATGGGAGATGTCAAAGCGCAGTCGGTCCTCAGCCACCAGCGAGCCTTTTTGCGTCACGTGATCGCCCAACACCCGGCGCAACGCTTCATGCAGAATATGCGTGGCCGAGTGATTGGCGCGCAGCTTCAGGCGGCGTTCGTTGTCCACCCGCAATTCCACAATGCCGCCGGTCTCCAGCGCACCCTGTGTGACCTTGCCCACATGCACATGCAGCACGCCTGCCCGCTTCGCGGTATCGCTGACGGTAAAGCATGTTTTGTTTGCGCCGATCAGCACACCTGTATCACCGGACTGGCCGCCTGACTCCGCATAGAACGGCGTCTGGTTGACGATGACCGAGCCCTCGTCACCCTTCTCCAGCCGATCGACAACGGCACCGTCTTTCAACAGTGCAACAATCTTGCCTTCAGCATTTTGCGTCTCGTAGCCAAGAAACTCTGTTGCGCCATGGGTGTCGCGTAGCTCAAGCCAAACAACATCGGTGGCAGCTTCGCCCGAGCCGGACCATGTGGCGCGCGCTTCGGCTTTCTGGCGCGCCATCGCCGCATCGAATGCCGAGGTATCCACCTCGATGTTGCGGGCGCGCAATGCGTCCTGCGTCAGATCAAGCGGGAAGCCAAATGTGTCATAGAGCTTGAACGCGGTCTCTCCAGGGAACGTTTTTGCGTCACCCAGCTGCGTGACTTCCTCGTCCAGCAGCTTGAGGCCGCGGTCAAGCGTCACGCGGAAGCGCTCTTCTTCCAGCTTCAGCGTCTCTGTCACCAGTGCCTGCGCGCGCTGCAATTCGGGAAAGGCCTGCCCCATCTGGGTGACCAGTGCGGGCACCAGCCGGTGCATCAGCGGGTCCTTGGTGCCGATGATATGCGCATGCCGCATGGCGCGGCGCATGATCCGGCGCAACACATAGCCGCGGCCTTCATTCGACGGCAGCACACCGTCGGCTATCAGGAAACTTGTTGCGCGCAGGTGATCCGCGATCACTCGATGGCTCACTGCATGGTCGCCATCCGGCGATACGCCAGACGCATCGGCCGATGCCTCAATGAGCGCGCGCATGAGATCTATATCGTAATTGTCATGCTTGCCCTGCAGCACGGCGGCGATGCGCTCCAGCCCCATACCGGTATCAATGGAGGGCTTGGGCAGCGCGATTTTCTCGCCGCCCGGCTGCTGGTCAAACTGCATGAAGACCAGGTTCCAGATTTCCACGAACCGGTCGCCATCTTCGTTCGGCGAGCCGGGAGGGCCACCTTCGATATGGTCGCCATGGTCATAGAAGATTTCCGAGCACGGACCGCATGGGCCGGTGTCGCCCATCGACCAGTAATTATCCGCCGTGGCGATCCTGATAATGCGCGCGTCAGGCAGACCGGCGATCTTCTTCCACAGAACCGGGGCTTCTTCGTCTTCGTGATAGACGGTGACGGTCAGGCGGTCTTTTGAAAGCCCGTACTCCTTGGTGAGCAATTCCCATGCAAAGGAAATTGCGTCTTCCTTGAAATAGTCGCCGAAGGAGAAGTTGCCGAGCATCTCGAAGAAGGTGTGATGCCGCGCCGTATAGCCCACATTGTCGAGGTCATTATGCTTGCCGCCGGCGCGCACGCATTTCTGCGAGGAGACCGCACGCACATAGTCGCGGGTCTCAGCCCCGGTGAACACATTCTTGAACGGCACCATGCCCGCATTGGTGAACATCAGCGTCGGATCGTTGCGCGGCACAAGCGGGGCCGAGGCAACGGGCGTATGCCCCTTGCCTGCAAAGAAATCCAAATAGGTTTTCCGGATCTCGTTGACGCTCGCCATGACCTAACCCTGCACTCTTCACATCAAATTGGTGGACACCTCAAACCGCAATCAGTGCGGAATCGGGGATACCCGTATGCCCATATATAAAGAAGGGCGCATGGGAGTGCCATGCGCCCTTTTAAGGCTGAAATCAGCCGCTTTGAAATGTGTTACCGCACAGACTGATCTGCGTCGAGGCGCAAACAGCGTGTATTCGCCCTAGACGGCTGCCTCTGCGGGACCGTCATCATCATCCTTGTCGGCTTCTTCACCGGCAAGTTCCTCGACGACGCCTGAGGCGGCGCGGACTTTCTGCTCGATATCATCGGCAATATCCGGGTTTTCCGCCAAAAACGTCTTGGCATTCTCCCGGCCCTGGCCGATGCGCTGGCTATCGTAAGAGAACCACGAGCCCGACTTCTCGACGATATTGGCCTTGACCCCCAGATCCAGCAATTCGCCGGTCTTGGAAATGCCCTTGCCATACATGATGTCGAACTCGACCTGCCGGAACGGTGGCGCCACCTTGTTCTTCACCACCTTGACGCGGGTCTGGTTGCCGACCACCTCGTCGCGGTCCTTGATGGCACCGATGCGGCGGATATCCAGCCGCACGGAGGCATAGAACTTGAGCGCATTGCCGCCGGTCGTGGTTTCCGGATTGCCGAACATGACGCCGATCTTCATCCTGATCTGGTTGATGAAGATGACCATGGTGTTGGATTTGGAAATCGAGCCGGTCAGCTTGCGCAGCGCCTTGGACATCAAACGCGCCTGCATGCCCGGCTGCATATCGCCCATATCACCTTCAAGCTCGGCGCGCGGGGTGAGCGCTGCCACCGAGTCGATCACCAGCACGTCGATCGCGCCCGAGCGCACCAGCGTATCGGCGATTTCCAGCGCCTGCTCGCCATCGTCGGGCTGTGAAATCAGCAACTCATCCACATCCACGCCCAGCTTGCGGGCATAGGTAGGGTCCAGCGCATGTTCCGCATCGATAAAGGCGCATATGCCGCCGGTCTTTTGCGCTTCCGCCAGCGTGTGCAGTGCCAGCGTCGTCTTGCCTGACGATTCAGGTCCGTAAATTTCAATGATGCGCCCGCGCGGCAAGCCGCCGATACCCAGCGCAATGTCGAGGCCGAGCGAGCCGGTCGAGACGGATTCGATCTCGACGATCACCCCGTCCTTGCCGAGCTTCATGATCGAGCCCTTGCCAAATGCGCGGTCGATCTGGCTCAGAGCCGCGTCCAGCGCCTTCGACTTATCCATGTTCTTGTCTTTGAAGCTCACAACATTCTCGCCCATCAGTTTTACCCCTTATGTCAGAGCCCCGGTAACGGGGCAATGGGCCCCGAATCCGGCGGCCCCGCGCACTTCATGGGGTTAATGTACACGATTTGTTCCAGCCCGCAAGGGCATGAGAACAAATCAGGTAAGTTTTTGCTTCACCGGGTATTTTCAGCTTGCGTTCGCACCTTGTTCTCATCCGTCCAATACCCGCGGAAAGCAAGGCGTCAAACAGCGTCAGCCATCTCAATCACAAGCGCAATACCGCCTGCCTGGACTTTGAGCGAGTCGAGCCGCGCGGCATCGGCGAGCAGGCCCCGCAGGCACAGATCAGCGGTCGCCATCGCCTGCACGTCGGGCAGCATCCGATCCACTGCGTCCCCCGCCAGAATGCTCGTCTCGGTCAGCTGAAACACCTGTTCGGCGGCAAGCTGCGGATAATCGGCCACCAGCACACCGGCCTTACAGCCGCGCGCAATCAACGCCTCGAAATGGCGCACCATGTCGGCGCGCACCTGCCGGGCGGGCGCGAATTCCGCCTGCCGCAGTTCCGGCAAATAAAACAGCGCCGCCTGGTCGCGCTCAGCACTGGCCACCCACCGCACTTCTTCCAGAATGCTTTTGTACAGCGCCACGTCGGGGGCGAGATCAAGCGCAGCGATCTGCCCGTAAAACGTGAGCGACGGCGCCGCCGCAAAGGCGATGAGATCGTTCAGCAGATCAGCCTTCGAGCCGAACAGATGAAACAGCGAGGCGGGCGACGCCTTGAGCGCACCGGCGATCATCCGGATCGAGGTGCCGCCAAAGCCGTGTTTGCCGATCAGCCCGGCACTCACCGCAAACACGCGCTCGCGGGTGAGATGCGGCGTGCCGTCGCCGCGCGGACGGCCGACCGGGCGCTTCTCGGCAGATGTGGCGGAATTGCTCATGCCCCCTGTCTAGGGACTTGCATGGGCTTTGTCTAATTTATTTCAACCGTTCCAAATTATTTGACTCGAGGTCATGTCGCGGCCTAATCAAGAAGAAACGCTCACCCTTCACGCAAGGCCACCGCCCATGACCATCCAGCACACAAACCTCCCCGGCATCACCGCCGAAGAACTCGCCCGCGTTCAACAGCCGCTGGACAAGGCCTACACCCTGCCCCCCGCCAGCTATACGGACCCCGCCATCTATGCCCGCGAGGTCGAGACCATCATGCGCAAAAGCTGGCTGCCGCTGGCGCGTGTCGATCAGGTGGCCAATCCCGGCGACTACATCTCGCTCGATTTGTTCGGCCAGCCGGTGATGGTGGTGCATGGGGAGGACGGCGAAATCCGCGTGATGTCGCGCGTCTGCCTGCATCGCGCAGCGCCGATCGCGCAAGGCTCAGGCCAGCGCAAGCTCTTCACCTGCCCCTATCACGCCTGGAGCTATGACACGGCAGGCGCGCTTGTCCGCGCACCGTTGATGGAAGGCGCCGACGGATTTGACGAAAAGGGCGCCACCAAAAAGCCCTGCCGCCTGCCCCAGATAAAAACCGAAATCTGGAACGGCTTCATCATGGCCAATCTGGATCAGGACGCCGCCCCCTTTGCCCCACAGGTTGCAGGGTTCACGGACTATTTTGAAAAATTCAAACTCGACGAGCTGGTGGTGGTGAAGACCCTCGACTTCCCCAGCCAGTGGAACTGGAAGGTGCTGGTCGAAAACTTCATGGAGGCCTACCACCACATCGCCGCCCACTCGACCACCCTCGAGCCGGTGTTCCACGCCCGCGAGTCAAAAATCCCGGATAATGACGGCGCCCCTTGGTCGATCCTGCACATGCCCAGCGCCGACCCATCGGCCGCGCCCGGCGAAGGCTCAGTCGAGGGCCTTGAAGACTGGCAGGCGCGTGACCTGTTCGCCGCCGTCCTCTTCCCGCATTTCCTGCTCGGCATTCAGGGCAACGGCACCGTCTGGTATCAGCTGTTTCCAGAGGCGCATGACCGCCTGACCCTCAAAATCCACATCTGCCTGCCGCGCGCCGTGGCGGAGGCTGACGAGACCGGCGAGATCGCCAACGCCACCGCAGAGCTGATCTCCCACATCCATCAAGAAGACATAGAGGCCAACGACATGGTCTGGCGCGGCCTCAACGCCCCGCTGACAAAACAGGGCCGCCTCTCCCCGCTGGAAAAAAGCATTTGGCAGATCAACCAGTGGTGGCTTGGGAAGATGATGGCTGAGAAGAATGCCTGAGGTCACCCCGGCGGACCTGATCGGTTCGCTGGGCGTCGCCCTCCTCCTGCTGGCCTTCGCCCTCAACCTGACAGGCTACCTGCGCCATGAGGGCCTCGCATATCCCGCGCTCAATGCACTGGGCGCAGGGCTGGCAGCCTATGCGTCATGGCTCATCGGCTACATGCCGTTTGTAGTGCTGGAGGGGACGTGGATGGTGGTGTCTTTAGCGTCAATTTTGAGCCGAGCACCCCAAAAGCGATCAAAATATCCGAACACACACTGACCAATTCGCTGAACCAGCAAGCACCTGTTTATTGGTGAAATCCCGAGCGAAAGGCATAGGACGACCAGCCCCACGATTAACGTGAGGATGGTCCATGCCATTCACGTAGAAGTCGCCCTGTTTACTGGAGCCAACCCCTCGCTTTAGGCCCCTGAGATCGGCATGCACACCTACTCAGAGTTGGTAGCAACTTGCGACACACGTGCATGGTGCCGGCAACCCCGCTTCTACCTTTCGGACTGCGGTTGGACCTGTGGTTGCGCCCCCTGGTAGGTCCTCAGAAAATTCCCGCGCCAGCGTCACTAAACCGCCCACGAGCCTTCGCAGGAACATATCAGGAACATTCTTGAGGCGCAAGATGTTGAATTTGCCGCCGCATTCACAACATCATCTGGTGTGTTATTTTGCCTGTAATTTTCACCGACCAATTTGCCAAATAGTTTTTACTTGACTCAATAATTTTTGGCGGGCATAAGTCTCTTTCCTCAACCCCACAGCGAATACCTTCTTTAGTGGCTTGACTGTTGAGAGAAGTCTTAATAGCCTGTTAAACGAGGAACGCGGCGCCACCATTTTTGATGACACCGCGCCCTTGTGAAGATCGCTGTGCCACGGCCAGCCAGATGATCTGACAGGCTATGGAATTCGCGCTCCCTTACAAGTTCAGCGTATCTCCAAACAGCCTGATTTTCAAATCGGCCACATAGGAGAAGCGCTATGACTAAGGAATACAAACCGGGGCAGAAGGCCCCTCGTTCAGGCCAGTATGAGATCAAAGGTCCACGAGGTGGATCAACCGGGGTTGAACGGACGGTGACTCGCGGCGAACCATTGCCGCCGACTAGGACATCTGGAGAAAAGTTCCGACTCGTTGACCCCACCAAACATGGCCGAGGCCGCTAGGCACAGAAATCGCCCCTAGCGGAGAACTTTTGCCGCTAGGGGTACATTCTGATCCTAGCAATAGGGCCGCCCTACTCCCCCTCAATCACCTCTTTCACCTTCGCCGCGAGCTGCTTGAGCGAGAACGGCTTGGGCAGGAACTGGAACTCGACATCCTTGTCGAGGTTCTTCTTGAAGGCTTCTTCAGCATAGCCCGAGATGAAGATGATCTTGAGGCCCGGTTTGAGCTTGGTGAGATGGCTGACCATTGTCGGCCCGTCCATGTTCGGCATCACCACGTCGGACACCACAACATCAAGCTCGCCGTCGAAATCTTCCATCACCTCAAGCGCGTGTTCGCCCGACGCTGCTTCCAGCACCGTGTAGCCGCGGGTCTGCAGTGCGCGGACGGCGAACGCGCGCACAGCGTCCTCGTCCTCCACCAGCAGCACCGTGCCCTTGCCGGACAGGTCGGTGGATTTGGGCGCCGCCTCGACGACTTCCTTCTTCTCGCTCTCCAATTCGATGTGGCGCGGGATATAGATGCGAAAGCTGGTACCGGTGCCCACCGTCGAGAACGGGAAGATGAAGCCGCCGGTCTGCTTGACGATGCCATAGACGGTTGAAAGACCAAGCCCCGTCCCCTTGCCGACTTCCTTGGTGGAGAAGAACGGTTCAAAAATCTTGCCGAGGTTTTCCTTGGCGATGCCGGTGCCCGTATCCGACACCTCGATCAGCACATAGTCCGCCGGCGGCATGATGGCGTGGTCCAGCGCCCGCGCATCGTCTTCGGTCACATTCGCCGTGCGGATCGTCAGCGAGCCGCCGATATTGCCTTCCGCATCCGGCTCCAGCATCGCGTCACGCGCATTGACGGCAAGGTTGATGATCACCTGCTCAAACTGGTTCTGGTCCGCCTTGATGGTCCACAGGTCACGCCCGTGCACCATTTTGAGGTCAACGGTTTCGCCCAGCAAACGCCGCAGCAAGTTTGAAAGATCCGCCAGCGCATCGGTCGGCGTCAGCACCGTCGGCCGCAAGGTCTGCTGCCGCGAGAACGCGAGGAGCTGCCGCACAAGATTGGCCGCCCGGTTGGCGTTCTGCTTCACCTGCATGACATCCGCAAAGGACGGATCGCCGGGCTGATGCCGCACCAGCAGCAGGTCGCAGAAACCGATAATGGCGGTCAGCAGATTGTTGAAGTCATGCGCCACACCGCCCGCAAGCTGCCCCACCGCCTGCATCTTCTGGCTCTGGGCAAACTGCACCTCAAGGTTCTTCTGCTCGGTCAGGTCCACGAAATAGACCATGACCCTTGCATCGCTCTCCTTGGCAGCGTCCTCACCACCGGTCTCACCGGTCTCACCAGTCGCACCCGCGCGGCTGATATAGGCCTGCAACACCCGGTCATTCTCGCCGCTGTCGTTTTCAGCGGCAGCACCTGTCGGCATTAATCGAAGGTCAATCGGGCCTTTGGCAGGTTCGCCCTTGGCGGCATCCAGAATGGCCGTATCAAACGCCGCCCGGTCCTCATGCGCCACCAAGTCAGACAGCAGCACCGGCTTCTTCGCCTCGCCATCGGCCGTGCCGTCAAACACATCATCCGCCAAAAGCTCGCGGAAGGTGCTGTTGACCGATACAACCTGCCCCTCGCCATTCACCGTCACCATGCCGATGGGGGCATTGTTGAAGAAATGCGCAAACCGTACTTCGGCGGCATCCAGCAGATCACCGCCCGCGCTGGTGCGCCGGTCGTGAACGGCAAGGAATGTCACCTTGCGGCCATCCGGCATTTCACCATCGCGTTCGACGATGCGCACCGGCACCACCGGCGCTCCGGCATCGCCCGCCTCGCCACTGCGCCGTCGCAGGTCAGCATCGCTCACCCGCACATCATTGGCACCATCGCGACGGCCCAGCGGCACCCGCGGGCTTGCCAGCAGGCTGTCAAATTCAACAGCTCCCGCCGTGAAGCCCGCCGCATCCATGCCCACCCATTTGGCCAGCGTGTCGTTGAGATAGAGCACCCGCCCCTGCTGATCGAGCGCGCACACGCCTGACACCAGCCCGTTGAGATAGGCCTCAAGTCGCCCGGCTTCGCGCGCCGTCGCATCCAGCCGGTCGCGAGAGGCTGTTTGATCCGCCACCCGCCACAGCGCATAGCGTTGCCCCAAAGTGCCCGGCGCAAGTTCGGCAGGCAGCGGCTCGACTGACGCCGTCACAACCCGCAATTCACCATCGGCGTTCTTGAGGGCTATGTCCTCGCGCGCGGAAATCCCTGCCCGCGCCGCGCGTGCCAGCCGGAAGGCGCGCGCGCCCGCCGTCTCACCCTCGTCGGTCGAACCGGCATCATGGTCACCCGCACCGCTCAGCACGGTTTCAGCGTTGCGCAGCTTGCGGCCACCGGCCAGCGCCATGAAGGCCTTGTTGGCGTAGATCATGCGGCCGCGATCATTGGTCACCGCCATCGCGGTATCGGAGGTTTCAGCCAGCCCTGCGGCCACCCGCTCGCCAAGCAACCGCCCGCGCAGATCCAGCCGCACCAGCCCCGCAAAAATGGCCCCGGTCATGACCAGGCCCAGCACGCCGAACACCCCCAGCACATAAAAAGCGACCCGCCCCATCTCAGCGGGTTCCGCCAGCGCAAAGCCCAGCGCGGCAAGACCAAAAACGCACAGCACCATGCCCAGCCAGCGGCCCGCAGGCCGCGGTGCCTGATCCAGGTCTTCGGGGGCCGGTTCAAACACCGCCACGCGTTGTTCGTCGGTTTGTGCCTGCATCAGCGACATGGCGCTGCCCGCATTGGCATCATTGGCGGCGGAGCTTACGGCGTCAGCCGCAGCATCGTCACTGGGTAGGGGTTCTGCTGAGCTTGCCATACGGGCCTCCGTCAAACGCGCAATGCCCACTGGTCATGCGGTTCCGGCTCCCGATTGATGGTCAGGCGGGAATCAGGCGCGTGTAGGCTGCCTGCGCACTTTACCCTTGAGGCGCATCACATAGCCAATGACTTGCGCCACGGCCCGATAATGCTCAGGTGGCACCTCATCATCCACTTCAACGGTTGCATGCAGAGCCCGCGCCAGCGGCACATTTTCAACCAGCGGAATGTTATGCTCTTTAGCAATTTCTCTGATCTTGAACGCGACCCGGTCCACACCCTTGGCCACGCAGATGGGGGCTGCCATGCCCTCCTCATATCTGAGCGCCACCGAATAGTGGGTCGGGTTGGTGACGACCACCGAGGCTGAAGGCACCTGCGCCATCATCCGCTTGCGCCCGCGCTCGGCACGGATTTGCCGCAACCGGCCCTTGACCGCCGGATCACCTTCCATCTGCTTGTATTCGTCCTTCACTTCCTTTTGCGTCATGCGCTGCTTCTTCGTCCACTGCGCACGCTGAAAGGCAAAGTCCAGTCCGGCGATGATGGTGAGAACAGCGATGATCCCGCCGATCATCTTGATCGCCAGCCCCTGCAGCAGCGGCAGGATGGTGACAAGCTCGACCCGCACCAAAGTGCCCAGCATCTGCCGCTCGGGCCAGACCACCAAAAAGGCAATGGTCGAGACCACCACCAGCTTTGCCAGTGCCTTGACGAAATTCACGATGCCCTGCGGTCCGAAAATGCGCTTCAGACCGGACATCGGCGAAAGTTTGGACATTTTCGGCTTCATGTTCTCAGCCGAGAACACCGGCTTGTGCTGCACCAGATTGCCCACCAGTGCCATCACAATCAGAACCAGCATTGGCAACCCAAGCGCCAGAACAACGGCAACCCCCAATTGTTGGGCAATGCGCAGAATATTGCCGCCATCCACGTCATAGGCATGCGGTTCGATGATGAAGGTTGAAAGCGGCATCGCCAGCTGCGTGGCCATCGGCCCGACCAGCAGCGCTAGGATGATCCCGATGCCAATCATGCCGAACCAGGTACTGACCTCCTGGCTCTTGGCGACGTCACCCTTTTTGTGCGCCTCCTCAAGCTTTTTGGAAGAGGCGTCTTCAGTTTTTTCACTTTCATCCGGCTTATCGGACATCGTCTATATGTCCCTGCCTCAGATAATGAAATTCAGCAGCAAACCCTCGAGATTCTCGAGGAACCACATCATGATTGCGCTGAGAAGCATCAGCTGCAGCACAAAACCGATAAGAATGTTGGCAGGCATCGCCACGAAGAAAATCTGCACCTGCGGGATCAGCTTCGTGAGAATGCCGATACCCAGATAGAAAATCAGCGACGCGACCACAAACGGTGCCGCCAGCTGCACACCAAGAGCAAAAGCCCCCGCCATCGTGTCAATCGCGACCGCAAGAAAGTCTGCCGCCGGTATCCCGGCATTCGGCGGAAACAGCGTGTAGCTGTCGCGCAGCCCCATCAGCATCAGATGATGCAGGTCTGTGACAAACACCATCGCTGTGCCCAGCACCGCCAGATAAGACGCCACCATGGCCCCCTGAATGCCTTGGGTCGGGTCAACATTCATCGCAAAGGCAAGCCCGGACTGGAATGCAATGATCGTCCCCGCCACCTGCAGCGCACTCATGAACATCCGCGCGGTCAGCCCGATGAACAGCCCGGTGCCGATTTCCGTGATGAGATTGACGGTGATGCTGGAAAGCCCAAGCGGCATCACCGGATAGGCGGATGATACCACCGGCGCCAGGACGGCCGACACTGCCAGCGCCATCATCAACCTGACGCGCGCATTGATGCTCATTTCCCCCAATGCCGGCAGCACCATCATGGCCGCACCGACACGCGAAAACACCAGCACATAAAGCAGCGCTGTTTCAGGCAGAATGTCAGGGGGAAGAATGAAATTCATTGTCTGTGCACTGCACCTAGCCGCCGATAATGAGCCCGCTGATGCGGCTCATATATCCAGCGAGCACGGATGCCATGAATGGCAGCGCCACAATCAGTGCCAGAAAAATCGAAATGATCTTCGGCACGAACACCAGGGTCATTTCCTGCACCTGCGTCAGCGCCTGCACCAACGCAATCGCCAGACCGACCGCGAGGCCGACCATCATCAACGGACCGGCCATCTGCAACAGCAGCCAGATGCCTTCACGCCCGATATCAAGAACCTCCGGCCCCGTCATAATTCTTTCGTCCCCACTTACCCCCGCAAGATGCCGTCAGATCGGCATCCGCATGATTTCCTGATACGCCGTGATCACCCGGTCACGCACGGTGACGGCCGTCTGCAGCATCAATTCGGCTTCAGCCACCTGCGTCACCAGATCAACCAGATTTGATGAACCGCCGGAGACCGCCTGCGTAGCTGCTGCCTCGCTGGCCTTGGCAGCGGATTCAACACCGCTTACCTGCTGCGCAAGCATCTGGCCGAAACTTTCAACACCACTCTTGCCGCCGCTTTTTTCCGGGCTGGTATTTTCGCCGGAAGCCGCCTGCGCCATGCGCTTGATCGCATCCGTGTAGGCACCCGCCGCATTCGCAACATTAATGCTCATGGTCTAACTCCTGTTTTCGGTGCCTAGCGGCGCAACAGCTCAATCGTCGCATTCAGCATGCGGCGTGAAGTGTTGATGACATTCAGGTTGGCCTCGTAGCCGCGCTGCGCCTGTCCCATATCGATGGTCTCAACCAGCGTGTTGACGTTGGACGTCTTCACGTAGCCCGCTTCATTGGCCGCGGGATGGCCCGGCTCGTAGCGCTCACCAAACGCACCCTTGTCCAGCGCGATCTTACCCATGCTTAGGCGCTCAACGCCGTTGGCCCGGTCAAGCTCCGACGTAAAGGTCGGTATCTTGCGGCGATACGGGTCCCCGTCCGGCGTCTGCGCCGTGGAACCCGCATTGGCGAGGTTTTCAGCAATGATGCGCATGCGGCCGCTCTGTGTCTTGAGGCCGGATGCTGCGATCAGCATTGATTTCATCAGGTCCATAGCGTGTGTCCTTTCACCTAATTACAAAATGGCCGCGCCCTTATGAGGTCGCCCGCCCTGTCACAGCCATACGCAACAATCCAAGCCCCTTCGAATAGAGCGTCGTTGCAGTCTGGTAATCCATCTGGTTCTCGGAAACCTTCATCATCTGCTCTTCAAGCACGACAGAGTTGCCGTTGGATGAGGTTTCGCTGTCGGGCATATCCGCCGCCCGGTAATCACCGGTCGCACCGGCCGATGTAATCGACCCGGCAATATGTCCCGACCGTGTCGCCGCCATACGCAGCGGCCCGGAAGCCGAACTTTTCAGCATTTTGCTGAAGTCTTGTTCCTTGAGATCTTGTGCTGACAGCAAATCCGCGGCGCCCGGCTGCAACCTCACCTTTATCATTGAGGCCGATCACCACATCATCCGCGATGGGGCGGAACACGAGCCCGTGCGCTGACGCCAGCACCTCCAGGTCAACCGTCTGGCGCGGCGACAACACACCACGCGCAGGCCCAGGCACCGGCACAATAACCAGCGTGTCGCCAATATCAGGATCCGTCAGCTTGTGCGCCTCGCCTGCATCCGGTGCGACGACATATAGCTTGCCGCCGCCATCGGCCTCGACACCCCGGCGGATCGCCAGCGGCCCCGGCGGCTTGAGAATGGTTTTGCCGACGGATACTTTCCACTGGCCATTATCATATGCCGCCGTCACCAGCGCATCATCGGCCAGCCTCAGACGCAGACCGCGCAAACCCGTGGTCTGCACAACATCCACAGCGTCGACAAACGACGTGTGTTCCCTGGTCAGTTCCGGCGCTGCGATATCAATATTGGTTTCAAACACCACCCACACATAATCCGCGCGCTCAAACACCGCCGCCGGCACACGCCATAGGTCTGCAAAGGTAAAGGTCACACTGTCACCCTCACGCCGCACGACAACGCCCTCTGTCGGAACCTCCTCTGTTGCCACCACCGGATCCATGTTGTCCGCCGACGCCATGTCTCCGCCTTCAACTTCAGCGGAAGCTTCAGCAGAAGCTTCTGCAACGGTGTCATTGTTCCCATCTTGCGAATCCGCATCCGCGGCAGCTTCAGCCGCCCCGGGGCCTGCGTCTCCCGCAGGTTTGACGATGCGCGGGGTATCGACCTGTAAAGTATCAATCGGCACGATGGGCGCATCGGCAACAACCTTGTTGCCGGCTGCCCCCTCACCATGCCCTGCTGCTGCATGGGTCTCGCCAGCAGTAGTACCTGCCGCTGGTGCAGCGGCTGCATAACCGCTGTCCTTGACCACGCGTGCAGCTTTCGGTCGCCCGATACGGCGGGGGTCGATCATCGTAACTGAAGGTGCGGCCGGTGAAGAACCGGTAGCAGGCGTTGCAACTTGTGCGGTCGGCGCATTTCCAGTGGCTGGGGCTCCGGTGCCTGCTGCCGCTTGTGTCTGCAGCAGCGGCGCAGGTGAGCCGAACTGGTCAGCGCTTGCCGCGTCTTCCGGCACAGTGCCTTGGAAGGTTTCCTCAAGGATATTCAGCTCCGTCAGTGTCCCGCCATCTTCGTTGGAGGCCGTCAGATCAAGCACAATCCGGGTCTCTTCGCGGAAGATTCGGAACTCCGCATCCGCCGACACGGTCAGCCGCAGTTTTGCCGACTTCGCATCAGTAGAGGTCTCCGCATCCACCAGGAAGGGCGGCGGGTCCACCCGCAGGCGGCCAATCTTCAGATGTCCCGGTGCGCTGAATGACAGATCAAGCCGCGTTCCGTCGCGCGCGACTTTGTAATCAACATCATCCGGCCAATCGAAAACGATCCGACTGTAGGTATCGTGTGAGCCTGAGCGAACCGGAATATCCGGCAATGCCACCATGGTCAGTGCCTTGCGGGCAGCCTCAGCCTGTTCCGCAGCCAACCGCGCTGCCTGCTCGCGTGCCAGCACATCGGCAGGCAGACCGGGCAGTTCCTTGCGCCACGTCTCCGGCATCAGATTGACATAGACCTCATTGGCAGCGGTCAACGTTTCGGTCCGGAATGGGAATTTCAGCGCCAGCCGAAGCGTCGTCCCATCCGCATCCTGACGGGCAAGCGCAATATAGTTCGGCAAGTCCTGCGGCAGGTCCTCGAGCCGGGCTTGAAATGGCCGCGCGAATTTGAGGACGATAACGCCGTTGGTTTCCTGCACGTCAACCTTGACCGCATCCGGCCACTGAAACTTCAGCCGTGCGAAACCGCGTAGTTCCTGACCCTCGATCACAACTGCATCCGCCGCATGGGCCGGCAGCGCCACAAGGATGGAAATGACGGAAAGTCCGGCAGCCAGCAGGCCGGCCATGAGAATACGGGCGATTGTCATCGTGCAATCCTCCCGCCAGGCTGCAAGGCCGCGCGCACCGGATTGCGGATGGCAATGGCGGCCTGTCCTTGTGCCAGCCAGCCGGCCACCCCGACGCCGATACCCAGATCCATATCGGTTGAAACCCCTGCGGCCTCAAAGGGCGCAGCCTCATACAGACTGCGCGCATCCCCGATGAGTGCGGCACCAAGCAGCGTAATGCGTCCGGGCGCCGCCTTCGCCAACCGGCCAAGCACCACGCGGACCTCCCGGCCCGTTTCATTATCGGCAAGCGCACTGGCGGGCAGCACCAGCATGACGCCCTGCCCGCTTGCATTCACCGTCACGCCTTGGTCCACACCAAGAGCGGCAAGCTGCCCCAGCAACAAACTGGCGACATAGCGCGCACCTGCGCCGTCGGAGATATCAATCTCGTTCGACAAGGCCTCGCCTGTCGCACGCGACGGCACCGACGCATTCGATGCACCGTCGGCACCCGCGGGCGCGCCATTGAGCCGCGCCAATGCTTCAGGCTCGAACGATGACATGGAAAGAATCATCACGAAAAACGCCACAAGCAGCGCCACCAGATCCGCAAAGGTCACAAGCCAACGCGGCGCCCCGGCGAATCGAGCGTAAACGTCCGGCAGCACGCGCGCACGGGGCGCTATAGGTGTACCGGATGGCTCCGGCGCCATGGTCGATGGGCCGGCAACGTCATGGATCAGAGCAGGATCGCTCATCAGCGTCCCCCTGCCGGTTGAACCGTAAAGAACAAGAACTCAATGGCTGAACCCTGCGGCTCGGTTCGCAGGCTGACACCGGCAGGCCCATTCACAGCCGCAATCACCGCACCCAAAACTGCAGCACGCCGCAGCGCCAGCGCATCATGCCCGCCAACGGCAATATCAATCCTGTGGTCGGTACGGTTGGCACCTGTAGCCATCGCCGCGGCCGCCGCTTCAAGCGCTGCACGGCCATCCGCATTGAGCGCTGCCGTCTCACCGACAAACAGCACACGCGGATCAAGCCGCACCCCATGCCAAGGTACACCAGCCTGCATGGCCGCCGCATCACGGCCGCGCACAATGGATGCAAAGGAACCCGCCACGGCATCCGTGAATCGCGCATCCGCCACGATCGCCTGCCCTGCCGGCCCGACAAAAGGTGGCTGCGCAATTTCCGGTCCCGCAGTAACGGGCAATGCCTGAGAGAACCGCGCGTCCACCGACTCGATAACAGCCATCGAGCGCGATGGATCAAAACTGGTGAGTGATGTGAGAAACAGGAAGAAGGCAAGCAGAGCCAGAAACAACGCGAGATAAAGCGTTGCCGTTTGCGGACTGTCCGCGTCCGGTCGCCTGAATTCTGTCTGTTCTGCCCGCACGCCAACCGCCACCGGAGAGCCTCCTGCCCGCCACCCCGCGAAACCGGGGAAAAGCATTCGAATCGCTAATGCGCGCCGAATGCCGAATTGATGGGAAAAGGTAGCCGCGAAGCAGTTAAACAGCCGTTAAGGATTAGCCGCCGCGCAAAGCCTCAAAAACCGGAAAATCGCAGAAATCTGGTAAATCCAATCAGTTAGCAGGTACCCCTGAGGCACCTAACCTGAGGTATCGGGCAGGATCGGCTCAAGTTCTGGCAGGCCCAAAGGTGCCGGCATGCCCTGGATCGGCACAGAAGACATGCGGTCTTCGTTCTCGGTGGCCAACGCCACCGTCACCACCTGGGCACGGGCGGGATCCATTGCAGCCAGAATGGCTGCAAGCTTGCGCTCATTCATCCGGTCCAGCAGTTCCAGCAAAACGCCCATTTCAAGCTGCTCGAAAACCGCCGCCGCATCCTTCGGCTTCATGTTTTCATAGACCTTCACAAGGCTCTTGAACTTTTCATCGCCCTTGGATTCTGCGGTCTTGAACACCGTATCGATCTGGGCCTTCAGCCCCTTCAGCTCGGTGATCTTTTCATCAATGCGCGCTTCGGCGGCCGCCAGAAGCTTTTCACGCATTTCAACTTCAGACTGGCGTGCATCAAGCGTCTTGCGGCGAGCCGCCAGCGCTTCGAGCACATCATCGCTTTCAGCCTTCATCGGACCGGGCCGTGCGGCAAGGTCCACATCCGGACGGGTATGTTCGTTTGGCTCTTCTGTAGCCTCCCCATGCTCCTCGCCATCAGTCGGCGCATGTTCTTCAGCACCAGCGTCTTCAGGGGCAGTCTCTGCTGCCACCGGGGGCACCAGTGGCGACGTGCCAGTGACGAGGGCTGTGACCTTCAAGGTTAGCAACAGCGCCGCGCCCACCATGACGGCAGGCAGCAGACGCACACGATGAGGTGTATTGGTACTCATAAATCAAGACTCCTGGCACATGTGACGCGCATTCAGCGCACCTGCCGTAATGCAGCCGCGAGGCCTGTTTCACCCAGCGGGTCATCCTGTTCAGGGTACCCGTCTTCATCCGCATTGTTCGCTGGGGCGCCGCTGTCCTGCTGGCCACCGACGCCACCCAAATTGCCCAAACGGTCCGCAATATGATCGCCGGCTTCCACCATCAGGGCCAATTCATCGCCCAGTGCGCGGGCCTTTTTGATATCGCGCTCAAGATCGCGCGTTGTGCCTTCCGCATTGGCCCGCAGATCCGAAATAGCGTTCTGGGCCCGCGACGTCGCAATCTCAAGCGACACGACAATCGCCTTGAGATCACTCTCCCCGTCGCGCAAGGAGCGCAACCGGCGGTCCAGAATAAAACAATAGGCGATGGTCGCCACCAGCAAACCGCCGACCACAAGCTCCACCAAAAGTCCGATCGAAAAGGTACTCATGTGCGCTTATCCCCCCGCAGTCCAAGTGCCGCCGCGCGGTGCGATGTCTGCTTCAAAGGTTTGTCCACAAGCACGCCGACATGATTGCCTACCCGGCCCATGCGCCCTGTCGTAATCGGAATGCCGCCGGAGCGAAGTTGTACCGGGCTGTCACCATTGCAGTTCAGCATCAAGGTCTGCCCGGTTTCGAACTTCATGACATCGCCCAGCGACATGATCTGATCGTCAAGCAGGGCATCAAGTTCCACTTCCGTTGACCACAATTCGGTTGCCAGATGGCTTTCCCAGATCGAGTCACGGCCGAATTTTTCACCCATGAACATCTGCAGCAGAAGTTCGCGGATCGGTTCGAGCGTCGCATAAGGCAGCATCAGCTCGATGCGCCCGCCACGGTCTTCCATATCAATGCGCAGCTTCACCAAAATGGCGGCATTGGCCGGCCGGGCAATCGCTGCAAAGCGTGGGTTGGTTTCAAGCCGGTCCAGTTCAAACTCGACGGGCGACAAAGGTTCAAAGGCCGCGCAGGCATCCTGCAACACCACTTCAACCATCCGCTGTACGAGATTGAGCTCGATGGTCGTGTAGGGCCGCCCTTCAATACGCATGGCCGCCGTGCCGCGGCGTCCGCCCAGCAACACGTCCACGATGGAATAGATCAGGTTGGAATCAACCGTGAAGAGCCCGAAATTGTCCCACTCCCGCGCCCGGAACACCGCCAGAATGGCCGGCAGCGGAATCGAGTTGAGATAATCACCAAACCGGATCGACGTAATGTTGTCGAGGCTGACTTCCACATTGTCGGATGTGAAGTTACGCAAGCTCGTGGTCATCAACCGCACAAGGCGGTCGAACACAATTTCCAGCATCGGCAGGCGTTCGTATGACACCAGCGCCGAATTGATGATGGCGCGAATGCCAGTACGGTCGCCGGCATTGTCATCATCAAGCTCAAAGCCGAGCAGGCTGTCGATCTCGTCCTGATTGAGCACACGCTCGGACGCACCCGACACACCACCCTCGTCGTCATCCTCTTCTTCGTCGAGACTCGCACCCCATTCGGCAGCCATGGCATCGGCGTCTTCGCCGTCACCATCGCCTTCGCCTTCAGCGGCAGCCTCCGCCTCCCAGGCAGCGGCCATTTCCTCGTCGGTCTGATCGTCTTCGGGCGCCATACTGGTTGCCTAACAAGTCTGCGCGGCAGCTGATGCCGCGCGTGTGGTGAGGGCCTATCGGCCGGCTACTGAATAATCATCTCGATGAACAGAACATCCGCCACCTCATAGGGGCGCACATCCAGATTGATGCGCCGCAGAATTTCTTCTTTCAGGCGGAAAAGTCCGGCGGAACCGTCAAGATCGGACGCCCGCAGTTCCCGCAGATAGATCTGGAAGTTGTCGATGATGCGCGGCATCAACGGTTCAATCTTCGGCAGGGCTTCTGCATCATGCAGTTCAAGCGTCACTTTGAATTTCACGAAAGACCCGCTCGGCTCATCGGTCTGCAGATTGATGATGAGTTCGGGAAGCTCGTAAAAGACGATCTTCGAGGGATCAATGATCTCCTTGCCGTCGGCACCCAGAGGCGGCGGTGCTTCCTCGCCACCACCAAAGACACCCATCATGAGCGCGCCGCCAATCGCAAGAACAAGCACAAGCGGCAACGCGATGAACAGCACCAGCGTGCGGCCCGCCATCTTCTTCTTGGGGGCCTCTTCGCCTTCAATGTCTTCCACGTCGTCTGCGGTTTCGTCACTCATATTGTGAACCTTGCGCGTAATGGAGCCCGGTCAGGGACTCTGCGAACCATCTTGTGAACAGGCGCACCGTCCTTGCGGGCCCGCATCTGATATGTCCGCCGCCGCGCATTCTGCCGGTGGCATTTCTTTGAAGGGTAACCCCGCAAACAAAATCGCAGGCCCGCGCCCAGGGCGCCTTGGGCCCTCAGGCCCCTTCGTTGAGCAGCAGTTTGGGGGCACGCGGTTAACGAAGCGTTTTTCAAACCGCCCACCACCACAAAAAACCGGCAAAAAATGCCGGGTCCCCGGCAATCGGCAGCCTTTTGCCGCCCTGCCAGACATCGGCAGGGGAGCTAACCAATTGATTTTATTGGTATTTCACTTTGGCACGGGGGCTGCACAGATAGCGGCGTGCCTCACCGGCCCGAAGGTGAGCACACAAGACGCCTACTCCCGCCTGTCCGTCCCTTCCCGGGGATATGCAGGCATTGACCAGCCTGAGGTCCGTTATGGAACAAGCAATTTCAATTGCCCTGTCGCGTCAGATGACGCTGCGCCGTGCGATGGACATCGTTGCCAACAACGTGGCCAACGTGAATACGTCCGCATACAAATCGGAATCACCCCTGTTTTCAGAGTTTCTGATGCCGGTTGCCGAAGCGGATGACCGCCACGGCCCGAACAAGATCAGTGATCTTTCCTATGTCATCGACACCGGCACCCACCGGGACATGTCGGACGGCAACATTACGCCCACCGGCAACCCGTTTGACGTAGCGATCTCCGGTGAAGGTTTCTTTGCCGTACAAACCCCTGCCGGCGAACGCTATACCCGCGCCGGTCACTTCACGGTGGACAATCTTGGCGTCCTGGTGACGCCGCAGGGCAATCCGGTGCTGTCCGCCGCTGGCGCACCCATCACCCTGAACCCCGATGATGGCGAGATATAAATCGGCAGCGACGGCACCATCTCCGCCGGCGAAAACGTCATCGGGCGTCTCGGCGTCGTCACCTTTGACGAGCCGCGCGCTCTGAAAAAGACGGGTGACTCCTACATGGAGACCGACCAGGTCGGCCAGCAGGCACAAAACCCGTTCGTCATGCAGGGGTCCATTGAAGGCTCCAACGTCAAATCCGTGGTGGAGATGACCCGCATGATCGAAGTCATGCGCGCCTACACCTCAACCCAGAAGACCATCGAGAAGATGGGTGATCTTCAGGAATCCGCAATCAACCAGCTTGGCCGCGAGCCACGCTAACCAGCACCAGATTGAAGGTTTTCCCGAACCTTCGTGCAAGACCTGAACCGGATAGGTCATCCGGCAAGAGGAGACCGAAGAGATGAAGTCACTCAGTATCGCAGCCACCGGCATGCTTGCGCAGCAGCTCAATGTCGAAGTGATCTCGAACAACATCGCGAACATGAACACCACGGCGTACAAGCGCCAGCGCGCTGAATTTCAGGATCTGATCTACCAGAACCTGCGCCGTGTCGGCTCCACATCATCGGATGCCGGCACCATCGTTCCGACAGGCATTCAGATCGGCGTCGGCGTCAAGGCCGGTTCCGTCTACCGCATCTCCAGTCAGGGCAACATGACGCCCACCGACAACACCTATGACCTAGCAATCCAGGGCGAGGGCTATTTCCGCATCACGCTGCCCAGCGGCGAAGATGCCTATACCCGCGCCGGGTCCTTCCAGCTCAATGCATCGGGCCAGATCGTCACCAGTGACGGCTATGAACTGTCCCCCGCCATCACCGTGCCGCAGGATACCCGCGACGTCTCCATCAATAGCCAGGGTCAGGTCGAAGCCTTTTTGGATGGCCAGACCGATTCCACCGTGTTGGGCCAGATCGAAACCGTCCGCTTCTTCAATCAGGCCGGCCTCGAAGCCCGCGGCAGAAACCTGTTTACGGAAACAGCCGCATCCGGCGCACCGACCGCGGCCACTCCGGGTTCAATCGGCTATGGCACACTGCTGCAGGGTTACCTGGAAACATCCAACGTGGATTCAGTCGGCGAAATCACTCAGCTCATCAGCGCCCAACGCGCCTATGAAATGAACGCCAAGGTCATCACCTCGACCGACGAGATGCTCTCTGTCGCTTCCAACCTGCGTTAGGCCTGAACCATGAAAGCCATCAGTACCCTGATCGCCGTCACGGCCCTGGTCACAGGAGCGTTTGTCAGCACCGCTGCCGCGGCGGCGCCGACGGAAGCCATCCTGCGGGAAAAGGCCGTGGTCATTTCAGATACGGTCACCCTCGGCGACCTGTTCATCAATGCCGGCGCGCACGCAGACGCACCCGTCTCCCGTGCCCCTGCACCGGGCGAACGCGCTGCCATCTCCAGTGTGCATGTCGCCAATGCTGCGCGCGCTGCAGGTCTCCTGTGGCCCAATCCGCAGCATTATTCCCATCTCATCGTCAATCGCGACGGCACCAAAGTGCCCGATGCGATCATCAGCGACGCTGTCAGCACGGCCATCGCCAACATCCAGAACAATCCGGACACGGCCATCTCGCACTATGCCGTCAGCTTTGACCGGGCACCTGCCGCGATGTTTGTCGCCAAAGGCGATACGCCTGAGATCCTCGTTGAGTCCCTGACCTTCGACGCCCGCACAGGCACATTCAACGCCCATCTCAAGACAACGGCTCCCGGCGCCAAGCCACAGCATCTTACCGGCCGCGCCACCCCTACCCGCTCCATTCCCGTGCCCGCAGGTCCGGTGGCGCGCGATCAGGTTCTCAGCGAAGACATGCTTACCTTCATTGATATGGATATGAGCCGCATCGCACCGGGCATGGCACTTGAAATTGCGGACCTTGTCGGCATGACACCGCGCAATGCGCTACGCCGCGGCCAGCCCGTGCGCATCAGCGATCTGCGCCTGCCGATCGCGGTCCAAAAGGATGCAAGAGTCACCATCACCTTCCAGACGCCCGGCATGGTGCTCACAGCCACCGGCCGCGCACTTGAAAATGCGCCCCTGAACGGTCTTGTCCGCGTCATCAACACCCGCTCCCACCGCACCATCCAGGCCCGCGTCATCGGCCCGGATCACGTCATCATCGAAAGCGGCATACCCCTCGAAGTCGCAGGTCGGGCCATCAACTGACCCCCGTATCAGTCACAAGCTCAGCGGCATCCGAGCCGAACCTGCCCGTACAGCCTGAAGGAAAATCACAATGACCATCACCCGCATCTCAGCAACCCGGCTGGCCGTCATCGGCAGTCTTGCTTTGTCACTGGCCGCCTGCAATGCCGTGGACCGGCTTGAAAATATCGGCAAGGCACCAGACATGGCCCCGATCGGCAACCCGGCGCTGCGCCCCGAAGTGAGGACCGTATCGCTGCCGATGCCGGAAGCCGAACAGATCAGCTATCAACCCAACTCCCTGTGGCGCTCGGGCAGCCGCGCTTTCTTCAAGGACCAGCGCGCATCAAACATCGGTGACATTCTCACCGTGATGATTGAAATCACCGACAAGGCCGAGATCGACAACACGACGGAACGCTCGCGCTCCAACTCGGAAGACGCAGGCCTCGACAATCTGTTTGGCTACGCGGCCAACCTTGACCGCTTTTTCCCAGACGAAATCGACAACCAGAATCTTGTCGGCCTCGATTCAACCAGCTCCAGCAAAGGCGCCGGCTCCGTCGACCGCGAGGAAAAAGTCAATCTCACGGTGGCGGCCATCGTCACCCAGCTCCTGCCCAACGGAAACATGGTCATCCAGGGTAAGCAGGAAGTGCGCGTGAACTACGAAGTGCGTGAACTTCTCATCGCCGGTGTCATTCGTCCCGAAGACATCTCCAACCAGAACACCATCAACCACACCCAGATCGCCGAAGCCCGCATCTCCTATGGCGGCCGCGGCCAGATCACCGATGTTCAGCAGCCGCGTTACGGCCAGCAGGTCTTCGACATCATCATGCCGTTCTAGCAGCGTCGCCCATAAAGGCACGTTCTTGACTGGCTGAGGGGGAAAGGCGTTTCAGGCCGCCCTCCCCCTTGTGCCGCCAACGGGACCTGTGTGGAAACACGTAGGAGGCGGTGCAAACCAAAACGGCGCGTGAGCTTAATTGCTCACGCGCCGTTCTTGTTTTCATCAAAGCCGTGAAGCCTAGTCGTCGCGATAAACTTTTTCGCGGCGCTCGTGGGCTTCCTGCGCTTCAATCGACAGGGTCGCGATCGGCCGCGCTTCAAGACGCTTGAGGCCGATTGGCTCGCCCGTCTCTTCGCAATAGCCGTATGTCCCGTCTTCAATGCGCTTGAGCGCATCATTGATCTTGTTGACCAGCTTTCGCTGGCGGTCACGTGCCCGCAGTTCCAGCGACCGTTCCGTCTCCGACGACGCGCGGTCGGTCAGGTCTGGATGGTGGCTTGTATCTTCCTGCAGGTTGACGATGGTTTCTCGTGTCTCGCGGAGGATATCTTCCTTCCAGTCGAGGAGCTTGCGGCGGAAAAATTCCTTTTGCCGCTCATTCATGAATGGTTCGTCGTCAGACGGGGTGTAATCCTTGGTCAACTCAGCCGTCACCGGTGTCTCTCCCTTCACAGGTGCCAGCCACACCCATACTTGAAGGTGTGACCCAATGGCGCGGGAATATATCGGCGGCTCCAACAATGCACAACATCACAGTCGGGGCTTAGTCCATGAATTATTTGTATAATTCCGTGTGCATAAGCCACTAATTCCCCGGATTTGCAGCGTATTTCGCCGGTCTATTCAGTAAGCAGAGATTCGTATTTTGCGACTTCGACCCGCGCACGCAGTTCAATTTCGTCAAGCACCTGAGACAATCTGGGGTCCTGGAATGTCGCCCCCGAATCGCGGCGGCTTTCCACCAGTTTCAGCAATTGTTGGAGCTTTTGGCGCGAAATACCGCCTGCCAGCAAAGAGATCTTGATGTCATCGAGCACGTCGAGAATGGCTTCCGCCCGCACCACGGCGCGGCGGCTGCCGTCTGTTGCCGTATCCACTTCCTGAAGAGCAATGAGCGCATCAACGGGTGCCGCAGCGGCAACCCCACCGGTGGCTTGCGCAGCATCCGCTGCACCCGCACCATCCAGTTTGAACCGCTCACCACTGGCTGACCTGGCCTTGCCTGCCCGGCCTGCACTGCCTGGTCCCTGCGCGCGTCCTGCGCCGCTGACCTTCATGCTTCAGGCTCCCGCCAATCAAACCCGACACTAAAATGCCCGCAAAGCGCGCAGCATCACATTTCCCGCACACGCTGCGCCAAACTGCTTAACGCGGCCTTAACGCTGCCCCCTCAGCCAGGCAGAAGCTGCCGGGTATCCACAGCGAAAGGCAGCCGATGCCGGGCAATGCCCCCGCACACCCATTGTTCACCTAGCAAAATCAATGACTTAGGGATGCATCCGGCTGGCACGAAATTCGCTTCAGTGGGCCTGAGCAAATTCACCGGTGCGTCTGCCTGAACCTGAAGCCGCACCCCGCAGATAACGGAACTAGCCCGAAAATGCCGTTTTCTCCCGAATATCGTCGCACTGCCTTGCGCGCCATTGCCGCCAGCCTGCTGGCTGCAGTGATGTTGCTGCCGGACACAGCCTTTGCCACATCGCGCATCAAGGATCTGGCGTCTGTAGAAGGCATCCGTGAAAACCATCTGGTCGGCTACGGCCTTGTTGTCGGTCTCGACGGCACCGGTGACAGCCTGCGCAACGCGCCCTTCACCCGCCAAAGCCTGCAGGCCATGCTGGAACGCCTGGGCGTCAACACCCGCGACTCCAATCTGAACACAAACAATGTGGCCGCCGTCATGGTCACCGGCAATCTGCCCGCTTTCGCCACCCAGGGCAGTCGCATGGACATTTCCGTTGCCACGCTGGGTGACGCCAAAAGCCTGCTCGGCGGCACGCTCCTTGTGACACCGCTGATGGGTGCCGACGGCGAAGTCTATTCCGTGGCCCAGGGCCCCGTTGCGGTTGCCGGCTTCAGTGCCGAAGGCGATGGCGCAAGCGTCAAGCGCGGCGTCGCAACATCCGGACGCATTCCCAACGGCGCCATCATCGAACGTGAAATCGAATTTGCGCTTGAAGACATGAAAACGGTGCGTCTGTCGCTGCACAACCCGGATCTGACAACCGCCACACGCATGGCCGACGTCATCAACACCTTTGTGGGCGCAGATACAGCCTCCGCTTCAGATCCCTCCACCGTCAACCTCACTATTCCCGAGCGCGGTGCCAACAGTGTCGTCAGCCTACTGACGGAAATCGAACAGCTACGCGTCTCCCCCGACATGCCTGCCAAGGTCGTCATTGATGAATCCTCTGGCGTCATTGTCATGGGCAAGGATGTGCGCGTTTCCACCGTCGCCATCGCCCAGGGCAATCTGACGATCCGCGTCACCGAAACCCCACAGGTCAGCCAGCCCAACCCGTTCGCCGAACAGGGCGACACCGTTGTTGTACCGCGCACCAATATCCAGATCGATGACGGCGCCGAAAACCGCCTCGGCATGCTGCGTGAAGGCGTAACGCTTGAAAGCCTCGTGGACGGCC
>CAZEHX010000020.1:0-37284 GCA_964511745.1 uncultured Parvibaculaceae bacterium
AACACGCTCAGCGCTTCTGCCCCGATTTTCCCATCACGCGCCCGCAGCCAGATCAGGCTGTCGGTTTCTGTGGAAGCAGAAAAGGGCCGCCCGCCACGCACCCAGCGAAAATCGAAATGCTGCAGGAACGCCGGCATCAATCCTTCCATATAGGGCATGGGCTCAATCGTCTCCGGCCCTGGCGCATCGGGCCGCACAGGGGGTGGAACCCGATCAGCCTCGTCCAGCGGCAACCCGAAGATGGCCCGCGTCGTTGCCACCCGCTCCCCGTTCTGAAATCCAATCGCGCGAATTTGCGTCAGGTTGCGCCCGTCACGCTCGAGTGACGGCTCAAACCGCAGCGGCCCCGGTGCCGATGGCCGCAGGAATGTCGTCTGCAATGCCCGCAGCCTGCGGCCCGGTTCCACCAGGTGCCGTGCGGCGATCAGGCCGAGCGTGGCAACAAGACCGCCAAAGGCCGCGCGTCCCTGCAACCAGTCCTCGGTGATTGTGTAGATGGTCGTATCACCATCACGCGAAAACCCGGTTGTGAGCGCTTCAAGACTGGTGCCCATGTGCAAAGCTGCTTTTCAGTTTGTTTCGGTTAGAATTGGTACAAACAAGGTACCCGGCAAGCCATCGCACCAACTGCACTTCTCCATAAGGACGCTTTACGCATGCACACCGTCATCCGCAACGGCAATATTCTTGATACCACCCGCATGGAGATGACGGGCGAAAGCACGATTGTCATAGAGAACGGCGTTATTGTGTCAGTCGGCGATACCACATCGCAACAAGCAGATATTGAGATTGATGCAAAAGGCCAGTTCGTCCTGCCCGGTCTGATCGACGCCCATGTCCATATGCGCCTCGCGACACTGGATTTCCGCCGCCTCGCCATATGGAGCGAAGTGGAATACGGCATCGCCATGGCCCGCCTGGCCAAGGAAACACTCGCGCGCGGCTTTACCACCGTGCGCGATATTGGCGGCGACGTATCCGGCTTGATGCGCGCAATCGCATCCGGCGCCACATCCGGCCCGCGTATTTTTCACGCCGGCCGGATGCTGTCGCAGACCGGTGGCCATGCGGATGCGGAAGGCGGCGCACGCCCGGTGCCCCAATGCGCGTGCGAAATGCGGCACACAGCGTTCGGCATTGTGGCGGACGGCGTTGATGCTGTCCGCAAGGCCGCGCGCCACAATCTGCGTGACGGCGTGGATTTTTTGAAAGTGCACGTCTCCGGCGGTGTCGCCACCCCGTCCGACCCGCTCGATTCCATTCAATATACGCCCGAGGAAATTGCCGCCGTGGTGCTGGAGGCAAAGCACCGCCACACCTATGTGGCAGCCCACGCCTATAGCCCCGAGTCGATTTCAATGGCGGTGGAAAACGGCGTTCACACCATTGAGCACGGCAACCTGATCAATGCCGAAGCAGCCCGCAAAGTCGCCGCCGCCGGCGCTGTGTTGGTGCCGACACTTGTCACCTACGAAGCCATGCAGACCGTCGGCAAGCAGCTGGGTCTGCCGCAGGTCAATATCGAGAAGAACAAGATCATTGCCGGTGCCGGCCTCGCATCGCTGGAAACGGCGCGCGCCGCCAATGTCACCATGGGCTTCGGCACTGACCTGATCGGCGAAACACAGGTCATGCAGAACCGCGAATTCGCCATCCGCGCCGAGGTTGAATCCGCCGCCGCCATTCTGCACGCCATGTATGTAGTCAACGCCCGCCTGTGCCGCCTTGAGGGGAAGGTCGGCGTCCTCGCGCCGGGCGCTGCAGGCGATATCATCATCGCCAAAGCCAACCCGCTCGACGACATCACGGTTCTGGCTGACCCGGGTGCCAATTTCAGCCACATCCTGCAGGCAGGCAGCCCCGTCGCCCGATAGGCCGCGCTATCCAGTATATGTAGGCATTGACAACATTTGCGCTTGCCCCTATGTTGTCAGTGTCAACATGAGGGCTGTGCATGTCATACCACCACGGAAATCTGCGCCAGGACCTGCTGCATTGCGCCGCAGAAGTCATCGCGCGTGATGGCATTGAGGCATTGAGCCTGCGGGCATTGGCGCGGGATCTGGGCGTGTCCCACGCAGCCCCCGCCCGCCACTTCAAGGACAAGACCGCATTGCTGGCAGCCCTCGCGGAGGACAGCTTCGACGCCGTCATCAAGGCGCTTGATGAGGCAACAGAGGCCGCCGGGCCGGACCCGATGGCCCGGTACAACGCCATTGGCAAGGCGCTGGTGCATTTCGCGCTGGATAATCCCGCCTACTACCACGCCATGTCGCACCCTGAAATCCGCCAGCAACCGACCGAAGCCCTCCTCGCCGCCCACACCGCCTATATGGACCGGCTGCTCGATGCTGCGGTGAAGGCACAGGCAGCAGGCTGGCTGCCCGACGTCTCCCCGCAGACAGCCGTGCTGTATTCCACAGCCGCCGCCAGCGGTGCCGCCCAGATGCTGTTGAACACCCACGACACACGATTGCTTGAAGGCCGCGACCCTAAAACCATCGGCGACCAGATCATTGACCTGGTGGTGGCCCCGCAATCTAAACCGGCAAAGCGAGGCCGCAAATGACCCAAGCCCTGACAACAGCGCTCACGACACTGTTCGCCTATGGACCCGTCCTGTTCGGCATCTGTTTTCTGGCGCCGGTGATTGCCCAGGGTATGACAGCGCTTGGTGTTGCGCCGCCCTTCGGCCTGTCGCCGATCGTCTTTGGTTTGATCATCGGCACGGGCCTTGGCACGGCCGCAAAACTGCGGGGGCGCTGGATATGAGCATGACCCCGCTAACCCATGAACAGGACGCAGAGCTGCGCCGCCAGGAATATGCGATTGCCCGCAAATATATGGGCAAGACACCTTGGATCATTGTCTTCTGGGCGCTGGGCAATTTTGCCTTCTGGCTCTCACTCTGGCCGCTGGTGATGTTTGCGGGCCTGCCGCTTTGGGCGGGCTTTGTGCTGTCCACCCTCTCGATCACCATTTGCTACCTGCCGTCCCACGAGGCGCAGCACAACAACATCGCCAAACCCAACACGCCGCTGCGCTGGCTCAACGAGCTGGTAGGCCACATCTCAACCATTCCCATGGTGCTGCCGTACAGGGTGGCCCGGCTCACGCATCTTGAGCACCATGCCCACACCAACAATCCCGAACGCGACCCCGATTACGGCGTAACCGCAAAAGGCTGGTGGGATGCCATCCGGACATCCGTCAGTGGCCGCCTTTGCGGCAGGGCACGCGACCGCTATGGCGAAACACTCGAGCGCATCGGCGGCAAGGCGGCCACGCGCGCAAAACTGGAGGCCGTCGCGCTCACCGTGTTCTTCTGGGGGACCCTGACCGCACTGGCATGGAGCGGACTTGCCCTTGAAGCATTCTTCATCTGGTGGCTGCCGCGCCACATCGGCGTGACCTATATCTCGCTGCTTCTAAGCTGGGCACCGCACCATCCCGGGCAGCAGACAGGCCGCTACAAGGATACCCGTGCATTCAGATACCGCTTCGGGAACGTCGCCGCGATGGGGATGGAATTTCACATCATCCACCACCTTCACCCATCGATCCCGCTGCACCTGAACATGGCCGCGTATCGCGAAATGAAACCGCTGCTTGAACAGCGCGGCTGTGAGCTTGGCGGCCTTTAGGAAGATGCTCTCGACGGCTTGCCAAGTCCGGGCATACCAAACAATGCAAGCTGAAGACTTTGCGCAATCCGTTCCGCCCGCTCCATGAAATAGGCGGGTGTCTGCGGCGTCGGTGCGGTGTCCTCAAGGGTCTGCCCGAACAGCCCAAGCCAGATTGCAAAATGCTCGCGCTGAATTTCCGTGTGTTTTTGATGGGCCGGCACGGGCTTGCCTGAATAGCTCCCGGCATTCATGGCAACCGAGGCCCAGAAGCTCTTCATGGTCGCCAGGTGCGGACCCCAGTTATCCCCGATCGCATTGTCGAAGATCGGCCCCAGCACCTCGTCCGCACGGATACGCCCGTAAAATGTCTCAACCAGCGTATCGATATAGGCCTCGTCAATGCCAAGCGCGGCGGCGTTTGCCTGAATGTCACGCCGCCGCTCTTCCGCAGTTCTAAGCTGTTTGTGTGTCATGGGTTTCGCGCCTGAATGAGGTCACAGTCAGAGCGCCCATATTGCGCCCGTCACGCTGTTGCTGAAACCACCCAAATGGCCGCACCCAGCATCACATTGCCGTCGCTCACCTTTTCCGCCATAGCAGCCGTCAGATCGGCCATGACCGCAGCCTTTTCAGCGTCACTCTTGTCGGCCATCACCCGCGAAATCGGGCCGCGCAACATCAGCGATTCCGCAGCAGCCTTTGCAGAGCTGCCCTGATTGAGCTTGGCGGCATACGGCACAGCCTTGGCGTCTTTCCAGCCTGCGTCCGCGAGCAGTCCCAGGGTCCGCTCACTGTCCGCAAACGCAAACGGGCCCGGCGCGTGCGGGTCCGGCGGCGGTGGAAATGTGACGTGCTTCTTGGCGGCACCCAGACCGATATGCACCCATTCGTTCTCGCGCACCGGCTGCCAGCAGGCAAACACCATGCGCCCACCGGGTTTTGTATGCTTGTGGATATTCTTGAACGCGGCAGTCGGATCTTCGAAAAACATCACGCCGAAACGTGACATGACAAGATCCGCCGGCGCGCCGAGATCATCAACCTGCGCATCTCCCACTGCAAATGCCGCATGCCCCATGCCCTCAGCGGTGGCACGTTCCTTCGCCAGGGTCAGCATCGGTTTGGAAATATCAACGCCGAAAACCGATCCCTCATCGCCCACAGCTTTGGCTGCCTTTAAAGACGTGTCGCCAGTGCCACACCCAATATCGAGGACACGCTCTCCTGCGGCCGGCACCGCATGCGCCATCAGCTGTTCCGTAAACGGAGAAAGAAACGAATCCATCTCCTCCTGACCGGAAACCCAGCTTGAACCACCTGTACCGTTCCAGAATTCCTTCTGGTCGTTGTTCACATCAGTCATTTACCGGCCCCCCTGACCGTCATCCACGGTGATAACCGTGCCTGTTACACATTCAGATGACGGCGACACCAAAAATAGGAGCGTCGAGTCCATCTGCTCCACCGTACAAATCCGCTTGCGCGGGAAATGCTGCGAAAAGTCGCCCATCCGCTCCAGCATCCCATCAAGCATTTCCGTCATGAAAGCGCCGGGTGCAATACCGTTCACATTGATGTGGTAACGCGACCACTCAACGGCAAGTGCTTCGGACATCCGCGCAATCGCACGCTTGGTGATGGAATAAAGCGCCGCGCCATTGCCGTCATAACGGTAGGCTGCCACCGACGCGATATTGACGATGCGTCCCGGCATCTTCTTCTCGATCAGCCGCTTGGCAATCTCAGCTGCAAGAATGTAGGGCCCACGCAGATTGGTGTCGATCACCCGGTCGATCAGCTCGACCTCCATCTTGTGCGCCCGCTGTGCATCCGGCACGCCCGCATTGTTGACGAGAATATCGATCGTGCCGAGCTGGCTTTCAGCCTCCGCGACCACCTGCTTGATATTGTCCGCATCCGTCATATCCAGCGGCAGCGCTATCGCCGTGCCGCCAAGACCTTCAATTTCTGCCTTCAGCTCATTCAGCCGTTCAACCCGGCGGCCGGTGAGGATTACTTTGGCACCACATTGCGCCAGCACCAGCGCAAACCGCCGGCCAAGGCCTGAGGTGGTACCCGTCACAAGCGCCACGCGCCCGCTCAAATCCGTTGAAAACTGCGGTGCAAGAACTGCCTCAGCCATAATCTCATCTCCCTGGGATCGCTTTTGTAATTTGGTTCCCCCAATGCATACGCGACCAGGCATGTACCCGGCAAACCAGTTTCGCCGGCCCTTGCAATATTTGGGCATTCCACCATGTGTCATTACTGCAATAGAGTTGTTGCAGCGCAAGCATCACAATCAGCGGCGTAGGCACACCATGCTTCCCGAACACCGAGCCCATAGTGATGCCATGGCCGAGACAGCCCACGCCATGATCGGGGGCGTCGTCTGGCAAACCATCGCATTATCGCTGGGCGCCGCAGCAGCCCTCGTCACCGCAATGATACTTGGCGCACGCGACGTCATTCCGTTGTGGCTGGTATCCGTCACAGTCTTTTTATGCGTCTATCTCAGCTACACAGTCCTGCATGAAGCCGTACACCAGAACATCTCCGGCACCCGCAAGGATCTGGTGTGGATCAATAGGACGGTCGGCACCCTGTCGGCCTTTTTCCTGCTGCACTCCTACGAGATGCACAAGACCATCCACCTCACCCACCACCGCAACACAAATGATCCCGAGCATGATCCGGACCACTGGGTTAAGGGGCAAAACTGGGTGATGACCTGCCTGCGCAGCATGACCCTGTTCAACGGCTATTTCATATATTGTCGGCGTCACTGGGCGGACAAGCGCATGCGCCGCGCCTATTGGATCGGCCTGCGCGATACAACCGTCGCAACCGCAGCATTGACTTTGGTCGCCGTGTTCGTGGATTGGAAGCTGGCGCTCTTTGGCTATGTCATTCCGGCCATGTTCGCCGAGATGGCATTAGGGATATTGTTCGACTATGCGGTGCACACCCCGCACAAGGCCCGCGCACGTTTTGAAAACACCCGCGTCTTCGTGTTCCCCAGATTTCTGGATACGCTGGTGACCTGGGCCTATGCGCAACAGAACTATCACGGCGTCCATCACGCCTTCCCGCGCATCCCGTTCATCAGATACCGCAAATTCTTTCGCGCCACACAAGACGACATCGAGGCGGCAGGCATGCCGGTTGTCCGCCCGCTTGGTTAGCCGAACCGTTCGCGCAACCAGTCATTGATCACAACGGCGCTTGCTTCCCATGAAGGGTCAACCATGACGTTGTGCGCACCGGGCACAACCTTGAGCGGTGCTTCGAAAGTGCGCGCCAGCCATTCATTGTTCTGCATCGGGATCGACCAGTCATCGCGCCCCGCCACCACAAGCACCGGGCGGGTCTCGAGGTCAGGCGTCTGGGGCAGTTGCCGCGCAAACAACTGGGCCATGGCGCGCGGCGATTCTCCGCCCAACTCGCTCACATATTGCCGCTTGAGTTTCGGGTCGAGGTTGCGGCCGTAAAAGAACGAGACGAACGCCGCCTGCCCGGCTTCCATGTCTCCCATCACCTGCGAGCGGATCATTGAAACCGGGTGTGTCACCAGCATCCGCAAGGCCACCCCCAGTGACGGACGCATAGGTGACGATGCCAGCAATACCGTGCCAACAGCGCGCACATCTTTCGCGCGCGCCATCTGCGAGACAACCCCGCCAAGCGAATGGCCAACGAGCACAAAATTGCCCCCAACCCGGTCCATGGCGGCAATCACGTCCTCCACATAGTCTTCAAGGCTGGGCTTATCGCGCGCGAGGTCGCCGGGGCTTCGCCCATGCCCACGCAGGCTCATGGCGTGTGCGGCCCAGCCATGCTCTGCAAACCACGGCAGATAGTGGTGATCCCAGCACCGCGCATCGTGAAATCCGCCGGGGATGAAAAGCAGCGACGGGCGGCGTGCCATACCTTCACCGCGCGATATGATTTCAAGCGTCATGCCGGGGTCGCCTTCAATAGTAAATGTACACGTCATTTGGCGCATCACCTGAGAGCGTACAATTACCCGCAAGGGAAGCGGGCGGCGACCATCCTTGGATGATCGCCGCCACACTCAATCCTTGGCGGCAACCTTGTCCTGCGTCTTGGTGTCAAAGTCGCTCGCATCATGCCGCTCAAGCAATTGGGTTTCCGGCTTGCCGTAGACCCGGTTCACCATCCGCCCGCGCTGCACAGCCGGCCGTTCGCCGATCTTGTCCGCCCAGCGCACGACGTTTTTGTATTCATGCGTCTGCAGAAACTCGCCCGCTTCATAAATGACGCCGGCAACCAGCGCGCCATACCATGGCCAGATTGCCATATCCGCAATCGAATACTCCGTGCCCGCCATATATTCGTTTTCCGCCAGATGCCGGTCAAGCACATCAAGTTGCCGCTTCACCTCCATCGCAAAGCGGTCGATTGCATATTCAATCTTGAACGGCGCATAGGCATAAAAATGCCCGAAGCCACCACCAAGATAAGGCGCGCTGCCCATCTGCCAGAACAACCATGAAAGCGCTTCGGTACGCGCCACATGGTCTGTCGGCAGAAACGCACCGAATTTCTCAGCCAGATAAAGCAGGATCGAAGCGGATTCAAAAACCCGCGTCGGCGGCGTTGTGCTGTGATCCATCATCGCGGGAATTTTTGAGTTGGGATTGGCGCTCACAAATCCGCTGGAAAACTGGTCGCCCTCACCGATATTGACCAGCCACGCGTCATACTCCGCACCCGTGTGCCCAAGCGCCAGAAGCTCTTCGAGCATGACCGTAACTTTCACGCCGTTGGGCGTACCCAGCGAATAAAGCTGGATCGGGTGCTTGCCCACCTGCAGGTCTTTGTCATGGGTCGGCCCGGCGATCGGTCGGTTGATATTGGCAAACCGCCCGCCGCTTTCCTTGTCCCAGGTCCAAACCTTGGGCGGTGTGTAGTCAGATGTGCCGGTCATATGGCGCTCCCCTTGTGTATTAGGCTCAAATGGCTGTTGCAGCCATATGGCCACCCGCCACGCTGCTTTTCAACGGTCAAACACGGTCATGTTACCGGCAGGATGAATATCCCGGTCTCAGCCCTTGAGGCTCTCATTGATGATTCTGATCGTATCGGCGCGCAGCAATTTCTTGTTGGCCGCATAGGCCTGCCGGGGCAGAGCTGCCAGCTGGCCGGCAATTTCACCCGCCGCGGCCACGACCTTGTCTGCCTCGACCACCTGATCCAGATACCCCGCCTCAACGGCACCCGCCGGGTCATACATATGCGCCTGAATGATTGCCTTGGTGAGATGCTGCGGATTGAGCCGCGCCTTGGGCAGCTCAATGCCGAAGATCGGCAAGGTCATCCCGTTGACGGTCTCATTCGCACCAAGGGCAAACTCACCCTTTGAACCAACCCGCGTATCGCAGGACAGCAGGTAGAACGCACCCATGGCGATCGCATGCCCGGTGCAGGCGGCAACCACCGGCAACGGCCCACCATAAATCCGCATGGCAAAGGCACCGCCGCGCATGACCAGCGCCGTTACTTCTTCAGGCGTCGCACCAGCCATCAGCTTGAGATCAAACCCGGCTGAAAAAAGCCCCGGCTTGCCCGCCATGACAATCGCACCCGCTTTGCTTTCAGCTTCATCGAAGGCTGCTTCCAGCGCATCCAGCATTGTGGGATTTATGGCATTGGCCTTGCCGTCATCCATTGTCACGATTGCCACATCGCCGTTCATTTCAAGTGTTGCACTCATTTTCCGGAGCGTCCTCTGCGGTTCTTGTGTGGGTAGCGCATTGCCGAGCAAATGCTTTCATCCATGTGACCATGCGGCAGCGCTGGCGTCGAGATACATGCTGCACAAAGCGCCATGCATGAGATGAAAGACGCAATAGCCCTACGCCGCGCAACCGCCTAGACTTGCGCGCGAAATCAACAAACCAAATCCTTTGGGGGGAAACAAAATGCTCTGGATTGCCCGTATCGCCGTTGGCCTGGCCTTTCTTTTTTCACTGCTGATGGGCCTGCAAACCTATTTCACGCCTGAAGCTTCCGCCGTCATGCTTGGCTTGGGCACAGCCCTGCCCGAGATGGGCATGAACACCTTCCGCGCTGACATCGGCGCGTTCTTCCTCGCCGCTGCTGTCTTTGCAGGCCTTGGCCTGTTCGCAGGCCGCACCGGTGCCATCTACGGCGCCGCCCTGCTTTATGGCCTCGCGCTTACCGGTCGCATTCTCGGCAGTCTCATGGCCGGCGCACCTGAAGGCATCGCCACGCCCATCGCCGTTGAAGCCATTCTTGTCGTGCTGCTGGTCTTTGGCGCACGCACCCTTTCACGCAACACCTGATCCAAGCGGGAACATAAAAATGCAGATTTCAAAAAACACACCCGTCGTTGTCACCGGCGGTGCATCGGGCCTTGGCCGCGCCACGGCTGAAGCTTTCGCAAAGGCCGGTGCGCCCGTCGCCATTTTCGACATCAACGAAGAAGCCGGTGAAGCCGTTGCTAAGGAAATCGGCGGGGTCTTTTGCAACGTCAACATTCTCGACGAAGCATCCGTCGTCGCTGGCTTTGAAAAAGCCCGCGCCGCCCATGGCCAGGAACGCGTTTGCGTCCATTGCGCCATGACATCACGCGGCGGCAAGACACTTGCCTTCGACAAGGAGACGCGCAGCTACAAGCGCCTCTCGACCGAAGACTATGAGTTCGGCGTTCAGGGCATTCAGGTTGCGTCCTACCGCGTTGCATCCATCTCGGCACTCGGCATGGCAAATGCCGAACCGATGGAAGACGACGAACGCGGCTGCATCACGCTAACGGCATCCGTTGCCGCGCAGGATGCACAGATCGGCCAGACGGTTTACGGCTCCGCAAAGGCCGGCGTGAATGGCCTCGTCCTGCCGATGGCGCGCGACATGATGAATATCGGCATCCGCGTCAACTGCATCATGCCGGGCATTTTCGCGACGCCTCTCATGCTGGGTGCGCGCCAGCAGGTACTCGACAGCCTTGCAGCCTCGGTCCCGTTCCCAAAGCGTCTGGGCAAGCCCGAAGAGTTCGCGTCGCTGGCAATGGAGTTCGCCCGCAATACCTACTTCAACGCCCAGGCCGTCCGCCTCGACGGCGGCATCCGCATGGCACCGCGGTAAACGACATCCAGACGCGGCGGCGTGACAATACAGTCCGCCGCCGCGTCTGCATTTCCATGTGCTAGGCTTTGCCAAACAGCTATCGGCGCCAGACATGTCCAGTTTCACCCATTCAGAAGATGTCCTGCAGTTTCTCGCAGACACGGCCAGGCGCGGCCGCAAATATGCGCTCGTTGCAGTGACCGAAACCGTCGGTGGCGGCCTGCGCGCACCGGGCGCCCTGATGGGGGTGGATGAGACCAGCGGCTTTGCCGGCTATGTCTCAAACGGCTGCGTCGACGCGGACGTCATTCTCAATGCACGCCAGGCGATTGAACAGGGAGCAGCGCGGCACCTGACCTACGGGGCGGGCTCCCCCTTTCTCGACATCAGACTGCCCTGCGGTGGCAGGCTTTCCATGATCGTGGTCCCAGCGCCCGACCTCGAAACCCTCAGCGAGGCGAGCACCCGGCTTGCAGCACGCAAACCCGTCAGCCTGCGGATCAGCGACACCGGCGTCACGCTGCTGTCCGCCGATCAGGGCGAGACCCACTGGGACGGCACAGCGCTGACCATGCGCATCGCGCCCAAGCTGCGGTTACGCATTGCAGGCCGCGGCGAAGAAACTGTCGCGCTGGGACGGCTTGCGGCCGCCGCCGACTTTTCCGTTCTTATCCAGACGCCGGACGACACCACGCTCGAGCGCGCGGCGGCAGCGGGCCTTCCCCTTGAAAGGCTCACCACGCCGCACGCGTTGCCCGCATTGCGCGACGACGAATGGACCGCCTTCGTCTTGATGTTCCACGATCAGGACTGGGAAATTCCGCTGGTGCGCCAGACCCTTGAGGGCCCGGCATTCTGGATGGGCGCCGTCGGTAGCCACCGCACCCATCAGGTTCGCTGCGAAGCTCTGCGCGAGGCGGGCCTGCCCAGAGAAGGCGTGCGCCGCCTGAATGGCCCCATCGGCCTCATTCCGCGCACCCGCGACGCCTCCATGCTTGCTGTCTCGACACTGGCGGAGATCGCCGGCTGCTACAAGGATATCGGCGCGTGACGCTCGCCTCGACGGCGGCGATCATTCTCGCAAGCGGCCGCTCCAAACGCTTCGGCCCGCACGACAAGCTCCTGACACCTTTCAGATCCAAACCCCTCGCCGCCCATAGCGCTGAATGTGTCGCCGGCCTGCCTGTGCAGTCCGCCATCGCAATCGTACCTGCAGGCAACGGGCCGCTTGCCTACCTGTTCGCAGGCTTCGGGATCACGCCGATTTTCAATGACGCCGCCGATGACGGTCAGGGCGCGTCGCTGGCCCTGGGCATACGCACCGTTCAGGATCTGCCAGTCAGCAGCGCACTCGTCCTGCTGGCCGACATGCCGTTTGTAACAGCGCAACACATCGAGTCGCTTTCAGCAGTGCTGGGAGATGCCGAGGCTGCCGCCAGCCGCCACGACGGCATCCTGCAACCGCCCCTCCTCTTCAGCCGCGCATCTTTCCCCCGGCTCACAGCACTTACAGGCGACAAAGGCGGCAAAGCCGCCCTCGCCGCGCTTTCTCATGTTGCAATGCAAGATATATCAGCGCTTGAGGCGACGGATATCGACACACCCGAGACCCTTGCCGCATTGTCACTGGATTGATTCAATCGGCAGGTGACGGACAAGGCGCGCCTGCGTTCTGCCACGCCAGCAGATACGCCATGGCCTCTTTAGCGCTGTAGGGCGCAGGCTCCCGGCCAGGACCTGGAGACCAGCCCCACTGCACCAGCGGATCATGGCCGATATGGTCAGCTACATCTTCGACGGATCGGCCACCATTGCGTTCGGGGTCCTTGATCTGCATGCAGATGTCAGCGGAACTCTTCTCCCACCAAACCATGTCCACAGGCGCAAGAGACCATCCCGGCGCACCGGGAGCGCCACCGGGAAATGGCAGATTCTGTGTCGTGTGACAGGACGTACAAGGCAGTCCGGCCGCCCGCTTGCGGCTGGCATCGGCAACAATACCCATCCCGTGATACGGCCCCTTGGCGCCATAGCTTGGACCTGACCAGCGCGGCTTGTTGTCATCCGGCACATGGCAGTTGACGCAGCGCGGATGCGAGAAGACGTCAAACGCCTTGTCCCAAGCAGCAAGGCCCTCAGCCTGCGACGAGGGCGTTTGCGCCTGTGACAGAGTTGCCGCGAGCCAAACAAACATGCCAACACCAAACACGGTCGCAACTGTCAGAATACGGAGCATGCGCACCACCTTCTAGACTGAGTAGGCTTGACCTGCCATCGGCAGCTTGCGCGGGCGTATGCCGGTTGCGTTGAACACAGCATTGGCAACCGCAGGTGCAATCGGCGGCGTGCCGGGCTCACCACCACCACCGATATCATCCGGGTTTCCATTGATGATCTCGATGGCAATTTCCGGCGTCTCATACATGCGCAGCATCTGGTAGTCGTGGAAGTTGCTCTGCTCTACTGCACCATTCTTGATACTGATCTCGCCGTACAGTGCCGCAGTCAAACCATAGATGATGCCGCCTTCCATCTGCGCAGCAAAGCCATCCGGGTTCATCGCAAAACCCGGATCCGCACAGCAGAAGACCTTTTTGACGACCGGCGAGCCGCTGCTCATGTCAACATCGGCCACCATCGCGACAATCGTGTTGAAGGACCGCACGAGAGCAACCCCGCGCCCGTGATTGACCGGCATGGCGCTGCCCCAGCCAGCCATGCTGGCAGCCTTTTTAAGAACCGTCGCAAAGCGCGGCGAGTTGCCAAGCAGGGACAGGCGGAAATCGACCGCGTCCTTGCCCGCCGCATGCGCCAGTTCATCGACAAAAGATTCGACGAAAAAGCCATGCTGGCTGTGATCGACCGACCGCCACGCCCAGAACGGAAGCGGCAATTCCACGTCGTTCAAAGCGCGAACACGCTGCGCGCCGATATCGTAATAGGGCACAAAGGCGGCATCAGCCGGGTCATTGTGGAACAGAAAAATATTGTCCCAGCTCACCGGCTTGCCACTTTCATCCAGCCCCGCCTTGAAGCGGCTGGTGGTGGCGTTTCGGTAGGCAGCCTTCTGCACATCTTCTTCGCGCGACCAGATCATCTTGACCGGCCCACCAATTTCCTTGGCGATGCGCGCAGCCATCGTCACCATGGCTGCATCCGAGCGGCGACCAAAGCCACCCCCCATATGCAACAGGTGAACCGTCACATCATCGACGCTGATGTCAAACACATCCGCAGCAGCGTTGCGGCAGCGCAGAGGTGCCTGTGTGCCGAGCCAGACTTCAGCCTGTCCATCATGAAACCAGACGGTGCAGTTGATCGGCTCCATGGCGGTGTGCGCCAGAAACGGCACCTGATATTCGGCTTCCACCTTGATTGCGGCCGCCGCAAACGCGTCGCTGCTGTCGCCAACGTCAACAAGCGTATCGCCACCACCATCACCGGCTTCGTTCAGTGCCGTATCAAAGATCTGGAACATGCCGGCTTGATCAAGATCGTCCGTCGGTGTTTTTGTGTAGGTGGCAGTGACGGTGTTGATCGCCTGCTGCGCATGCCAGTAGCTGTCGGCAACGACGGCAACGAACTCGCCCAGGTTCAGGACATGCTGAACACCGCGCATCGCCCGTGTTTCGGCGTCATCGACTGTCGCAACCTTGGCCCCGGGAACCGGCGGCGCGAGCACAGCGGCATAGGCGAGTTTCTGTCCGGGCACCTGAGCATCAATGCCGAACAGCGCCGTGCCATCTACCTTGGTTGGAATATCCAACCGCGGCGCCGGTGTCCCCATCAGCTTGAACTCATCGATGGTTTTAAGCGTCGGCTTGGCCGGTAGGCTTTGATCGGCGGCCGCGATTGCAAACTCTGAATAGTCGGCAGCCTTGCCGCTGGCCTTGTGATAGAGGCGGCTCTTTTCCGTTGTAATCTCAGCGGCCGATACGCCCCATTCACCTGCCGCAGCACCAATCAACATCTCGCGCGCCGCTGCACCAGCGACCCGCATGCCCTTCTGGCCGGTTGACCGCACCGAGAAACTGCCGCCGGTCAGATAGAGGTCCATCATGCTGGCAAGACCCTGGAATGCGCCATCGACAGTCGGCTCCAGCCAGGCACCGACTTCAAGGTTCGGCGCAACAAAATGGCGTGCCATTTCACTGGAGACATAGTCGCCATTGGCCGGAGCAGACATGACATTCATCTTGTCCCAGTCCGCATCCATCTCGTCAGCAAGCATCTGGGCCAATGTCGATAGCGCGCCCTGCCCCATATCCGTATGCGGCACGATGGCGGTCACTATATTGTCTTCACCGATCTTCACCCACGCATTGATCAGCTGTTCACCGTCAAGCGCTGCATCCTTGGCAAGCTTACCGACCGGATTGCCGGGACGGATCGCAACACCCACCACCAGCGCCGTGCCGCCCAGCAAACCTGCACCAATAAAACCGCGTCGGGACCACTTGTTCATGATGTCAGTTCCCTTATGCGCGCGCTGCGGCTTTGATGGCCGCGCGAATGCGTGGATAGGTGCCGCACCGGCAGATATTCCCGGACATGGCAGCGTCAATGTCGTCGTCGGTCGGGTCCGGATTGTCACGCAGCAACGCGGCGGCGGACATCAGCTGGCCCGACTGGCAATAACCGCATTGCGGCACCTGCGCATCGATCCACGCCTGCTGAACCTTGGCCAACTTGCCGTCCGCATCTGGAAGGCCTTCAATGGTCGTGATCTCAAGTCCCTCAGCCGCCGAAATGGGTGTCGAGCAGGACCGGACCGGCTGGCCGTTGAGATGCACAGTGCACGCCCCGCAAAAAGCAATACCGCACCCGAACTTGGTGCCGGTCATCTCCAGGTTCTCCCGGATCACCCAGAGAATGGGCATGTCCGGATCCACATCGAGCAACTCAGGCTTGCCGTTTATCGTCACATTGATCATGGGGTCGCGTCCTCCCGACACTCAGCATGGATGGCAGGCACAAATCGCAACCGTGCATGCTCTCAAACCAAAACAGGCTTCAAATATGACCTTAAGTCATTTAATGACCGATGCAACCGTGTTTCGCTAGCCGGTCAGGAATTTCCCATTCTCCCGTTCGCCTGTCATAGGGTGAAACGGAATTGGCAAAAATTGGGACTCACGGACAAGAGCCGGAACTTCGAAGCAGAAGACAGAGCCCCCGCGCGTGGGGCAACAGGAACAGGAACCATTGAACATGCTGAAACTACTCGGATTTCCGGCATCAAATTACTACAACATCGTGAAAATGGCTTTGATGGAGAAGGGCGCGGACTACGAAGATGTTCGTGTCTATTCAGGATCAAAGGAAGCATTTCTTTCCAAGAGCGCAATGGGGAAAGTTCCCTGCCTGGAAACACCGGACGGGTTTATCAGCGAGACCAGCGTCATCCTCGACTACATCGAAGATGCGGTTGACGGACCATCATTCTATCCCGCCGACCCGTATGAGCGCGCCCGCGCGCGCGAACTTGTGAAGTATTCGGAGCTCTATCTGGAGCTTCCGGCACGGCGGTGTTACGGAGAAGCGTTTTTCGGAACCGGCCCGGTTTCCCAGGAGGTAAAGGACAGCGTCCGCCCCGTCCTGGAAAGGGGCTGCCAGGCGATACGGCGCCGGGGACGTTTCTCGCCATACCTTGCGGGCGACAAAATCACCTATGCAGACATGATATTCCTGCACTCATTTCCAATGGCCGCCGGGGTGGCCGACATCGTGTTTGGCTGGAACCTCTGGGACGAACTTCCCCAGGCCAAGGATCTTCTGGACCTTCTCAATCAACGCCCAAGCGCCATCAAGATTGCGCAGGACACGATAGAAGGCATGAAAGAGTTCAGGAAAGCCTACGGCATCAAAAGTTGAAAAGGCTAATTGGCATTCGGCTGATCTTTCAGGAACTGCATCAGAGCGGTTGAAGCCGGACTAAGATATCCCTGCGTCCGCACGACAACGTAAACCGGCTGGGTAACGGCAAGGTCGTCAACCTCAACCCATGCCAGCGCCCCCCGGTCGACCTCATCCGCGACAGCACTCTGCGGCATCAGCGCCAGTCCATAGCCTGCCTCCACGAGCCGTTTTTGTGCCGTCAGGCTATCAACCTGTGTCCAGTCGATAGCCGGGACATCCCGAATGAGAAATTGCGCGAATATATTGCCCGAGGCAGCTTCAGCGGGATCGCCCGCAGCAGGAAACGCAAACCAGTGTTCTTGCTTTAAATCTGCAAGAGAGGAAACACAGTCATTCGCTAGCCGGTGATCGGGCGCGCACACCACACCGAGACGTTCATCAAATACCCACTCGCAGGTGAGGTCGGCTGCGCGATCGTCAAAGTAGCGAAGCCCGATGGTAACCTCGCCACGCCGCACAAGATCACTCACCTGCGCACTGGTCGCCGTGCGTAGGGTGAGCGCAACCGCCGGATATGCGCGCCTGAAATCCTTGAGCACGCGGGTAAGGGCGATGTCGGCAAGCGTGCCGACCGCCACGAGGGATACCGGCCCTCCTGTGCCGTTGCTCAGACCTGCGATCGCGCCCTCGCAATCCTCGAGAGCCGCAACTGCCTTTTCCGCAAACGGCAAAAGAACCTCACCCGCCTGACTGAGCACGACGCCTTGCGATGTGCGCTCGAAAAGCGGCGCTCCAAGCTCATCCTCAAGCAGTGCAATACGTCGGCTGATCGCAGGTTGGGACCGCCGCAAGCGCGCCGCAGCTACTGAAAAACCGCCCGTCTGATGGACGGCGAGAAAGGTTTGAATGGCTTCAAAGTCCATGGAGTTATGCAAAATCCTGATGGAATAGATCAAAACTATACATTTGCCCAATAGGCCGACAACCCGCAAAACGCCTTCTTCATACAATTCGGAGAAGCGCCGCCATGTCCGTCACCTCAGATTTCAAAGCACTCCACCTGGCCGATAGCGGGTTCATCATGCCCAATGCCTGGGACGCAGGAAGCGCCATCATCCTTGCCGCTGCGGGCTTCGCTTCCATAGCCACCACAAGTTCCGGCATCGCCTTCTCAATGGGTAAGCCGGACTATGGCGTCAGTGACCCGCGGCGGCTGGTGTCCCGCGAAGCGATGTTTGCGCGGCTCCGCGACATCGTCTCGGCCGTCAGCATTCCGGTTAGCGCCGACCTCGAAGCAGGCTATGGCGATACGCCGGAAGAGGTCGCCCGGACAATCAGGATGGCGCTCGAAGCCGGTCTTGCTGGCTGTAACATCGAGGACCATATCCCCGCGTCAGGCTGCCTTTATGATCAGGCCCATGCCGTCGAGCGCATCACCGCCGCCCGTGAGGTTATTGATCAGGCAGGCTCCGACTTCGTGCTGACCGCCCGCTGCGATGCGTTGTTTTTTGACGCTGGGAACAAAGCTGCCGCAATCCACAGATCAAACCTGTACCGCGAAGCCGGGGCGGATTGTCTGTTTACGCCCGGCCTATCGGACATGGCCTCGATCCGCATACTCGCAGCTGAAATAGACGGGCCACTCAACATGGTCATGGGGTTGGGCAACACTGAAGGCAAAGCCGAGGATTGGTTCAGCGCCGGTGTACAGCGCATCAGTCTTGGCGGATCAATCGCCCGTGCAGCGCTCGGCGTCGTGCAGCGCGCCGCCAAAGAGCTCTTGGGCTCAGGGACAATCAATTTTGCCAATGATCAGATGCCGCAGGCGGAACTCAATTCATTGTTCGCCGAACACCGGCGCCACAATGCACCGGCGGCATAAGGTCTTCTGATCTGAAGGAAAACTGGAGCGGGCGATGAGATTCGAACTCACGACCCCAACCTTGGCAAGGTTGTGCTCTACCCCTGAGCTACGCCCGCTCTGACGTTATCCGGTTAAAACCGGCCTTGACGGGCGCATAAGCTCCCTTTTTTGGATAGCGTTTGTCGCCCTGGCCACCTCAGGGTAAGGACACTGCTTTGCAGACTCATCCGCATAGAGGTTAGGCAGGAACGCCCCGAGATACCCCATGTCCTGCGCTGCACCGGGTGATGGCCGATGGAGACCAAACCAGAATGCAAAATGCACTCATCGCCGGGGGAGGCATCGGCGGGCTGACAGCAGCGCTCTGCCTCCATCAGCACGGCTGGAATGTGCAGGTACTCGAGAAGTCCCCCCAATTGGGGGACGTCGGTGCCGGCATTCAGGTGAGCCCCAACGCCATGAAAGTCTTCGAGGCACTCGGCATCGATCAGGCCCTCGCGGATGCCGGGTTCCGGCCGGAGGGCATTGATATTCGCATGGGGGTGAGCGGGCTGAACCTCATTCACGCCCCGCTGGGCGACACCGCACTGAAGCGGTGGGGTTCGCCCTATCTGCACATTCATCGGGCTGATCTGATTGCCGCACTCGAAACAACGCTGGTCACACGCGCACCCGCCAATGTCCGGCTTGGAGCCGTGGTGAGGCGGTATGAGCAGGATCAGGCGGGTGTAACGGCAATACTGGAAGATGGAGAGGAGATTCGCGGCGATGTTCTCATCGGCGCCGACGGCATCCATTCCGCCATCCGCGCCCAGATGATTGGCCCGGACAGGCCGACCTTTACCGGCAATGTGGCATGGCGCGCCGTGGTGCCGGTCGAACGGCTGGGCCAAGACGTACCTGACCCGGTCGCCTGCGCCTGGATGGGCCGCGGCAAACATGCCGTCACCTATCTGTTGCGCGGCGGCCAACTGGCCAATCTTGTCGCCGTCGTCGAACGCGACGACTGGACGGCAGAAAGCTGGACTGAATCCGGCACCCGCGAACAAGCACTGGCTGACTTTACCGGCTGGCACCCCACCATCACGCGCCTGATCACTGAGTCAGACAACCTGTTCCGTTGGGGGCTGTTCGACCGCCCACCCCTGACGACCTGGACGGACGGGCGCGTAGCTCTCATGGGCGATGCTGCACACCCCATGCTGCCGTTCATGGCGCAAGGTGCCGCCATGGCCGTTGAGGACGCCTACGCACTGGCCGCATTCCTGTCCTCAAGTCTGGATATACAAACCGCCCTGAATGCCTATCAGGCCAAGCGCTTTACCCGCGCCTCAGCAGTGCAGGCCGGGTCCCGGGCAAACGCAAAGACATTCCACCAGCGCACAGCGTTGGGCCGTCTGAAAACCTATGGACCCATGTGGCTCGCCGGACGGATCGCCCCGTCCATCGGACTCGCACGACAGGACGCCATTTACGGCTATGATATCGTCAGCGAGACCCGGGCCTGACCGGGCAGCCGCCACGTCTCCGCCCAACTGGCAAAACACGTGGCAATCCTGATGAAGGAAAATTGGAGCGGGCGATGAGATTCGAACTCACGACCCCAACCTTGGCAAGGTTGTGCTCTACCCCTGAGCTACGCCCGCTCTGACGTTATCCGGTTAAAACCGGCCTTGATGGGCGCGATGCCCACCCCAAGGGAGCGGTGTTATTGCGCAAGAAAAGCGCGATTGCAAGAGGCCAAGTGAACCTGCCGGACACACCCATTTGCCACCGGCAAAGCTTGCGGTTGGTCGCCGTCACCCGGTAAACCTGCCCCCAACATCACCTCAGCCTGGCTTTACGCCATGCTAGAGTGGGCAAATGGCTGTTCAGCCCCATATACAAGGCTGAAAGCCCGCGAGGAGCACAGTAGTAAAATGAGCGATATTCTCGGGTCCAACCCCAGCCAGGCAGCCCCCGCAGCGCCGGCCGGCGACCTCATCAAGGACGCAACCACCCAGACTTTCCCCGTCGACGTGCTGGACGCCAGTATGCAGGTGCCGGTGATTGTCGATTTCTGGGCACCATGGTGTGGACCCTGCAAGCAGTTAACCCCGATCCTCGAAAAAGTCGTGCAGCAGGCCGCGGGCGCCGTGCGTCTCGTCAAAATGAACATCGACGAGCACCCCGAAATCGCGCAGCAGCTGCGTGTGCAGTCGATCCCTGCGGTCTTTGCGTTCAAAAGCGGCCAGCCGGTTGATGGCTTCATGGGCGCGCTGCCCGAAAGCCAGATCAAACGCTTTGTCGAAGCACTGGCCGGTGGGGCACTGGAACCGACACAGGCCGAACAGATGCTGGAAGCGGCCGCCGCCGCGGTGGAAGCAGGCGACCTTGGCGCTGCCGCGCAGGCCTTCGCCGCCGTGCTGCAGGAAGACCGCGAAAACCTCAAAGCCATTGCGGGTCTTGCGCGCTGCTACACTGAAACCGGTGATCTGGAGCGCGCAGCCGAAGTGCTGACGCTGGCGCCGCCATCAGCCGCCGAAGATCAGGATATCAAGGGCGCACAAGCCGCCCTCGAGCTGGCCCAGTCAGGCCCCGCCGAGCCGCAGGCTGATCTGGCACCGCTTGAAGCCCGCATCGCCACCGACCCCAAAGACCATGAAGCCCGCATCGAGCTTGCTATCGCTCTCAATGCGGCGGGCAACCGTGAGGCCGCAACCGATCATCTGATCGAGAGCATTCGCCTTGAGCGCGCGTGGAACGACGAAGCCGCCCGCACGCAACTGCTGCAATTCTTTGAAGCCTGGGGCCCCATGGACGAGGCGACTCAGGCCGGCAGACGCAAATTATCGTCTGTTCTCTTCTCATAATTGGCCGCCTCAAAAGGGCAGGCCGGAAAGGCCGCATGACCGCGCGCTACAGATCAATTCAGGACCTGCCGCAACAACTGCCGATTTTTCCTTTGGCTGGTGCGCTGCTGCTGCCGCGTGGCGTGCTGCCGCTCAATATTTTTGAGCCGCGCTATGTCTCGATGGTGGATGCAGCGCTTCGCTCCGGCGACCGGATGATCGGCATGGTCCAGCCCAAGGGAGCCGACGCAGCGTCCAGCAGCACAGATGCAACCACCAACCCGGCCATTCATGACGTGGGATGCGCCGGACGCATCACCGGTTTCAACGAAACCGACGACGGGCGCATTTTGATGACACTCACTGGCATCTGCCGCTTCAAGGTGGCGCAGGAACTTGATGCAATGACGCCCTACCGGCAAGTCAGCGCCGACTACACACCATTCCAAACCGACCTGACGTCCGGCGAAGGCGAGGACGACGTGAACCGGCAAGGCCTGCTGGATATTTTGCGGCGCTATCTTGAAGCAAACGGCATGCAGGCGGATTGGGACGCAATCGAGCGGTCTTCCAACGAAGGTCTCGTCAATTCCCTGTCGATGATCTCGCCCTTCGGTCCGCAGGAAAAGCAGGCCATGCTGGAAGCAACGACACTTGAGCAGCGCAACCAGATATTGATTGCGCTGGCTGAAATGGCACTGGCACAAAGCCAGGACGACGACGACACAACGATGCAATAGGCGCATATGCGCAGGCAGGACAGAACCATGACGACCTCAGATTCCAACACCAGCACCGGCGCAGACAGCACCGTGCACGCCGCCGCCGGTGAAGTAGACCCCAAGCTGCTTGAAATTCTCGTGTGCCCACTCTCGCGTGACACGCTGCATTATGACCGGGAGAAGCAGGAACTTGTGAGCAGGACGGCCCGTCTCGCCTACCCGATCCGCGATGGCATCCCCATCATGCTGCCGGAAGAAGCCCGTCAGCTTTCCGACGACGAAGCCAAAGGCGCCTGACCCGACCATGACCACTCCACAACCCGCACGTCCCTGGCCCAAAGAAATCCGATTGCGGAAAGCCGATCGCGTGCTTGATGTGGAATTCGACGACGGACATAGTTTTTCAATCCCCGCTGAACTGCTGCGGGTTGAAAGCCCTTCCGCCGAGGTGCAGGGCCACGGCGCAGGCCGGAAGAAAACCGTTCCCGGCAAACGCATGGTGGCAATTGAGCGTGTCGAACCCATCGGCTCTTACGCCGTCCGCCTGATTTTCTCAGACGGCCATGATTCGGGCCTGTTCACCTGGGACTATCTTTATGAGCTCGGCAGCGACGGCGATGCCAAGATGAGCGCCTACATAGCGGCCATCGAGGAAAAGGGCTTGTCGCGAGACTAGCCCCGCACCGACACTCGTCCCCAATCAACAACCGGGGGACGTCATGCTTAAACGCTTCAAAATTCCACTCATTGCCCTTGCCGCATTTGTCATCGGCACATTGAACCCCTTGGGATGGGCTTATCTGCGCCTTGCAGAATGGAAACTACCGGAGATCAAGGCCGAGAGCCTTGCAGTTGAAAGCCCCTTCTCCAAGGTTTCGCAAGATCTCTGGGTTGCCCAGTCCGACAACGCGTTTGTCATCAACGATATCAAGCCCATCGCACCCGTGCATCTGCTGGTGATTCCCAAGCAGCGCTACACGTCGATGTTGGATGTGCCACCGGCTATACGCGCCGAAATGATCGAGCTTGCAATCAGCATGGCGAAGCAGCGCGGCATTGATGAAAGCGGCTTCCGGCTTGTCATGAACACCAACCCACAGGGCGGCCAGACCGTCTATCACGCTCACATTCACGTCATCGGCGGCCGGCAGATGGGTTGGCTTGGCTGACAAAACAACCTGCCCCTCCCTAGGCGGGTTTTTAGCCGCGCATCAGTTTCGGCAACTCACCAACAGCGCCTGCCGCCTGCCGCATGAACAAGCGGCGGGCCGGGCCGAAGCGGTTGACGAGATCCAGGCCGATGTCACGCACGATGCGCAACGGACCGATGTCGTTGGAGAACAGCCGATTGAGCCCGTCCGTCATCGCCGCCAGCGCCGTATTGTCAAACCGCCGCCAACGCTGGTAGCGGTCCAGCACCGTCAACGCACCGATATCAAGGCCGACAGTGCGCGCTTCTACCAGCACATCCGCAAGCGCTGCCACATCCCGCATGCCCAGATTATAGCCCTGCCCTGCAAGCGGATGAATGGCATGTGCTGCATCCCCAACCAGCGCCAGACGCGGCCGCACATAGTCGCGCGCAAGCTGCAATGACAGGGGATAAGACCAGCGCGGGCCTTCCGGCGCGCAGTGGCCCAGATAACTGCCGAATCTGTCGCGCGCTTCTTCCGCGAAGGCGTCATCGTCCAGCGCCATCAAATCAGCGGCTACGGATTTCTTTTCCGTCCACACCAGCGAACACCGGTTGCCCGTCATCGGCAGAACAGCGAACGGCCCACCAGGCAGAAAATACTCTTGCGCCACACCTTCATGCGGCTTGTCATGCACCATGGTGGTAACGATACCCGCCTGGTCGTAATCCCAGCCAATCGTCCGTATACTCGCCTGTTGCCGGATCGGGCTGTTGCGCCCGTCAGCGGCTATGCACAGCTTTGCACGCACAACCCGTCCATTGTCCAGCGTGACACTTGCATGCGCCGGGTCATAGGCAACACTGGCAACCTTGGCCGGTGCGATAAGCTCAATGGCATCACATTCAGCGACCGCTGCAAGCAACGCCTCACGCAGATGCCGGTTTTCCACGAAATGCCCAAGCGGTGCATCGCCGGTTTCATCTGCGATTTCAGCCGCCGCAAAATGCAGGAACATCAGCGATGCACCACCGCGCACCTTGCCGTCGGTCACCAGAATATCGTTGATCGGCTGCGCGCGGCCCTCAAGCCGCTGCGCCAGCCCCAGCGCCTCGAACATCCGCCAGGATGCATAGGCGATGGATGAGTTGCGCCCGTCATAGGCGGCACCCGTCACCTGCGCGGGATCCAGCGCATCAATAACTGTCACGCGGAACGGCGCACCCGCAGCCCCACTTGCAAGTGCCAGTGCCGCCGTCAGCCCGACAAGGCCACCACCGGCAATGACAATATCCGTGTCTGTGTGATCTTTGATGCTCATGGGCCAAGAAAGTGGCCGACCCCGCCGGGTTCAGCAAGCCCGCAATGGGTGCAGCGCACACAACCGTGGCGAAATGCCCCGCCTACCCCTAAAGTTCGCCCCATGAGCACACACATTTTACCTTCAGCCCTGAGTGTTGGCCGCGCCATTGAGACCGGAGAAACCGACCCGCGCGCGCTGGTGGAAGATCTGACGGACCGGATCGCCGCTACTGACCCCGACCACCGCATCTTCTACCGTTTGACACTGGACCGCGCCCGCATGGAGGCGGATGCCGCTCATACTCGCGCCAAGGCCGGGCTGCGGCGCTCCCCCCTTGATGGTGTGCCGCTGTCGTGGAAGGACCTGTTTGACAGCGCCGGCGATGAAACCACCGCAGGCTCAAAGATGCTCAGCGGGCGCATCCCCGCACATGATGCAGCAGCCCTCGTCCGCATGACCATGGCCGGGACGGTCTGCATCGGTAAGACGGCAATGACAGAACTTGCCTTTTCCGGCCTTGGCATCAATCCGGTCTATGGCACACCTGCCAATGCACATGACACAACAATTGAGCGCGTGCCCGGCGGCTCATCATCGGGCGCGGGCGTCAGCCTTGCGCGCGGCCTCTGCACCGCGTCCATCGGCACAGATACCGGCGGCTCGGTCCGCATTCCCGCCGCCTTTAATGGGCTTGTCGGCTTCAAACCGAGCCATGGCCGTATTCCCACAACCGGCCTCGTGCCCCTGTGCCCCAGCCTCGACACCATCGGGCCCCTGACCCGTGACGTCGCGGATGCTGCAGCACTGTTCACGCTTATGGCAGGTGGAAAACCGATAGGCATTGAGGATGAGACGCTTCGCGGCCGCACGGTCATCGTCCCCAAAGACATCGTGTTGGATGGGATGGCACCGGACATCGCCCGCATCTTCGAGGCCTCCATCAGCGCCCTCGGCGCTGATGGCCTGAGCGTTGATATGTCACCGGTCGAAGAGATCAGTGCCACCAATGCACTGACTTGGGACAGCGGTATCAGCTTGGCCGCAGTCGAAGCCTGGGCAATCTGGGGAGACACCATTAAAAAGTCTGGTGGCCTCATGTATCCGCCGGTGCGTGCGCGCTTTGAAAGCGGCGCGACACCCGACGCCGCAGAGACATGGCACATGCTGCGCACACGCGATGCACTGCGGCACTCCCTTACACAAACGCTTGCCGGCGTGGATGCCGTCGTCATGCCGACTATCCCCATCGACCCACCACCTATTGCAGACCTTGAAGCAGGTGGGCCCGCCTACGACCGCGCCAACAGGCTGACCCTGCGCAATACGACACTGGGCAACCAGCTGGATATGTGCGCCATCACTTTGCCCATAGGTAAAAGTGATGCAGGCCTTCCCGTCGGCTTGATGCTGATGGCCCCCAGGGGCCGCGACGCCCGCCTGCTGCGCCTCGCCCGCGCTGTCGAAAAGGCACTCACTTAAACCCGGCGGCATAAAAAAACGGGCGCCGGAGAAACCCCGGCGCCCGCTCTTCATCCGTATACGGTCAGATAAAATTATCCGCCGCTGGCTTCATCCGCTTCCGCTGCAAGGGCCGCTTTGCGGTCCTCACGGGCACGGGTCACGATGTAGCCGTAGATCAGGTCGAACTCTTCGTCCGAATGCAGATCGGAGAATTTGGCCATGCCCTGATGGGCCAGCAAACCGTCCGCTGCAATCTTCTTGAAGTTCTTGTGGGTCAACGGATCCATGTAGCGCAGATCAGGAATAACTCCCGGTGACAGAACCAGCGCACCATGGCAAAGGGCACAAGTCCCCATGAAGAGCTGGCCACCCTTGCGCAGCTCTGCGGCTGTCAGCTGCACATCCGAGGGCTGTTCAGGAATGTCGAGATTCTTCTCAACCACTTCGGGATAGTCCGCCGTGCCGCCAACCTCAAAGACCAGCAACCGGCCTTCATTGCCATAACGTGCAGCAGCTGCGGTGCGTGCGTCACCCGCTGTGATGGCAGCACCACCCCAGCCAAGCAACACCGACACATACTGCACACCGTCAACCGCATAGGTGATCGGCGGCGCCATGATGCCGGTCTTGGTTTCAATCTCCAGAAGCTGCTCACCAGTATCCGCACGGTAGGCGCGGAACTTGCCGTCACCCGTCCCCTGGAAAACCAGATTGCCACCAGTCGTCAGCACACCACCATTCCAGTGGTCAGCATGGACAACCGTCCACACTTCTTTCTGCTTCACCGGATCCCAAGCCTTGAGAACGCCGCGGTTGTAGGGAAGCTCCTCACCTGAGTCGATGATTTTCACCACCTCGTCGTAATAGGCGCCCCAGTTCATGCCGGTGTTCCACCAGTTCTTGCGTATCTGGTGATTCTCATTGGCATTCGCGTAGATGGAGAAGCTCTCCATCGCCGGGATGTAAACGAGACCGGTGTTCGGGTTGAACGCCATCGGATGCCAGTTATGACCGCCGATCGGCCCGGGCAGAATGACCGGCGATGCGTCTTCATAGGAGAGGCCTTCGGCTTCCACCGGACGGCCGGTCTCCATGTCCACATGAGTGGCCCAGGTAATCGGCGTATAGGCTTCAGCGGAAATCAGTTCGCCAGTCTCGCGGTCCAGCACATAGAAGAAACCGTTCTTCGGTGCCTGCATGGCGACCTTGCGAACTTTCCCGTCGATCTCAAGATCGGCAAGGATGATGTGCTGGGTGGCTGTGTAGTCCCAGTTGTCACCCGGCGTTGTCTGATAGTGCCATTTGAGGTCACCAGTGTCGGGATCAACCGCCAGAATGGATGACACATAAAGATTGTCACCACCGCCGGGCGAGCGAATGTAGCGCGCCCACGGAGACCCGTTGCCGACGCCCACATAGAGCGTGTTGAGCTCAGAGTCATAGACCATTGAATCCCACGCGGTACCGCCGCCACCGACTTCCCACCAGGTCGGGCCCGTGTGATTTTCACCCATCGACCATGTCTTCATGGCCGCCTCAAGCGCCGGGCTTTCAGCCGGCTCATCAGGATTGCCGGGCACCGTATAGAAGCGCCACAACTGCTCGCCGGTGTTGGCGTCATAGGCTGTGAAATACCCGCGCACGCCATACTCGGCGCCGCCATTGCCGATGATGACCTTGCCGTTGATGACGCGCGGGGCGCCGGTGATCGTATATGGCGGCGTGTTGTTGATCGTATCGATCTGCCAAATCGGTTCGCCGGTCTTGGCATCCAGCGCGTGCAGCCGACCGTCAAACGACGCGACATACACTTTGCCTTCCCACACGGCGACACCGCGATTGACGACATCGCAGCAGCCATAGCGGCCCCACTCGCCGGGCACTTCGGGATCAAACACCCAAAGCTCTTCGCCGGTGCGCGCATCCAGCGCATGGGTGATACCCCAGTTGCCAGTCACGAACATGAAGCCGTCCACCACGATGGGTGACGATTCAAGCCCGCGATGCGTGTACATCTCATATGACCAGGCCAGCCCAAGCTCACCGACATTATCGACATTGATTTGGTCGAGCGGCGAATAGCGCTGTTCTGAATAGGTACGGCCATGCGCCAGCCAGTTCTGCGGCTCGCTGTCGGCGGCAATGATGCGCGCGCCGGTAATCTGTGTTGCCTGCTCAACGCCTGCAGGCGCGGCCTGTTCAGCCTCTGAGACCTCCGCGGCCTCCATTTCATCAGCGACCCCGGCTGGCATTTCTGCTTCTGCCTCAACGACAGGTGCCGGCGTCGGCGCCGGGCTGCGATCCGGCCCGATAGCCACGGCTGAGACGACAAAAACAGCAGCAATGGCCAAGCCAGCCATGGCCGGGGTCACGGACCCCGCACCCTTCCAGTAACTCATCACGTTTCCCCTCCAAGGGCCGGGAGCTTGGGCTCCCAAGGCAGTGCCACCGATTGTTGGCAGCGTTATTTGATTGAATTCAGCTAGGAAACTAGCGCGCCTCACAGCATTGGGAAAGCGGAAGCACGAATATGCATTCGCGGTACGCACATATTTTGTGCATTTGCCGAGAAGCGCACAAGAAATATGCAATCTGGGGTTATTGCTGCCTATTCCTGATTCAGGCTGATCCCGATTCAGGCAGCAATTCCAAGGCTCTAGAGATTTTCTGCCCGTTTGGCACGCTTCATGAGTCCTTAATGCCCGTCTGGGGGGCTGGAGCGCCAATATCCATGCGCAATTTCTCCAGGTTCTGACATTACGGCATTCGGCAAGCCGACCGATGCCGGGCAAACCGGCCAAACATATCGGCCAAAATACTCGAAGGAGGCCCAATGAAACTGGTTATGGCAGTCATAAAGCCGTTCAAACTGGACGAAGTCCGCGAGGCACTGACCTCGCTCGGCATCCAAGGCCTGACGGTGACAGAAGTCAAAGGATTCGGGCGGCAGAAGGGCCACACCGAAGTCTATCGCGGCGCTGAATACGCCGTCAGCTTCCTCCCGAAGCTGAAAATCGAAGTCGTGATCAAGGACGAGCAGGTCGAGCAGGTGGTGGAAACAATCGCCTCCAACGCCAAGACCGGCCAGATCGGCGACGGCAAGATTTTTGTCTACCCGATTGATCAAGTCATGCGCATCCGTACCGGCGAGACCGACGGCGACGCTCTTTAAGAAGATTTCGTGTGAGAGGAGAAATCTACATGGATAAGTTGAAGAACCTTTGGGGCCTCGCCATCGCGGTAGCCCTGACAAGTGTGGTGCTGATCGATCCGGCACTCGCGCAGGAGGAGGCACCACCTGCCACCACTCCTGAAGAAGCCTATTTCGTATTCAACACGCTGCTGTTCCTGATTGGCGGCTTCCTCGTGATGTGGATGGCGGCGGGTTTCGCCATGCTCGAAGCCGGTCTCGTCCGGTCGAAGAACGTGGCAATGCAGTGCACCAAGAACATCGCGCTGTTCTCCATCGCCGGCCTCATGTACTGGCTGGTCGGCTACAACCTTATGTATGACGGCGTCGACGGCGGTTATCTCGGCACGTTTACATGGTTCGTCCATCCTGAACATGGTGCCGAAGATCTGACCTATGCCGCTGGCACGTCGGACTGGTTCTTCCAGATGGTGTTCTGTGCCACCACGGCGTCGATCGTGTCCGGCGCGCTTGCCGAACGCATCAAGCTATGGCCGTTCCTCATCTTCATTGCCATCCTGACCGGGTTCATCTACCCGATCCAGGCGTCCTGGCAGTGGGGCGGCGGTTGGCTCTCTGAAGCTGGCTTCTCCGACTTCGCAGGTTCAACGCTGGTGCACTCCACCGGCGGCTGGGCAGCCCTTGTCGGCGCCATCATCCTTGGTGCACGTTCCGGCAAATACGGTCCCGATGGCCAGATCAACGCGATCCCCGGTTCATCACTTCCGCTTGCCACGCTTGGGACGTTCATCCTGTGGCTCGGCTGGTACGGCTTTAACGGTGGTTCGCAGCTTGCTCTTGGCACGCTGGGTGATGCCTCCGACGTCAGCCGCATCTTCGCCAACACCAACACAGCCGCGGCGGCCGGTGTTGTGGTGGCGATGATCCTGACCCAGGTCATCTACAAAAAGGTCGATCTGACCATGGCCCTGAACGGCGCACTTGCCGGTCTTGTGTCCATCACCGCAGAACCGCTGACGCCGAGCTTCGCGTCCGCAGCCCTCATCGGTGGTGCAGGTGGTGTGATCGTGGTCTTCGCAGTGCCGCTCCTTGATCGTCTGCATATTGACGATGTGGTCGGCGCCATCCCGGTTCACCTGCTCGCAGGTATCTGGGGCACGATGGCCGTTCCCCTCACCAACACAGAGATGAGCTTCACGACGCAGTTCATCGGTGTGGCCTCCATCGGCGCCTTCGTGGTCGTAACCAGCATGCTGTTCTGGCTGATCCTGCGCTTCACGATCGGCATCCGGGCATCGGCTGAGGAAGAGATGGAAGGTCTCGACCGTGCCGAGCTGGGCCTGGAAGCCTACCCGGAATTTGGTCGCGGTTCGCAGATCATCTAACGCCAACCGCCACCGGGCCGGAACAATCCGGCCCGGTGGCCCACGACGTTCCCTCTGCCCTGACTGGTCTTCCCCCTTGAAGATCGCGTAACGGGCATACCTCCCAACTTGAAGGCCCGGTGGCATCCGTCCGCCGGGCCTTTTTCTTTGGGCTGGCGAAACAGCATCCGGGATCTGAGGAAAATGCCGGTTTCTTGTGCGGTTGAATTTTGTGCATACTGCCGCTCCGTCGGGCGGGGGGCCTTTTTTCCGCATCATGCTTGGAGTCCGGCTGCCTTCTATTTTGGCGGTCCGCGGCGTTCCTTGGGCAAGCCCGGCATTGGGACTAGGAGGCGCTGACCCACGGCGCCCGGAATTTGGAGGCTAACCCCTATGGAAAATCTCGATCCGGCAGCCGTCTCGACGGTACTGACCGGGGCCGATGTGTTTTTTGTGCTGATCGGCGCAATCCTTGTGTTCGCCATGCACGGCGGCTTCGCGTTTCTGGAAGTCGGCACCGTCCGCCGCAAAAACCAGGTCAACGCGCTGGTCAAGATCCTTGTCGACTTCTCAATCTCAACAATCGCCTATTTCTTCATCGGCTATATGGTCGCCTACGGCACAAACTTCTTCCTGTCTGCAGCCGTTCTTACCGGCGCTGAAACAGGTCCAGACGGGGTTGCCTTCGCAGGGTCCGGGCTCGACCTCGTAAAATTCTTCTTCCTCGCCACTTTCGCCGCCGCCATCCCCGCCATCATTTCAGGCGGCATCGCCGAACGCGCCAAGTTTTGGCCGCAGGCCATGGCAACCGCGGTGATCGTCGGTCTGATCTATCCCTTCTTTGAAGGCCTGATCTGGAACGGCAATTACGGCCTGCAGGAAATATTCGACAGCTCGTTGGGCGCCCCCTTCCACGACTTCGCAGGCTCGGTCGTCGTCCACGCCGTCGGCGGCTGGATAGCGCTGGGTGCCGTGCTGGTGCTCGGCCCCAGGCTTGGCCGTTACAAGCCCGGCCAGCTCAACGCACAGGGCATTCCACCTTCAAACATACCCTGGCTCGCAATGGGCTCATGGATGCTGTGCATCGGTTGGTTCGGCTTCAACGTGATGACCGCAGGCTCGCTTGACGGCATTTCCGGCCTCGTCGCGATTAACTCACTGATGGCAATGGTCGGCGGCGTTATCGTCTCGCTGGTTGTCGGTCGCAATGACCCAGGCTTCGTACACAACGGCGCACTTGCCGGTCTCGTCGCGGTCTGCGCCGGATCCGACATCATGCACCCCATCGGCTCGCTGATTACCGGCGGTTTTGCTGGTGGCCTCTTTGTCGTCGCCTTCCAGCTGATGCAGAACCGCTGGAAGATCGACGACGTGCTCGGCGTCTGGCCGCTGCATGGTCTGTGCGGCGCCTGGGGCGGCGTTGCTGCCGGCATCTTCGGCGCGCAGGCGCTTGGCGGATTGGGCGGCGTCACCCTGGCATCCCAGGTCGTCGGCACCGCCATCGGCGCCGGCTACGCGCTGGTGCTGGGCTACGCCCTCTACAGCGTACTCAATATGGTCATGGGCATTCGCCTGACGCCAGAAGAAGAAGAGCGCGGCGCAGATCTGTCAATCCACTCGATCTCCGCCAACCCGGAAGAGGACATGACCTCACACACCTGAGGACATCCGATCGAGGATTTGCGCAGCCCTAAATGGGGAATGCTTCAAATCCCGCAACAGGCTGCGGGCCCGGGCGTGAAAACGTCCGGGCCTTTGCATGCGTGACAAGCGGCTTGCGGGCAAATGCAGCGCCTGCTTTGCGGCAGACCGCAAGTTGCCGCTGCACGCCCATCCACCGATGCAGCCGGATCGCCATCCACGACCCAGTGCCGCTGCAAAACAGCGCCAGATTGATCAGCAATGCCTGAAGAATGTCGAATCCAAGCGCCACCCCTGCGCACAGCACAGGGAGTGCTGCAAACGTGGCGGTGAACGCCGCCATACCGCCAATGTGAAGTATCCAGTCGCCGGGTCTGCATGCACGTTTCGTCATGACGCCGCGTCTCCCACATTACTCAATTCATAAATCACCGAATTCATGAGTCGATGTCGGTTCGACCTTGAGACGAATGCTAAGCGCCACAGCTTGCACCTATGCTGAAAACCCCATCTGCAATTCATTCAACTTGTAGGGACTTGAATGTGGCACCGGGCGTTAGCCGTTAACAAAGCATTAAGCCTAAACACGCAGGCTGCGACTTACGGCAGAATTGCCCGGAAAACCGGGTCGTCCTGCACGCGCACGGGCGCCCTTCCACATGCTATGGAAGCGGCACTGTTAACCGCATTTTCGTCTGGATAAATCAGTTGCCCACCGCCGCCACGTCTCAGGATCGCTTCGATGGCATGCCCGCATCCCCCTTTGCGCGGTTGCGTGAGCTGCTGGCCGATGTCGAGCCGCATCTAAAATCCGGCGAGCAACCCATCAATCTGTCACTCGGTGAGCCACGCCACCCATTCCCCGATTTTGTGATGCGTGAACTGACGGCAGCGTCCGCGGGCTTTGGCAAATACCCGCCGGCTCTTGGCACACCGGAATTTCGCACAGCTTGTGCCGGATGGCTTGAACGCCGCTATAAACTCAATGGTGCCATCGACGCCGAAAGCATGATCCTGCCGGCCAACGGCACCCGCGAGGCACTGTTCAACATCGCTCAGATCGTGACGCCGAAATCAGTTGCAGGTGCGCAGCCGGCCATCCTGCTGCCGAACCCGTTTTATCAGTGCTACGCCGCCGCAGCCTTCGGCGCAGGCGCAGCACCTGTCTATCTCAATGCCACCGCCGAGACAGGCCACTTGCCGGACATTGATGCCGTCCCCGAACACGACCTTGAGCGCGCCTGCGCGCTCTACATCTGCTCGCCGGCCAACCCGCAGGGCGCTGCCGCCGACGCAGCCTATTGGACGCATCTCATCACTCGCGCCCGCGCGCACAACATCACCATTGTTGCCGACGAATGCTACGCGGATATCTACACCGCAACCCCGCCAACCGGCATACTTGAAGCTGCGCACCATGCAGGGCTCGGATTTGAGAACATCATCACCTTCCATTCCCTCTCCAAGCGCAACAACTTGCCCGGCCTGCGTTCAGGTTTCTCCGCAGGTGATCCGGCATTGACGGCAACCTTCGGTAAGTTCCGCAATCTCGCAGCTCCGCAGGTACCCCTGCCGGTCATGGCTGCAAGCATTGCCGCATGGAACGATGACACGGACGCGGCAAAAAACCGCGCACTCTACAAAGCCAAGTTTGATGCTGCCGAGCGCATCATCGGCAACCGCTTTGCGTTCAAACGTCCCGATGGTGGATTCTTCCTGTGGCTCGACATGACGGACGCAGGCGGCGGCGAAGCGGCTGCACTTACCCTGTGGCGTGAAGCCGGTGTCCGTGTCTTGCCCGGCGGCTATCTCTCCCGCGATACTGAAACAGGTAACCCGGGTACCAATTATATTCGCGTGGCGCTCGTTGGTGATGAAGATGAAACTGCCCGCGCCCTTACCCGTATGACGGAGCTATTCTAGCCATGCGCCTCGCCGTCAGCATCGCCTCTACTCTATCCGGCATGGTAAGCCTCGTACCACCGGTCATCCGATCATTCGTCCGCGACCGGACCAATGAGCTCATTGGTCTTGGCGCGCTGTTCGCGGCAGGCTGGTGCGCGCTGGCGCTCGCCTCCTGGAGCCCACGCGATCCGAGCCTCAACAACGCCACCGTCGCTGACCCACAAAACTGGCTGGGGACGGACGGCGCCATTGCCGCTGACTTGATGATCCAGTCCCTGGGTCTTGCCGCAGCATTGCCCGTGCTCATTGTCGCCGTATGGGGCGCGCGCCTGCTGATCCACCTTGAAGTTGAACGTCTCGGCCTGCGGCTGCTCGCTGTTATGGGCGCCACACTCGGGCTGGCTTTTGCCGCCGCTTTGTTTGACCTGTCCGTGCTGCCCGGCGCAGGTGGTGCCGCCGGCGCATTGCTGCTTGGCGTGGCCCATGCTGTCGCAGGTGAAATTGTGGCTCCTGTGATTGCCCTTTTGGCCGGGGCAGGCGGGATTGTGCTGGCTGGTTGGGCGATGCCCGTATCCGCCGAGCAAGTTGCCCATGCAGCACCGTGGCTTGTGGATTTTGTGCGCACCTGCGCCTGGCGCGCCCGTCCGGTGACGCAGGCTGCCGGCACCGCGCTCATGTGGTCGGCGGCAACCCTTGCGATGCCGTTCAGACGTCGCGACGATGAGGAAGACACCGACATTCAGCCCACCCGCCGCGAACCCGTGTTTGGACAACGACGGCGCGATGAAGTCGCGGGCCACAGCCCGCTTCCCAGCGCACCCGTGGGCATTGCCGGTCCCGATGCCGGGCCTGTCGTCAGCAAGCGCGTTACCCGCATTTCAAAACCCGTGCGCGAAAGCAAACGCGCTGCTGCGGAACGCCAGCCGACTTTGGATTTTGATCCCAACGCCGACTATGAGCTGCCGCCTCTATCGTTGCTCACCAAGCCCCCCGGCCGTCAGGGAGAAATGATTTCCGACGAAGCCCTCCAGCAAAACGCCCGCATTCTTGAAAGCGTGCTGGAAGATTTCGGCATTCGCGGCGAGATCATCGAGGTGCGCCCGGGCCCTGTCGTCACCATGTATGAGCTGCAACCCGCACCGGGCATCAAGTCGAGCCGCGTCATCGGTCTTGCGGATGATATTGCCCGCTCCATGTCGGCTGTTTCCGCACGCGTTGCCGTTGTACCGGGCCGTAACGTCATCGGCATTGAACTTCCTAACGCAAAACGTGAAACCGTTTTCCTGCGCGAACTGCTGGCATCGGCTGATTATGAAGCAACCGCCACCCATCTGGGTCTGGCGCTGGGCAAAGACATCGCTGGCGAACCCGTCATCCGTGATCTGTCGCGCATGCCGCATCTGTTGATCGCAGGCACCACCGGCTCAGGCAAGTCGGTGGGCATCAACACCATGATCCTGTCGCTGCTCTACCGGATGACCCCGGACGAGTGCAAACTCATCCTCGTTGACCCAAAGATGCTGGAACTGTCCGTATACGATGGTATTCCGCACCTGCTCTCACCTGTCGTGACCGACCCCAAGAAAGCCGTCGTGGCGCTCAAATGGGTCGTGCGCGAAATGGAGGAGCGCTACAAGACAATGGCCAAGCTCGGTGTGCGCAACATCGAGGGTTACAATACCCGCGTCGCCGAAGCGCTGGAGAACGAAGAGAACCTGTCGCGCACCGTGCAGACGGGCTTTGACCCTGAGACCGGCTCCCCCGTCTACGAAGACGAGGAGATGGAACCGACCCCCATGCCTTTCATCGTCGTCGTCATCGATGAAATGGCTGACCTTATGATGGTGGCGGGCAAGGAAATCGAAGGCGCCGTCCAACGCCTCGCCCAGATGGCGCGTGCGGCGGGCATTCATATGATCACCGCTACCCAGCGCCCCTCGGTGGATGTCATCACCGGCACCATCAAGGCCAACTTCCCCACCCGCATCTCGTTTCAGGTGACATCAAAAATCGACAGCCGCACCATTCTGGGTGAACAGGGTGCCGAGCAGCTGCTGGGTCAGGGCGACATGCTCTATATGGCCGGCGGCGGCCGCATCCGCCGTGTGCACGGACCGTTTGTATCGGACGAAGAAGTCGAGAAGGTTGTCCACTTCCTCAAGAAGCAGGGCGCGCCGCAATATCTCGAACAGATTACCGCCGAACCCGAAGACGGCGGCGACAGCCTGTTTGGCACCGGCGTCGCCGACGGATCCGGCGATGAACTCTATGACAAGGCAATTGCCATTGTCGCACAGGACAAGCGCGCCTCGACCAGCTACATCCAGCGCAAGCTGCAGATCGGCTACAACCGCGCCGCCCGGCTGATTGAACGCATGGAAGAAGAAGGCATCGTGTCCGGCCCCAACCACTCCGGCAAACGCGAAGTGCTGATCGGCGAAATCGGCTCCGGCGACCACGCCTATTAGCGGCGCGTTCCCTTCGTTTCGCCTGAATTCCCATTCAGGATAGGTTCACGGCTGAACGCCTAGCTTCATCCTTGACGCTCCTTCCCTGCGCCAATTGGCCAACCAAAAAGCTATTCCTCATGCGCCTTTTGACCCTGATTACATCAATGATGCTGGCAGCCCTGCTGGCGGCAGCCCCCGCGCACGCCGAGTTGACGCCGCAACAAAGTGCCGATCTGGCGCGCATCAATGTCTATCTCAACGGGCTCAAGAACATTTCCGGACGGTTCTTGCAGATCAATCCGGACGGCATTCTCAGCGAGGGCGCGTTCTATCTCGCCCGCCCCGGCCGCGCCCGGTTTGATTATGACGACGAGGATCTGGTGGTGGTCGCCCGCGGCCAGCAATTGCTGATCAAGGAAGGTAATTTCGTCACCAACGAGCTGCCGCTGGATGGTACTCCGCTGAAAGTCCTGCTCGGCCGCGACATTGACCTCAGCAAAGACGCCGACGTCCTCGCCGTCGATGGCCGCGCAGGCACCTTGTCGACAACAATCCAGGACCCTGAAGCCCCCGAGCTTGGCCAGGTGACGCTCATTTTCACCGGCCCGGAACTGCAGCTGCAACGCTGGATTGTCACCGACGCACAGGGCCTGCGCACCACGGTATCGCTGACCGAAGTGTCCTATCCCGAGCAACTGGACGCCGACCTGTTCCGCCTTGAATCCGGCGGTTCAAGCTTCCGCGGTCGCCAGGATTAGACGCCCAAAATGCGCAAAATACCGCCATTAAACGGCTGAAACGGTTCTGAATAGACATTCATCCACACCTATCCGCGTGCGGATTCATCCAGCATTTTGC
>CAZEHX010000021.1:0-34622 GCA_964511745.1 uncultured Parvibaculaceae bacterium
ATTCGAACCCTCGATACGCTTTTGACGTATACTCCCTTAGCAGGGGAGCGCCTTCGACCACTCGGCCACCTCTCCACCGCCGGGGATACGCGGGAAAACCGCAGGATGCAAGGGGTTTCTGAGATACCGCGATGCACAAAATCGCTATGAGGGACGGCATTCAATCACCTCCCCGGCTCGGAACTCACCCGCAAAAAACCGCAGAATTCCTTGGACCCACCAGATCACCGTAATCCAAATGTGTGCCTTTCTGGGGGAGTCACGTGCCATTCTGGGGGGGGGGGGGGGGCAATGGATTTAAGCCAGCACACAGCTTTTCAAGCCATGTAGCCTCTAGACGTTCGGCGCAACCATGCCTTCTAATTCCAAATTAAAGTCACGGCTTAAGCGAAACATTCACGGGATTCTCCTAGCCAATGGTAATTCAAGCTAACGAGCTCATTTTTCGAGCGAAAAGCCACAATATGTTTGGAAGCACGGATCTCAACGTAGATGCGTTGCGAGCATTAGCTGAAGAAGAATTGGACGCTGCCGACAAGATTGGGCACGCGTTACGAACGCAGAATCTAGACCTTCCAAAAACTGCTTGGCTCGGAGCTCGCCTAATAAAGAATGGATTGAGTATATTAGATCAGCGCGGCGCCAGCGGCCTAGCTTCCTATTACTTCTTACGAGGCCTCAACGATTATGAAGCTGGCCGCTCAAAATTCTTAGAAAAAAGGTTGGCGGATATCATGCTAGCCGCCGGCTCGGGTGACGTGGAGACACTTAGAAGCATCGCAGACGAACTGCCATACACACAGGCTGAACTTCCGTATCCGGATGAAATTTTACAGGTTGAAAAACTTGGAAATATAAACTCACAACTTGAGAAACTAGAGACCACGCTCGGTGAAATAGAATCGGCAAAAATCACACTAGCTACGCTGACGGAGAGCGGTCAAACAATCGCAAAAAAGATTCATGATTCAAAGGAATCCGCCGAAGCCACAGCCGCATCGTTGAAAGAAATTGAGGATCGCGCCTCAAAGATGGGCGAGTTAATTACCAGCAGAATAGAGGCAGTGGAAGCCAGCTACTTGGCAAACCATTCATTGAAGAAAGCGGCGGTTTTTTGGGGAAGTGAATCTAAAGACCATCAAACCAGCCAACGGAGGTGGTTTTGGGTGTTCATAATCGCAGTAGGCATCACCATTGCCGGAGCCATCGGACTCATCTTTAAATTTGAGACCATCGCAGCATCCTCACTTCTGAAAACCCCCAATACATGGTCGCTGGTCCTCATCTTGTTTGGCGTACCTATTGGCGTATGGCTCTGGATGGTTCGCCTGTTTTCGCGAATGCATCGACATGAGATCGCCCTTCGTGACGATACGAAGGAAAGAAAACTCATGACAGAAGCCTACATCTCGATGCTAGCGACAGAAGACATACAACCTGACGATCGGGGCCATGTATTGCGATCAATATTCCGCCCACGGACGGTTGAGGATATAGAGGATGGTCCACCAACCATTGTCGCCCAGTTGGCGGAAGGCTTTCGCGACGGAAGAGCGGGCACCAAATGACCCTAAAACTTGTCCGCCGACCAAAAGCGATCTGCAAACACATCATTACTGGCGTTAGCAGGGGAGCGCCTTCGACCACTCGGCCACCTCTCCACCGCCGGGGATACGCGGGAAACCGCCTGATTTCAAGCCACAAATACGTCTGAGCGACGCACCAACCACAATAAAGTGTGGCCGGTGCAGAGTTGCCCCTGCCCGGCCTCCAAAAAAAAGCAAAAAAAAGGCGGGGCCCAAAATACGCAAGGGCCCCGCCATACAGGTGTTGAGGAATGCTGCCTGATCAGAACGAATAGGAGGCGTTCACCGACAGGAAGTCTTTATCGTTGAGGTCGTTGTAGTCGCGGGCGCCGAAATTGTTGGTGTAGGCGAGGCCCACTTGCCATGTGCTTTCAAGGTCCGCATTCACACGAAGGGTCAAGGCCTTCTTGTGTTCGATGAAGCCGGGGCCAATCGGGCCGGCTGAGTTGCCCTTCACGTCGTGGCCGTACTGCACCGACGGTGAGACTGTCCAGGAGGTGCCGAATGCATTGTTGTATTCAGCGATTGCCACCAAACGGTAGCCCCAGGAGAAGTCGTCCGCGTAGTTGGTGAAGCCAACACCCTGGCCAAGAATGGCATCCGCAACGGCGTTAGGATGACCTGCCCCCGAGCGCGGTGCCGAAAGACGGGCATTGGAGCGCAGGTCAGGCAGATACTGCGCACCGACATTGGTCAGCAGGATGATCATATCCGCGTCAATGGCGGAGGTAATCGGATCCGATGACGGGAAGGTGCTGGTTGTCTGGAACTGCGTGGTCATCGATGCATATTCATCGTAGCCACGAATTTCCGTGCCCGATGCATAGATCCCGCCAAAGTCGCGTACCACGAAGTTGTCGGGCAACGTCCCATCGGGAAGACCAGCGGCGTAGTCATCCAGGCTGGAGTTTTCCAGATCATTCGCATTGATCTCGGGGTCGGCCAGCTGGAACGGCATGTTCGGCGTGTAGGACACTTCACCAGCCACAGCCGTACCGCCAAGAACATCAACAAGCGTGTTGAAGCTTGCACCCCACGCCTCAATGTCTTCCACATAGACGGCGTAGGATTCCTTGGTCCGCGCATTCGCACCAACAGCCGCATTCAGGATCGAAACCGGAAGCCCCAACGCCGTACCATTGGCTGGGTTCGCACAGTTTGCGAATGTATTTGCCGTCGCCAGAAGGCCAAGCAAGGTCCCGCAGAACTGGCTGGTGGATGTTACGTTCACAGCATTCAGCGCCGCGTTGCCTGTTACCGCGCCCATGTTCAGCGAAGCGGCAGCAGACGTAAACGTCGCGATCGGCAGCTTGGAATGGTAACGGTTGAAGTAGAAGGCAAGATCGGTGCCGTCGTTCAGCCAGTCCGCATAGTAGCGGAATGCAACGCCGAACTGGCCTTGATCATCCGCGTCGCGGTCATGCGTCCGCGGCACGGCCACTCCGCCGCCACCGTATTCGCTGGCCAGCATCACATAGGCACCACCGTCGCAATAGCCGTCATGGCCGGCGTGGAAAGTGCCGCATGCATTGAGGTCGGATTTTTCAAAGCCGAAGGCGTAGTACCCTTCGAGGCTCATGTCGAACGGCAGGCCGAGTGAGGCATAGACAGTCGGCTGCGGCTTCAGCGCTTCACGCACTTCAGAACCAGGTGTCCGCAGGGCAGCCACATCAACCGGCAGATACGCATTCACACCACCGGGAATGAACAGGCTCTAGCCCCAGTTCACCACCTGGTTGCCGGCGCGCAATGTCAGCGGCAGATCGCCGACTTCAAAATTTGTATAAACGAACGCGTCGAGCAGTTCAGCACCCGAGCGAGCCGCATCCTGCGCATCATCGCCACGCGCGGCATCCTTCAGCGGCCGGCGGCCGAAGCGCGAATTGCCTTCGCCAAGATGGGCATCGGCCCAGAAATCAAAGAACGCCGTGCCGCGCACGAAGACGCCCATGTTGCGCCAGGAAATATCGGCTTCGCCGGTCACCTTGACGACGCGCGAAATGGTTTCCCAGCCTTCGGTGTTGATGTTGCCATCGTCATTGTTGACGCTCTGCGCCACGCCGAGGCTATTTGTGCAGCCGCCATTAAACGTTGAGACGTATTCGCAATCCTGATTGCTCGTCCGGATGCTGGTGCCGACCGACATTGTGGTGGACGTGGCGATGTCCGCCTCGCCGACTTTAAAATTGGCTGCCTGCGCAATGGCGGGTGCTGCAATAAACGCGGCCCCCAATATCCATGCACCTACAAGACGTGGAGCGATGCCCCTACCCTTGAGTATCATTTCTTCCCCCTTGATCCCGGCCCTTCGGCGACGGGAACGCATAAGTTGGCCGCCGGCTGGTACGCAGCCTGACGCACACGCTTGCTCAAATCATTACGTTCAGTCTTAACTGAACAAACAGGAACTACGGAATTAAACTTTTCCCGTCAACGCCCAATCCACAAAAAAGGGCGGCAAATAAGGGAGTTGTGGCTTTTGCGCCGCGCCCATAGGATGGGCGTTCGGTCTGAACTGTGAAAACCAAACAAATAAAACAGTCGGACCACACAAAAAGACGTTCATACATAACGCGTTTCGGGGGGAGCGAATTGTGGATTCCATAAGGGAAAAAGCGGCGGAAGAGTTCGTCGAGATTATGGGACTCGTCCTGCAGTCGGACGGTTTGTCCCGCACCGCAGGACGAATCCTGGCCATGCTGATTTTGATGGATCGGCCCGCCGGACTGGACGAAATCGCCAATTACCTGCAGGTCAGCCGTTCGGGTGTATCCACCAACACCCGCGAACTGGAGCGTATCGCCGCCATCGAGCGCAGCACCCGCCCCGGCGACCGCCAATACTATTTTGAAGTCGTGAATGACGTCCTCAGCCCGCTGCTCAATAATCACGTGGAGCGGATGAACAAGGCGCTTGCGACCATTCGCAAAGCGTCTGCCACCATTCCGCCCGCATGGGAGCAGGCCTGTAACCGGCTGGACCGGATGGATTTCTTCTATTCAATCGCCATCGGCAAGACCAACGACCTGATCCATGAACTTGCGGACGCAGACAAAGCCAACGCACCGGTAAAGCGGCCCGCTATTACACCCGCCGACTGACAAACTGTCTGTATTTGCCATACCAGCATGCCACCGCACGTTGCATAATCGGCTCATAAGATGAGTCGGCACATCCGGCGACTCGCAAGAGGCAATAATAATGTTCAAAGAATTCCAGGAGTTCATCTCCCGCGGCAACGTGATCGACCTAGCGGTCGGTATCGTTATCGGCAGCGCATTCACAGCGATCGTAAAATCGCTGGTTGCGGATGTCGTCATGCCGCCCATCGGCCTGGTCCTGGCCGGCGTTGATTTCTCAGCGCTGTTCCTGGCCCTGGATGGCAACAGCTATCCAACCATCGCCGCAGCCGCCGAAGCAGGGGCTGCTACCCTCAATTACGGGTTGTTCATCAACGCCATCATCTCGTTCCTGATCGTCGCCTTCGTGGTGTTCCTGATCGTGCGGTCCATCAACAAGATGAAGCGCAAGCAGGAAGAGAACCCGGCAGAGGCACCGCCCCCGCCGCGCAACGAACAGTTGCTCGAAGAAATCCGCGATCTGCTGAAAACACGCAGCGCCTGAAACTGAGCGGTCGCGCGAGCCTTGGAGCTAGCGCGGCCGCATCAGGCCTTCCTGCGTAACGGATGCGATAAGCACCCCGTCCTGCGTAAAGATGTTGCCGCGATTAAAACCACGTGCGCCAAAGGCTGAAGGTGCATCCTGCGCATAGAGAAGCCACCCATTCGCCTTGAACGGACGATGAAACCACATGGCATGATCAAGCGACGCGGTCTGTACCTTGCCGTCCATCCATGACACGCCATGCGGATTGAGGCTGGTGTCCAGCAATGTCATGTCGGACGCGTAAGCCAGAACACACTGGTTCAAGGCCACATCGTCGCCCACAGGCCCAACAGCACGAAACCAGACATGACTGACTGGTGCCCGCTTCTCGGCGTCAAAATAGCTGGGCGGCTCCACGAAGCGAAGTTCAATTGGGCGTGGACGCAGGAACCGGTCCCGCATTTTTGCCGGTATTTTGTCAGCCACCGCCTCACGCATCTCAATTTCGCTGGGCAGGGTTTCAGGCCCCGGGATATCGGGCATTTCAATCTGATGATCGAACCCCTCTTCCGGCATCTGAAATGATGCAGCCATATTGAATATCTGTTTGCCGTGTTGAATGGCAATGACGCGCCGCGTGGTGAAGCTACGTCCGTCGCGCGAGCGGTCCACCTCATAGACGATGGGCACCTTTGGGTCGCCCGGCCGAATGAAATAGGCATGCAGCGAATGGCAATGCCGGTCCGCATCAACCGTGCGCTGGGCGGCGACCAGCGCCTGGCCGATCACCTGTCCACCAAACACCCGCTGCCATGAATCCGCCGGGCTCTCGCCGCGGAACAAATTGACTTCAATCGGCTCGAGATCGAGCAAGCTGAGGAGGTTTTCGACCTGACCGGACATGGGCATCCTTAATTTTGGGGCTTGGTACGCAACAAGAGCTGCCGCCCACTAAAAAGCGGCGCCAGCAAGGGTGGCGTTGTCATGCCTCAGCGGATGCGGAAAGGTCAACAGGGGCAAAACGCCCCCCTGCCATGCGTTTCCGGCAGTGAGGGCATGCCCCGAAGAAGGGTCGGCGGTCGTCTTTAGGCGTGTGATGTCATCCATTCGCGGGCCTGGCGCTGGGCCTCGGCAATTTCGGCTGTAGACATCTGGTCAGCCAGTTCCTTGCGTTGCTCCTTGGCTTCATTCGAGCCGCGTAGCGCCGCCAGATTGAACCATTTGTGAGCCGTCACAAGATCAGGCTCAACGCCTTTTCCCACTGAAAAAATCAGCCCCAGATTATAAAGCGCACCGCTGGTGCCTTTTTCGGCAGCCAACTCGAAACGCTTTAGATCATCAAGTTCCACACGGGCCATGGAATCCTCCTACCGACGCCCTGAACGAAACAAGACCCCGCCACCAATGTCTGGCTTTGAGCCCGCAGTACCCCCGCACTGCCCATACCCCATTGGGTACGTTTGCAGAGCGGATGCTGGCCTGCCCGTCTAAACAACAGGTTAAGCGATTCAAATGGAGCGGAAGAGTCGACCTTTTTTGGGATTACTTAAGTCCGAAACATTTATCCCTGTGGCAACGGTACCACCATTCCGGCCTTGACGGCCTCACGCGCGCCCAGCGTATCGAGCCAGCGCTGGGTATTCACACCCTCGCCCACCACATCCGGTTTGACACCCTTGATGATCGGAAAACCCAGAGAAATCCAAGGATAAAGAGCCATATCAGCAATCGAATAATCGCCAGCCGCAAATTCGTTGTCGGCCAAATGCTTGTCAAACACAGCAATCAGCCGCGCACTCTCATCCATAAAGCGACCAATCGCATAGGGAACCTGCTCAGGCGCCGTATTCACGAAGTGATTGAGCTGACCCATCATCGGCCCGATGCCGCCCATCTGCCACATCAGCCATTCAAGTGCCTTGGCGCGTGCCGGGCCTGACGGCGCCAGAAACTTGCCGGTCTTTTCCGCCAGATAAATCAGGATCGCACCGGATTCAAAAACCGAGACCGGACCGCCCTCGCCGTTCTGGTCGACGATCGCCGGAATACGGTTGTTGGGACTCACCGCCAGGAACGCCGGCTTGAACTGCTCGCCATTTCCGATGTCGACGGGATGCGCCGTGTAGTCGAGCCCGGTCTCCTCCAGCATGATGGAAACCTTGCGCCCGTTCGGCGTCGTCCACGTATAAAAGTCGATCATTCACCCACTCCCCGTCGGGCAGTCTGCGCTGCCACTTGTTTGCCAAAATAAAAGCCCCGCCCCGTTGACCGGGAGCGGAGCTCATATGGTGACGCAATCCAAAACCTCAATCGGTCTTTATCAGCACCTCGATAAACTGATGGTGATGACCATCATCTTCAATGCGCGGCACAACCTTGTAATCCCCCGGCTTAATTTCATAGCCAAGGGCATCCTGACTGTCATCAAACGCAGCAACACGACTGCCTGACGGGTTCAGCAGATCAAACCCGTAATCACCACCAATCACCGAGAAGATACGCCCAGGCTTCTCCAGCTGCGTCACCGGCGCCTTGATCAGCGGCTCGATGCGCTCATGGTCATCATGCAGACCTTTGATCTTGGCAATGCCCGCAATGGCGATGCCCGGGGTCAGCATGAGAACTGCCAGTGCAATGCCCACGCAGTACTTCCACATCATGTACCCCCCAATCAGACCTTAAAGGCCAAGTTTCTTCGCAAGGATTTCATTCACCGCAGCCGGGTTTGCCTTGCCCTGACTTGCCTTCATCACCTGACCGACAAACCAGCTCGCCATTTTCGGCTTTTCCTTGAGCTCTTCAACTTTGTCCGGGTTCTGAGCAATCACTTCGTCCACCAGCGCTTCAATCGCGCCCGTATCCGTGACCTGCTTCAGACCCTTCTCCTCAACGATCTTGCCCGGCGCATCTCCGGTCTCGACCATGATCTCGAACACATCTTTTGCGATACGTCCTGAAATCGTGTTGTCGGAAATAAGATCCACAAGCTCACCGAGATGGTCGGCTGAAACCGGCGACTCGGTAATCTCGACATTCAGTTTGTTGAGTGCGCCGAACAGTTCACCGGTCACCCAATTGGCGGCAATGCGCGCGTCACGCCCCTCGGCCACCTTCTCGAAATAGTAGCAAGATGCCTTGTCGCCAGCCAGCACGCCAGCGTCATAGGGCTTGAGACCCCATTGCTCAACAAACCGCGCCTTCTTGGCGTCCGGCAGTTCCGGCAGGCTCGCACGGATGGTCTCAATGAAATCATCTGCCAGTTCCAGCGGCAGCAGGTCCGGGTCCGGGAAGTAGCGATAGTCATGCGCTTCTTCCTTGGAGCGCATGGAGCGTGTCTCGCCGGACCGTGCATCAAACAGCCGCGTCTCCTGCTTCACTTCTCCGCCGTCTTCAATGAGGTCGATCTGACGGCCGACTTCATACTCAACAGCCTGCCCGACAAACCGGAACGAGTTGACGTTCTTGATCTCGCAGCGCGTGCCCAAAGGCCCGCCCGGCTTGCGCACCGACACATTGATGTCGCCGCGCATGGAGCCTTCTTCCATGTTGCCGTCGCACGTCCCCAGATAGCGCACAATCGTCCGCAGCTTCTTGAGGAACGCCTGGGCTTCTTCCGCCGAGCGCATATCCGGCTTGGAGACGATCTCCATCAGCGCCACGCCCGAGCGGTTGAGGTCAACGAATGACAATCCGGGATCCTGATCATGCAGGCTCTTGCCCGCATCCTGCTCCAGATGCAGCCGCTCGATCCCGACTGTGCGGGTAATACCCTCCGCCATGTCGAGCACGACTTCGCCTTCACCAACAATCGGCAGATCAAACTGTGAAATCTGATAGCCCTGCGGCAGGTCAGGATAGAAATAGTTCTTGCGTGCAAACACAGAACGCTTGTTGATCTTGGCATTCAGCCCAAGGCCCGTGCGAACCGCCATCTCCACGCAATAGGCGTTGAGCACCGGCAGCATCCCGGGCATTGCCGCATCCACAAAGCTCACCTGCGAATTCGGCTCAGCGCCAAACTCCGTTGCCGCGCCCGAAAACAGTTTTGATTTCGAGGCAACCTGCGCATGGCACTCAATGCCGATAATGACTTCCCAGGGGCCGGTTGCCCCCTCGACCAGTTTTGATTCAGCTTCCGCCATTACGACCTCCACCATGCATCGGGCTTGCCCGTAAAGCCCGCCGCACGCTCCAGCGCATAGGCGCCACGCAACACTGTTTCTTCGTCAAACGCCCGACCGATCAGTTGCAGCCCCAAAGGCAGCCCCTTGTCCGACACGCCCGCCGGCACGGAAATGCCCGGCAACCCTGCAAGGCTTGCAGGCACCGTGAACACGTCATTGAGATACATCGACAACGGATCATCCGTCTTGGCACCAATGCCAAAGGCAGGCTCCGGCGCCGTCGGCGTCAGGATCAGATCCACATCCTCAAACGCATCCTTGAAATCCTGAGCAATCAGTGTACGGATTTTCTGCGCTTTGAGGTAATACGCATCGTAATAGCCCGCAGACAGCACATAGGTGCCGATCAGAATGCGGCGCTTCACTTCAGCGCCAAAGCCAGCGGCACGCGTATTTTCATACATGCTGGTAATGTCATCACCCGGCACCCGCAGTCCATACCGCACACCGTCATAGCGCGCGAGGTTGGACGACGCTTCAGCAGGCGCCACGATGTAATAAGTCGGCAGCGCGTATTTGGTGCGCTTGAGGCTGACGGTTTTCACCTTTGCCCCCTGCTCCACCAGCAGATCCACGCCACGCTGCCAAAGGTCTTCGATTTCCTTCGGCATCCCGTCAACGCGGTATTCTTCCGGCACACCAATGGTCAGCCCTTTGACGCCACCTTCAAGTGCTGCCTCATAGTCCGGCACCGGCGTGTTGATGGAGGTGGAATCCTTCGCATCATGTCCCGCCATCGCGCCCAGCATGATTGCCGCATCACGCACCGTGCGCGTCATCGGCCCGGCCTGATCCAGCGACGACGCAAACGCAATCGTGCCCCACCGCGAGCACCGCCCATATGTCGGCTTCATCCCGACAATCCCGGTCAGCGCCGCCGGCTGGCGGATCGACCCGCCGGTATCGGTACCCGTGGCACCGGCACACAGGTTCGCTGCCACAGCTGCGGCAGACCCGCCGGACGAACCGCCCGGCACCAGCGCGTTATCATCCCCCTCAAGCCGCCACGGATTGCGCACCGGCCCGTAATAAGAGGTCTCGTTGGAGGAGCCCATGGCGAACTCGTCCATATTGGTCTTGCCCAGCAACACCGCGCCTGCATCCCACAGATTGCGGGTGACAGTGGATTCATAAGCCGGCGTGAACCCGTCCAGAATATGGCTCGCCGCCGTCGTCTTCACCCCTTCGGTGCAGAACAGGTCCTTGATGCCCAGAGGCATCCCCTCAAGCGGCCCCGCCTCGCCATTCTTGCGGCGGGCGTCGGATTCCTTGGCCATCTCAACGGCCTTGCCGGGCAGCACCGTAATAAACGCGTTGAGCGGATCAGCCTCATGGATGGCATCGAGATAGGCGTTGGTCAGCTCTTCCGCCGAGCAGTCACCCTTGCCCAGCGCATCACGCGCACCGGCAATATCAAGCTGCGTCAGATCGCTCATTCCACCACCTTCGGCACAGTAAAGTGCCCCTCGCGCGCATCCGGCGCATTGCGCAACACATCATCCCGCTTGCCGCCATCGCTCACATCGTCAGCGCGCAGCGGCGCGGAAGCGTCCACAACCGAGGTCATCGGCATGACACCATCGGTGTCCACCTCTTCGAGTTGGGCCACCCAATCCAATATCTGGTTGAGTTCGCCCACAAGCGGGGGCACTTCGTCATCCTTGATGGCGATCCGCGCAAGCATCGCGATCCGCCGGACTGTGGCCGCATCAACTGACATAGAAAACTTCCAGCTAAGGGCTTATCAGCGCGGACAAAATGGCCCGGACCCGCCGAATCGCCTCTTGGGTTGCAGTAAGGGGTGTAAGAGTGGCGCGGAACATAGCCGTAACGTACAAGACGCTTCAACCTCTTGCCTCCCTAACAAGCCGGATACACCCAATTGATTACCGAAGATGCGACGGAATTTGCCGCTGCCCTCCCCGCAACCGGCGGCCTTTTGGGCCTTGATCTGGGCACAAAAACCATCGGCATCGCCTCCAGCGACCCCGACCGGCGGCTGGCATCACCGGTGGTCACCCTCAAACGCGGCAAATTCTCGGTCAATTCCCAGGAAATGCAGGCGCTTATAAATGACCGGCAGACAGCGGGCCTCGTCCTTGGCCTGCCCATAAACATGGACGGCACATCCGGCCCCCGCGCCCAATCCAGCCGCACCTTCGCCCGAAACCTGACAAATGCACTGGGTCTCCCCGTGCTCCTGTGGGATGAGCGCCTCTCAACAGCAGCCGTCGAACGCGAGTTGATCGGCCTGGATACGTCGCGCAAACGCCGCGCCGAGGTCATTGATCAGATGGCTGCCAGCTACATCCTGCAAGGTGCGTTGGACCGGCTACAGGCAATCAAACGCCAATCTAGCTGACCCGCCGCAAGGCAAACACAGCCTGCGCTCGCGCTGCCACTTTCCCATCTGGCCCTATGAACTCCACATCCGCATGTAGCAGGCTGGATGAAGTATTCGTCACTTTGCCTGTCAGCGTTAAAGGCCCTGCGCCGATCGGGCGAAAATAGTCCACATTCAGGCTTGCAGTGCGCATCATCTGCGCATTGTCCAACACAGTCATCGCCGCAAATGTGGCCACCTGGTCGGCCAGCACCCCGTAATAGCCACCAAACAAAAAACCTTCAGGGTTGAGCAATTCCGGCTCAAGCGCCCAGACCTTGCGCACAAACCCCGGCTCCCAGTGCTCCAGCGCACCGAGCGAGAGCCTCTGTGCGACCGGCGGCAGCTGCGCCTCACCGGACGTCAGAGCCGACAACCGCTCCTGCCAATGGCTGGTGTGACTCGTAGTCTGCATGGGATTCACCTATGAGGGGGGACAGAACAGTCCGCAACGCTGCCCACCAAACCGGGCTGAAATAGGGCTGGCCCAATCGGGCCAAGGCACTACCCATGATTGAAATCCTCTACGCCCTCATCCCCGTCTTTCTGGTCATCGCGCTGGGTGCCAGCCTGCGCCGCCTCAGCTTTCCCGGTGATGACTTCTGGCCGCTGCTGGATCGCGTCACCTATTTCATCCTGTTCCCGTCGCTGCTGGTGCACTCCCTTGTCGCCGCCGATTTTTCAAATATCCCCGTCCCCAACATGGCCGCCGCCCTGTTCGCGGGCCTCATCACCATGTCGCTGCTGATGATCAGCCTGCGCCCGTTAATCTCCGGCCCGATGGGACAATCCGGCCCTGCCTTCACCAGCATCTTTCAAGGCGCCACCCGCTGGAACAGCTTTGTCGCACTGGCTGCCAGCTTTTCGCTGTTCGGCACAGAAGGTCTTGCGCTTGCTGCCGTCGGCATCGGTGTGCTGGTGCCGACCGTCAATGTGCTGTGCGTCTTCATACTCATGCGCTATGCGGGCGATGATCCGGCCAGCTTCCGGATGCTTGCGCGGCTGCTGGTGCGCAACCCGCTGGTGCTTGCCTGTGCGACAGGTATCTTCCTCAATGCGTCCGGCATCGGCCTGTGGGAACCGATCCTCACAGGCGTCGATATTCTCGGACGCGCCGCCCTCGCGCTGGGCCTGCTCGCCGTCGGTGCCGGTCTCGACCTTTCGCGCTTCTCCTCACAACGCATGCCAATTGCCCTGACAACAAGCCTGCGACTCATCCTTATGCCGCTGCTCATGGCCGGATGGTGCTGGGTCTTTGATGTGGATGGCATCGCCCGCATGGTGGCCATCCTCTGCGGTGCCGTCCCCGGTGCAACGGCGTCTTATGTGCTCGCCCGCCAGCTCGGCGGCGATGCCCCGCTGATGGCAAGCCTCATAACGGCATCAACACTCACAGCCATTGTCACCATGCCCACAATCATCTGGCTGCTTGGCTGATTGTTAACGACAGTTGCAGGAAACAAAAACGCTACCTTGCGGTGCAGCCTGCCAATCCCTATAAACTCGGCTTTTAATGACCATCCAAGCAGAACGCCCTGAATTGTCCTTTTCCCAAACCCATCTTCTGGGCACTGAGGGACTGTCGATTCAGGATATCAACGCGCTCCTTGATCTCTCCGACACCTATGTCGATCAGAACCGCCGCGTGGACAAAAAGTCCGCCGTACTGCGCGGTCGCACCCAGATAAACCTGTTCTTCGAAGCCTCCACCCGCACGCAAAGTTCTTTTGAGCTTGCGGGCAAACGGCTGGGTGCTGACGTCATGAACATGTCGGTCTCAACGTCGGCCATCAAAAAAGGCGAGACGCTGATCGACACAGCCGTCACCCTTAACGCCATGCGGCCTGATCTGCTGGTGGTCCGCCACCCGGACTCAGGCGCTGTTGCTCTTCTGGCGCAAAAGGTCGATTGCGGCGTCGTCAATGCCGGCGACGGCAGCCATGAGCACCCGACTCAGGCATTGCTTGATGCTCTGACCATCCGCCGCCGCCTCGGCAAGATCGAAGGCCTGAGGATCGCCATCTGCGGCGACATCCTGCATAGCCGCGTCGCCCGCTCGAACATCCACCTGCTGACAACGCTCGGCGCCAGCGTCCGCGTCATCGCACCGCCCACCTTGATGCCCGGCGGCATTGAAAAGCTGGGCGCCAAGGCCTTCACCTCCATGCGCGAGGGCCTTGAAGGCTGCGACGTGGTGATGATGCTGCGCCTGCAACTCGAACGCATGACCGGCTCGTTCATTCCCTCGACCCGTGAGTATTTTCACCTCTACGGCCTCGACTACGAAAAACTGGCCCACGCCAAGCCCGACGCGCTGGTAATGCATCCCGGCCCGATGAACCGCGGCGTCGAGATCGACAGCCTGGTCGCCGACGACGTCGACCGCAGCCTTATCCGTGAGCAGGTCGAAATGGGCGTCGCCGTCCGCATGGCCGTGCTCGACGCCCTCTCCCGCCACCTGCCCAATTCGTGAGGCGCAAGCGTCAATGAGCACCGCCTTCATAAACGCCCGCCTGATCGACCCCGCATCCAACCTTGATGCGCCCGGCGCGGTGCTGGTTGAAAATGGACAGATCATGGATTTCGGCGCGCATCTTTTTGCGCAGGGTGTCCCGTCCGGCATTGAGACAGTCGATTGCGGCGGCCATATCCTCGCGCCCGGCCTGATTGACATGCGTGTGTTCACCGGCGAACCCGGCGAAGAACACCGCGAAAGCCTTGCCAGCGCCAGTGAAGCGGCAGCCGCAGGCGGCGTCACAACCTTTGTGGTCATGCCCAACACCCAGCCGATCATCGACGACGCCGCGCTTGTCGATTTCATCTCGCGCCGGGCCCGCGATACCGCCCGCGTCAACGTGCAGATCATGGCCGCTCTCACCAAGGGACTTGACGGCCACGAGATGACCGAAATCGGCCTGCTGTCCGAAGCAGGCGCCGTCGCCTTCACAGACGGCACCAAGGCTGTCATGGACGCGCAATTGCTGCGCCGCGCGCTGACATATTCAAAACTGTTCAACGCTCTGATCGTTCAGCATACGGAAGATCCGTCACTCGCCGCTGCAGGCGTCATGAACGAAGGCGACCTTTCAACCCGCCTCGGCCTGCCCGGCATCCCGACGGAAGCTGAAACAATCATCGTCGAGCGTGACCTGCGCCTCGTGGAGCTGACCGGCGGCCGTTACCATGCAAGCCAGATATCCTGCGTCGAAACGCTGGACGTGATCCGGCAAGCCAAGCGCGAAGGCCTGCCCGTCACCTGCGGTGTCAGCGCCGATCACCTGTCCCTCAACGAAACCGATATCGGCGAATACCGCACCTTCCTGAAATTGTCCCCGCCGCTGCGCACCGAACCCGACCGCTGCGCCATGATCGACGGTCTGGCCGACGGCACCATTGATGTCGTGGTCTCAGGTCATGATCCGCAGGCACCCGACACCAAACGCCGCCCCTTCGAGCAGGCCGCACACGGTGCCGTAGGACTTGAAACCCTGCTGCCGGTGATCCTTGAGCGTGTGCACAATGAAGAACTGCCGCTGACCCAGGCCCTCGCCGCCGTTACCTGTCGCCCGGCAGATATCCTTGGCCTCCCGGCAGGCCGCCTTGCCGCCGGTGCACCGGCAGACATCGTGTTGATCGATATCAACAAACCATGGGTGGTGGATGCTGCCGCCCTCAAATCAAAATCCAAGAATACTGCCCACGAAGACCGCCGCTTCCAGGGTCGCGCCGTCAAAACAATTGTCGGCGGCAAAATTGTCTTTGAAGAATAACGCTTTTCAAGCGTGACATGAGGCCACTCACACCGGACAATGCGCGCAAAATAGCGTTGCCGGAGGATACCCATGCTCATCGACCCCATATCAATTGAATATTCCGGCCCCTTCTACGCGCTGGCGCTGCTGGGCGGCTATCTGCTCGGTTCAATCCCGTTCGGCCTGCTGTTCACCCGCATGGCCGGGCTTGGCGACATCCGCACGGTCGGGTCAGGCAATATCGGCGCGACAAATGTGCTGCGCACCGGCAATCGCTGGGTGGCGCTGGCAACACTCCTCGCGGATGGCGCCAAGGGTGCCATCGCCGTATTGATCGCCCGCTACATTGCCGGGGACACCATCGCCGTCCTTGCAGGCACCGGCGCATTCGTCGGCCACATTTTTCCGGTTTGGCTGAAGTTCAAAGGCGGCAAAGGCGTCGCCACCTTCTTAGGGCTAACCCTCGCACTCAATTTCTTCGTCGGCCTTGCCGCCTGCGCGACGTGGCTGATTGTAGCCGCCATCGCCCGCTATTCATCCCTCGCAGCGCTCGTCGCCGCAGCATTGTCGCCAGTCTTCTTCTGGCTGGCAGGCCAATGGGTCGTCATTCCCTTCGCAGCTTTTTACGCGGTGCTGATCTTCATCCGCCACAGCGACAACATTAAGCGCCTTGTGGCAGGCGAAGAACCGCGCATCGGAGCAAAGAAATCCGAACCTGCGGCGGCAGATACACCATGACCCCTCACGCAGCCATATCAAGTCCCGGCAGCGATGCCGATCTGCTTGATTGGCTGCGTTTGATCCGTTCACAGAATATCGGCCCTCATACATTCTGGGACCTGTTGAGCCGCTACGGCACTGCGGCAGATGCCCTCCACGCTTTGCCCGAAATCGCCAGCCGCGCAGGCCGCCGGGGCAAGCTTAAACTGGCAAGCCTGCACGACGCCCAACAGGAATATGAGAAACTTCATGCCTATGGCGCCCGGCTGGTGCCCTGCGGCGACCCTGCCTATCCCTCACTGCTCGCGCAGGTCGAAGCCCCGCCGCCATTGCTCACTGTGCTCGGCAACGCCGCCATAGCCGGTGCCCGCAGCATTGGTATTGTTGGCGCCCGCAACGCGTCAGCCTCCGGCCGCAAGATGGCCGCCATGATGGCTGAAGGGCTTGGCCGCCAGGGCGTCACAATCATCTCCGGCCTTGCCCGTGGCATTGACACACAGGCGCATATCGCAAGCCTTGCAACAGGTACTGTCGCCGTCACCGCCGGCGGCATCGATGTCATCTACCCGCGCGAAAACAAAGACCTTCACACACAGATCAGCACATCCGGTGCCGTGGTCACAGAAATGCCATTTGGGGCTGAACCCCTTGCCCGGTATTTCCCACGCCGCAACCGGCTTATTTCCGGCATGTCCGCTGGCGTGATCGTGATTGAAGCAGCCATACGGTCAGGCTCCCTCATCACCGCCCGCTTTGCGCTGGAACAAGGGCGTGATGTCTTTGCCGTCCCCGGCTCACCGCTGGACCAGCGCGCACGCGGCACCAATGAATTGATCCGCAACGGGGCAACCCTTGTTCAATCTGCCGAAGATGTGCTGGATGAGATCGAAGCCCGCTTCAGCGAGCCGGATCAGCCGTATCTGTTCGCAGCTGCCGCCGACACACACCCCGCTAGTGTGCCCGAGACCGCAGCTTACAATGATGATCAGGCCCGCAAGGCTGTAACCGAACTTCTAAGCTCGTCCCCCGTAGACATAGACGACATTGCCCGCCTCAGCGGGTTACCGGTGTCGCGTGTGCTGGGGATCATTATGGAACTTGAAATCGCCGGGCGCGCCCTGCGCCACCCCGGCAGCCGGGTAAGCGCCGGCTAAGCTGGTGACTTTGGCGCCTTGGTTTTGACGCCTGTGCCGCCGCTGCCATCGCCTTCAGCTATGCGCGAGGCTTCGCTGCCCGCCATCTCCAGCAAATAAGCCAACATCATGAGGTCCGTTTCACGGGCCACTGAACTCAGACCGATAAGCATGTCGAAGATGTAGGCTGCCGTCTGCCGCGCATCATCCGAGTCAGTTGGGTACTTGCTGTCCGTCACCAATATTAAGCTTTCGTAGTTATACATGGCCGACCCGGCGCAATCACAAGCCGATGGAAAACCTAAATCTCGATTGACGATTTCCATGCCCGGTCGCTCTGCAAAGTCGGAGCGGTCATACGTGGTGTGACCTCAAATTAACAACACACGTTTTACGAGAAAGCCGCGGGAATATGAGGGTTACGCTGCGTAACTCCCACATTTCACAAGATTCCCGCACAAATCGTTTCATAATTGTGACAGAAGGTAACTTGTCCGGCTATTTGACACTCAGCCGCATCGGACATCATGTTGTCGCGACGAATCGCCCCCTGACGCCGTGACAGTCTTCCGGCGCCCCCAGTCCGTCACACCGGCCCTAGCTCGAGGTTTACGTGGTCAACGTTGTTATTGTGGAATCCCCGGCCAAGGCCAAGACGATCAACAAATATCTGGGTAGCGGCTACAAGGTCCTGGCCTCTTATGGCCATGTGCGCGACCTGCCCCCCAAGGACGGATCTGTCGATCCGGATGATGATTTTGCGATGAAATGGGAGGTTTCTCCCTCTTCAAAGAAGCAAATTCGCGAAATCGAAAATGCCGTCAAAGGCGCCGATAAGCTCATTCTGGCGACTGACCCGGATCGCGAAGGCGAGGCTATTTCCTGGCATGTGCTCGACATGCTGGAGAAAAAGAAGCTCATCAAGGACATGCCCGTCGAGCGGGTTGTCTTCAACGCCGTCACCAAGAAATCCATCCTCGAAGCCATGGAAAATGGCCGCGACCTGGATAATGACCTGGTGGAGGCCTACAAGGCCCGCCGCGCTTTGGACTATCTCGTCGGCTTCAACCTGTCGCCGGTCCTGTGGCGCAAATTGCCCGGCTCGCGCTCAGCAGGCCGCGTTCAGTCCGTGGCCCTGCGTCTCATCGTATCCCGCGAAATGGAAATCGACGCCTTCAAGCCGCGCGAATACTGGACGATTGATGCCGGTCTCCACAACAATGACGGCGACGCCTTCAATGCACGTCTCGTCTCTTTCAACGGCAAGAAGCTCGACAAATTCGACCTGAACACCGAAGCGCTGGCCCGCGAAGCCGAAAGTGCCGTTAAGGCATCATCCCTGCGCATCGCCTCGGTCGAGGCAAAGCCCGCCAAGCGCAATCCGCCGGCCCCCTTCACAACTTCCACCCTGCAGCAGGAGGCATCTCGCAAACTTGGATTCAATGCCAGCCGCACCATGCAGGTGGCCCAGCGCCTTTATGAAGGTGAAGACATCGGCGGCGAGACAGTCGGTCTCATCACCTATATGCGAACCGACGGCGTGCAGATGACGCCCGAAGCGATTGATGATGCGCGTGATGCCATCGCCGCGCAGTTCGGCCGCAACTATCTGCCGGACCAACCGCGCATCTACCGCACCAAAGCCAAGAATGCGCAGGAGGCCCACGAAGCCATCCGCCCGACCGACCTGTCGCGCACGCCGCAGGATGTGGCGCGCTATGTCAGCGACGAGCAGCTCAAGCTCTATGAACTCGTGTGGAAGCGCGCACTGGCCAGCCAGATGGAAAGCGCCACCTTCGAGCGCACCACCGTTGAAATGACCAATGGTGACGGCAATGTTGGCATGCGTGCCAACGGCTCCGTCTTGGTGTTCGACGGCTTCCTTACGCTCTATCAGGAAGGCGTGGACGACTCCGAGGGCGACGAGGATGCAAACCGCCTCCCGAAACTGTCGCAAGGCGAAACGCCCAAGACCGTCACGGTCAATGCGGACCAGCATTTCACCGAGCCACCGCCGCGCTTCACTGAAGCGTCGCTGGTGCGCCGAATGGAAGAGCTCGGCATCGGCCGCCCGTCCACATATGCATCGACACTTGGCACCCTGCGCGACCGCGAATATGTGCGCATGGACCGCAACCGCTTCATCCCGGAAGACAAAGGCCGCGTCGTTACGGCCTTCCTTGAAAACTTCTTCAGCCGCTACGTGCAGTATGAATTCACTGCAGGCCTTGAAGAAAAGCTCGATGCCGTTTCCGCCGGCGAACTCGATTGGCGCGAAGTGCTGCGTGACTTCTGGAAAGATTTCATCGCCGCGGTGGATGACACCAAGGAACTGCGCATCACCGAAGTGCTCGATGTACTCAATGATGTGCTCGGCCCCCACGTGTTCCCGGAACGCGAAGACGGCACGCCGCCGCGCCAGTGCCCGACCTGTGGCGAAGGCCAGTTGTCGATCAAGACCGGTCGCTACGGTGCGTTCATCGGTTGCTCGAACTATCCAGAATGCAAGTTCACCCGCCCGATGGCAGGCTCGGAAGCCGAGCAGGCCGCAGCCGGCGACAAGGAACTGGGCATCGACCCGGAGACAGGCCTCCCCGTCAATATCAAGACCGGCCGCTTCGGCCCCTACATCCAGCTTGGTGAAAAGACCGAAGAAAACGAAAAGCCGAAACGCTCCGGCATCCCCAAGGGCATGAGCCCGGCGGACGTCGATTTCGACTACGCGCTCAAGCTCCTGTCGCTGCCCCGTGACGTTGGCGAACATCCCGAGACCGGCAAGATGATCACCGCCGGCCTTGGCCGCTACGGCCCCTTCGTCCTACATGACGGCAAATACGCCAATCTGGATAGCGTCGAGGAAGTGTTCTCCGTCGGTATCAACCGCGCCGTCGATGCCATCGCCCAAAAAGCCCTGCGCGGCGGCAATCGCCGTGGCCAGGCAACTGTGCTCAAGGAACTCGGCGAGCATCCGTCCGAAGGCGGACCGGTGCAGGTATTGGATGGCCGCTATGGCGCCTATATCAAACACGGTAAGATCAACGCCACCCTGCCCAAGAGCCTTCCTGTTGACGACCTCACCCTTGAGCGCGCCGTCGAACTGGTAGCGGAAAAAGCTGCCAAGGGCGGCAAGAAGCCCAAGGCAAAATCCAAGGCGAAAACAAAAACCAAAGCCAAGGCAAAAACGAAGACCAAGGCGAAGGCAAAGACCAAAGCCAAAGCGAAAACCAAAGCCAAGGCTAAGACAAAAACCAAGGCAAAAGCCAAGACCGCAACCAAAGCGGAAACAGATTCAGATACGGACGCATCGTAAGTGGCAAAACAGCCCGGCACCTCCAGCCCCAAAAAGCCTGCAAAGAAACGCCCGGCTAAACGCGGCAAAGCCAAGGCCTCGTCGGATAAGTTCCTGCCGACCCGCGATCAGGTGCTGGAGTTTCTTGCAACCTATCAGGGCACCCCGGGCAAGCGCGAAATTGCCCGCGCCTTCCGCATCCAGGGCCCGCAACGCGTAGCGCTCAAGGGCCTGCTGCGCTCGATGGAAGAAGAAGGCCTGCTGGATCGCGGTGACAAGAAGAAATTCACCCGCGCAGGTGAGCTGCCACCGGTCGGCGTCATCGATATTGTCGATCGCGACGCTGATGGCGAACTGCTGGCCAAGCCCGCCAACTGGACGTCAGAAGAAGAGCCACCCACCATCGTGCTCGCCCCGTCGGGCCACAAGGACCCCGCAAGCTTCGGTGTCGGCGACCGCGTGCTCGCCCGCCTCAACAAGGCCACCGAAGACTTCGACTACGAAGCGCGCGTCATCAAGAAGATGGGCGTAGGTGCCAAGGCCCTTATCGGTGTGCTGCGCAAAGGCCCCGGCAAAAACTGGACCCTCGAGCCCGTCGATAAGCGCGAACGCGGCGACTATGAAATTGCTGCCAGCGACATCGCGGATGCAAAAATCGATGAGCTCGTGGAAGCCGAAATCGTCTCCGCCAGCCAACATGGCCCCCGCCGCGCCCGCGTCACCAAATCCATCGGCAGCATGGACGGCGCCCACGCCATCAGCCTTATCGCCGTGCACGAACAGGGCATCCCGGTTGAGTTTGACCCCGCCGCCGTCGCTGAGGCCGAAGCCGCCAAGCCTGCGACCGCACGCGGCCGCACGGACCTGCGCGATATCCCCCTGATCACCATCGACCCGGCGGACGCCCGCGACCACGACGACGCCGTGTGGGCCGCCGAAGACGACGACCCGAAAAACCAGGGCGGCTATCAGGTCATCGTCGCGATTGCGGATGTGGCGGGCTATGTCCGCCCCGGCTCGGCGCTGGACAAAGACGCCCAGAAGCGTGGCAACTCCTGCTACTTCCCTGATCGCGTAGTGCCCATGCTGCCCGAGCGCATCTCAAATGATCTGTGCTCGCTGGTCGAGGCCAAGGACCGCCCCTGCCTCGCCGTGCGCATGGTGTTCGACAAGGACGGCAACAAACGCAGTCACGAATTCATGCGCGCCATCATGAAGTCCGCAGCCAAGCTATCCTACCAACAGGCGCAGGCAGCACAGGACGGCGAAGAAGGTGGCCCCACAGGCCCAATTGCAGAGCAGGTCATCAAGCCGCTCTATGATGCTTACGCAGCCTTGCTCAAAGCCCGCGCCAAACGTCAGCCCCTTGATCTGGACCTGCCCGAACGCAAGATCGTCATGGGCGACGATGGCAAGATCGCGCATATCAGAGAAGTCGAGCGCCTCGACTCCATGCGCCTCATCGAAGCCTTCATGATTGAAGCCAATGTCTGCGCTGCTGAAACACTGGAAGCCCAAAAGGCACCCGTGATCTACCGCATCCATGACGCGCCGGCGCCGGAGAAAGTCACCGGCCTGACCGAGTTCCTGCAGACGCTGGACATGTCCCTGCCGCGCGGCGCCGTCATCAAGCCGGGCCACCTCAACCGCATTCTCAAAACGGCGGCCGGCACAGATCAGGCCGATATGGTCAGCGAAGTCGTGCTGCGCTCCATGGCGCAGGCAGAATACAACCCGGACAATATCGGTCACTTCGGGCTGAACCTGCAGCGCTACGCCCACTTCACCTCACCGATCCGTCGCTACGCCGACCTGATCGTCCATCGCTCGCTCATCAAGGCTCTTGGCCTTGCGCCCAACACCGCAAAAGATGGTCTGAGTACGGACGAAGCAGAAAGCCTTGCGGAGATCGCCCAACACATATCTTCCACTGAGCGCCGTGCCATGGCTGCCGAGCGCGCCAGCAATGACCGCTATCTCGCCCAGTTCCTCGCCAACAAGGTGGGCAGCGAATTCACCGCCCGCATTTCAGGCGTCACCCGCTTTGGCCTGTTCGTGCGCCTGCATGAAACCGGTGCCGACGGGCTTGTCACCGTGTCCTCGCTCAAGGGCGACTACTACCACCACTCCGAAACCCAGCACGCCCTCATCGGCGAACGCACCGGCACGATGTATCGCCTCGGCGAGCCCGTGACCGTGCGGCTGGAAGAAGTGGCACCACTGAAGGGCGGCATGCGGTTTGAATTGATCGAAGGTGGCCGCCCGGCCAGCAGTGCCGAACAAAAACGCGCCCGGCAGGATCGCAGTAATTCCACAAACAAAGGTGGCCCCCGCGGTCGCCAGCCGTCCCGCTCAGGGCCGCGCTCAGGCAAACGCAAACCCACCACGCGCCGCCGCTAAACCAGCAAAAACCTTGCGGTTATGAATGCGGCAATCAGACGCCTTGTGATGAAGCCGCCGTCGACCACATGATGCTGCATGGACATTGAGCTTTACTCATCACCCTGTAATGACCCCGGCGACGCGTTTAAAACCGCCGCGCCGCAACCTGCACCCACACCAGCCCCGGCGGCCGCCCGCCGCGTATGGCCCGCTATGGTCCGCGGTGCCTTGGGAAAATGCCCAAATTGCGGTGAAGGCCGCATCTTCAGGGCCTATCTTAAGGTTGTTGAGTCGTGCGCCCATTGCGGTCAGGAGCTGCATCATCACCGCGCCGACGATGCCCCGCCCTATTTCACGATTTTCATTTCCGGCCACGTCATCATTCCGCTGATGATTCTGGTGGAGAGATACTGGGCACCGGCCATCTGGATACATATGGCCATGTGGTTGCCCCTGACGCTGTTCACCTGCATGGCCCTGCTGCCCCCCATCAAGGGCGCTCTTGTGGGCCTGCAGTGGGCGCTGCGGATGCATGGCTTCGCAGGTGACGATGATGTGGTCCCGGGCACAACATCTATGGACTCAATCGCTCCTTAGGGGCATCGTCCCCGGCGACATGACAAAAAACCAGAAGACGACCAAACCGGGTTCACCTCCGTTCGATCCCGCCTATATGCGCCCCAGCGAATACCGTGAGGAAAAAGCACCCGCCGTCCGGCCCAAGGACGCGGCAACGCTGATTCTTGTGCGCCATGACGATAACGCGCCGCGCATTCTCATGGGCAAACGCCATGCCGGGCATAAATTCATGCCGAACAAATATGTGTTCCCCGGCGGCCGCGTGGACGTGGCCGACAGCCGCATATCACCCGCCCGTGATCTCGCGCCCAATGTTCAAAAGCAATTGATGCACCGCATGCGCGGCGGCACACCGACACAGGCCCGCGCCCGCTCCTATGCGCTGGCAGCGGTGCGTGAGACCTTCGAGGAAACCGGCCTCGTCGTCGGCACCGCCAATGACGGCCCGCCCCCCAAATCCCGCCATTCGGATTGGAACGCCTATTTCCAGCAGGGCGCACTGCCCGACCTTTCAAAGTTTGAGTTCGTCGCCCGCGCCATCACGCCGCCCTACCGCAACCGCCGGTTCGATACGCGCTTCTTCATCGGTGATGCCACCAACATCCTCAGCGACATGCACGACACTGCCGGTGCATCCGGTGAGCTGCTGGACCTGCACTGGCTGACCATCCGCGATGCAGCTGAGCTTGATCTGCCCAACATCACCCGCAAGGTCCTGTCGGAAATAGAAACCCGCATCGCCTCACCGCGAGACGCCGTGCGCCGCCCAATTCCTTTCATCTATTTCCGTGGCGCCAAACCCATCGAAGACGCGATTGAATAATGGCCACACAACTCCAGCCTCCCCCCACCGCCGTCAAACCCCGTGACGCCGCCAGCCTCGTCCTGCTGCGCGATGCCGCAGACGGTGTCGAAGTCCTGATGGGCCGCCGGCATTCACGCCACGCCTTCATCCCCGATGCCTTTGTCTTTCCCGGCGGCAAGCTGGACCCGGACGACAGGCTGGTCACAACAGCGCAGTCGGACACAAGCCGCGCAACGCCCGCGACCCGCGCGCTGGAAGCAGCCGCAATCCGCGAGACATTTGAAGAGACCGGCCTGCTGCTCGCCTGCCCCGGTCATCTTGGCCATGCGGCCACCGGCAAATCCGCCAGCACCTGGGACACGTTCCGCGAACGCCAGCTGGTACCCGACGCGCGATCACTAAAGCTGCTGGCCCGCGCCATCACCCCCACCAACAGCCCGATCCGTTTTCACGCCCGTTTCTTTGCGACCCATAACCCGGCAGTGTCGGGCACCATTCAAGGCTCAGGCGAATTGCTCGATCTTGCCTGGTATCCCCTCGACGACGCCAAGAAACTGCCGGTGATCGACGTCACCGAATTCGTGCTCGGCGAAATCGGCACCCGCACCCAGAACGGATCGCTTGATGGCCCCGTCGCGTTCTGGCGCTATCGTTCCGGCAAACCCATCCTGTCCTACAAGGACTGAGCCCAAGTGAACGAGCCCTATGTCAGCGCCGACACCCACGCGCTTACATCCCAGCAGCGCCGCCGCTCTATGGCTGCTGCCATGGCCTGTGTCGCCGCCGTCGGCATCGGCCTTGGCGCCACCCTGCCATTGCTGGCCCTGCGCATGGACGCCATGGGTGCCACAGCAACAATGATCGGCGCCAACACTGCAATGGTCGGCGTCTCTCATCTGATTTTCACGCCACTGGTGCCGCGCATCCTGCGGCATATGCAGATGATGCCGTTCCTCATTGCCTGCATCGTCGTCGCCACCCTCAGCACGCTCGGCTATGTGGTCTTCACAGATATCTGGATGTGGTTCCCGCTGCGCTTCATCGCGTCCTGCGCCCTGGCTGGCCTGTTCATCGTCAGCGAGATATGGATCAACCAGCTTGCCGATGACCGCACCCGTGGCCGTGCCATCGGGCTTTACGCCACCATCTTCGCAGGCTCCTTTGCACTGGGTCCGGTCATCCTGCTGATGGTGGGAACCGACGGGCCAACGCCCTTCTTCATCACCGCTGCCATGACCATGCTGGCGATCATTCCCCTGCAATTCGCCCGCGGCCTGATGCCCTCTATCACCGAAAAGCCGACCCGCAGCATGTGGGCCTTCATCATGGTCGCCCCCGCCGCCACTTTCGCAGCGCTGGCTTACGGCGCCATCGAGACCCAGGTGTTCAACCTGCTGCCGGTTTATTCGGTGCGCACAGGTGCGACCACCCAAGTCGCGGCCCTTGTTTTGTCCGTCTTCGCGGCAGGCAATGTCGCCCTGCAATTCCCGATCGGCTATCTGGCCGACAGGTTTGATCGCCGCTACGTGCTGGCAGGGTGCGCCGGCATCGGCGTCATCGGCCCGCTGCTGCTGCCGTGGACCACAGGCGAGCCCATGTTCCTGTATCCCGTCCTGTTCATCTATGGCGGGGTCGTTGTCGGCCTCTATACGGTCGGGCTGGCGCTGCTCGGCCAGCGATTCCGTGGTGCTGATCTGGCTGCTGCAAATGCCGCTTTCGTGGTCATGTATTCGCTTGGCGCACTGATCGGCCCGCTGGCCGGAGGCACCGCCATGGACATCAATAATCCCGACGGTTTGACCGTGTCTTTGGCCGCAATTGCCTTGTTTGGACTGGTTTTAACGCTTGTCCGCAGGCGCACAGCTGGCCCCGCATTACCGCCGGATACAGCGCAGAACTGAGGCATTTGAGCAATCCCGGCCGAACCGACTTGACAGGACCCGCCTGATCATTAGGTTGCCGCCTTCGCCTCGCGCATTTGTGCGTCCGGCCCATCAATTTTCTGCAGGACCTGGCAAATGGCTAAGCCAACAACAATCAAGATCAAGCTTCAGAGCACAGCCGACACCGGCTATTTCTACGTGGCCAAGAAGAATGCCCGCACCATGACCGACAAAATGGTCGTCCGGAAGTATGACCCGGTCGTGCGCAAGCATGTGGAATTCAAGGAAGCAAAGATCAAATAGGCATTCCCGGCGCACACCTGCGCCTGCCTGTTAAGATCACCGAACACGAAATAGCGCTGCTCCTCTTGGATGCGGCGCTTTTTTGTTGCCTGATTTGAAATGCAGGTGTCTGCGAAACCGGGCAGCCGGAGAGAGACAAGCCCTCCCCGGCTGATAGTTGCACCACACGTCACCGGACCAGATGCGGCTGGGTCCGGCGAAGTCTGCGGTGCTGGGCTTTGTGGCCTGGCTTTCAGTCGTTTCCGGGCTCAAAAAGAGGCCTATCCGACCCCGGAACTTCAAAAGCCAGGTCGCCCTGCCAATTCACGTCCGGGCAATGCGGCAGCACCGGACAAAGCAGCAAGACAGCCCAGAACGGCGGTCCTTCGTCAGAAGGAAGACGCCCCCCGATTTAGCGGCCAATTGCCCGCGACAACCTCAAAGAGGCCGGGTCGCAAGCTGGAAAAGTCAGGATCCCCATCCCGCCATTCCCGGCGCTGTGCAGGTCTCTCCCCCAAAAAGATACCTGCGGCGCGAAGCGTATCACCACGCACCGGACAGGCAACAATTTAATGGATGTCAGAAAAATATTTCCCATGAGTTTTATGGTGTTAACCATAGTTCCTCATGTAATTGCTTTGCTTTTTCGCATCGCGCCAACAGCGCCCTTTCGGGTGCGGGAAGACGACCAGCGTGCCTACGCGGCTTCGGAGACCACCCGGTTGCGACCTTCGCGCTTGGCACGATACAGCGCCTGGTCCGCCCGCTTTAAGAACCGATCGACACTGTCAGTCGGCCCCAGCAAAGACGTAACGCCAATTGATGCAGTAATATCAAGCGTTTGCACGTCACAGTTAACCTTGAAGGGTTCATTGGCAATTTCCTGCCGCAGCCGCTCTGCCACGTTATAGGCAAAAGCCACATCGGTATCCGGCATCACCACAACGAACTCCTCGCCGCCATAGCGGCAGGCAAGGTCGATCCCGCGCACACTGCGGGCCAGACGCTCGCCGAATTCGCGCAGCACGTCGTCCCCCACATCATGCCCGTGGGTGTCGTTCACCGATTTGAAGAAGTCGATATCCACGATCAGCAGCGAAATGGGCTTGCCCCGGTCCGAGGCACGCTGCACCAGCGTCCCCAGATGGCTTTCCATATACCGGCGATTGTAGAGATTGGTCAGCGGATCGGTGATCGCCATTTCAAGGCTCAGCTGCAGGTTCTGCCGCAGCACATCTTGATAGCGCTTGCGCTTGAGCTGGGTGCGCACCCGCGCCGTCAGCTCATTGCGATCCACCGGCCGCATCAGATAATCGTTGACGCCCATATCAAGCGCCCGCACCAGCCGCGTGGTGTCGCCATTTTCAACAATGGCCAATATCGGCGTATTGCGCGTGCGTTCCTCGGAGCGCAGATGCGAGCAGAACCGCAGGCCATCCGAGCGCTCAAGCGACAGGCTGACCACCACAAGGTCATATTCCTCGCCACTCACCCGCACCAGTGCTTCTCGGGCATCGGTTTCGATCGTCACCTTGTTTTGCTCACGCAGGCTTTCGGCGATCCGGCGGGCCGATGTTTCACGGTCCTCCACCACCAAAATACGGCCCATGCCAGCGCCGGCGCGATGCAGCGCTTCGGCATCATCCATCAAGCCAAGACGATCGCCGGTGGCCTCGCGCATGCGCAGCTCATCGGTCATCAGCTTCAGCCGCACCAGACTGCGCACCCGCGCCATCAGCGCAATGTCATCAACCGGCTTGGTCAGAAAATCATCAGCCCCCGCCTCCAGCCGGTCACCCGGTCGGTTGGCTGGTCGAGCGCTGTCACCATGATGACAGGCACATGCTGGGTTTCGGGACGCGATTTGAGTCGGCGGCAGACTTCAAAGCCGTCCATTTCCGGCATCATCACATCAAGCAGGATGATATCGGGCTTTTCACTCATGGCAGCGGCGAGCGCTTCCTGTCCGTTGAAAGCGGTGGATACGTCAAAATACTCAGCCGTCAGCTTTGCTTCGAGAAGCTTAACATTGGCGGGAATGTCGTCGACCACCAGAACGCGCGCCGTCATGAAAATACTCCTGCCAGCAACCGCTAATCGAGGAACCGCTGAACGGTTTCCATGAACTGGGCTACGGAAATCGGTTTGGCGATATAGGCTTCGCACCCGCCTTGGCGGATCTTTTCCTCGTCGCCCTTCATGGCGAAGGCGGTGACCGCGACGACCGGGATCGAGCGCAGGCTGTCGTCTTCTTTCAGCCATTTGGTGACTTCAAGGCCGGACACTTCCGGCAGCTGGATATCCATCAAAATCAGGTCGGGACGCTCGGACCGCGCCAGTTCCAGCGCCTCCATGCCGTCACGCGTCTGAAGAGTTTCATAGCCGTGGGCGTCGAGGAGGTCATGAAAGAGCTTCATGTTCAGCTCATTATCCTCAACGATCAAAACGCGCTTAGACATCCTGGTCTCTCCCGCAGCAGCGGCCGTATAGGGCGCTCACTGCACTTGGCCTGAACGGGCCATCGTCACAAAATTCTGCCGGTTAACCTGCGTTTTCCCCGATATTGGGCCTATCTTCAGGTCAATATCGGGCAGCCACGCCAATCCGGCCCCCCTCGCATGGCAACCTTGCGCTAAAAGGCTTAAGGCACTGTTTAAGCATTGCCGTTTCACACCGGCATTTTGGTGCCCCAACACAAGGAATTTCGCGGTTTTGAATAGTGAAGACGCTCAGATTCTGGCGCTGCAGGTGCTGACATTTCTGGTCGAGGATGGTGCACGCATTGAAGGCTTCCTGCGGATGACCGGCACTGACCCCTCGGATTTGCGCGCACTGGCCACATCCCCGGATGGTCTTGCTGCTATTCTTGACTATTTGTTGGGCAACGAAGCCCTGCTGCTGGCCTTCACCGGCGAAGCCCAATGCCCTGACGACGCCCCCGCCCGCGCCCATCGCACCCTTGCCGGCTCCCGCCCAACGCCCGATTGGACCTGACACACAGATGACCGCTTCCTCCACCCTCGACCTATCCCCAGCAACCGCCGACCAGATCGCCGCCCTGACGCTGGACACCGCCCGCCCACTCATCGTGTCGGACGCGGATGAAGTGCTGTTCCAGTTCATGGCCGGGCTGGAAGCTTATCTTCATCGGCGTGGCTACGAGATCACCCTCAAGAGCTTCGCAATCACCGGCAATGTCCGCCACCGCGAGACCGGCGCTGTCGTTGCACCCGAAGACATGCGGGATCTTCTGGGCGAATTCTTCGAAGCCGAGACCCACAAGCTCGAGCCGGTCGCCGGCGCCGCCGCCGCGCTGGAAGCCCTTAACCCTCACGCCCAGATCGTCATCCTCTCCAACATTCCCTTTGCCCAGGCGGATGCCCGCGCCCAGTCACTTGCCGCCGGCGGCATGCCCTATCCACTGGTCGCCAATGCCGGCCTCAAAGGCCCCGCCATGGCAGCACTGGCAGCCAAAGGCGGCCAGCCGGTCTTCTTCCTGGATGACCTGCCGCACAATCTCCAGTCGGTGCATGAAGCCGTCGATGACGTTCATCTCATCCATTTCGTTGCCGACCCGCGCCTGCGCAAAATGGTCCCCAGCCCCGAGGCACCGCATTTAAGCTCCGGCGACTGGACGCATACAGCAGGTCATATCGCCGACCGCATCAAAGCCCACAAAAGCGGCACCTTAGACATACAAGGCAGGTTCAAATGCGCATCGGCATAGATCTCGGCGGCACCAAGACCGAAGCAATCCTCATCACCCCGGAAGGTGAGGAAGTAACGCGCCTGCGCACCAAAACGCCCGCAGAGGACTACCCCGCCAATCTCGACATGCTGGTGTCGCTGGTCACGCGGCTGGATGAAATGGCCGGCCGCACCTGCCCTGTCGGCATCGGCATGCCCGGTGCCATTTCGCCTGCAACGTCGCTGGTCAAAAATTCAAATTCCACATGGTTAATCGGCGAGCCGGTCGCACAACATCTCGAAGCCCGCCTCGGCCCGCGCCTGCGCTTTGCCAATGATGCGGACTGCTTCGCCCTTTCCGAAGCATCGGATGGCGCAGCAGCCGGCTACAAAACAGTGTTCGGCGTCATCCTTGGCACCGGTGTCGGCGGCGGCCTTGTCGTCAACGGCCAATTGGTTGAAGGCCCCAATGCCATCTCAGGCGAATGGGGGCACACCCCCCTGCCATGGATGCAGGCGGACGAATTCCCCGGCCCGCAATGCTATTGCGGCAAACATGGCTGCATCGAAGCCTGGTGCTCCGGCCCCGCGCTTGCCGCCGACCATACCCGCGAAACCGGCCACAGCCTGGCACCCGAAGATATTGTCGCTGCGGCTGAGGGAGGGCACGAAGCCGCCAAGGCAACCCTCGACCGCCATACGGACAGGCTGGCCCGCGCCCTTTCAACCGTCATCAACATTATTGACCCGCACGCCATCGTGCTCGGCGGTGGATTGAGCGATCTGGATCACATCTATCCGCAGGTCGCGCAGCGTCTGCCGCGCTATGTATTCTCAGACACGGTCGTCACGCCCATCCTCAAAAACAAACACGGTGCCTCAAGCGGCGTCCGGGGAGCCGCATGGCTCTGGCCCGCCGACAAGGTGCTTATGTGACCGGCACCCGCCAAGCCATTTGCCGTGACTGCTTTACATCGGCAACCGGCACAGCGCGGCGCTGTTCAGCATGCGGATCACCCCGCATCGCCCGTCACGATGAACTCACCAGCCTGTCAATGGCCCATATAGATTGCGACGCTTTCTATGCCGCCATTGAGAAACGTGACAATCCCGAACTGCGTGATAAGCCGGTCATCATCGGCGGCGGCAGACGCGGTGTCGTCTCCACCGCCTGCTACATCGCCCGCACCTACGGCGTCGGTTCCGCCATGCCGATGTTCAAGGCGCTAAAAGCCTGCCCCAACGCCGTCGTCGTCAGACCGCAGATGGAAAAATACGCGAAGGCCGGCAAACAGGTCCGCGAACTCATGCGCGACGTCACCCCGCTGGTGGAGCCGATTTCCATAGACGAGGCCTTTCTTGATCTCTCAGGCACCGAACGCCTGCACCGCATGAGCCCGGCTGAAACCTTGATGCGGCTTGTGCTGCGCATCGAGGAAGAGATCGGCATCACCGTCTCCGTCGGCCTCAGCCACAACAAGTTTCTCGCCAAACTTGCTTCTGATCTCGACAAGCCGCGCGGTTTCTCTGTCATCGGCAGGGAAGAAACATTGGCGACATTGGCCGCCATGCATGTGGGCAAGATCTGGGGCGTCGGCAAAGCCATGCGTCGCAAGCTTGAGGCCGACGGCATCACAATGATTGCGGACCTGCAAAAGGCCGATGAGCGCGACCTGATGGCCCGCTATGGCCAGTTGGGCCTGCGCCTTGCCCGGCTCTCCCGCGGAGAAGATACGCGCGAGGTGAAGCCGGTGCGCGAAACCAAAAGCATCAGTGCCGAAACCACCTTCAACGAAGACATCTCGAACTATGACGAGCTGGAAGGCGTCATGTGGCGGCTCGCCGACAAGGTGGCGACCCGGTGCAAGGCCGCCGACCTTTCCGGCCAGACCATCGTCCTCAAGCTCAAGACGAAAGATTTCAAAACCCGCACCCGCAACCTCACCTTGAGCGAACCCGCGCAGTTGGCCGACGTCATCTACCGCGCCGGGCAAAAACTTCTGAAGCCCGAAGCCAACGGCACCGCCTATCGCCTGCTGGGCATCGGCGTTTCAAGCCTCGTAACCGCCCATGGCGCCCAGATCGGTGACCTGCTCGATCCCGATGCAAAGCGGCGCGCCGCCGCCGAACATGCCGTGGACAAAGTGCGGGAGAAATTCGGCAAGGACATCATTGACAAGGGCCGCGGCATCAAGCCCGCACCCCGCTGACCCGGAGCAAGTCTAGCAGTCAGGCACCGGCAGCAATTGCAGATCCACCAGATCAGCGCCGATCACCAGATCGCCATAATCCATCACCAGCCCACTTGAGACGCCGTTCTCATAAAACCGGAACGCCACCTCATAATCCGGCAGACCGGAATTGTCCGTGGGATTGAAGTAGCTCACCTGCACCGGCCAGTAATCAAGCTTCGCGAGCGCTGCACCGGGCTTGGCCTCATCATCTGCGGGCGCGCCCGTGCCCTTGTCGCCAAAAAACGTGGTGGTGGCAAAATGATGCTGGGTTTCAGACCCGTCGAACACCGCAGCGTTTAAAACCGTCTTCCCGGCCTGCCCCGCAGCCAGCAGCTGCCTGATCTGTTCGGTGGGAAACACCACATCGCGCGGCAAACTCAATTCGTGGCGTTCGGGCTTTGAAATATGCGCCACGGCACCATCCGCGCTGCGTTCCGCATCGCCTTCAATTTCCTCGACCACACCGCCATTCACATAGTGGGTCATGGAGAAAGTGAAATCGTTGCCATCAGCGGATTCCCAGGAACTAACCCGAAAGTCGCTGACAAAGTCATCGCCCTGCTTGCTGCCCATCCGGTTGACGATGCGCTGATTGGTGACATAGCCCTCGCATGCCGAGCCCTGCCATTCGATCACCAGCCGTCCGCTGACGGAAGAAATGTCGGAACCCTCGTCCGTCCCCACCAGTTTCATGACGTAGACAGCCCGGTACGGCGCAAGAGGCCCCGCCGCCAATAGCGGCGTAACACCTGCGGCAGTCGCAGCAATACTGCCCGCAACAAGCCGCGCAATCATCTTTCTAGACTTCAACATGAACCCAACTTAGCGCTCCGCGGCGCATTTGACTAACCGGCAATATCTGCCGTGTTGCCGGGCAGGATTACCCTGGTCGGCGCGGCAAATGGTTAATGACGGCCGCCAGAATCATATACCAGCCCTCAGTTTCCTGCTTAACAGAATAAGGCACGCACCTTGCTGCTTCTGGCTTGATCCCCAAAGTGTCAACAGGCACCGCGGGGCATGAGACAGTACCGAGAACAGGAGTAAGCGAGCCATGTATCACGCTCTCACACCTTCAGGCGTCGCAGCGCCGGTCCCTGATTTAGGCATGCGCGACGACACTCTCAGTGTGCTTGCGCGTATCAGCAAGCCCACTCAGAAAATGCCGCCGGAAACCCGGGAGCTGTTGGAAAAAGCCCTCGCCTTCGCGGCTGAGGCACAGCAGACCATTTCCGAGCAGCAGACCCGCATTGCTCAGCTTGAAACTCTCTCGATGACCGACGAACTCACCGGATTGCTCAACCGCCGCGGCTTTGGCGATGCACTCCAGCGCGCCTTGGGCAATGCCCATCGGCATAATGAACAGGGCCTGTTTGTGGCTATTGATCTCGACGGCTTCAAGCCCGTGAATGACACCTATGGCCACGCCACCGGCGACGCATTGCTGCGCCATGTGGCGGACTTCCTGTCAAAGCGTGTGCGGACCACGGATTATCTCGCCCGCATGGGCGGCGATGAATTCGCGATCCTGATGGTCAATGGCGATCTTGGTCCCGCCCGGCACCGGGCCATCCAGCTCAAGGCCGACCTCAATGCGGCGACCGCCAAGGTCAATCACAGCAACTTTCCTCTCAAGGCAAGTTTCGGCATTGCGCCCTATGACAGCAATTCTTCCGCTGACCAGGTGATGCATATGGCGGACGTTGCCATGTATCACGACAAGCGCCGCCGCGCCGCATCGCCGACATTGGTTCGGTCCTTCCAGGCTGCCGAATAGGCCTTACGGCGATACCGGATCGCCTTCAGGTTGCTGCTGGGTGATGCAGTGAATGACACCGCCTCCGCGCGCGATGTCCAGTGCTGCGACCTGTACGCAGGCCCGTCCGGGAAACGCCGAGGCAATAATCCCGGCTGCCTCATCATCCGCGGGATCGCCATAGGCTGGAACAATGACCGCGTCATTGGCGATATAAAAATTGATGTAGGACAACGGCATGATGCGCCCATCATCATGTATCCGTTGCTCGGGCTGCGGCACATGAATGATCTCAAGCGGCTTGCCGCCGGCATCTTTCATTTGTTCCAGCCGCTGCACATTGTCCTGCATGGTCTCGTAA
>CAZEHX010000022.1:0-32203 GCA_964511745.1 uncultured Parvibaculaceae bacterium
TCTCCGATGCAATTCCGTCTCCGGCCATTGCGGTCATGCCCGGGCCTGCCAAGTCCAGCACGGTTGCCTGGTCGGTTTCGCTGTTTGAACCGCCGGCACCGGTTGATGAGGGCGGGTGGTGGCTGATCCACACACGGCTCACGTCCCTGCGCGATGGGTATGGTCATCACGTTACTACGTTGTGGACCCCTGAAGGCCATGCCGCAGCGCTCAGTGAACAGACATTGGCTGTTTATCCGTAGCCGGATGATTGTCTGCGCTAGGCCTTGGGCTGCACCGGTATGCGCAGATAGTGCGTGCCGTTGGGAGACGCGGGCGGCAAATGGCCGGCGCGGATGTTTACCTGTACTGATGGTAACAGCAATGTGGGCGCGGCGAGGGACTTGTCGCGCTTCTTGCGCATGGCGACGAAGTCGTTCTCAGTGACGCCCTCATGCACATGGACGTTGGCGTCACGCTGCGCCTTAACGGTTGTTTCCCACGCATGCGCCTTGCGGCCTTCGCTGGGCAAATAGTCGTGGCACACAAAGATGCGGGTTTCCGGCGGCAGCGACAGAACCTTTTGAATTGAGCGGAACAGGGTGTTTGCATCCCCGCCGGGGAAGTCGGCGCGGGCGGTGCCGTAGTCGGGCATGAACAATGTATCGCCGACGAATGCTGCGTCACCGATCAGATAGGAAATGCAGGCGGGCGTGTGGCCCGGCGTGTGGATCACAGAGGCGTTCAGGTTTCCAATCTGGAAGCTGTCGCCTTCTGCAAACAGGTGGTCGAACTCGGCACCGGTGCCGCTCACATCACTTGCATCAAACACCGGGCCAAAGATGTGTTGCACATCCTTGATGTGTTCGCCGATGCCGACGGGCGCGCCGGTTTTGGATTTGAGGAATGGGGCCGCGGACAGGTGATCCGCATGCGCGTGGGTTTCCAGAATCCATTGGATGGTGAGACCGTTCTTTTCGGCCGCATCGAGAATGCCCTGCGCGCTGGCCGTATCGTATTTGCCGCCTGCGTGATCGTAGTCGAGCACCGGGTCAATGATGGCAGCAGCGTTCGTTTCGGGGTCCGACACCAGATAGCTGACGGTATTTGTCTGCTTGTCGAAGAATGCCTGAATGTTGGGGGTCGTTGCCATGAGTGCCTCCACGGGATTGCCGAATTGCTTGACATATATATTAGCTTTATCTAAATTAGCAATACCTAATATATGAAAGATCCGACATGACCACCCAGACACTCTCAAAGGCGGCCCCCAAGAAGGCGTCGCAGATCAGCGAGATGGCGGCCAATGCGGCGCAAGCGGCAGGCTTTATCAAAGCTGTGTCCAATGAGCGGCGCTTGCTGGTGCTGTGCAGGCTTATCGAAGTTGGCGAAGCGTCTGTGGGTGCGCTGGCTGAAGATGTCGGTCTATCGCAGTCGGCCTTGTCGCAGCATTTGTCTGTGCTGCGGGCAGACGAAATGGTGGCAACGCGGCGGGAGGGGCAGACGATCCTCTACCGGATTGCCGACGAGCGTGTGCAGCGCCTGATCTTTCTTCTGCACGAGATGTTTTGCGGACCAGCTCCCAAGAAAGGATCCTAGATCATGTCACTCCACCCGCTTACCCCTGAAGACGCCAAGCTGATGATAGACCGCGGTACGCGGTTGGTTGATGTGCGTGAGCGCGATGAACATGCGCGCGAGCGGATTGCCGGGGCCAAATGTGTTCCCGCCAGCCAGGTAAAATCAGGTGTTGCAAAACTTGAAGACGGCGACGTCATTTTTCACTGCCGGTCAGGCGCGCGGACGCAGGCACATGCGGCCACGTTGGGCACATTGGCGGGTGGCAAAGCCTATGTGTTGCAGGGCGGGCTTGAGGCCTGGAAGAAAGCCGGTCTGACAGTCGAACGCACGGCAAATGCACCGATTGAAATCATGCGTCAGGTGCAGATGACGGCAGGTGGGCTTGTTGTGACGGGTGCTGTTCTGGGTGCCTTCGTGAACCCTGCTTTCTACGGGCTGTCGGCCTTTGTGGGCGCGGGGCTGTTTTTTGCCGGCGCAACGGGCTGGTGCGGCATGGCGCGCGTATTGGCATTGATGCCGTGGAACAGAACTGCCCCAGCTACTCCTGCTGGTGCCAGCGTCTGATGGAAGCGCTTCTGGCAGATCCGGTGATGCTGACAACGGCGGTCGTGTCCGGTGTTCTGATCGGGTTTGTGCTGGCGCTGGTCGGCGGCGGCGGATCAATCCTCGCAGTGCCGCTGCTGCTTTATGCAGTGGGGGTCGATAACCCACATATGGCGATCGGGACTGCAGCGTTTGCGGTGGCGGTGAATGCTGCTACCGGGCTGGTGCCGCATGCGCGGGCGGGGACGGTCAAATGGCCCTGTGCGCTGGTGTTTGCCGGGGCCGGTATTCTCGGGGCCTATGGCGGCTCAAGTCTTGGCAAGGCGATAGACGGCGACAGTCTGATTGCGGCGTTCGGCGTGGCGATGATTGCTATCGGTATCTGGATGCTCGTGCCGAAGGCGCATACAGACCAACCGGATGTGCGGCTGACCCGGGACACGGCGCGCGAATTGCTGCCGCGTCTTATTCCATTCGGCCTTGGTGCTGGCGGTGCTGCCGGGTTCTTCGGTATTGGCGGCGGGTTCCTGATTGCTCCGGGGCTGATGGCTGCAACCCATATGCCCATGCGCATGGCGGTGGGCACGTCACTGGTGGCGGTGTTTGCTTTCGGCGCAACGACGGCAGCCAATTATGCCGTAGCCGGGTGGGTTAACTGGGCTGTGGCTGCGGCTCTGATTGCCGGTGGTATTGTCGGTGGCGTCGCCGGGCAGCGGGCGTCGGCGTATCTGGCGCAGCAGCGAAATATGCTGGTGCAGATTTTCTCTGGCCTTGTTATCTGCGTTGGCCTTTACATTCTCTGGCAGGCGCCGGCCTAAATGCAAAAACGCCCGGCCATGAAATGGTCGGGCGTTTTCCGTTTGTCGGGGGTGGTGTGCTAGATTGCGTGCAGCTTCACCGGCAGAGAGGTGTAGCCCTTAACGAAGTTCGATTTGGTCAGCGTCGGTGCGCCTGTTACTTCGGCGCGTGAGAAGCGCTTGAAGAACTCTTCCCACAGGATGCGCAGCTGCAATTCGCCAAGACGGTTGCCCATGCAGCGGTGAATGCCGAAGCCGAATGAGAGATGCCGACGGGCGTTCTTGCGGTCGACGATGATCCGGTCGGGATCTTCAAAGATGGTCGTGTCCCGATTGCCCGATGCGTACCACATGACAACTTTGTCGCCCTTGCGGATCTGCTTGCCACCGAGCACGGCATCTTCAAGCGCTGTGCGGCGCATATGCGCAAGTGGTGTTTGCCAACGAATGATCTCGGCGACGGCATTGTCGATGAGAGACTGATCCGCCTTCATCTTTTCAAATTCATCCGGGAACAGGCTGAACCCATAGATGCCACCGGTCATGGAATTGCGGGTGGTGTCGTTGCCGCCAACGATGAGGAGCGTCAGGTTACCCAGGAATTCTTCCGGCGGCATGTTCGCTGTTGCCGGATGGTGGGTCATCATGGTCAGCAGGTCGATATTGTTGGGCTTGTCGCGCCGGGTTTCCTGCAGCTTGGCAAAATAGGCAGCCATTTCCATCAGCTCTTCGATGCGTTGCTGCTGGCTTTCAACGACGCCGGAATCGGCTTCGGCCGTTGCCACATCCGACCAGCGGGTGAGCTTGTGACGGTCTTCGAAGGGGAAGTCGAACAGGGTTGCCAGCATTTGCGTGGTCAGCTCGATTGAGACTGTCGGCACCCAGTCGAACTCTTCGCCGATCGGCAGGGTATCGAGAAGGTCTGCGGTGCGCTTGCGGATGATGTCGCCAAAGTGCTGCAGGTTCATCGGGTTGGTGATGCCGTTGACCGATTTGCGCTGGTCGTCATGCTTTGGCTGGTCCATGGCGATGAAGTTGACCGCCTTGAACTCATTGTCGGGGTCATTCTGGATCGCATCATCAATGATGATGCCGCCCAGATGCGCTTCCGAGGAATAGACGTGATGATTGGTATCCACCGCCATGATGTCTTCATAGCGGGTGATGGACCAATAGGGGCCATAACGGCTCTCCGCGCAGTAATGCACGGGATCCTCTGCCCGCATCTTCTCGAAGATTGGGAAGTAGGAATAGCTCTCCCACAGGTCGGGATTGGCGACGTCGGTTTTGCTGGTGAGTTCAATCTCGCCGGGAGCGGATGAAATGGCCTGGCTCATTGCGCGTTTCCTCGCTTGATGTCTTTTCAACCGGGCCTGATTTTTCTGCGCATCTACGCTGCGTACTGATACCCGTTATGCGTAGTTTAACTCCGCACTTGAAATTGCCGCAAGGGAAAGTTGCGAAGGTAGTGCCCAATGTGTGTGCAACATTTGAGGTGCGTATTTTTTGCCCAGCATTTGTGCAATTCATTTGAAACTGGCGGAATACCTGCTAGATTCGGGCCTGTGAAAAAACCGAAATCAAAGAAGACAAGTGCGCCGGCCGTCCCCAGCCTTATGGAGGGGTATGACGCCGGCGGTTTTTATTGTGAATTGACTGGTGCACCCGACAAGCCCGCCCAGTTTGCAGCGCCGGTGAAGAAGCTGCTGGACGCGCTGGATATGCGCGAATTGCGCCGCCGTGCCAAAGAGGCGGAGCGGGAGCTTTACAATTCCGGCATCACCTTCACGGTCTACACAAAGAAGGATGTGATCGACCGGGTTCTACCGTTCGACATTATTCCCCGCGTCATCTCAAAGCGCGACTGGACGAAAGTCGACAAGGGTGTGCGGCAGCGCGTCGCCACGATCAATCATTTCCTGCATGACATTTATCATGATCGTAAATGCATCAGTGATGGCGTGGTGCCTGCGTCGCTGGTGGATGAGAACGACAATTTTCGCGATGTGATGAAGGGCGTTGATCTGCCCTACAATACCTATGCGCATATCTGCGGCGTTGATCTGGTGCGCGACGGGCAGGGCGACTTCCGCGTGCTTGAAGACAATGCGCGCACGCCGTCGGGTGTCTCATATGTGATCGAGAACCGGCATTTGATGCAGCGGGCTTTCCCCGACCTGATGCGCAATATCGGAATCCGGCATGTGTCGAATTACGGGCAGATGCTGCATGAAAAACTTGCCGAGGTCGGCCCCCCCAATGTGCGCGACCCGCAGGTCGTGGTGCTGACGCCGGGTGTCTATAACTCGGCCTTCTTCGAGCATGTGTTCTTGAGCCGCGAGATGGGTGTGCCGCTTGTTGAGGGGCGCGATCTGGTTGTCATCGACGACAAGGTCTTTATGCAGACGGTCAAGGGCCTTGAGCCGGTGCATGTGATCTACCGGCGTATTGATGATGATTTTCTTGATCCCGAAACCTTCAACCCGGAGAGCGCACTGGGCGTACCGGGCATCATGCGCAGTTACATCAAGGGCAATGTGACACTGGCCAATGCGGTGGGCACGGGTGTTGCCGACGACAAGGCGGTTTATGCCTATATGCCGCGGCTGATTGAATATTATCTCGGCGAGAAGCCGGCTCTGGCCAATGTGGATACGCATATTTGCGGTGAGCCTGAAGGGCTTGAATACACCTTGGATAACCTTGAGAACCTGGTGCTGAAACCTGTTGGTGGGTCCGGCGGCTATGGCGTGATCATCGGGCCGCGTGCATCCAAGCGGGCGCTGGCGATTGCGCGCAAAGCGATTAAGGCGGACCCGGACAATTTCATCTCGCAGCCGATGATTGATTTATCTGTGAGCCCGACACTGATGCCGCGCGGGGTTGAGCCGCGCCATGTGGACCTGCGTCCCTTTGCGGTAACCGGCAAAGACACCTGGGTGTTGCCCGGTGGGCTGACGCGCGTGGCGCTGAAAAAGGGATCGCTGGTTGTGAACTCCTCGCAGGGCGGCGGCTCAAAAGACACCTGGGTTCTGGAATAGGGAGGACGCATACATGACCAGTCTTCTCTCCCGCCATGCGGAAAGCATCTACTGGATGGCGCGCTATGTGGAGCGCGCTGAAAACCTGGCGCGTCTGCTGGATGTCAACGAAACATTTTCGCGCAACGCGCTGGGCGACCAGAACTGGGCGGCGGTGCTGGAAATTTTTGACGATGGCGAACTGTTTGCCAAACTGCGCGGCGCGCCAACCAATGAAGCGGTTATCCACTTTTATACACTGGATGCGGAGAACCCGAATTCGATCCAGTGGCAGCTCAATGCGGTGCGTGAAAATGCGCGCGCGCTGAGGCCGCTTATCTCGACTGAGATGTGGACCCAGATCAATACCTTCCACGGCCGGGTGTCGGGGAAACGGCGCGGGGATGTGACCGAAGCAAAGCTCTCCAATTTCTGCGCCATGGTGAAGGAGGGGTGCCAGCTTCATACAGGCATTACCGAAGGCACCTTCGTGCGTGACGAAGCCTGGTACATCTACGAGGCTGGCCGCGCGCTTGAACGGGCGGATCAGACCACACGGCTGCTGGACGTCAAATATCACCTGCTGCTGCCGTCGGAAGCGGATGTGGGGTCACGGCTGGATGTGAGCCAGTGGAATGCGCTGCTGAGATCAGCTGCCGGGTATCACGCGTTCCGCCGCACCCATCCGCATGGCATGACACCGGCGCTGGTGGCTGCATTCATGCTGTTTGACCGGTATTTCGCCCGATCCGTGCGGGCCTGCATGGTCCGGCTGGTGCAGATGCTGGATGAGATGGAGGCGGCCTACGGTATTGCGCCTACGCCGGAGACCCACCGGCGGTTGCGGGCGCTGATCCAGACTCTGGAAAATGAATCCATTGACGAAGTGGTTGGTCAGGGGCTCCATGAGTTCCTTGATGATATTCAGGATGAACTTATCCGCGTCAGTGATGAATTCGCCCTGAGTTTCTTCCCGGAACCTGTGCCCGACTGACAGCGCTAACCCTATATAATAAAAAGTCTTCTATATCGCCGCGCCGGGCTCAATAACCGGGCGTGGCGATGTTTTTAGAAAGAAGAAGAGTTGGTGTTTACCAGCAAGAGCTCAAAGGATGCCTTCCTGCCGCCTGACGGACAGGATGCAGCGCAGCTGATTGGCAATTACCTGCCCATCGAGGGGACCCTTGATGAGATGCTGGACGCGCAGGGCCAGATACGCCCGCATTGGCGTGTGATCATTGAGGATCTGGCAGCGCTCGGGCCGCGGGAGCGGGCCCGGCGCTGGGAGACCGCGCGGCGGCTGATCCGCGAGAACGGCATCACCTACAATATTTACGGCGACCCACAGGGGCTGCGGCGGCCGTGGGAACTTGATTTTGTGCCGCTGGTGCTGACGAGCCAGGAATGGGCCGGCATTGAAGCGGGGCTGAAACAGCGCGCACGGCTGCTCAACAATGTCGCGCGTGATATCTATGGGCCGCAGCGGCTGCTCAAGGAGGGGGTTCTGCCCGCCAGCCTGGTGCTGGGCAATCCTGACTTCCTGCGCCCGATGCATGGCGTCAAAGTGCCCGGCGACAGCTTCGTGCATTTTTATGCGGTCGACCTGGCGCGCGGGCCGGATGGGCGCTGGTGGGTGCTGTCCGACCGGACCCAGGCGCCGTCGGGCGCGGGCTATGCGATTGAAAACCGCATCATCATGTCGCGTGCCATGCCGGAAATTTTCGAGCACGCCAAAGTTCAGCGGCTTGCGCAGTTTTTTTCGCAGTGGCGCGACAGCCTGATTTCGCTGGTGCCGCGTGATGACACGCTCGCGGTTCTGCTGACGCCGGGGCCCTATAACGAAACCTATTTTGAGCATGTCTATCTGGCGCGGTATCTGGGCTTCACGCTGGCGGAGGGTGCGGATCTCACGATCCGTGACAATGTGCTTTACCTCAAGACGCTGGACGGCCTGAAGCGGGTGGATTTGGTGTTGCGCCGGGTCGACTCGGAATTCTGCGATCCACTGGAACTGCGCGGTGATTCAGAACTCGGTGTCCCCGGCCTCATGCGGGCTGTGCGCGCAGGCAATGTGGTGATGGCAAACGCGCTTGGCTCGGGCGTTCTGGAGACGCAGGCGCTGCATGCATACATGCCTGCGGTTGCCCGGCATTTTGATGATGCCGATCTGCTGATGCCGGACATCGCCACGTGGTGGTGTGGCAATGAGCGCGCGCGGTCGCATGTTGTCGCCAATCTGGACAGGCTTGCCATTCGTGAAGCTGCCAATACCCATCGGGTCATGGCGCCCGCCGCGTCCGGTATGGAAGGCAACAAGATTGATGCGGGTGCGCGCCAGCAACTGCTGCGCGCGATGCAGCTGCGTGGTGCGGACTATGTGGGGCAGGAGTTGGTGACGTTGTCGTCTGCGCCTATCCTTGAAAACGATACGGTGACGGCACGGCCCGTCTCGTTGCGGTGCTTTGTGGCGGCCGTCGGTGATGATTACATCGTCATGCCCGGCGGCATGGCGCGGTTCTCTGCCGCGCGTGAGCCGCATGCCATTTCCATGCAGTCGGGCGACGGGTCAAAAGACACGTGGGTTCTGGGCGAGGAACCGGCTTCGACCTTCTCCATGTTGCCGAGCAATGATCGCGCGGTGCCGGCGCGCCGCGCGTCCGCCGATCTGCCAAGTCGGGCTGCGGACAATCTGTTCTGGCTTGGGCGGTATCTGGAGCGCGTGGATGCCACGTTGCGGCTGGTGCGCGCCTGCATCGTGCGGCTCGCTGAACCCGAAGCCTATCCCGGCGGCAGCGCTGCGCTGTCGCGGCTTGCGGTGCTTCTTTATGAACGCACTGAGGTGGAAATACCGGAAGACAGCGACATGGGGCCGGTCGATGTATTGCTGGACCGTCTCAACGGGTTGTTGATTGACGATGCGCACGTCAACAGTTTTCCCAATGCGATCGAGAGTGTTCAGCGTACGGCCTTTTTAGTGCGTGATCGTCTGTCGGTGGATTCATTTCGCATCATCACTGAGTTTTCTACAGCGCTTGTGCCGCTGTCACGCGCCGTCGCGTTTGATACGTCGCCGGCGCTTGCCATGGTCAACCAGAACCTGACCGTGTCTGCGGCGCTGGCGGGTCTTCAGGCGGAGAACACGACGCGCGGACCTGCGTGGCTGTTCCAGGAAATGGGCAAGCGCATTGAGCGCGCGCGCGCCATCATCTCCATGCTGCAAACGCTTGTGCTGGAGGGGGAGCCTGCACAGAACGGGTCGCTTGCCCTTATTCTTGAGCTGGCCGACAGTTTCATGACCTATCGCACCCGTTATCTGGCGGCGCCACAACTGGCGCCGATGCTTGATCTTCTGTTACTGGATGAAACCAATCCGCGCTCGGTGGCGTTCCAGATTCAAGCGCTGGCTATGGCTGCATCACGGATTCCACGACCCGAGCGTGACGGACGTCTCTCTGAAGACGAGCGCGTCCTTACAGCGTTGGGGTCCGAGATACGCCTCGTGCAGCTTGATGAAGTTTGCAGCGTTGGCGAGGATGGCCGCCGTGACGGGCTGGAAAAACTTCTTGCTCAGGTAGACGAAGGACTTGGTGATCTTTCGGATGCCATCAGTCGTATCTACTTCGCGCATGCGCCGTCGCAGCGCATATCCTTCGCACCACGCTCCTGAGGATCCAGTTGATGACCGTCCGCTACCGGATTTCGCATCATACGACCTACGAGTACTCGATGCCGGTGACCTTGTCCCAGCATGTGGTGCATCTGATGCCGCGCGAAACACCGACGCAGACCTGTCTACGGTTTTCCATGACCGCGGCACCCGAAGCGGTGAGCAATGAAGCGGGCATGGATTATTTCGGCAACCCGGTGCGCTATCTGACCCTCGCCGATGACCATATCCTGCTGTTCATTCTGGCGATCAGCGAAGTCGAAGTGCGGGAACGGATTTTGCCTGACCCGGCAACGTCGATGCCGTGGGACAAGGTCTTCCGGTTTCTGTCCGACGATACTTTGGACGTGTCACGCGATGCGGTTCAGTACTGTTTCGACAGTCCGTTGACTGAGTGGAGCCGGGACCTGCCGACCTATGCGCTCCAGTCCTTCACGCCGGGGCGGCCGATACTGGAGGCAGCGCTTGATCTTACGCGTCGCATCCATGAGGAGTTCCGGTACGACCCCACCGTTACCGATGTGGCCACGCCGGTAGATGAAGCCTTCGATCTGCGCGCGGGCGTTTGTCAGGATCTGGCGCATGTGCAGATTGCCTGCATGCGATCGCTAGGTCTGCCGGTGCGCTATGTGAGCGGTTATCTGCTGACCCATCCGCCGGAAGGCCAGGAGCGGCTTGTCGGCGCGGATGCAAGCCATGCCTGGATATCGGTCTATTGTCCGGGGCCGGGCTGGGTTGATCTTGATCCGACAAACAATCTGGTCGTTTCAACAGAACACATTACATCCGCCTGGGGCCGTGATTATGCAGATGTCAGCCCGATTGCCGGCGTCATAACCGGGGGCGGTGCGCATACGGTTGAGGTCTCGGTTGATGTGGCGCCGATGGAAAGCGCCACCTGACCACGTTCATTTGCTGGGGATGCTGCCGCATGGCGCTTCAAGACGCGACATATGATGCCCTGTTCGGTGATGATGAAGGCCGCGTTTGCAAGGACATTCCTGAAAGCGCCTGCAATGCCCAGCCGGCCAATGTCTCGGCGCATCTCATCAGCCTTGCCGCCACCAAGACCGGCGATGGACTGGCGGACCCCAAGCTTATTCTGGCCTGGGTGCTGAACGCGTTGGGCGCGCCGGCATTCCTTATTGGCCTGCTGGTGCCGCTGCGTGAAGCGGGCGCGCTTGTGCCGCAGCTGTTTGCAGCAGGTGCCATCCGGTCGTTGCCGGTACGCAAATGGGCCTGGTCGATTGCAAGCCTTGTGCAGGGGTTCGCTGTTGCGGGCATGGGTGTTTGCGTGCTGCTGCTGGAGGGGACTGCTGCCGGGTGGGCGGTGGTTGGATTTCTCGCAGTGTTCGCACTGGCACGGTCGGTCGCCTCGGTCGCTTACAAGGATGTGTTGGGCAAGACTGTGTCCAAGTCGAAGCGGGGCACGACGACGGGCACGGCGGACACTATTTCGGCGGCAGTCATTCTCGCATTCGGTCTGGCGTTGAGCTTTGATGTTCTTGAGCGCTCGGTTGCCGTGGTGGCGGGAGCTTTGTTTGTAGCGGCCGGGTGCTGGATCGTTGCTGCGGTCGTTTTCAGCCGCCTGCAGGAAGAGCCGGGCGCCACAGAAGGCGGCGGCAATGCATTTGCGGTTGCGATCTCACAACTGTCCTTGTTGCGCACGGATGCGCAGTTGCAGCGCTTCATTGCGACGCGCGGGCTTTTGATCGCGGTGGGGCTGGCGCCGCCCTATTTGCTGACCATATCGGCAGAGAGCAGCGGCACCGACCTGTCCCAGCTCGGGCCGTTCATTGTTGCCTCGGGGCTTGCCTCGATTTTGAGTTCGTATTTCTGGGGGCGGATGGCGGACAAGTCGTCGCGCCTTGTGCTGGCTTATTCCGCGCTTATCAGCTGCGGGGCCTTGTTGCTGGCCTTGGTGGTGACGTTCACGGTAAGCCCGGGACTGATGGCGTATGCGATGGCAGTGGTGCTCTTTGTGCTGATGATTGCCTATAAAGGTGTGAGGCTGGGGCGCTCGACCCATATTGTGGACATGGGCGGGGAAGATACGCGTGCTGCCTATACGGCACTTTCAAATACCGCGATCGGGGCGCTGCTATTGCTCGCGGCCGGCTTCGGGGCTGTGGCCTCTCTGGCGGGGACCTGGGTGGTGATCGCAGCATTCGCGGCGATGTGCGGGCTGGCGGCGTTGGCAGCACTTGGGCTCGATGAGGTACAGCAGACCTGATTGCCCGGTGGCGCTGCAGGGCCTAATCTGCGGCAGCTTTTTTCATCAAACCTGCGAGCCTTCTAAATGACCTCTGAATCAGGCTGGACGCCGCCGACCGATATGACCGAGCGGCTGAAGCAGGCGCTGGTGCCGTCCGCTATCGACATCAGGCGTCGGGTGGCGCGCGAGCTGCGCAAGGGTGAGCCTGAGTTCGGGCTGGTGCCGTTTTTGTGTGACCGGGCGCGCGATGCAATCGATATCGGCGCCAATCGCGGGGTCTACACATGGTGGATGGCACGCACGGCGCGGCATGTGCACGCGTTTGAGCCGAACCCCAAGATGATGGGTATCCTCAACAAGGTGCTGCCGGCCAATGCCACGAGCTATGCGGTCGGGTTGTCGGACTGCGCCGGGGAGGCGGGGCTGTTTATTCCGCAGCGGCGCAAGGGCTACTCAAATCAGGGTGGATCGCTTTCCACCCGCAAGGCCGACAGTCCGCATGGTGAAGTGACGGTTGAGACGCGGACGCTGGATTCCTATGATTTTCGCGATATCGGTTTCATCAAGGTGGATGTCGAAGGCTTTGAGGCGGCGGTGCTGGCCGGTGCGCAGGAGACGATTGCGCGCGAAAAGCCCAATATGCTGATCGAGCTTGAAGAGGCTCATACGGGCGAACCCATCGAGGATATGCTGGCGAAAATCGGCGAGATGGGGTTCGCCGGTTTCTTCATGCGGCGCGGTCAGCTGACGGCGCTTGAGCATTTTGACCCGCAGGCGCATCACCGCGCGACCAGCCAGGCGGCGGACTACGTATTCAACTTCATCTTCATCCCCCGCTGACGTTTCGATCCGGGGGCGTTTACCGCGTCCTAAGCAAAATGCGTGCACCGGCGCGCCAGTGTGCTAATAGGCGCTGTGAACGACTTTTTAGGAGCCTTTATCCGTGGCGCAAACGCCTGAAAGCCTCGCTGTTTCGGCCGTCGTACCGGTCAAGAACGAGGCGGAAAACATTCTGCCGCTGGTGACAGAAATTGACGCGGCGCTGCGTGAAACCGGCGTTGCGTACGAGATCGTCTACGTGGATGACGGTTCCGACGACGAGACCCCGGCGCGCCTCAAGCAGACGCAGATGGAATTTCCGGCACTGCGGATTGTCACCCATTCCAATAGCTGCGGACAGAGTGCTGCTGTTGCCACCGGCGTGCGGTATGCGCGTGGGCGGATGATCGTGACGCTGGATGGCGACGGGCAGAACGTACCAGCCGATATTCCGGCCATGTGGGCGCAGATCGGTGACGCCGATAATATCATGGTCGCCGGGCGGCGGATGAAGCGGCGCGATGTCTGGATCAAGCGCATATCCTCGCGTCTGGCCAACCGCATTCGGGCGCGGCTGCTGCAGGATGAGACGCCAGACACTGGTTGCGGCCTCAAGCTGTTTCCGCGCGAGGCTTTTCTGGAGCTTCCCTATTTCAATCACATGCACCGGTTCTTGCCAGCGCTGATGCAGCGGCACGGCTACCGCGTCATCAATCATGATGTGCAGCACCGGTTCCGCGAGCACGGCACGTCAAAATATGGCACGCTCGACCGGCTGTTTGTCAGCATCTTCGACATTGCCGGGGTCATGTGGCTGCAGCGGCGCATGTCGCGGCCCGACAGTATTTCCACGGACTAACCGGAGCTTGGATCGAATGGCGGTAGCTGAACGCATCAAGGCGTGGTTGCGGTCGCTCGATAGCCGGGCGGTCATGGTCATCGGCCTTGCCTTTTTTGCCTTCGGCACGGCGTTGACGCTGATCCTGTTCGGCAGCGCGTGGCTGGCGCTGGATGGCGAAGGCGATGTTGCCTCGATGATTGCACAGGTTGATGATCCGGTGCTGGCGCCGCTTGCCGTGGTGCTGATCTATATCGGCCTTGGCGCGTTGGGGGCTCCTCAGTTTCTTTTGCAGGCGGCGGCGATCCTCGTGTTCGGGCCGTTGCTTGGCTTCTTCTATGCGTGGGCCGCGACGCTTATCAGCTCGTCGGTGTTTTACTGGGCCGGGTATTTTTCAGGCACACAGGCGCTGCGGCGGTTTGCCGGGGTGCGGGTCAATGCGCTGAGCGAAATGCTGGGGCGTCATGGCATTGCTGCCTCCGCCATCAGCCGCGTCGTGCCAACCATGCCGTTTGTCATTCTCAACATGGTGTTCGGGGCGAGCCATATCAGTTTCGGCAAGTTCCTGATCGGCACCGGCATTGGCACCATTCCAAAGGTCGCGGTCGTTGCCTATGTGGGGGCGAGCCTCGGCGATTTTCTGGCGAGCCGCGATCCGATGGATCTGGCGTTGATGGTGGGCATTGTATTGCTGTGGATCGTCTTCGCCTGGTGGGTGCGCCGCGCGCTCAAGCGATCCGGCTGGCAGAAGGCCGTCGATGAGGCTGTTGAGCAGCCGGACGCAGTCAGCGACATCTCCGCGCCTCAGGCCTGAGGGCGAATCATTTCAGCGATCAGTTCTGGACGTCTGGGCGCGGACCTATTCTGCCGCGTGGGACGTAGCCGGCCGGGCTTCCACTTCCGGGAAGGCCGTGTGCGCTGCCATCGGCTTCATGCCGAGGCGGGCGAGCAGGGCCTTGTCGTGGTCTTCGCCCGGATTGTCCGTGGTCAGAAGTTTCTCGCCGACGAAGATGGAATTGGCACCGGCGAGGAAGCACAGCGCCTGCAACTCATCGGTCATGTGCTCGCGGCCTGCGGACAGGCGCACCATGGAGGCGGGCATCATGATTTTGGCGACGGCGATGGTGCGGACGAAATCGAGCGGGTCGAGGTCGTCGACTTCACCAAGCGGTGTGCCATCGACTTTCATCAGTGAGTTGATGGGCACGCTGTGGGGGTGCTCTGGCAAATTCGCGAGTTCCATCAGCATGTCGACGCGGTCTTTTTGCTTTTCACCCATGCCGATGATGCCGCCGGAGCACACATGGATGCCGGCGTCGCGCACATGCGCAAGCGTATCGATGCGGTCATCGAAGGTGCGGGTGGTGATGATCTCTTCGTAATAGTCGCGGCCGGTGTCGATGTTGTGGTTGTAGTAGTCGAGGCCAGCATCGCGCAGGCGCTTGGCCTGCATGGCATCAAGCATGCCAAGGGTCACGCAGGCTTCCATGCCCATATCCTTGACGCCTTCCACCATGGCGCAGACGGCATCTAGGTCGCGGTCCTTGGGAGAGCGCCATGCGGCCCCCATGCAATAGCGGGTGGCGCCGCGCTCTTTGGCCTTGCGGGCTTCGGTCAGGACTTTTTCGACTTCCATCAGCTTGGAGGCTTTAAGGCCGGTCTCAAACTTGGCCGACTGAGAGCAATAGCCGCAATCCTCGGGGCAACCGCCAGTCTTGATCGAGAGCAATTCCGACTGCTGGATTTCATTGGGGTCAAAATAGCGCCGATGCGCGGTTTGAGCCGTGAAAAGCAGGTCGTTGAACGGCATGTCGAACAGGGTGTTGATCTCGTCGCGCGTCCAATCGTGGCGGAGGTCTGACGGCGTGGTACTGGAATTACTCATCGACGGGTCTGGTCCCTGATCTGGTCGTTAAGGAGTGCTTGGGACGAAGGATATACGCTCCTCAGCTGCAAGGCGAGTGCATGGGAGCGTGGTTGTCAGCTTCGGCACATTTGGGGGTTAACTGGCAGGTGTACCCGTGCCCGTTGACTGCTATGGTCCCGCCGGGATTGTGGGGGAGTGGTTAATGACTGAAGGCGATGCAAAATCGGCCGAAACCGGGGCGGAAACCAATGCTCTCGGCGAAGCTGAGGCTTCCCACGCAGGGCAGATTTCCTGGGCGATGTTCGATTGGGCGAATCAGCCCTATTTCACGCTCATAACCACCTTCATTTTCGCGCCCTATTTCGCCTCTGCTTTTGTGGGGGATGCGACCCAGGGGCAGGCCTTATGGGGTCAGGCGCTCGGCTTTGCAGGGCTGGCCATTGCGCTTATTTCGCCGGTGCTGGGGTCGATTGCAGATCAAACGGGCCGCCGCAAGCCTTGGTTGGCGGCATGTTCCATCCTTTTCTGTGTTGCTGCTGCGAGCCTCTGGTTCGCGCTGCCGGGTGATGGCGCGATCAACCCTGTACCCGTCATGATTGCAGTTGGCGCGGCGGCGGTTGGGATGGAATTCGCCGTGGTTTTCAACAATGCCATGCTGCCGTCGCTGGTCTCGACTGCACGTATCGGTCGGTTGTCGGGTGTTGGCTGGGGTATCGGCTATATCGGTGGGCTGGCTTCACTCATCATAATGCTGTGCCTGTTCATTGCAGATGCTCAGTCGGGTCTCACCATATTGGGCATCCCGCCGATGTTCGGGCTTGATCCCGCCATGTCGGAGGCAGAACGGTTTTCAGGGCCGTTTACCGCCCTGTGGTTTGCGATATTCGTCATTCCGCTGTTCCTGTTCACGCCGGATATGCCAGCCACAAAGGTGGGCCCGCGTGATGCCATTGTAAGGGGGGTGCGGCAGCTACGGACCACATTCGGGCATGTGCGGCGCTACAAGAACATCGCGCTCTACCTGGTCGCGCGGATGTTCTATTTCGACGGGCTGTCGGCGATCTTTGCCTTTGGCGGCATATACGCATCGGGCGTTTTTGGCTGGGATGTCATGACGCTGGGCATGTTTGGCATCATCCTCTCCATTTTTGCGGCGGTCGGTGCATTTGTCGGCGGCTGGCTGGATGATCTGATTGGTTCCAAGCCGACGATCCTCATTGCGTTGGGTGGCCTCATCATTGCCACTATCGGTGCCGCGTCGATCACCCATGACACGGTTTTCTTCGTGGTGTCAGTGGCGCCGCCTGAACCCGGCGGGGTTCCGTTCGCGAGCGTCGGTGAGCAACTTTATCTGGTGGTGGGGATCCTCATCGGCCTGTCGGGTGGTCCTGCCCAGGCAGCCAGCCGCACCATGCTGGCGCGGATGGCACCGACAAGCATGATGACCGAGTTTTATGGTCTTTATGCGTTGTCAGGCAAAGCCACGGCGTTTCTGGCCCCGCTGGGTGTTGCGTGGGCGACTAGTGCCTATGTGAGCCAGCAGGCGGGTCTTCTGGTGATCGTGGTGTTTCTTGTGATTGGCTTTATGCTGTTCCTTGGAGTTAAGGAACGCCGGGAAGAGGCGGTCCAGACCTAGCCCAGAATAACAGCCCAAAGTCGGATCAACCGGCGGGCGTATGCCGGGAGGCTGTTGAGTTTGTCGCAGGATATAACTGAAATTCCCCTGACCCCATCCACACCCGCCGGAGTGGATGTGCCGGGTCCGGACGATATTGCTGCGGATGGCGGCAAGCCCGCGGACAAGCGCGGACAGATCGCCTGGGCGATTTTTGAATGGGCGCGTAACCCATACGTGCTGCTCATCACCATTTATGTTTTCTCGCCGTATTTCTCCAACACCGTGGTGGGCGATCCGATTCAGGGTCAGGCGGTTTGGGGCTACATCAACGGTGTTGCAGGTGTTGCCATTGCGCTGATGGCGCCGTTTCTGGGGGCGATCGCCGACCTTGGCGGCACGCGCAAACCATGGATTGCCGCATTCACCGCGCTGATGGTGCCGGCCATGGTGCTGCTGTGGTGGGCGCTGCCCGGAGACGGGGGCATCGGCATATGGGGTGTGGCGATGGCGATCATCGTCATCAGCATTGCGTACGAATTTTCAGCGGTGTTCCATAACTCCATGCTGCCGTCGATCGCGCCGCATTCGCGCATCGGGTTTCTCTCCGGCCTCGGGCTGGCGCTGGGCAATCTGGGCGGGCTGCTGATCCTTACCTTTATGCTGGTGTTCTTCACGCTGCCCGGCGTGGTGTCGTGGAGCTTTATTCCCGACACGCCGCTCTTTGGTATTGATCAATCACTGTTTCAGGACAGCCGGATTTCCGGCCCGGTCGCAGGATTGTGGCTGGCGATCTTTTCGCTGCCGCTGTTTTTGTTCACCCCGGATGCCGCCAGCAATGCCATCGGCATGATGGAGGCAGTGCGCAAAGGTGTTGCGCGGGTTGTCGGCACGGTCACCCGACTCAAGCATTACCGCAATGTTGCCACCTATCTCGGCGCGCGGATGCTCTACAATGACGGCAAAACGGCGGTGCTGATTTTTGGCGGTGTCTATGCGTCCGGTGTGTTTGGCTGGGGCGCGCTCGACATGCTGGTCTATGGCATCATTCTGTCGGTCTTCGCGGTGCTGGGTGGTTTCTTCGGCGGCTGGCTGGACGACAGGTTCGGCTCGCGCGCGGCGATCATGACATCTATCGGCGGCACGACGATTGGCCTGGTTCTGGCGGTATCGATCACGCCGAATGAATTGTTTTTCCAGCCCTATGAAAGCCCCGGTCCAATCTGGTCGATGCCGTTCTTCAAGACACTGCCCGAAATGCTGTATCTGGGTGTCGTCATCATTATCGCGATCTTCATCACTGCGGCCTATGCCAATTCACGCACCATGCTGGCGCGTATTGCGCCGGCAAAAATGATGACTGAGTTCTTTGGCCTCTATGCCCTGTCGGGTACAGCCACGGCGTTTATCGCGCCATTTCTGGTTGGGGAATCAACGCGATTCTTTGAGAGCCAGCGGGCAGGCTTCGCATCAATCCTGCTTCTGCTAATTGGGGGGCTCGTGGTCATGATATTTGTCAAGGAAACGCGTGCGGAGCGCGCCGACGGGGATCACTAACATATGAGCGAAGGCTGGCCGCGCGGCGAAGAGGCAACGGACATCAATGTTTCGCCGGGCGGGGAACCTGCCAACCATACAGCCGGGCAATTTGGCTGGCTGATGTATGAGTGGGCGAACCAGCCGTATTTCTCACTCATCACCATTTTTCTGTTTGCCAACTATTTTGCCAATGTCTTCTTTCCCGGCAACGCAGCAGATGGTCAGGCTTATTGGGGTTATACGCAGGCCATTGCAGGCGTGGCCATTGCGGTGCTGTCGCCCATTCTGGGTGCGATGGCGGATGCGGCGGGGCCGCGCAAACCCTTTATCGGCGTTTTTTTCATCGGTGTAACAATTGCCTGCGCCGGATTGTGGATTGCTGAGCCCGGCGGAGCCTTGCTGCCGGTGATGGCGCTGGTAGTTGTTGCGTCCATCTGCGCTGAATTCGTCATCACTTTCTCCAATGCCATGCTGCCGGGTATTGCCACGGAACGCCGCATGGCGCTGTTGTCAGGCTTTGGTTTTGGCGTTGCGCAGGTTGCCGGCATTCTTGTGCTCGGCATTGTACTTTTTGCGTTTCAGCTTCCCGGCAACGTGGACGCATCGTTCATTCCCGATGCGCCACTGCTGGGGCTGGACAGAAGCCTTTATGAAGATGAGCGCATTGTCGGGCCGATGGCGGGGCTGTGGTTTTTCATTTTCATGCTGCCATTGTTCCTGCTGACACCGGACCAGCCGAAGACCGGGCTTAAGCGGTTGGCTGCGGCGCGGCAGGGCATCGCTCAGCTTGGTGCGACGTTCCGGCGGCTCAGGCATTTCAGAAACATTGCGCTCTATCTGATCGCGCGGATGCTTTATTATGATGGCTGCGCTGCGGTCTTCATGTTCGGTGGCATTGTTGCGGGAGCAATGTTCGGCTGGGGTGCGCTTGAGCTGGCTGTGTTCGGCATTATCGTCACGCTGTTTTCAGCCATCGGCGGCTTTGCCGGCGGGGTTATTGATGCGCGCATCGGGTCAAAGCGTACGATTCTCAGCTCACTGAGTGTTGTGATTTTTGCATCGGTTGCGCTGGTCTCATTTGATCGGGACACGGCGTTTTTTGTGATTGATATTGCGCCGCGCGCGGAAGGGGCGATGCCTTTTTCAAGCCTTGGAGAGATCGGCTTTCTGGTGATCGCGTGCATCTTCGGGCTGGGCGTTGGCCCGGCGCTGGCCTCCAGCCGCACCATGCTGGCGCGCTTGGCCCCACGCGAGATGATGGCCGAATTTTTCGGTCTCTACGCGCTGGCCGGCAAGGCAACGACGTTTCTGGCGCCCCTTACCATTGGCATTGTGACGCAAACCACGGGCAATCAACGGCTTGGGCTGGGGATCGTGCTGGTGTTTCTGGCTGTCGGGTTTGGGCTGATGCTGTTCGTAAAAGAAGAGCGCGCCCGCGCCATTCACGCCTAGCGACTAGTGCCGGAAGTGACGCATGCCCGTGAGCACCATTGCGAGGCCTGCTTCATCTGCGGCAGCAATCACTTCATCATCGCGGATGGAGCCGCCGGGCTGAATGACGGCGGTGGCACCGGCTTCAGCGGCACTCAGCAAACCATCGGCAAAGGGGAAGAACGCGTCGGAGGCGACAACCGAGCCTTTTGCGAGGGCTTCAGTGCGGCCTGCTTCCCTGGCGGCATCTTCTGATTTGCGGGCTGCGATGCGTGCTGAATCCACACGGCTCATCTGGCCTGCGCCGATACCAACAGTGGCGTTGTCCTTGGCGTAGATGATGGCGTTGGATTTGACGTGCTTGGCGACGCGGAAGGCGAACAGCATGTCGCTCATTTCCTGAGGGGAAGGCGCGCGCTTGGTCACGACCTTGAGGTCTGCCTGGGTGACGCGGCCTGCATCACGCGACTGTACCAGCAGGCCACCTGCAACGGTTTTGGCGGTGATGCCTTTGGCTTCTGGGTCGGGCAGACCGCCTGTGATCAGCAGCCGGAGGTTTTTCTTCTTGGCGATGATTGCGCGGGCGGCGTCATCTGCGTCGGGTGCAATGATGACTTCAGTGAAAATTGCCGAGATGAGTTCAGCGGTGGCAGCGTCGAGTGTGCCGTTCAAGGCAATGATGCCGCCGAAGGCTGAGACGGGGTCGCAGCGCAGGGCTTTTGCGTAGGCTTCCGCCAATGAGCTGCCAAGTGCGACGCCGCACGGGTTGGCGTGCTTGATGATCGCGACTGCGGGCTGATCGGTGCCGAACTCGGCGACGCATTCAAAGGCCGCATCGGTGTCGTTCAGATTGTTGTAGGACAGTTCCTTGCCCTGAAGCTGGGTTGCGGTGGCAACGCCGGGGCGGTTGCCGCCGGTCTTGTAGAAGGCAGCATGCTGATGGGGGTTTTCACCGTAGCGCAGTGTCTGCGCAAGCGTGCCGGCGATGGCGCGGTAGGTCGGGGCGTCGTCGGCGATCTCTTCGGCAAACCAGTTGGAGATGGCCGCGTCGTATGCGGCGGTGCGCGCATAGGCTTTGGCGGCAAGGCGCTGGCGCAGCTTGAAAGTGGTCTGGTTGGCGTTGGCGTCCATGTCGGCGATCACAGCTTCATAGTCCGCCGCATCGACCAGCACGGCGACGCCGTCATGGTTCTTCGCGGCGGCGCGGATCATCGCGGGGCCACCGATGTCGATGTTTTCAATCGAGGTGTCGTAGTCCGCACCTTTGGCGATGGTTTCTTCGAACGGGTAGAGGTTCACGGCAAGCAGATCGATGGGGACGATATTGTGCTTGTTGGCGGCTTCCTCGTGGATCTCATTGCCGCGCACATAAAGCAGGCCGCCATGGACGCCGGGATGCAATGTCTTGACGCGGCCATCCATCATTTCGGGAAAATGGGTGATGTCGGAGACATCCGCCACCTCAAGGCCCGCCTCGCGCAATGCCTTGGCGGTGCCGCCAGTGGAGACCAGCTCAACGTCGCGGGCCACAAGAGCCTTGCCGAAGTCTATGAGACCCGTCTTATCGGAGACGGAGAGAAGGGCGCGGCGGACGGGGCGATTGGGGTTGGTCATGGGCTTGGATTGGCTCCGGGGCAGGATCGGGTGGCTATGGAATGAAGGCGGTGAAATGAAGATCGGGCTGCGCGATAGCACGTTTGGCAAGCGTGATGAAGTACAGAAGCTTCAAATGCAGACGGGCTATGCGTCAGGCGCAGGCGGTACCCCGATGGGGGGGACAGTGACTTCGGCCTCTTCGGGCTCAAACGCGTCGGTCTGCGCCATGGCTTCGTCGCCGGTGCCCAGATTACGGGTCGTCAGCCGCCGGAAACTCCACTTCACGTGGGCTTCGCCGCGGAATATGTGGTGAGACACCACAATCTGCTGGCTACGGCGGGGCGGACCGGGCTGGCCCATATAGATGCTCTCTTCCAGCCCCATATCCGCATTGCCGCTGGCCCGGAACTGCCAGCCGTCCCCATTGGGCAGCAGTGCCAGAATATTGGTGCCGTCATGGGCCAGCGAGACACGGACGTCCGGATGCAGGTGGAAGCGGACAGCGAATTCTTCCTCGGCGTTCTTGGGCACGAACAAAGCCAGCGGATCCCACCAGCGCGCGACAGGTGGACGGATGCGGAAAAGCGTGTCTTCACCGCGAAAATCATCGCCGTCGGGTGACAGATAGACCCGGCGCTCGTGCTCAAGCCCGAAGCGGTGCACATAGCCGTCATGGCGCATTTCCAGCCATACGCCGCGGTCCTCTTCGGTGCGGCGGCTTTCGACCAGCTTGGGGCCGCGCACCAGCCGTGCGCCCAGAAGACGGCGTAACCACGCGGCCCGCAGAATATGGGCAGAGGATGTGTCGTCTACGGTGACGGTGGAATGTGCGGCGGTGGAGCGCGCGACGTCACTCCATGCATCCGCGTTGGCCGAGCTGCCACCCCCATCGCTGACATGGCTGGAGCCACAATTGACCACGAGGCGGTTGCGCCCGGCGCTCATCTCAAAACTCAGGCAGCCCGCATGGGCCTGCCGGGCATGGGCGGGTGGCGGCGGGGCGCCCGCATCGACAATGACGAGGGTGCGGCCTGCGGCAGCGCGCTGGAACCCTGAATGGGGGGCAAAGCCGAAGGGGCGGCCATGGGCATCATCATGGGCCAGCACCGCGTCAATGGTGCCGGGTGCGGTTTCGTCGGCACCATTGAACAAAGCCAGCCTGCCGTCGGCATGGCGGAAGAAGCGCAGCATGGGCATGGCGCGGTCAATGGCGCCCAGCACGCCGGAAGGGACTTCCACATTGCGGGCCATGAGGGCATCGCGTAGAGACACAAGGTCGGTCAGCAGCTCAAGCTGTACCTGCGGGTTACGGCTGATATGACCGCCATCGGGCAGAAGCTGGCGGTCCAGCTCGCGGGTCAGCAGTGCCAGCCCGCGTTTGAGCCGCGTGCGGCCTTCGGTGAGGGTGATGCCTGACAGGGTGAGGCCGATGGCGGCGGTGATGCGCGGCAACCCTTCAGGTGCCCGGGCGGCTGTGCGCGACAGATGCCGCGCCTGGGTTGCCATCGATCGCAACAGGGTTGAGCGGTAAACGAGGTCTGCGCCCTCCAGCAGCATCGGCCCGTGGCTGGACCACGCGATCAGGCGGCGGGCAACCACGTGCGGCTGCCAGCCGACAGCATGCCACTGGCCGCATTGGGTGAGCCAGGCATCTGCCAGCTGTTGGGCAATTTTGGTGGCGGTATCGCCGGGCATGTCCGCCAGATGCCGCAGCCAACCAAAGCCGTGCAGCTCGTCTGCGAATTGTGACGAGGGGGGGGCTGCGAGGAAAACGGTTTTGGGGGTCGCCTGTATTCGGCCGCCGGGCAGCTCGTAGTGCCCATCGCAAATATGCTCGCCGGTTTGTTGTTTGCCGGGGCGCAGTTCGGGCGGGTTCAGCACGATGGCGTCGGGCATCGGGCCGCGCAGGGTCATGCGATAGGGTTTTGATGCAAAGATCAATTTGGCAAGCGAGTTTGTGGCTAGCCCCAATGACCGGGCCGCAATCTGTCCCGTCAGTTCTACGGGGCCGGTCATTATGCCAAGCCGCCTCCCTGTGGTGCGCAGCTAGCCGCGCAATGCCTTCATGTTTGCTGCGTAGTGATCCGGGCCGCCTTTGAAGGTGGCGCTGCCGGCAACCAGTACGTCGGCACCTGCCGCGATAACGCGGGGGGCCGTTTCGGTGTTGATGCCGCCATCGACTTCCAGATGAATGTCGCGGCCGGTTGCATCGATGCGTTTGCGGAGCGCTTCGATCTTGCGCAGCTGGCTTTCAATGAATTTCTGACCGCCGAAACCCGGATTAACGCTCATCACCAGTATGAGGTCGATGTCGTCGATCATCATGTCTATGGCTTCTGCGGGCGTGCCGGGATTAAGCGAGATGCCGGGGCGTTTGCCCAGCGACCGGATGAGCTGCACCGTACGGTGGATGTGCGGGCCTGCCTCGGCATGGACGGTGATGATGTCAGCGCCGGCGTCGGCGAATGCCTCGATATAGGGATCGACCGGGGCGATCATCAGATGCACGTCGAATACCTTGTCGGAAAAGCTGCGCAGCGCCTTTACCACCATTGGGCCGATGGTGATGTTGGGGACAAAGTGTCCGTCCATCACGTCCACATGGATGAAATCCGCGCCAGCTTTGTCGATGGCGGTGATTTCCTCACCCAGGCGGGCAAAGTCGGCGGAGAGGATGGAGGGGGCGATTCGGATATTTTGCATAATAGTGACGTAGCAGAGCCTTATGGGCAGCGGCAAGAATCCGCAGCGTTGGGGGACGTAGGAATGAAGCCTGCGCTAGATGGCGCGGATGAGGCGGGCGGCGAAGAAACCGTCCATGCCGCCCTTGTCGCCCCAGAATGTGGGCAAAGTACGCATGTCGCCTTGGGGTGTGATGGCGTCGGCCAGACCCGGGAGTTCATCCTGCGTGATTACTTTGCGGCAAAATTGGGGGTTTTCTGCGAGAAAACGCTCGATCTGCTGCTCACCCTCCTGAGGCTGCAGCGAACAGGTGCAGTAAATCAGCGTGCCGCCAGGGGCGGTCAGCTCAGCGGCTTTTTCAAGTAAAGCGGCCTGCAGGTTGGTCATACGGACAACGTCGCCGGTTGATTTGAGCAGCGGAATATCCGGGTGGCGGCGGATGGTGCCGGTGGCGGAACACGGCGCATCCAGCAGCACGAAGGGGGCCGGCGGCATATCCTCCGGCGGCGTCCATGTGGTGGCGTCCGCCGTCACGATGTCAGCCTTGAGGCTCATGCGCTTGAGATTATGGGTGACGCGGACCAGCCGTTTGGCGGAGCGGTCGACCGCGGTGACCATGGCGCCGGCAGCGGCGAGTTCCAGCGTTTTGCCGCCGGGGGCCGCGCACAGATCAATCACATGCTGGCCCGCAACATCGCCGAACAGGTGCGCGGGGAGGGCGGCGGCGGCGTCCTGCACCCACCATGCACCTTCGGCGAAGCCTTCGAGCATATCGACCCGGCCACCGTCGCGCAGGCGCACGGACCCTGTGGGCAGCACTTCGCCCTTAAGCTTTTCAGCCCAACCGGCGGCATCTGATTTGACCGAGAGATCAAGCGGGGCTTCGGTCAGGTGGGCGGTGGCGATGGCGGCGGCTGTCTCAGCGCCATAGGTGTCAGACCAGCTTTGCATCAGCCATTCAGGCGTATTGAGGGCGGTTGCATCTTGTGCGTCACGCAGGGCGGCACCTTCGCGGGTGGTGCGGCGAAGCACGGCATTGATGAGGCCCGCGAAATGCCGGGCATTTTTGTCGGCCTTGGCGAGCGCCACGCAGGCGCTGACGGTGGCGTGGGGGGCGACGTCGAGAAACAGCAATTCAGCCAATGCGCCGTGCAGCACAAAAGGCGCAATGCCGGATTTTTCCGGCAGCGGCTTGTCGAGAAAGTTTCCGAGAATATCGGCGATCTGTCCGTGGCGGCGCAGGGCGGTGGCGGCAATGGTGCGGGCAAAGCCGCGGTCGCGCGGGTCAAGCCGGGCCAGCGTGCCGTTCATGCCTTGCTCGGCGGTCAGCGCATCATCAAGCGCCATGCGCTGTTGAAGCACCGATGCAAGCAGGGCCGTGGCGGCGCGGCGAGCGCCCAGACCGGGGGTGCGGGACGGCTTTGCGGGGCGGCGCGCCTTGGGGCCGCGATTTGGGCGGGTGTCTGTCATGGCGCGCAGCTATACGCAGCTTGGGCGCGCAAGTAAAAGCCGCTTTTGAGACGCCACATCAGCTCCACGGGCCGACAGCGTCAACACTGCCGGTTTCGCCTGCCATTGCGCGCAGCCGCGCAACGCGATTTGCGGTGTTGGGGTGGGTGGAAAACATACCATCGCGCTTGTGCGCATGGAGCGGGTTAATGATGAAAAGCGAGGCTGAGGCGGGATTGCGTTCAGCCACCTGATTGTCGATGCGCGAGGCAAAGCCCTGAATTTTCTCCAGTGCCGATGCAAGCCACAAAGGCCGCCCGCAGATTTCCGCGCCCATCTTGTCGGCTTCATATTCGCGGGTGCGGCTGATTGCCATCTGCACGAGGGCTGCCGCCAGCGGTGCGAGGATCATCATGGCGATGGCACCGATGATGCCAAGCGGGTTGTTGCGGTTGCCACCGAAAAACAGCGCGAAATTGGCCAGCATGGAAATTGCGCCGGCCAGCGTAGCTGTGATGGTCATGGTCAGGGTGTCGCGGTTTTTGACGTGCGCCAGCTCATGCGCCATGACGCCGGCGACTTCTTGCGGCGTCAGGCGTGACAACAGGCCGGTGGTCGCGGCGACAGCTGCGTTCTCAGGATTGCGGCCGGTGGCAAAGGCATTGGGCTGGTCATTGTCGATGACAAACACCTTGGGCATCGGCAGACCGGCATTATCCGCAAGCTGACGAATCATCTTGACGAGATCGGGCGCTGAAGCCTCATCCACCTGGCGCGCGCCATACATGCGCAGCACCATTTTGTCCGAGTTCCAATAGGCAAAGGCATTCATGCCAAGGGCAACGACGAAAGCGATTGCCGCACCGCCGATGCCGCCGATGAGATAGCCGATGCCCAAGAACAGGGCGGTCATTGCCGCGATCAACACACCGGTACGCAAACTGTTTGCCACTGTCTCTCTTCTCCACCTGGTTACGCCTGGCGCGCCAGCCGTTTGGCGTGCGTGCAAAAACCCCTATATCCTGTCCCGGTGCCCGGTCCGCCCCACCAATAGATATGGCGGCGACATGGCTGGGCTTCAAGTTTTTGCGCAGGTGACAGATGGCAGATGATGACGCAGCGTCCGGTGAGGGCGAACCTCAGAAGGAACTGAGCCCGGCTGCAAAGCGAGCGCTGGCGGAAGCCGAAGCGCGGCGCAAGGCGGCGATACCCGATGAGCGCCCGGCGGAGATCAACGGTCCCAAAGGCGAGGAGCCGACCCGCTATGGGGACTGGGAGCGCAAGGGCATCCTGTCTGATTTTTGACACGCGGTGCGGGTACGCTTTTCAGTATGACATTTGTTCAACAGGCAAAGGCAGCACTTGGCCGCTGGTGGCGGACATGGCGCATTGTGGTCTGCCTTTTTGTGTTCGCCGGCATGTTCATTGTCGCGGCCCCCTATCTGCCGGACCGCTATGACCCGTCGACGCCGATTGATCTGCGGGGGGAAGCAACTTTTGTCACGCCCCTCAAGATGGCGCGGATCGCACGCTCCTACCCGGCCTGCGTCAATGCGGTGCGCGCGGCGGGGTTTGAGGTTGCGGATCACAGCATCACAAGTGATGAGCCCGGCTGCGGCATGGATCAGGGTTTGGTGCTCAAGCGCTCGAACTTTCCCTATGGCGGTGCCGTGCGGCTGACTTGTCCGATGATGGCCAATCTGGCGCGGTGGGAAATTCATGTGGTGGCGCCGCTGGCGCGCGAATACCTCAACACGGATGTTGCGCGGGTCGAGCATTTCGGCACCTATTCATGCCGCAACGTGAACGGGTCGGCGGAAGGACGGCGCAGTGCGCATGCGACCGCGCAGGCGATTGATATCGCCGGTTTCAGGCTTGCGGACGGTCGCGATGTATCCGTGTTGCGTGACTGGGATACAGGCGGCGACAAGGCGGCGTTCCTGCGCGCTATGCGGGACAAATCCTGCGGTATCTTCAAGACTGTGCTGTCACCCAATTACAATGAGCACCACAAAGACCATTTCCATTTTGAAACCGGCCGCTGGGGTATCTGCCGCTGAAGTCCTAACCGTCCTGCATGGCGGAGCGGCGGCGTGACAATGAGAGGGCGAGGCCGGGCGGCAGGTGGCGCAGCACAAATGCGGTCACGCGGTTGGCGCGGCCGGGGATGATCTGGGCACGGCCCTTCTCGCTGGCCGCATAGGTTTCAGCCACCACGTCGGGGGCCTGCATCCACATCCATGCAGGCATTTTGTCCACAGTCTCCTGCACGCCCGCCGTTGTGTGAAACTGCGAGCGGGTGAAGCCGGGATTGACGGCGGTGACATGGACGCCGGTGCCTTGGGTCTCGAGCGACAGGCTTTCAGACAATTTGATGAGGAAGGCTTTGGAGGCGCCATACATGGTGTGGCCCAGCGTGCCGGGCGCGAGGCCTGCAAGGGATGCCACATTGATGATGCGGCCATAGTGGCGCTCGATCATGCCCGGCAACGCAAGATGCGCGAGATGGGCATAGGCGGTCACCATGATCTGGATGAAGTCGCGATGGGCGGCCCAGTCATAGGTGGTGAAATGATCATTCATGCCGTAGCCGGCATTGTTGATGAGCACGTCCACCTGCAATCCGCGTGCGGTGATCTCAGCCCAGATGGCGTCCGGTGCGGTGGGGTCCGCCAGATCAGCTGAAATGGTTTCGCATTTTATGCCGTGGGCGGACGAAAGCTGCGCGGCGACCTCATTGAGCTTGTCGAGGCGGCGGGCTGTGAGGATCAGGTCATAGCCTTTGGCGGCATAAAACTCGGCGAAGCATTTGCCGATGCCGGCGGATGCGCCGGTGATGAGAGCTGTTCGTTTTGTCATGTGGGCTGATCCGGTTGCGGCAATGGGTGACGATAGCACACGGGCATGGGCCCTGCGGTCAAGCCAGAAGGGCGGCAGAGTGATGGGCGGCGCCATCTATGCCTGTCCCGTATCCCCGGACTTGATCGGGGGCCGCGGTTGGTGAATCTGGGAGCGGTGCCCCTTTTTATACGTCCAGCCGGTATGTTTTCCCGTCGCGCACGATCTTGCCGGCTGTGGGTGTGGCCCAATGGGTGCCCATGACGAGGGTTGCGCTCTCGGCATATTTTTCGAAGAAGGCCTTGCGGGTGTCGTCGGCCATGTTGGTGTCGCTGTCGAAGCCTGACGACCATTCGGGATGTGCAAGCTGGCAGGGATGGTGGGAAATGTCGCCGGTGATGACGGCGGTTTCGCCGTTGGAGGTGATCTCCACCGACACATGGCCCGGGGTGTGGCCGGGGGTGGGGATCAGGCGGACGCCGTCGGCGACGTCGTAATCCATCGGTACCAGCACAGCGAGGCCGGCATCGAAGATGGGTTTGACGCTATCGGCCATGATGGCCGCCTGCGCGTCGTCGCCTTCGGCCTCCCAGTGATCGTATTCCTTCTCGCCCATCAGGTAGCGTGCATTGGGGAAAGTGGGGATCCATTTGCCGTCAGCCTTCCCCCCTTCACGCATGGTGTTCCAGCCGACGTGATCGACGTGGAGATGCGTGCATAGAACCGTTTCAACGCTTTCGCGTGTCCATCCGGCCTCGGCCAGATGCTCAAGAAAGGGCGTCTGCAGATTGTCGAAAAAGGTGCCGGGGCGGGATTTGTCGTTGCCCGCGCAGGTGTCGACGATGATGCGTGTCGTCGGTGATTCGATCAGTAGGGCGTGGATGGAGACGACGATATGCCCGTCGTCATTGGCCCAGTGCGGCTTCAGCCAATCGATCTGCTTGATGGCGTCGGGGAAGGCTGCCTGCACCATGGAGTTCTCGCCGCCGCCGGGCATGGCTGCCTCAAGCTCAACGATCTTGGTGATCTTTATGTCGCCGATTTTCCACGTCTGCATGTGCCTGCCCCCTGTTGGCATTTGTTAAAATCCATGTGGGGAGCGTGGCTTTGTGGTGCAAGGGTGGATGGATCCCCCGGTCAAGCCGGAGGATGGTGGGTCAACATTCAGGTTATTGCGCTCAATTATCTCACTAAGACGCCATTGTCCGGTTTAACCGGACAATCCATGGAGTGCGGCTGTTACTGCGCGTTACAGGCGCAGCCGGGCGGGCGGGTGCAGGTCTTGTCGCGGGAGATACAGCTATTGCCGCAGGCTTTGCCTTTGCGGCAGGTCTTGCAACAGACAGTTTGTGCAACCTGCGGCCAGTCGGATTGCAGGTTGGTGGCTTGTGCAGGTTCGGGCGGCGGGGGTGACTGCTTTTCGTCCTGTGCAAATGCAGTGGCGGCTGAGGCAAGCATCATGAGCGCCGCAATAATGCCCGCCACATGATGCTTGCCGGATGCCATTCGCTAAGCGCTCTTCCCGCCGAGGTTCTGGCGGTTGTTGATCAGGTCTTCTACGACGCCGGGGTCTGCCAGTGTCGAGATGTCGCCCAGGTTTGAGAAATCGTCTTCGGCGATCTTGCGCAGGATGCGGCGCATGATTTTGCCGGAGCGGGTTTTCGGCAGGCCGGGGGCCCATTGCAGCAGGTCCGGTGTGGCGATGGGGCCGATTTCCTTGCGGACGTGTTGGACGAGTTCCTTTTTCAACTCGTCCGACGGTTCCTCGCCCTGATTGAGGGTCACGTACGCATAGATGCCCTGGCCCTTGATGTCGTGCGGGTAGCCGACGACGGCGCTCTCGGCGACCTTGGGGTGCGAGACCAGCGCGCTTTCAACTTCGGCGGTGCCCATGCGGTGGCCTGAGACGTTGAGCACGTCGTCAACACGGCCGGTGATCCAGTAAAAGCCGTCTTCGTCACGCCTGCAGCCGTCGCCGGAGAAATACTTGCCTTTGAACTGGCTGAAATAGGTCTCGTAGAAGCGTTTGTGATCGCCATAGACGGTGCGCATCTGGCCGGGCCATGAATCCGCGATGCACAGATTGCCCGACGTTGCGCCTTTAAGCGGGTGGCCGTCATTGTCGACCAGCACCGGTTCAATGCCGAAGAACGGGTGGGTGGCGGAGCCGGGCTTCAAATCGGTTGCGCCGGGCAATGGTGAAATAAGAATGCCGCCGGTTTCCGTCTGCCACCATGTGTCGACGATGGGGCAGCGGCTGTCGCCGACGACCTTGTGATACCACAGCCATGCTTCCGGGTTGATGGGTTCGCCGACGGAGCCAAGCAGGCGCAGGCTTTTGCGCGAGGTCTTTTTGACTGGTGCGTCGCCTTCACGCATCAGCGCGCGGATGGCGGTGGGGGCCGTATAGAAGATGTTGACGTTGTGCTTGTCGCAGACCTGCCAGCAGCGCGATGAATCCGGATAGGTCGGCACGCCTTCAAACATCAGGGTTGTCGCGCCATTGGCCAATGGTCCGTACACGATGTAGCTGTGGCCGGTAACCCAGCCAACGTCAGCCGTGCACCAGTAGATGTCGCCGGGCTTGTAGTCGAAGACATACTGATGGGTCATCGACGCATAGACGAGATAGCCGCCGGTGGTGTGCAGCACGCCCTTGGGTTTGCCGGTGGAGCCGGACGTATAGAGGATGAAGAGCGGGTCTTCGGCGTTCATCTCCTCGCACGGGCATTCATGGTCCACGCGGCCTGCGACCTCGTGATACCAGACGTCCCGGCCCTCCTTCATGGTGACGGCGCCGCCGGTGTGTTCCACGACGATGACGCTTTCAACGTCCGGGCATTTGTCCAATGCGTCGTCGGTGTTTTCCTTCAGCGGGATCGGCCTGCCGCCGCGCACGCCTTCGTCCGACGTAATGACGAACTTGCTGTCACAATCCAGAATACGCCCGGCAAGGGCGTCCGGCGAGAAGCCGCCAAAGACGATGGAGTGCACCGCGCCGATGCGCGTGCAGGCGAGCATGGCGTAGGCGGCTTCAAGGATCATCGGCATATAGATAGTGACGCGGTCGCCCTTCTTGACGCCCTGATCCTTCAGCACATTTGCGAAGCGCTGCACGTGGTGGTGCAGCTCCTTGTAGGTGACCTTCTGGTCAACGCTCGGGTCATCGCCTTCCCAGATGATCGCTACCTGATCGCCCTTGTCGGCGACGTGGCGATCAACGCAGTTGAAGCAGACATTGAGGGTGCCGTCCTCGTACCATTTGATGGAGAGGTCGCGCTCGTGGAAGGACGTGTCCTTGACCTTGGTGTAGGGCTTGATCCAGTCGAGCCGCTTGCCGTGCTCGCCCCAAAAGGCTTCCGGGTCGGAGATCGACTGCTCATACATCTCTTTGTATTTGGCGTTGTCCACATAGGCGGATTTGGCCCAATCGGCGGGGGTTTTGATCAATGTGTCGGACATGGTGGCTCCCTGAGTGCGTGAGCGGGCGGGAGAGGCTGCGCGTGGCGGGCCAAACAGCAGGCTATAGAGCCCTTGTTTGGGTTTGCGCGCCATCCGGTCACAGGCCTCCCAGCCCCAAGCTTTTTCTTGGGGGCATTATGGCGACGGGTTTGGGGGCGGGGCAAGCTCCAGGCACATTGCAGTGAGACAAAAACCAGGTTTTATGTGCCCCTAAGAGATGTTGTAAGCCCGTAGTGCTGCGCACGCGACCCCAAGTTTTTGATAA
>CAZEHX010000023.1:0-29835 GCA_964511745.1 uncultured Parvibaculaceae bacterium
GAATACCGCCGACTTTGGCAGCAGCTACAAACACCGCATCCGGACGATTTTCTGCCATCCAGGCATTCACATCACGCTGGTTGCGCAGGTCAACATCCCCCCGAACGGTCGTCAGCAAGGTGCAGTCTTCGGATGCAAGCCGCCGCATGATCGCGGAGCCGACCATACCCGTATGCCCGGCCACATAAATCTTCTTGCCCGCAAGCTCCATCAACCGCGCCCTTTTTGCAAAATTGCCGTTCAGGCGTTGGGCTTCAGTGCCGTCATGTCGGCAGCCACCATTTCAGACACAAGCTGGCGGAATGGCGTTGTATGCGTCCACCCTAGCTTCTCCTTGGCCTTGCTGGGATCACCCAGCAGCAGGTCCACTTCGGTCGGCCTGAAATAGCGCGGATCCACCTCGACCAGCACTTTGCCCGTCTTGGCACAGGTGCCTTTTTCATCAACGCCCGACCCGGACCATTTGATCTCGACGCCCGCATCCGCGAATGCAAGTTCTACAAACTCACGCACCGGATGCGTTTCTCCGGTCGCCAGCACGAAATCTTCCGGCTCATCATGCTGCACAATGCGCCACATGCCCTCCACATAATCCCGCGCATGGCCCCAGTCGCGTTTGGCGTCCAGATTACCGAGATAAAGCCTGTCCTGAAGCCCGTAATGGATGGAGGCGACGGCGCGTGTGATTTTGCGCGTCACAAAGGTCTCACCGCGCGTCGGGCCTTCATGGTTGAACAGAATGCCGTTGGAGGCGTGCATCCCATAGCCTTCACGGTAATTGACCGTGATCCAGTAGGCATAAAGCTTCGCCGCTGCATATGGACTGCGCGGATAAAACGGCGTCGTCTCACTTTGCGGCGTCTCCTGCACCTTGCCGTACAGCTCTGATGTCGACGCCTGATAAAACCGTGTCGTCTTCTCCAGTCCGAGAATGCGGATGGCCTCCAGCAGCCGCAACGTGCCGATAGCGTCCGAATTGGCGGTATATTCCGGTGTCTCGAAACTCACCTGCACATGGCTCTGCGCCGCCAGATTGTAGATTTCGTCCGGCTGAACTTCCTGCACGATGCGGATCAGGTTGGTCGAATCCGTCAGATCACCGTAATGCATCTTGAATTCGGCATGCTCCTCATGCGGATCAACATAAAGATGATCCACCCGCCCTGTATTGAACGATGATGAGCGCCGCTTGATGCCATGCACCTTGTAGCCTTTGCCCAACAGCAACTCAGCCAGGTAGGCCCCATCCTGACCGGTGATGCCGGAAATAAGTGCGGTCTTCTGTGTCATGCAAATACCTGAAGATTGAGTAGCTGTTCCGGATTGTCCCGGAACCGATTGCCGCCACTATGCCTAAATTCAGGGGCGGGACACCAGTCCCGCGGCGCAACAACTGAAAAATTCAGGTGGCTATGCGTTGCAGGCAGGTCAGCTTGTCGTCAGCAAGGCGAAAGCTGGTCCAGTCACCACGCATCCGGGCGCCAATCCGCTCCATGCGATAAAGACACATGACCTCGGCACCGAACCGGGCAATGTCCGCTTCAACACAACGGCTCAGCTCATCAAGGCGTGCAGATACACCGGCAGAAAATGCTGCATGCCGACGCACAGATGCCATCCGACCAATTTTACCGACCTGTCCCATATGGGGACAATATCACAGTCGGCAGCGCCGTTTCATCAAAGTTTGATGGTTAACGAAAGGCTAAACCCGGAAGTTGGCTTCCACATAGTCCACAAGCTGCTGCACACAGTCTTCAATGTTGCAGGTGGATGTATCAACGGAGAGCTGCGGGTTTTCCGGCGCCTCATAGGGTGCCGAAATGCCGGTGAACTCGGCAATCTCACCCGTCCGCGCCTTCTTGTAGAGGCCCTTGGGGTCACGCTCTTCGCAGGTCGCCAGATCAGCCGCCACATGGATTTCGTGGAACTGGTCCGGAGCTGCTGCTCGCGCCCGGTCACGATCCGAGCGATAAGGCGAAATGAACGATGTAATGGCAATGGCACCCGCCTGCGCGAACAGGGCCGATACTTCGCCGACGCGGCGGATATTCTCCGCCCGGTCTTCCGGCGAGAAGCCGAGATTGGCATTGAGCCCGTGGCGCACATTGTCGCCATCAAGCACAAACACGTTCATGCCCTTTTCAAACAACCGCTTTTCAAGCGCCACCGCGAGCGTTGATTTACCCGCACCCGACAGCCCCGTCAGCCACAGGACACCACCCTTGTGACCGTTGCGCTGCGCGCGCGCATCCGACGAAATGCCGTGCTCAACCTTGGTAATATTGTGGGATTTCTGCGTGATCAACGTGCGCTGATCCGCATAGCCTTCCATCGAAATGATGCCGCCGCCGGAAATGTCGTATCCGTCAATTAGCACGAAACGGCCCGTCCGCGGGCTGTCGATGAAGGAGTCCAGCGCCAGCATCCGTCTAGACCGCAGCACCACTTCCGCCACCTGGTTGCGCTCAACCGTGCCGGAATCCGTGGCTGACAGATCAGACGTATCGATGATGCGTTCAATCGCCTGCACCTGCACACGCGCTTCAAACGTGTTGAGCTTTATCTTGTAGGTCTTGCCAACACTCAGCGGCTCTTTGCCCAGCCAGAAGATTCGCGCACGGAACACATCGGTCTCAATCGGTGCTGCTTCCAGATGGCTGGCAATGTCACCGCGCTCAACAAATATCTGTTCGTCCAGCGTGACACCGATACTCTCACCCGCCTGCGCGGATGTGGGTGCCACAAAATCCCCATGCGATGACCAGCCTTCTATGCTGGCAATTTTCGCGGACTTGTTTGACGGCGAAAACACCAGCGTATCGCCGACATTCAGCGTGCCAGATTCGATGCGGCCGGCAATGATGCGCCGCGTATCGAACTTGTAGACATCCTGAATGGGAAACCGCAGCGCCTGGTCCACCGGAGGCGCGGACGGCAGGAAGCTGTCCAGCGCCTTCACCACTGTCGGCCCCTTGTACCAGGGCATGTTGGTGGAGGGGTCGGAGATATTGTCGCCCTCGCGCGCCGACACAGGGATGACAAAGGTCGGCGTCACACCGATGGAGGTCAGGTAGTCGCGATATTCTTCCTCGATGAGGTCAAACTGCTCCTGCTCGTAATCCACCATGTCCATCTTGTTAACGGCCACAGCCACCTGACGGATGCCCATCAGATGCAGCAGATACCCGTGCCGGCGCGATTGCTCGCGCACGCCTTCGGCTGCGTCGATAATCAGCAGGGCGGCATCTGACTGTGCAGCGCCCGTGATCATGTTCTTCAGGAACTCTTTGTGGCCCGGCGCATCAATGATCGTGTAATCGCGCTGGTCCGTCTTGAACCAGATCTGCGAGGTATCAATGGTGATGCCCTGGTCGCGCTCCGCCTGCATGGCGTCCATCAGGAACGCCCATTCAAACGGCATGCCGCGCCGCTCGCACATGGCCTTGATGGACTCGTACTTACCCTCGGGCAGCGAGCCCGTGTCATGAAACAGGCGGCCGACCAGCGTCGACTTGCCGTGGTCCACATGGCCAACGATCACAATGCGCAGCAGGTCACGCGCGCGCGCAACAACATCTTCATTCACACTGGCGAGATTGATGGATGATTTTGTCATGATGTCTGTCCCCGCCTACATATAGCCATCGGCCCGCAGACGCTCGAAAGCGTCTTCGGAGTCGTGGTCCATGGCGCGCCCGGCGCGCTCTTCGGTGCGGATGGATTCCAGTTCGGTGATGATTTCTTCAATGGTCGAGGCGTTGCTGTCGATCGGGAAGGTGATGCCCTTCTCGCCCAGCGAGCGAAACCGCTTGCCATCCTTGGCGAAGTAAAGCGGCACCAGCGGAATGTCCTCGCGCTGGATGTATTTCCAGATATCCAGCTCCGTCCAATGCAACAGCGGATGGATGCGGATATGCGTGCCGTCGGGATAGTCCGTTTTGTACTGGTCCCAGAACTCCGGCGGCTGATCGCGGAAATCCCACTGCCCATCGGTGCCGCGCGGGCTGAACACCCGCTCCTTGGCGCGCATCGACTGCTCATCGCGGCGAATACCGGTGATCAGGCCGTTGAACCCGTATTTCTCAATCGCTTCCTTCACGCCAGCCGTTTTACGGGCGGCCAGCCGCGAGGCCGGCGGCAGCGTCGGATCGATTTTTTCGATCGGCGGGCACTCATCCTTGATGAGCTTGAGGTCCCACTCCTTTGCGTACCGCTCACGGAACGCATAGGTCTCGTCAAATTCGAGCCCCGTATCAAGATGGGCCACCGGAAACGGGATATTCCCGAAGAATGCCTTGCGCGAGAGCCAGATCATCACATTGGAATCTTTGCCCAGCGACCACAGCATCGCGATATTGTCGATCCGGTTAAACGCCTCGCGCAGAATATAGATGCTCTGCGCCTCAAGCTGATCGAGACGATCCATTCCTAGTCTCCTGGTCAAAACTCACGCCGCGCCCCAAAAAAGATAGCCCGTCCGGCGCGTGCCGTGTACGTAATTATCCACCGGATTGATGTCAATTAATTTATTCAACAAAAAAATGTGTAAATATATCGATTATCTGGCCCTAATCTTGCTACTTCTGTCCCATGACCGCCCCAGAAACCATCCCCGTTTACCGCCCCCACAGCAATTTTACGTTGCTATGCTTCACAAAAACCTCGGTCAGGGAGCATACTCCGGGCACTGCACACGCCCGGACACGGCAGCGGTCACCCGAACAGCCGCACACAAATGGTCATTGATCCGATGTCAAAATTCATGTCCAAGCAAGCTGCAGCAAGCAAAGAGGCTGCCCCGGGAACACCAAGCGCCCCAAGCCCGATACCCGGGCCGCGGCGCAGTTCAATGGTGCGTGTGGTAAGCGAAAGCGCCGCCCTATTTGACGCCGCCGCCATTCTGATTACCGCAGCGCTGGCCGAAACCATCTATAGCGGCTTCGCCATTGATGTCCCGATAGATTACGAGCGCGCGCTGGGCATTGGCCTGATCGCCGCCGTTTCAGCGGTCTGCGCCTTTGCCTATCTGAACCTTTATCGCAGCGAGAATGTCCTGCGCCCCCGTCCGGCGACCTTCCAGAAGATCATCGCGGGCTGGGCCGGCGTGCTCATCACGTTGATCGTTGTTGCCTTCCTCACAAAGACGTCCGCCGAATTCTCTCGTGGCTGGTCCATCGTCTGGGGCCTCTGGGCACCGGCAGCCATCATTGCCGGCCGGTTCGCCATCCGCTCCCTTGCCCGCCGGATCATCGGCTGGGGTAATTTAGCCCACCACATCGCCATCGTCGGTGCCGGCCCGATTGCAGACCGCCTGGCAATGAACCTGAAACGGCGAAGCCCCGAACTGGTGTTGGTCGGCGTTTTCGATGATCGTCACCGGAGCCGGAGTGAGGATGATGAAGCTCTGATCCTTCCGATTGGCAATACCAAGGACCTGATTGCGCTTGGCCGCAACACGTCACTGGATGAAATCATTGTCACGGTCCCGCTGGGCGCCCGAGCCCGCCTCAGTGGTCTGATTGATGAATTGGCGGTCCTGCCGGTTGATATTCGTATCTGTCCGGGCCTGCCTGTGATCGAAGGCACAACGCCCAGCGTTAGCTATCTGGATGACATGCCACTGATCTCAGCCCTCAAGCGCCCTATCGGCGAATGGGCGTGGATGGCCAAGAATGTTTTCGACCGCATCGGCGCTTTCCTGATCCTCGTGATGATCGCACCGCTGATGTTGCTGATCGGCCTCGCAGTGCGTCTCGAGAGCAAGGGCCCGGCATTGTTCCGCCAGCGCCGCAATGGGTTCAATCAGGAAGTCATCACTGTCCTCAAATTCCGCTCAATGTCAGTCATGGAAGATGGCGACACCATCACCCAGGCAGGCAGGAACGACCATCGCGTCACCCGCCTGGGGCGCTTCTTGCGCCGCACCAGCCTTGATGAACTACCGCAGCTCCTGAATGTCCTGCGCGGCGACATGTCCCTTGTCGGACCGCGCCCCCATGCTCTGGCCCACAACACGCACTACGCCACGATCATTGGCCACTACACCAACCGCCACAGGGTCAAGCCGGGTATTACCGGGCTGGCTCAGGTCAATGGCTTGCGCGGGGAAACCGACACACCGGAGAAAATGGCGGCACGCATCAAGTACGATCTGTATTACATCGACAACTGGTCACTATGGCTCGACATAAAGATCCTGCTACGGACGATTATCGTACTGCCGTTCCAGAAGAGCGCCTATTGAGCAAGCGTACAGGTAAAATGCGCATTCTCATCCACGGCATCAATTACGCACCGGACGAGATTGGCATCCCGAAATACACAACCGAGATGGCACAGTGGCTTGCCGGGCGCGGCCACGCGGTCCGCGTGGTCACAGCACCGCCCTACTATCCCGCATGGAAAATTCCGGCTGGTTACAACACCCGCACCTATGCGCGCGAAAGCCGCGACGGCATCAGCCTGCTGCGTTGCCCCATCTACGTTCCAAACAATCCCAGCGGCCCCAGACGCCTGCTGCATCTCGCATCATTCGCACTTACCAGCGCCCTGCCGCTTGCATGGATTGCCGCCCGCTGGCGCCCGCATCTGGTCATTGGCATTGCCCCCGCCCTTGCGGCCGCCCCGGCCACATGGGCCGCAGCCCGGCTGGGTAGCGGCGCCGCATGGCTGCACATCCAGGATTTTGAACTGGATGCAGCATTCGAAATGGGCTTGCTCAAACGCGCACCATTGCGCCGCGCCGCTGAATGGATCGAACGCGCGATCCTCAGACGCTTCGACCGAGTTTCCACCATCTCCACCAAGATGGCCAAGCTCCTGGCAAAGAAGGGCGTGCCCACCGCCGCCATCCGCGAATTGAGGAATTGGGTGGACGTGACCTCCATTCAGCCCCTCACCGCACCGTCTCCATATCGCGCGCAGTGGCAGGCCGCGGACACAGACATCATCTGCCTTTATTCCGGCAACATCGCCAACAAGCAGGGCATGGACATCATCATTGAGGCAGCCGATCTGCTAGCCCACCGCAAAGACATCTGCTTTGTTGTCTGCGGCAACGGCTCAGGCCGCGACACGTTTGCCCGCGCAGCGGAAACCCACGCAAACATAACGCTCCTGCCACTCCAGCCCTTTGAAAAATTGAACGACCTTCTGGGCGCCGCCGACATTCACATGCTGCCGCAAAAAGCCGGTGCCACAGACCTTGTACTGCCATCAAAATTAACCGGCATGCTCGCCTCCGGCCGCCCGATTGTCGCTACCGCGACCCCCGACAGCGGATTGGCAAACGAGATCATCGAGTGCGGTATCGCCACGCCCCCAGGCGATGCACAGGCATTTGCTTCCGCTCTCGAAAAACTGGCCGATGACCCGCAGCGACGCGAAACACTTGGCCAAAAGGCCCGCGCCACCGCCCTGTCACGCCTTGAAATGAATGCCGTGCTGCTCGCCGCAGAACAGGCCTTCCTGGAAGCCGTGCCCATGGCACGCCGCGACGCGGACGATCTGATGGCACCCCGCGCGCCTGCGCAGGGCCTTTAGGTAGAGGCCCGGAAGAAATGGCATCACTCACAAAGCTCATGGCACTTGCCGCCAGGCCTTCTTATTGGCCCGCCCTGATGCGCGGCATCGCACCTACCATCGAACATTGCACGCCTCTTGAAAGTTTCAACTTCCAGACCGTGATCGACGTTGGTGCCAATAAGGGCCAGTTCGCCTATTTTGCATTCTGCCAGTGGCCGCGTGCGTCACTCCATTGCTTTGAACCACTGCCCGGCCCGCGTGCGCGCCTTGCCGCCCTGTTACCAAAGCAAACGCACGTGCATGACTGCGCATTGGGCAATAGTGAAACCGTCACGCCGATGCATCTGGCATCACGCGAGGACTCCTCGTCACTATTGCCGCTTGCCAGATCGCAGAAGGACATTTTCAAAATGGACGAGATCGGCACGGTGGACGTACCCGTCCGCCGCCTCGACCAGCTTGTCGGCCCCCACCTCGCCCGCCCTGCACTCCTCAAAATCGACGTACAGGGCTTTGAATATGAAGTTCTGGAAGGGGCAACCGGTCTGTTATCGCAACTCGATGCCATTTATGTGGAGGCATCCTTCATGGAGCTGTACGCCAGCCAAAGGCTCGCCGATGACGTAGTCACATTTCTTCAAGATCATGGCTTTACGCTCGCCGGACGCTTCAACGACGCACATGACGAAACAGGCAATCTCATTCAGGCCGATCTTCTGTTTGTGCCAGATACCGGAGGGCAAAACTGATGCTGCGTCAGGTGATCGGCTGGACCAAACCCGCGCGCTATACGCTCGACACCATGCTCTTCAACATGGGGACGCGCGCGACCCACCTTGAGACCCTGAAGGACAAGTTCAAGGGCCAACCGCTGCTTGTCGCCGGCAATGGCCCCAGCCTCAACAACACGCCGCTGGAGGATTTCGCGCACATTCCGTCCATCGGCATGAACAAGATCGACCTTATCTTTCCGCGCGTCAAATGGCGGCCGGATCTGATCGTCTGCATCAACAATATGGTGGTGAAACAGCACGCGCAGACATTCGCAAAAAGCGACATCCCGGTGCTGTTGTCCTACAAGTCGCGCTGGTATGCCCCGCGCAGCCCGTCCATCAACTATTTCAACATGTCGCTGGAAGAAGACTTCAGCACCAATTTCGCGACGCACGTCGGCTCTGCTGCCACAGTGACCTACCCCGCCCTGCAACTGGCTTACTATCTGGGTGCCGATCCGGTGATCATCATCGGTGTCGATCACAACTTCGACAAGACCGGTGGCGACCATTCTTACGAGAAGCGCGAGGGCGCGGACGTCAATCACTTCGACCCCAACTACTTCAAGGCGGGCACTTATTGGGGCTTGCCGAACCTTGAGGCCAGCGAACGCGTTTACCTGCGCGCGCGCCATGCCTTTGAAGCAGACGGACGCCGCATCGTTGACGCAACCGTCGGCGGCAAGTTGCAGGTTTTTGATAAAGTGTCGATTGAGGATGCAAAGGCATTGGCAGGCTAGATGATTACATCGGCACGCAAAAACAGGCAGGTGAACATCGTAGCCTTCGCCTATGGGGCATGGCTGGCAGGCATGATGCTCATCCAGTTCTTCATGTCCGGCGGCGTTGTATCAGTCAGCATCGGCTTTGCCCTCGTCATTGTACCCGTCGGCCTACATCTGTGGCTCCTGGGCAGCCGACCGGGCAACGACACGCGGGGCCTTTTCTATTTCGGGCTCTTCTTCATCACAATCTTCATCAGCCTTTTTGCCAACACGGAACGCTTCACTATAGAAGCAACGGCGCAGATCGTCGGCTTCGCAGCCCTGATTGTGGTCGGCTACCTGATGGCGCAGCAATGGGAGCACCATCTGATTGAAAAGACCTTCGGCTGGTTCGCCCTTTTGTTTGCCGGCGTCCTGATCATCGTCCTGCTGGACAATGACCGCCTCTGGACTCGATTGATGGGCCGGTTGCACTCAAATCTGTGGGCAGCCGTTACAATCGCCGCAATTCCCGGCGCTCTGGCCATGCGCAACCGCGCCGCGCGGGTGCTGTTGACAATCTTCTTCCTCTATATGATCGGCTTCGAGTTCAATGCACGCGGACCGTTGCTCTACTCAGTCGCAACCGTTGCAGCATTCGGCATCCTGTGGACCCTCCACAATCCGCAAAAGGCGCTGCGCCCGCACATCCAGATCACCGCCGCAACCATGGCCGGCATTGCCGTTCTCGCAGTCATCATCAACTGGGACTTTATCGCCCAGCAGGTGCTGTTTCTGGATTCTGTAACCCGTGGCATCAATTCAGGCTTCACCGGCCGGTTTGACCTGTGGGCCTCTCTCATCGGCATCGCAGCGGACCACCCCTTCACAGGTGTCGGCTTTCGCATGCATGACCAGTTCGTGACCATGCCGGGCCTCGTCTCCGCCCATAATGCCTATATCGCCATGCTGGTCGATTTGGGCTTTCTTGGGCTCGCCTTCTATCTGCTGCTGATCGGCACCGGCCTGTGGCGCTCCATCGCCAAACAGCGCCGCTGGATCATAGCCTCATATCTCATCGGCTATGCCCTCCTCGGCCTTACCGAGGCACGCGCACTTAATGTGGGGAACCCGGCCTCAGCTTTGTTCGTTATCGCGCTAATGGCAGTCCTCAGCAGGCGGGTCCAACAAGCGCAGCAGGTCAGCACTTCCGCAGAAAAATATGTAGCTTCGCACTCAACGCCCTTGGCACCAGCCAACACCACGCCTCGATAAGCCGGAACAAAATACGCCGGTTGCCGTGATAGGATGGCACGCCGTTGTAGCCATAGCTGCAATTGAGCCAGTCCCCGGGTGGGAAATGCCGGTCGAGATCTCCGAACGTATTCAGCTTGTAAACTGTCGGGAACACATCTTCGGCCTTACGCTGAGGCTGCAGTGACGCCAGCATTCCGGTGTGCATCCCATTGGGAATGGCCCGCGCCCCAAGCCCCACATACCCCCATTTGGCTGGCGTCCGGCCGCAAAACCAGCCACCGGGCTTGAGCACCCGCCTGACCTCAGCAGCAAAATGCTCCGGGTCCACCACATGCTCCATCACATGATCGCAAATGATGACATCAACGGAGCTGTCAGCGACCGGATAAGGCTGGCTGATTTCAAAGACATGAGCCTCATCAAGGTCGGGATTTGCGTGGACCGCGTCATCTCACAGTGCCGCCGCTATGCCCATAAAAATATGATGGTGCAGTCACGATGCTAATATATCGCGGCCCGCGGGATAGACCGAAAACTCATAGGGCCTGACCGGCGTTGAATTTGCGTCACATGGCTCACTGCAACTCACTGCCCGCCCCCAAAAACCTTTGGCCATCAAATCAACTCCAGCAAGACAAGTGAAAGAACAACAAAGACTGCAGGCCCCGCCGCATAAGCAAGGTCACGCCGCAGCCCAAAACCGAAATGCAGCCATGTCAATCGGCGGGCATAAGGCACATAGAACATAACCAATGCAATCGCCTGACAGATCGGAAAAGCATAAATGCTCATCGTCCCCTGTGCAGCCAGAAGGCTTAGGAACAGCGTGGCGTTGATCCCATCCACAATGTGCCAGCGGATATCGTTCGTCACCGTATAGTAGTGCAGATGCATCGCCCCGTATCGGAACAGGAAGTTGGCGATCGCCAAAAGCCCCCAAAGTTTGATGTCCACGAAAATGAGGGGTACAGGCAGGAAGAGATTTGCCACATAAATCCCCACCGGCACAGCGGGCACCGCCAGCGCATAAATGATCATGCCCCTGAACATTGCCGATTGCGCCAGTGCATTCTGGGCCGCCATATTCCGTTGCGCGAGCAGGCGCGACAATGTCGGTAACGCACCGAACATCGGGGCAAGGGTTAGCTGGCTGACAATGCCGAAAATATTCAGCGCAAAAGCAAAGGCTGCAACGTCTTCGCCTTCGCCTACCTGCGCGTACATGAGGGCGCTGCCGTAAATCACCATATACGACATGAAGGCACCAAAACCGCCACGCACCGCACGCGGCAGCAGCTCTTTACGTAAATTGAGGTCACGAGCCTTTTCAGCCGACGCAGGCTGCCACCCCTCTACAATCGCCTTTCGCCGAAGCAGAACCAGATTGAAAAACAGCGGCGCCTGCAGCAACGCCATTGCGAGAATGAAGTTCGGGAAAACCGCGAGACTGGCGGCGCTCACAAGCCCGCCGATTGTCCAGTTTATGGCTTCCAGCCGACGCACCTGCGCCACAAACCCGGTTCCCAGCAAAAAAGTTGCATAGGCCTGCATATAGAGCCTGCATGAGGATGCCAGTATAAAAACACACCAGGCAATCAGCCCATCCAGCGGAATGCCTGAGACCTGCAAGGGCCGCCAGATAACAAACGTGCCCACCGTCGCCGCGAGTACGACCCATACAGCGGCACAAATTGCGAATGTGACAACAAGACCACGCGCGAGCTGCGACAAAAGTTGCAAATTGGGCTCACCCGAAGCGGCTTTTGCATCCCCTGCCATGTGTCCGCCGAGCTTGGTGGATCCGGCATGCGCATAGGAAACCATGTGCATCAGGATCGTCGGCAACGGAAAGTTGCGGAAAACCGGAGGGAACACCGGGCATGCAACTCACCCAACCATGCCGGTACGCATCCGCTATAACCCTTGCAGCAGCAGCGATCTGCCCGTTGCGCGCGCCTGTCGCCATGGCCAGCGCATGGCCCCAGCCGGCCGGCGAAACCACAACAATCTCAAAAATCACCCTCACCGGCGCCCCGCACGCCTATGACCTCACCGGCAAGCTCCAGGGCGGTGCCGGCTTCAAGAAGACCGAGCTGGAGGTTTACACCGAGCATGGTCTGCGTGAGAGCGTCACGCTGATCGGCAAAATAACCTGGCAGGACACAATAGCCGGCGACGTGAGACAGAGCGGCTTTGCAACCTTCGAGGTCGGCGGTCTGACGCGGCTTTTGACCTTCGACGATGCAAGCATCCTCTCAGCCCAAGCCAGCGTCATCCTGCCCGGCCGCGAGCACGACAAGACCAACCCGCTGATCACGTCAGGCCACGCCGACTATGACCTGCGCCTTTTGCAGGGCGTCCCCGAATTGTTCCTCGACCTTCCCGGCTTCACCGACCTGCAGCTCGCCTACCGCCATCGCGGCGGCGGTCCTGCCGATGAATTGCGGCTCGACCTCACCTACGGCTTCAACCTCAATCCGCAGTGGCTTCTCAGGGTCCAGTCACAGACCGTCACCAGTTTCGGTGACAGCGATCCGCCCTTTCAGCCCTATCGTTCCACCAAGCTACTGGGTTCTTTACGCTGGCAGTTCGATGAGTACAGATATGTGGAACTTGGCGGTCTGCAAACCATCTCAGGCACCCGGACCGTGCGCGAGAGCGGCGCGTTCTTTGCCCTTTGGGCAACTTTCTGACAGCCACAACATCGCTTGCCGCCACTCCCCCATCCAGCTAACTCTCTAGCCCATGTGGGAAGAAACAAAAAAGCTGGCGGCACTCAGCACCGCCCTCGTCGCGCTCTCGGCAACAACAGCTTCAGCGCAGGACGCAACGCAAACCGGCACCATCGAACTGGACACGGTGGTGGTGACCGCCACCCGCACAGCCCAGCCCGTCAAAGAGCTGGCGGGCAACACGGCTGTGCTGGAGGATGAGGAAATCAAACTCATCAGTCAGGACAACCCGGCCGAACTCCTGAACCGCCTGCCCGGCGTCTATGTGCATTCCAATGACGGCCAGGAACATCTCACCGCCATTCGCTCGCCGGTACTCACCGGCGGTGCGGGACAAGGCTCCTTCCTCTATCTGGAAGACGGCATTCCCCTTCGTGCGGCAGGCTGGGGCAATGTCAACGGGTTGTTCGATGCTCACTTCGAAGAAGCCGAACGCGTGGAAGTCGTGCGCGGGCCCGGCTCCGCGCTTTACGGCTCCAACGCCATTCACGGTCTCATCAATGTGGTGACGCCCGATCCCGCATTTGAAGGCAAGCGCCGCATCTCATTTGAGACCGGCGGCTATCGTGACAAGGCTTCCGCCAATGTCACCGGCCCCATTTCAGACACCACCGCCTATCGTGCCGCCGTCTCGGTGCTGGAAGATTCAAGCTTCCGCGAGAGTGCCGGCGTCGGCCAGCAAAAGGCCACCTTGAGCCTGTTGCACAAGGCAGGCGAAGATCGCATCAAGTTTTTGGTCTCCGGCCAGAACCTCAATCAGGAAACCGCTGGCTTCGTTCAGGGCTTTGAAGCCTACCGCGACAGCCGCCTGTCGCGCACCAACCCGAACCCCGAAGCCTTCCGCGACGCCTGGGCCTTGCGCGGGTCCGCACGCTGGGACCATCAGCTAAGCCCGGCCATGACCCTGTCCGTGACGCCGTTCGCGCGCGTCAACGACATGGAGTTCCTGCGCCATTTCGTGCCGGACCAGTCGCTTGAGGAAACCGGCCACTGGAGCACCGGCGCGCTGACCGCGCTCTATCTCGATCTTGAAGGTGGCCACACGCTGGTGGCAGGCCTCGATCTTGAATACACCGACGGTTACCTGAAAGAGACGCAAGCACGCTCAACCTTCGGCTCGTTCCCGCAGGGCATCCACTATGATTTCAATGCGACGCAGACTGTGGTTGCGCCCTATCTGCATGCGGAATGGCAACTAACGCCCACCACCCGCGCCACCACCGGTATCCGCTTCGACTGGACCCGCTACGACTACACCAACAACACCGTTTCCAACACCGTGGGCCGCTTCCAGCGCCCGGCGGACAGGACGGACGAGTTCTTCAACGTCACCCCCAAGCTAGGCATCGTGCAGCAGGTAAGCCCGGACGCTGAAATCTACGCCAACCTCGCCCGCGCCGCGCGCGCGCCGCAGGTAACTGATCTGTACCGGCTCCAGATCAACCAGACCGTCGGCGAAATCAAATCCGAGAAACTCGACAGCATTGAGATCGGCGCCCGCGCCCGCTTTGGCCCGGTCTCAACCTCGCTGGCCGCGTTCTACGCCCGCAAGAAAAACTTCTTCTTCCGCGATGCCGACGGCTTCAACGTCACCAACGGCAAGACGTCCCACCGCGGCATTGAATTCGAAGGCACCGCCGATCTCCCCTGGGGCTTCGACCTTGGCCTCACTGGCACCTACGCCGTCCACCAGTATGAATTTGACCGCCCGATCACCAGCCCCGCGCAGCAAACAGAAGCCATCCGCTCGGGCACCGACGTGGATTCAGCCCCGCGGTGGCTGGGCAATGCACGCCTTGGCTGGGAATTGATGGACCGCGCACGCGCCGAGCTTGAATATGTATTCGTCGACGAATATTTCGTCGATGCCGCCAACACCAACGAATATGACGGTCACAATGTGCTCAATCTGCGTGCGCATGTGGACGTAACAGACAATGTGCGGATCACCGGCCGGATCATGAATATCGGCAATGTGGAATTTGCCGAGCGCGCAGACTTCGCCTTCGGCAATTTCCGCTATTTTCCCGGTGAACCCAGAACCGCCTATATCGGCACGTCTGTTTCGTTCTAGGCACCCGGCACACAACAATCGTTCGACGAACCCGGCTGACGGCCCCATTGCCGCTACGTCAGCTGGAATGTCGCGTTGCATACATGTGTGTAAGCTGCCCGGCAGCGGCACCCTAATTGGTGCCAAAAGCTTGACTCACAAAGGGAAAAAGCCAAAGTGGCGCCAAATTGGCTGCACGCGTAGTTGCCGCACGCATTTGCACGCGCGCCAATGAAAATGGGTTCCCCTTAAACCCTGCCGCTTAACCCGGCCCTGCAACAACCCGATCGAGAGAAACTCCCCCATGAAGAAGCACAAAGTCCGCGTCTACCCGTCCAAGAAACATTTGCCGCGCGAGCAGCAGCTGGCATGGAAAATGGCCGAAGTCTGCGCCGACAAAGTGCCGGTGGAAAAAGACGTCGAGGCAATGATCATCAACCGCGTGATCGACAATGCCTCCGTCGCCATCGCCTCGGTCAACCGCCACGCCCCGGCAACGGCCCGCGTGCAGGCCCTGATGCATCCCCGCAAGGGCGGCGCCACCGTGTTCGGCATGCCCAGCAACAAGCGCTACTGCGCCGAGTGGGCCGCATGGGCCAACGGCACGGCCGTGCGCGAGCTTGATTTCCACGATACATATCTTGCCGCCGACTATTCCCACCCCGGCGACAACATCCCGCCGATCCTCGCCGTCGCCCAGCAGACCGGCCAGACCGGCAAGAACCTCGTGCGCGGCCTTGCTGCGGGCTACGAGCTTCAGGTGGACCTCGTCACCGGCATCTGCCTGCACGAGCACAAGATCGACCACATTGCCCATCTCGGGCCCTCAGTGGCCGGCGGCATCGGCGCCATGATGAAACTTCCGACCGAAGTCATCTATCAGTCGATCCAGCAGGCACTGCACACCACCGTTTCTACACGCCAGTCGCGCAAGGGTGAGATTTCGTCCTGGAAGGCATTTGCCCCGTCACACGCAGGCAAGCTGGCCATTGAAGCCGTTGACCGCTGCATGCGCGGCGAAGGCGCGCCTTCACCTATTTATGAAGGTGAAGATTCAGTCATCGCATGGATCCTTGATGGTCCGGATGCGGAATACACGGTTCCCCTGCCCGGCGCAGGTGAGCCCAAGCGCGCCATCCTTGACACCTACACCAAGGAGCACTCGGCTGAATATCAGAGCCAGGCGCTTATCGACCTTGCCTTCCGCATGGGTGAAAAGATCGACGACTTCGACAGCATTGAAGAAATCGTCATCCACACCTCGCATCACACCCACTATGTGATCGGCACCGGCGCCAACGACCCGCAGAAGATGGATCCCAAGGCCAGCCGTGAAACGCTGGACCACTCGATCATGTACATCTTTGCAGTCGCCCTGCAGGACCGCGCATGGCACCACGTCAAGTCGTATGCGCCCAAGCGCGCTGCACGGCCGGACACGGTTCGCCTGTGGCACAAGATCCGCACCCTTGAAGATCCCAAGTGGACCGAGCGCTATCACTCCCGTGACCCGAAGGTGAAAGCCTTTGGCGCCCGCATCGAGATCAAGTTCAAGGACGGCAGCCAGCTCGAAGACGAGATGGCCGTGGCCAATGCGCACCCCTATGGCGCACGTCCGTTCGAGCGTGAAAACTACATCAACAAGTTCATGACCCTGACCGACGGCATCATCACCAAGAATGAAGCCGAGCGTTTTGTTGAAACAGCCGAACGCCTGCCGAAGCTGAAGGCGGACGAACTGGGCGGCCTGAACGTGCAGGTACCCGCCGCCAAGGTGAAGCGGACAGAAGACAAGAAAGGCATCTTTTAATGCTGAACGTCGTCAAGACGCCCGCTGAAAAGCGTAAAGCCTTCAAGGATGGGTTGAACTCGGGGACGCTTCAACGCGTCCCCGGGGCCTTCTCCCCGCTTGTGGCTCGCCTGCTGGAAGAGCAGGGCTTTGACGGCATCTACATTTCCGGTGCCGTTCTCTCAGCCGATCTCGGCCTGCCCGATATCGGCCTCACGACCCTTACCGAAGTGGCCACCCGTGGCCACCAGATTGCCCGCTCCACCAACCTCCCCTGCCTGATCGACGTTGATACGGGCTTTGGTGAGCCGATGTCCGCCTACCGGACAATGGTGGAGATGGAAAATCAGGGGCTGGCGGGTTTTCACCTCGAAGACCAGCTGAACCCCAAGCGCTGCGGCCATCTCGACAACAAGGAAGTTGTTGAGACAGAAGTGATGGTCCGCCGCATCAAGGCAGCCGTTGAAGCCCGCAAGGACCCGAACTTCACCATCATGGCCCGCACCGATGCGCGCTCGATGGAAGGTCTTGAGGCCGCCATCAACCGCGCCAAGGCCTATGTGGATGCGGGCGCCGACGCGATCTTCCCGGAAGCCATGAAGGACGAAAGTGACTTCGAGGCGTTCCGCAAAGCCATTGACGTGCCGATCCTTGCCAACATGACCGAGTTCGGCAAATCCGATCTGCTGACGACCAAGCAGATGCAGGATCTGGGCATCAATCTGGTAATTTACCCCGTCACATCCCTACGCATTGCCATGGGTGCCGTTGAAAGCGCCTTTGAGCGCATTCGCGACGAGGGAACACAGGAAGGCGTGGTGCCGCAGATGCAGACCCGCGCCCGGCTCTATGAGCTGCTGAATTACGAAGACTACAACAAGTTCGATACGTCGATCTTCAACTTCAAAGTTTAAGCGAACAAGACCCGGCACCCGCGCAAAGAACAGCGCGGACACATGACCGGCAACAGGAGGTGAGAAGCCATGAGTGAAGTCCCCGAAGAAGACATCAAATACGGCCTGGCCGGCGTCGTTACCGACACCACCGCCGTTTCAAAGGTGATGCAGGAAACCAACTCCCTCACCTATCGCGGCTATGCGGTGCAGGATCTGTGCAAGCACGCCGACTTCATGCAGACAGCGTATCTGCTGTGGCACGGCGAACTGCCCAACCGCGCGCAGCTTGCCCAGCTCGTGGAACAGGAAATCGGCTTCCGCGCCGTTTCCGATGACCTGCTTGCAGTCATCCGCCGCTTCAACAAGCACGCCCACCCGATGGACACGATCCGTACTGCGGTGAGCTTCCTCGGCCAGGAAGACCCGACCACGGAAGATGCAAGCCCCGCTTCAAATCTTGAAAAATCAATCAAGATGCTGGCCCGCATCCCGACCTGCATCGCAGCCGACTATCGCTGCCGCAATGGTCTTGAGCCGATCGCGCCCAACCCGGAGCTGGGTTATTCGGAAAACTTCTTCAACATGTGCTTCGGTGAAGTGCCTGCGCAGGAAGTGATCGATTGCTTCGACATCTCGATGATCCTGTATGCGGAGCATTCCTTCAACGCATCCACATTCGCGGCACGCGTCATCACCTCCACCACGTCGGACATCTATTCGTCCGTCGTCGGCGGCATCGGCGCCCTAAAGGGCCCGCTGCATGGCGGTGCGAATGAAGCCGTGATGCATATGATGATCGAGATCGACGATCCCAAGAAGGCCGCACAATGGCTGCGCGATGCATTTGCCAGCAAGCGCAAGGTCATGGGCTTCGGCCACCGCGTCTACAAATCCGGCGACAGCCGCGTGCCGACCATGACGGAAGCCTTCTACAAGATGGCCGAAATCAAAGACGGCGCGAAGTGGGTGGAAATGTCGAAGAACCTGGCCAAGACCATGATCGACGACAAGAACATCTACCCGAACCTCGATTTCCCTGCAGGCCCCGCTTACTACCTGATGGGCTTCGATATCCCCATGTTCACGCCGCTTTTCGTGATGAGCCGCATCACCGGCTGGACGGCACACATCATGGAGCAGGTGGAAGACAACAAACTGATCCGTCCGCTCTCCGCCTATGTGGGGCAGGAACAGCGCGAAGTGACGCCGCTGGAAAAGCGCAGCGCCGCTTAAACGTACCGCCACCACGACGACAAAAGGCCCCGGCACCACGCCGGGGCCTTTTTTGTTTCGGCCCGTTCATGCCCCCGTCATCTGGCCAAGGCTATTTTTTGCACCGGATTGAGGCCACACTCTCAAAGGCCTGATCAACGAAATGACCGCTCTTGCGGCGGAAATCGGGGAAAACAGCCATGTCCAAACTGATCTTTGCAGCCCTTTCACTGGCTTTTTCAGCCATTGTCCTGGCACCAGCCCATGCGCAAAGCGGCGACATACGCGCCTCCATGACGGATGTGCAGCGCAACGCCCTCAAGGACGGCTGCTGGAAACGCTATTCCGGCAATGACCGCAAACGCCAGGCCTGCCTCAATGGTGAGGCTTTCTGGGAAGACGCCCTGCGCGACGGGTGCCACCAGCGCTACTCAGGCAATGGCTCCAAGCTTAGCAGGTGCCTTAACACCGGCAATCTGGGCGGGCAGCACTATGGCGGCAGTCAGAAAAACCATCAAAACGGCTACTACGGCAACGATGGCTACAATGACGGATACAACACCAGCCGGGACGACGGATATTACAGTGATCGCCGCCACGACAATCGCAACGGCTACGGCAACAACAATTCCAACAATGGCAGCGGCTATTATGGCGGCAACACCAGCAGCGGCAGCAGCAGCAGCAGCTTAAGCGACGTCCAGCAAAACGCCCTCAAGGATGGCTGCTGGCAACGCTATTCCGGCAATGACCGCAAACGCCAAGCCTGCCTCAACGGCCAGGCTTACTGGCGCGATGCCCTGCGGGACGGGTGTTGGAAGCGCTACAACGGCAATCAGGGCAAGCTGGACCGCTGCCTTAGCTACTAATCACTCAACACCAATTGGCAGGCTTTGATTTGGCCAACTTCGGCAGCACTCTCAGGGCAAGGCTGCTAAAATGCAGGCCAGTGCTGAAAAGCGTGATTTCGTTCTTGCATCATTAACCTTAGACGCACACGATTCCGTATACGGATAACACACCGTACTCGGGAGTAGTCGCGAATGTTGGATACGGACAATAAGGACTTCGACCTTCAGCTCAGAGGCTATCGCCTCACCACGGCGGAAATCACATACCGCATGCCGGACGCGCAACATCTGTTGCAGACGTTTCTCTGGCAGCATCTCGACATCGCGCCCAAATTTCCGCGCCTGACGAAATTCCTGGACTTCTGGGAACGCGAGATTGACGGGCCGCTGCATTCCGTCCGCGTCGGCAATTGTGACCTTGTGTCCCCGGCCCAATGGCGCCATCTCGATGGGGTGCTGACACTGCAATAAAACTTACAGCCTGGCGCGCTATAGTGACGTTGATTCGGATCATCATTACGTAAGCGTAGCCATGACAGCCAAAGCAAAAGACTTCGCCGCTATGTACGACCGCTTCGGCGCGTCCATTGCCTCACGGCATGACTGCGGCCGCTACTGTGCGCCCCTGAATGGGGGCGAGCCCGTGTGCTGCACGACAGGCCACGCAATCCCCATCGTTCAAAAGGCCGAATGGAAGCTGCTCAAGGGCCGCACAGATCTGTGGACCAAGTTCGAACCCTTCGACAAGACCAGCCGCAAAATCGTCAACGAGCTTCATTCAAGCTGTAAAGCCATCGAGTGCAAAGGCGCTGCCTTCTGCGAGCGGGACAACCGCACGCTCGCCTGCCGGGCTTTTCCGTTCTTCCCGTATTTCAACAAGGCCCGTGAGCTTGTCGGCCTCGGCTACTATTGGTCCTTCGAAGACCGCTGCTGGGTGCTGTCCAACCTTGCCTGCGTCGAGCAGGAATTCATCGACGAGTTTCTTGACTCCTACGAGCTGCTTTTTTCCAAGGACGAAGAAGAGCTTGAAGCTTTCGTCGATGAGTCGGCCTCCATGCGCCGTGTCTTTTCCAAGCGCGGGACACCGCTGCCGATCATCGGCCGCGATGGCAAGCTCTACAAGATTCTGCCGAAGACAAAGGGCGTGCTCGTGCCCGCCGAACCAAGCGACTTCAAGGCCTATGGCGCTTACAAATCGCCCAGAGCCTATAGCAAGGCCGTGAAGGAAGAAGGCGGCAACCCTGACGCACCGTTCCCGCCCGTGGTGCGCTAGCCGCCCCTATTCGGGAAGTGGCAACAGCACCACGCTCTGGCATGACCGCCCGAGCCAGCCATCCACATCGAAAAGCTCTGCCTCGGTAAGACCCGTGCCGTTGGGGTACCAGGCACTGCGCGGCCGCACGCCGACCCACTCGCCTTTGGGTGCGCGCGACAGATGCACTGAAATATCGGCGTTCGGCCAACCGGCAGCCTTCGGTCGCTCGCCACCCAGGTAAGTGGCAAACAGCGTCGCATAGTCGGCAATCGCCATGACCTGCCCAAAGGAAACGCCACCCTCCGGGATCAGCGGCTGCTTTGGCCGCACCCAGATCGTGCCGGCGTCTTTTGCCTCGCGCACTTCAACAGCGGACAGATATGTCGGCTGACTGAATCCCCCCTCGAAGCTCCAAGCGGGCAGCTTGTCAGGGTCAGAGGACGTCGTCGCAGGCGGTAGGATACCCGGCACCGGCACATCGTTTAAAAACGCAACGCTGGCCTTCGAGCGCAGTTTGCCACCCGCCATGATGCTGTTTTCAACGACCGTCAGCCGCGCACCACCACGCACAATTTCAGACACCGTTTCAAACGGTTCAAGCGGTGCCGGCCGGACCAGATAAACGGTCGCGGAAACCGGCTGTCCCCAGCCCTCAGCGGCACCACGCACTTCCATCTCGCTGACAAGAAGCCCTGAGACAACGCCACCATGCAGGCCGCCGAACGGCCCCATGGCATTTGGTGTCGGGATCCAATTTCCATCCACCCGGTCAACAACCGGTGCGGTACGCGTCTTACTCATTGCATTCATCCCGCAAGTGCCTCATCCACAAAATCGAGCCTGTCCTGCCCGAAGAACATTTCGTCGCCCACATAGAAAGTTGGCGCGCCGAATGCGCCCTTCTCGACAGCCTTCTCGGTTGCCGTTTTGAGCTTGTCCTTGACGTCCTGGTCGGCGGTTTTCCCCATGAACCAGTTAACGTCAAACCCGCCTTCCGACAGAACCGCCGCCACTTCCGCCGGGTCATTGAGATTGCGCGGGTCAAGCCACATGGCCTCGAACATGGTTTTGACGTAGCGCTGGAAGAAATCCTCACCTTCCATCTGCGCCGCCACAGCGCCACGCATCAGCATCAGCGTGTTGACCGGGAAGTTGGGATTGAAGTTGAGCGTAACGCCATAGCGCTTGGCAAAGCGCGCCAGATCGCTGCCCATATAAACGCCTTTGGGAATGACCATACCGGGAGGCGAATTGCCGGTGGCTTTCATGACGCCACCCAGCAACATCGGGCACCACTGAATTTCAGCACCACGGGCTTTCGCAATCTTCGGCAGTTGCAGCCACGCCAGATAGGCCGTCGGGCTGCCAAAGTCGAACCAGAATTCAACGCTTTTTGTCATCGTCTTGGTGTCCTTGAGTTGGCTTACCAGCTTTCCATCCACGGGCGCAGATCAAGCTCATGGGTCCATGCGGTACGCGGCTGCACATGCAGCTGCCAATAGCTTTCGGCAATGTCGTCGGGCTTCAAGATACCGCCATCCTTGTCGCGTTCGGCGGCTGCGGGGAAGTTTTCACGTATCCATGCGGTATCAATTGCACCGTCGATAATTGAGTGCGCTACATGGATACCCCGCGGCCCCAGTTCCCGCGCCATGGATTGCGCCAGTGCCCGCAGCGCGAACTTGGCGCCGGCAAAGGCCGAAAATCCCTTGCCGCCGCGCAGGCTTGCCGTGGCGCCGGTGAATATGATGGTGCCGGACGCCCGCGGCGTCATCAGCCGCGCGGCTTCGCGACCCGTAAGAAAGCCCGAAAACGCCGCCATCTCCCAGACCTTGCGGTAGACCCGCGCCGTCGTCTCGGTGATCGGAAAATTCACGTTGGCGCCGATATTGAAGACCACCACCTCAAGCGGCCCAACCTCTTCCTCAACCGTTTTGAAGAAACCGACGATCTGGTCTTCGTCGCGCGCATCAATGCCGAACGCCCGCGCCTTGCCGCCTTCGGCCTCAATCTGGGCCACCAGCGGTTCAAGTCGATCCGCATTGCGGCGGCAGACACAAGCCGCATAGCCCTCGCGCGCAAACCGCCTGGCAATGGCCCCGCCTGTGGCGTCGCCCGCGCCGACCACAATCATGCTCTTGCCTGCACCGCGGCCCGAACTGCTTTCCGCCATAGTCAGTTTCCTTTTCAAACTTACTAGGCAAGTGTGGGTTCAAAAATAGAACGCGTCAAGCTAGAGTGACGCAACAGGAATTGCAGAAGTCCCAGACGGGCCTTCCATCCCTAAGGAGATCACCAAATGCGCTGGAGCGAGTTGCCCAAAGTTTCGTGTTCCGTGGCCCGCGCCGTTTCCGTGGTGGGTGATCGTTGGACACTGCTGGTTATGCGTGACCTGTTCCTTGGCATACGCCGCTTTGAAGATTTCGAGCGCCGCCTGGGCATCGCCCGCCCGGTCCTCTCCCAGCGCCTGAAAAAACTGGTGGAAGAAGGCGTGCTCAACCGGGTGCGCTATGAAGAACGCCCCGCCCGGTTTGAATACCGCCTGACGAACAAGGGCAAAGACCTTTACCCAGTGATCATGGCCCTGACCGCATGGGGGGACGCGCATATGTCCGGCGATGCCGGTCCGCCGGTTGTCACACGGCATGTCCCTTGCGGACATTTCATTACACCGCAGCTGACCTGTCCCGAATGCGGGGAACCCGTGCTGGCGCGTGACATGGAAGCGTCCGCCGGGCCCGGCGCTGCCGGCAGCCAACACCAGCCGGCCTCCCCCCGCAGCACCCAGGGCACCTAGCGGCAGCGGCCGGCGGCAGGCATCAGCACTGCAGCAAATTGCGAGACAGCATAATCATCCGGCAAGAACGCATGTCCATGCGGCAGACGGAATGCCTGCACCTTGGCTGTGTCCGGCAATCCTGCCAGCCCCGCATAGGAAAGTGCGGCAGGTGGCACCACTGCCGTTGATTGACGCGGCGCGCTCCGCCACACGATCAGGCACTGGCCTGCGTCTTCGGCGTGATAGGGCGGATCGTAATAGCCGTAATTAAGTGCCACCACGCGGGCCTTCGGGAAATGCGTCCGCATGTTTCCCGCGATATGTTCATCCCCCGCCAGAATGGTGCCGCCTGTAAATCCAAGCTCACGCACACCATCCGCCAGATCTCCATAGGGCACCTCAAGCCGACACTTGCCGCAGGTGACGGGAGACGGATAGGCAAAGCCTGCCAAACGCCAGCCAAGCGCCACTGCACTCACTACAAAAATGATGCCGAGCAAAACTTTGAGCCGCGCAGCGCTGGGTTGGGCCGCACGCAGCATCGCCACCAGATAAATGGGTGCCAGCAGCATCAAGGGATGCATCCAGCGTTCGCCGTAATGCGCTACCCCGGCCACAAGAACCGGCACCACCATGATTGCAACGGCAAACAGAACACTGTCACGCACCAGCCGGACGGGATCGCCACCAACCTGCCCATGCGCACCGGGATGCACGAGATTGGACCACACAAAGGCACGCGGCATTACGAGAATGAGCACCGGTAACAGTGGCGACAGGAACAACAGCGGCGCCCGAATGCTGGAGACAAGGCCTGATGCAATCTGCTGCGCCATCCCGTCCAACCCCGGCCGCGCCAATGTGGCACTTGCCGCACCACCAAAATCAAACCCGCTGGTAAGCGCCCATATGTAATGCGGCCCGGCCAGCGCCACAGCCACCACGCCAGTCAACACAATCCGCCAGTCCAACAAGGCCGCGCGGTAGCGTGGCTGCAGCAGCATTGCCAGTAGCAGCGCCAGCAGGCCTGCAAAATACGCCTGCTTGGCCAGAGCACCGATGGCGATGACACCGCCAAGCAAAGCGTAGTCCAGCGCCCGCCGATCGGCGCTGATCCGCAACAGCATCAGCAATGTCAGCGGTGCCGCCAGAATAAGGAAGATGGTGTGGGTGACACCCTCATGTGCGTTCCACGCCACCTGAAAGATCAGCAGCAGCGATAGCGTCGCAAGCACTGCCCACCCGTCATGCGCCAGCACCCGCCGCGCCGCAAAGAAATACGCGACCACAGCGGCCCACAAGGCTGCATATTTTACAATCAGTGTGCTGAGCGCACCGGGCCCTGTGACCTGATGCACCAGCCACAGGCACCATGCGGGCAGAGGCGGATATTTCGGCGTCTGCCCCAAACCGATGGTCTGCGCGTAGACGGTCTCCCCCACCCAGTCGACGGCGATCACATCGCTGAAAACCAGCCGCACTAAGGCATGTGCAAGGACGTAGAACAGCGCCCCGAGCATGACGGCCCAGGCAGCGCTACGGCCTTCCGGCCATAGATGCAGCAACCTGTCATAGGTGGCAGCGCCCGCAACCGGGCGGGACATTCTGGGTCGCCGCATTTTCGTTCTCTGCCCGCTTCAATTCATCCGGAGGTTGCCAACGATCCAGACGTCAGGGCACCACCATGCGCGCCACTATGGTCCTTAAGATCGCGTTTCGTCATCTGCTGTGATTTCGTGGCGGACCTGCCCATAGGCGAGCAGCGCAAACAGACCAGTACCGCCCAGCACATTGCCGATCAGCGTCGGCAGAATGAATTGCCCGAACGCAGCACCGAACGTCATCTCGCCGTGGAAGGCCAGCATGAAGACTTCTGCGGAGCCTGCAATCACATGGCTGAATTCCCCAAGCGCGATCACGTAGGTCACACTCACGATCAGCCAGAAGCGGGTTCCTTTGGTATCCGCCAGCGCCCAGACGAGAGCTGCAAGCAGAAGCCCCGCCGGTACGCCAAGGCCGATATTGGCCAGCGCCGAGCGGTCCGCAAGGTGATGAGACACTTCCAGAAACGCTGTAATTTGATGCGGCAGCGCGAGACCGGCATTTTCAATCAGTCCAACGGAAATAAACGTGCCCGCAATATTGGCCACAAAGACGACCGTCCACAGGCGCACCATCGTGCGCAACCGCCACAAGGTGGGGGTCACCAGCAATGGCAGCACCGGCGTAATGGTGTTCTCGGTGAAGAGCTGAAGCCGCCCGACAATGACCAGCAGGAAGCCGATGCAATACCCAAAATTGCTGACAAGCGGCCGCCAGGCTTCATCCGGCAGATAGTGATGCAGATAGCCCTTCGCGAACAGCGACAGCGACATCAGCAGTCCGGCCGCAAGGCCCGACCACCAGAGCGAAAAGAACGGCCGCTCCAGCTCCTCAATGCCCTCCTGCCGAATAGTCTCGAAGATGACCGGAGAACTGGACCGGCGGCTCTTGCGCACCTGCAGCCGTTCCTGACTGGTCAGGGTGACGGCTTCGTCGGTTTCTTCAGCGTCTGTTTCTTTTGGTGGTGTGTCTGTCATTCGCCCAGTTTGGCCCCGCCGGTGCGCAAAGTCGATAACCTGTGAAGCGCTAGGCCTAGCGATACAGCATGATCGGGATCATGCATGACCGGATCATTTCCGACGTGGTTGAGCCGATGATCAGGTTGCGGATGCGCGAATGCCCGTAGGCACCCATCACCAGCATATCTATGCCGCCAGCCTCTATGCGGCTGGAAATGACTTTCTCGGGCTGGCCCTGCTCAATCGTCGCGTCCACCTCATAGCCAGCCGCCCGCAAGGTGGTAGCCGCCTCGTCAATCTGGCGGCGCGCTTCGGGTGTCTCCTTGCCGACCATCAGCAGTGTGCAGGCAATGCCGGTGAAAATCCGGCTCCGCACAAGATGATCAATCGCCTTGGCGGAACTGGACCCGCCGTCAAACGCCACCAGGAAATGCGAGACAGGCTTAAAGGCCCGCGAGACCACAAGTACCGGACGCCGGGTGGAGCGGACAACCCGCTCAAGATTTGACCCCAAATGCAGCTTGGCGAAATCCGCCGCCTCGCCGCGCTTGCCGATGACCACAAGATGCGCATCCAGTTCAAACTCATGAACCGTCTCCGCAATATCGCCATAGCGCAGCATGGTCGTAACTTCGCCGACGCCTGCCTCGGTCAGCCGCACCTTGGCTTCCTCAAGCAGTGCCCGGCCACGTTTTTGAACCAGCTTCGCCTTTTGCGCGTCGAGCTCGGCCAGCTCCGCCAGCAGTGCCGAGCGCGCGCCAAGGCCGATATTGCCGCTGAGATCACTCGTATCACCGGCGCCGTCGCGGCGTCCCAGCACATGTAAGAGGTCCACAGAAGCTCCTGTGCGCTTGGAAACCCAGGCAGCCGCATCACACACGCTGTGCGCGTAAATAGAACCATCGATGAGCGCAATTGTTTTCAGCACGTTCTTATCCCTGGATTTTTACCCGGTTTCGCAGATTGAAAATCACTAGTGACCCATCAAACGGTCAATCGCTCCGGGTTCGTCTTTTATACTCAGCTTGTCGACGATGGTTTCACTGGCCTCGTTCATCCCCACAAGCGACACCTCCGCGCCTTCGCGGCGGAACTTCAGGACGACTGAATCAAGAGCCGCAACACTTGAGATGTCCCAGATATGCGCAAGCGACACATCAATAGTGACACGCTCGAGCACTTCCTTGAAATCAAAGGCTGCAAGGAAATCTTCAACGGAGGCAAAAAAGACCTGCCCCTCGACCACATATGTCCGCGCGGTACCGTCGGCTGACAGTTCTGACGTAACCCGGAATATCTGCGCAATCTTGCCCGCAAAGAAGATGCCGGACAAAAGCACGCCGACCAGAACGCCAATGGCCAGATTATGCGTCGCCACCACCGTCACCACCGTTGCCAGCATGACAATGGATGAGCTGCGCGGGTGCGTGCGCAGGTTCTTGATCGACGACCAGCTGAACGTGCCGATCGACACCATGATCATGATCGCGACAAGTGCGGCCATGGGGATCTGGCTTACCCACTCGCCGAGCACGACGATCATGAACAGCAGGAAGACCCCGGCGCACAAGCACGACAGGCGCCCGCGGCCACCGGATTTCACATTGATCATCGACTGGCCGATCATCGCGCAGCCGGCCATGCCACCAATGAAGCCGGTTGCCGTATTGGCGATACCCTGACCGACACATTCGCGGTTCTTGTCGCTCTTGGTGTCCGTCAGATCATCAACGATCGTTGCCGTCATCAGGGATTCTAGAAGCCCCACGGCGGCAACCGCCGCCGAATAGGGCAGAATGATCTGCAGCGTTTCCCAGGTCAGCGGAATATCCGGCAGCAAGAATATGGGAAGCGTTGACGGCAGTTCGCCCATATCCCCGACATTGCGCAGATCAAACCCGAAATACAGTACCAGCGCCGTCAGCACGATGATGCAGACAAGTGGCGATGGAATGGCCGTCGTGATGCGCGGAAACAGATAGATGATCGCCAGCCCACCAGCGACCATCACATAGGTCAGCCACGGCACATTGATGAGCTCGGGCAACTGCGCCATGAAAATCAGGATCGCCAGCGCGTTCACAAAACCGGTCATCACCGACTGCGACACAAACCGCATCACCTGGCCCAACCGCAGCAGCCCGGCACCGATCTGCAGCAGCCCCGCTAGCACCGTCGCCGCCAGCAGGTATTGCAGCCCGTGATCCTTCACCAAAGTCACCATCAAGACAGCAGTGGCAGCGGTGGCAGCTGAAATCATCCCCGGCCGGCCACCCGCTATCGCCGTGATCACGGCAATCGAGAACGACGCATACAGACCGACCTTGGGATCAACGCCCGCAATGATGGAAAAGGCAATCGCCTCGGGAATAAGCGCCAGCGCAACCACGAGGCCCGCCAGCACATCACCCCGGATATTGCCCAGCCACTCCTGCTTCAGGCGCGGCACAGAAAAATCAAACAAGTCAGAACTCCAAATAGACTGCCACAGCAACCCGCAGCGTCATCCAGAGACCGCCGACCATTGCTGCGCCGCACAATACAGATTTGGCTGGAGATTGCACGGATACACGCTGGAAATCAGCCATGCACACATCTGGACATAGAGATCCTGCACGCGAAACCTTCAGAAACCCAAAAAGCCCGCCGGCAATTGCCAGGCGGGCTTTTGATTTTGGTTGCGGGGGTAGGATTTGAACCTACGACCTTCAGGTTATGAGCCTGACGAGCTACCGGGCTGCTCCACCCCGCGCCAATACGTAAAACGGCGCTGTGTCATCCCATCAGCGGAAGGCTGACGGGACCAAAACCGGCGCGTGGCCGCGTCATGCTGAAGAGGACGTGTGTTCAGTGGCTCCTTAGCGGAGCCGGTGTTTCATGAATGAGGGATCTTGATCTCTTTGCTGCGTTTTGCAGGCCCGGCAACGACCTACTCTCCCACGCCTTAAGACGCAGTACCATCGGCGCTGAGGAGTTTAACGGCCGAGTTCGGGATGGGATCGGGTTTAGGCTCCTCGCGATAATCACCGAGCCGGCAAAAAGCAGCAAAGGGGTGCGAATATGAATACTGGAATTTGTGTCAATTACCGTCACGCATTGCCTGTGAAGGCAAGCGTGACGGGCATGGGTAATGAGAACGATCAAACCGATCGAGCGATTAGTACTCGTTAGCTTCACGCGTTACCGCGCTTCCACACCGAGCCTATCAACGTGGTGGTCTTCCACGGCTCTCAAGGGAAAACTCGTTTCGAGGTGGGTTTCACGCTTAGATGCTTTCAGCGTTTATCCCGACCATACATAGCTACCCGGCTATGCTGCTGGCGCAACAACCGGTCCACCAGAGGTATGTCCATCCCGGTCCTCTCGTACTAGGGACAGATCCTCTCAATTTTCCTACACCCACGGCAGATAGGGACCGAACTGTCTCACGACGTTCTAAACCCAGC
>CAZEHX010000024.1:0-16113 GCA_964511745.1 uncultured Parvibaculaceae bacterium
GTGAAGGCGGCCGCACCGTTGGTGCCGGCGTCGTCGCATCGATTATCGAGTAACGGGGTTGGGGGCAGGTCTTGTGGATGCAAGACTTGCCCCTGACTGCCGGTTTTAGGAGTGTAGCTCAACTGGCAGAGCACCGGTCTCCAAAACCGGGGGTTGGGGGTTCGAGTCCCTCCACTCCTGCCAGCCGACCTCAAGCGTATCGGGGCGGCGGCAGGGCAGGCATCGGATTTCCGGTCGCCTGAATAAAAGCGATAAAGGCACGAATAGCGTGGCAAAAGACGTAGTAAAGAAGAAAAAGACCGGCCCCTTGCAGTTTGCGCAGCAGGTGCGGTCCGAGGCGTCGAAGGTGACGTGGCCGTCGCGCCGTGAAACCGCTATTACTACGGTGATGGTGTTCATCATGGTGGCGCTGGCCTCGGTGTTCTTTTTTCTCGCTGACATGATTATGAGCTGGGGTATCCAGTTGCTGTTGAATTTCAGCATCTGAATCGAACCCGCTAAACGGCTGATATAAAACAAGGATATCCGCGCACATGGCGCATCGTTGGTACATCGTCCACAGCTACTCCAACTTCGAAAAGAAGGTTGCGGAGAGCATCAAGGAACAGGCAATTCAGCAGGGCCTTGAAGATTGCTTCGAGGAAGTGCTGGTGCCGACCGAGGAAGTGGTGGAAGTCCGCCGCGGCCAGAAGGTGAATACCGAACGCAAGTTCTTCCCTGGCTATGTGCTGGTGAAAATGGACCTGACGGACGAAGCCTTTCACCTTGTGAAGAACACACCGAAGGTCACGGGCTTTCTTGGGTCTGAATCCAAGCCTCAGCCCGTGAGCCAGGCGGAAGTGGACCGCATCGTCAATCAGGTGCAGGAAGGCGTTGACCGTCCCAAGCCCTCGATCTCGTTCGAGATTGGCGAGGAAGTGCGCGTGTCCGATGGGCCGTTCGCCTCGTTCTCAGGTCTGGTTGAAGAAGTGGACGAAGAGCGTGCCCGCCTCAAGGTGGCTGTGTCGATCTTCGGTCGCCCGACGCCGGTTGAGCTTGAATACGCACAGGTCGACAAGACGTGAGCTTAAGGGGCAGGTGGAAAAAAAGCCGCTAGCCCCTAGTAATTGCTGAGGGTTTGGGGTATTCTCTGCGCCCTTGGAGTAATCACCTCGTTCCCGCCGATATGGTTTTTGGCGGGATTGAGGTGTTTTTTCGTGGAAGGCACAGCCAGTGCCGCACCACGGCCCTTCTAGACAGTCCGCGGGTTTTGCCGCCGGAAGGAGATAAATATGGCGAAGAAGATTATCGGGTACCTGAAGCTTCAGGTACCTGCGGGTGCGGCCAATCCGTCGCCCCCCATCGGTCCGGCGCTGGGTCAGCGCGGTCTGAACATCATGGAATTCTGTAAGGCGTTCAACGCCAAGACGCAGGGCATGGAAAATGGCATGCCTGTCCCGACGATCATTACGATCTTCCAGGACAAGTCCTTCACGTTCGAGACCAAGAAGCCGCCGGCAAGTTACTACCTCAAAAAGGCTGCCAAGCTGAACAAGGGTTCATCGAAGCCGGGCACGGATGTTGCCGGCAAGGTGACCATGAAGCAGGTGCGCGAGATTGCTGAAGAAAAGCTCGTCGACCTGAATGCAAATGACGTGGATGCCGCTGCCCAGATTATTGCTGGTTCAGCACGCTCCATGGGTATTGAGGTAGTGGGCTAAGACCATGGCAAAAGCAGGAAAAAACATTACCGCTTCGCGCGAGGCGATTGACCGCAAGAAGCTATATACGCTCGGCGATGCCGTGAAGCTCATGAAGGACAGCGCCAAGGCGAAGTTCGATGAGACCGTTGAAGTTGCCATGAACCTGGGTGTTGATCCGCGCCACGCTGACCAGATGGTCCGCGGCGTGTGCCAGCTTCCCAATGGCTCGGGCCGTAAGGTGCGTGTTGCCGTGTTCGCCAAGGGCGACAAGGCGGACGAAGCCAAGGCAGCGGGTGCCGACATTGTTGGTGCCGAAGACCTGATGGAAGCAGTGCAGGGCGGCAAGATCGATTTTGACCGATGCATCGCAACCCCCGACATGATGCCGCTGGTCGGCCGGTTGGGTAAGGTTCTCGGGCCGCGCAACCTGATGCCGAACCCCAAGGTTGGCACGGTGACACCGGATGTGACGGAAGCCGTGAAGGCAGCCAAGGGCGGCGCGGTCGAGTTCCGCGTTGAAAAGGCCGGCGTGCTGCAGGCAGGCGTTGGCAAGACCAGCTTCACCGAAGAACAGATCAGCCAGAATATTTCTGCCCTGATCGACGCGGTGCAGAAGGCCAAGCCGGCAGGTGCCAAGGGCAACTACATCAAGCGCGTCAGCGTCAGCTCCACGATGGGGCCGGGTGTGAAGGTTGATCCTTCCTCGCTCAACGAGAACGCCTAAAGACTTATCCGTATCCCTTTGGATACGTTGAGGTTTTGCATCTGCAAGGGTGCAGTACGAAATCCGCTCTTTCGGCATTGGCCGGTAGAGCGGTGGGGCCGGGCAACCGGCTCCACCCTGTCCGTGACTGCAGGTGTCCCCGGTGCGTATCACCGATGTGGACTTAATGAGCGCCAGTAGTAGACGGGACGACCTGATTTTTTCCGGTTTTTTGCCGGACGTGATTGGGCCGCTTCTGGCCGGTGTTTGTGCGAGGGGGTTTCCCCGGCATCCGGCGGACAGGCAAATGAGCGTCGTTGTTTCCAGATGTATTGGAACAGCGGCAATTGCCACCGGGAGATGGGCCATTTGGTCCATCGCCCAAATGTCGGAGTAGAGCCACGTGGAACGCGCTGAAAAAGATGCGCTCGTCTCGACCCTCAACGGCGTCTTTGCGGACGCCAATGTGGTCGTGGTGACCCACTATTCAGGCCTGAATGTTGCGGAGCTTTCTGAGCTGCGCACCAACATGGCCGAAGCCGGTGCGAGTTTTCGGGTAACCAAGAACCGCCTGGCAAAACGTGCTCTGGAGGGTACGGCTGCAAACGAGATCGCTGATCTGTTTGTTGGCCCGTGCGCGGTTGGGATCTCTGATGATCCTGTCGCCGCCCCGCGGATCCTCGCCCAGTTTGCCAAGAAGAACGACAAGCTCGTTATTATTGGCGGCATCATGGGTGAGACCGTGCTTGACCAGGACGGTATCAAGGCGCTTGCCGAACTACCGTCTCTTGACGAGCTCAGAGGCAAACTTGTGGGGATGCTCAACACGCCCGCAACCCGTATCGCAGGGGTGCTTGCAGCACCTGGCGGACAGATTGCCCGTGTCATCGCAGCCAAAGCAGAAAAGGGTGATGCCGCCTAAGGCGTCATTCGCTCACCTCAATATCTGACCGTCAGAAGCGGTTTATACGAACACGAAGGAACGAACAAAATGGCTAATCTCGAACAGATCGTTGATGACCTGTCCGCCCTCACCGTGCTTGAGGCAGCTGAGCTGTCCAAGCTTCTCGAAGAAAAGTGGGGCGTTTCCGCTGCAGCACCTGTTGCTGTTGCTGCTGCTGGTCCCGCTGCTGAAGCCGCTGAAGAAAAGACCGAGTTCTCGGTCGTTCTGACGGCAGCAGGCGAAAAGAAGATCAACGTGATCAAGGAAGTTCGCTCGATCACGGGTCTTGGCCTGAAGGAAGCCAAGGACCTGGTCGAAGGCGCGCCCAAGGAAGTCAAGGCAGACGTCCCCAAGGCCGAAGCCGAAGAATTGAAGAAGAAGCTGGAAGAAGCCGGCGCAACCGTCGAACTCAAGTAGTTTGCCGGTTCTCTTCTGATTGCGGGGGCTGTGGTCTTTGGACCGCACCCCTTGCTAAGAAGACCGGGGAGGGCCATATTTGGTCTTACCCAATTAATACCAGTGGCGATGCGCCGGTGCCGCGTTCTAGCGGTGCTGGCGCATGCGTCGCTTTCGTGCATGCCGGGTTTCGGGAATACAAGGGAAACCTTGACGAATTGGACCTGTCAGCGCTGGTGAACCGGACCCTAAATGTCCGTCATTCGCCGACCTTCAAATTCGTGGCGCGCGCTCCCGCGTGTCATGCCCTGATTCGCTTATGTGCGAGGACACTTGATGTCGCAGTCCTTTACCGGCCGCAAACGTATCCGCAAATTTTTCGGTCACATTCCTGAAGTGACCAAGATGCCGAACCTCATCGAGGTTCAAAAACAGTCATATGCACAGTTCCTGCTGACGAACCCGGCGGACCGCCGTCCGGACGAAGGCCTTGAAGCGGTATTCCGCTCGGTCTTCCCGATCTCTGACTATGCAGAGACATCGACGCTGGAATTTGTGTCGTACTCGTTTGAAGATCCCAAATACGACACTGAAGAGTGCCAGCAGCGGGGCATGACCTATGCCGCCCCGCTGAAAGTGACGCTCCGGCTGATCGTGTTTGATGTGGACGAAGATACCGGCGCCAAGTCCGTCAAGGACATCAAGGAGCAGGACGTCTATATGGGCGACATGCCGCTGATGACGGAGAACGGTACGTTCATCGTCAACGGCACCGAGCGTGTGATCGTTTCCCAGATGCACCGGTCTCCCGGCGTGTTCTTTGACCACGACAAGGGCAAGACGCACTCATCCGGCAAGCTGCTGTTTGCGGCCCGCGTCATCCCCTATCGCGGTTCCTGGCTCGACTTTGAGTTTGACGCCAAGGACATCGTGCATTGCCGCATTGACCGTCGCCGTAAAATCCCGGCAACGACGCTGCTTTATGCGCTGGGCCTCGATAGCGAGCAGATCCTTGATCTGTTCTACGGCAAGATTGCCTACAAGAAAGCCAAGGGCGGCTGGAAGACGCCGTTCAATCCCGATGGCATGCGCGGCATCAAGCCGGTTGTCGACCTGGTCGACGCCAAGACCGGTGACGTGATCATCGAAGCAGGCCGCAAGATTACCCCGCGCCTTGGCAAGAAGCTGCTTGATGAAGGCGTCAAGGAGCTCATCGTTGCGCCGGAAAATCTGATCGGCCAGTTCATTGCCACTGAGATGGTCAATGAAGAGACGGGCGAGATTTTTGCCGAAGCCGGCGAAGAGATCACCGAGGAATTGCTGGAAGGCTTCGAGGAAGCGGGCATCAAAGCCTTTGAAATTCTCGACATCGACCAGGTGAATATCGGCGGGTATATCCGCAATACGCTGGCGGTGGACAAAGCCACCAACAAGGAACAGGCGCTGGTGGATATCTACCGCGTCATGCGTCCCGGCGAGCCGCCGACCCCGGACACGGCGCAGGGCCTGTTCGACAGCCTGTTCTTCGACAGCGAACGCTATGACCTTTCAGCGGTTGGCCGTGTGAAGATGAACATGCGTCTCGACCTCGACGCTGAGGACACGGTTCGTGTGCTGCGCAAGGACGATGTTCTTGCAGTCATCAAGACGCTGGTTGACCTGCGCGACGGGCGTGGCGAAATCGACGACATCGATCACCTCGGCAACCGTCGTGTGCGGTCTGTGGGTGAGTTGATGGAAAACCAGTTCCGCGTTGGTCTGCTCCGCATGGAGCGTGCCATCAAGGAACGTATGGGCTCCGTCGATATCGACACGGTGATGCCGCAGGATCTCATCAACGCCAAGCCGGTTGCGGCTGCGGTGCGTGAGTTCTTCGGTTCCTCGCAGCTGTCGCAGTTCATGGATCAGACCAACCCGCTTTCCGAGATCACCCACAAGCGTCGTCTCTCGGCGCTTGGGCCGGGTGGTCTGACGCGTGAGCGTGCTGGCTTTGAAGTGCGCGACGTGCATCCGACCCACTACGGTCGTATCTGCCCGATTGAGACGCCGGAAGGACCGAATATCGGTCTGATCAACTCACTGGCGACCTATAGCCGGGTGAATAAATACGGCTTCATCGAAACGCCTTACCGCAAGGTGAAGGACGGCGTCGTGACGGACGAGGTTGTGTACCTCTCCGCCATGGAAGAAGGCCGTTACGCGATTGCGCAGGCGAATGTTTCCATTGAACCTGATGGGACGTTTACAGAAGAACTGCTTGCAGCGCGCCGCGCTGGCGACGTGCTGATGATGCCGCGTGAGGAAGTGGGCTTTATGGATGTGTCGCCGCGCCAGTTGGTGTCGGTTGCCGCAGCGCTCATTCCGTTTCTGGAAAACGATGACGCCAACCGCGCGCTCATGGGCTCCAACATGCAGCGTCAGGCTGTGCCGCTTGTGCAGGCTGATGCGCCTCTCGTCGGTACTGGCATGGAAGCTGTTGTGGCGCATGACTCAGGTGCTGCCATTGCTGCGCGCCGTACCGGTGTGATCGATCAGGTGGATGCCACCCGTATCGTTGTGCGGGCGACAGAAGAGACCGACAACTCCAAGTCGGGCGTGGACATTCATAACCTTCGCAAGTTCCAGCGTTCAAACCAGAACACCTGCATCAACCAGCGTCCGCTGGTGAAGGTGGGTGACCGGGTGAATGCAGGCGACATCATTGCAGATGGTCCGTCTACGGATCTTGGTGAGTTGGCGCTTGGCCGTAACGTGCTCGTCGCGTTCATGCCCTGGAATGGCTACAACTTCGAAGACTCGATCCTGATCTCCGAACGCATCGTGCGGGACGACGTGTTTACGTCGATCCACATCGAAGAGTTTGAAGTGATGGCTCGTGACACGAAGCTTGGGCCTGAAGAAATTACCCGCGACATTCCCAATGTCGGCGAGGAGGCCCTGCGCAACCTTGACGAAGCGGGCATCGTGTATATCGGTGCGGAAGTGCATCCAGGCGATATTCTGTGCGGCAAGATTACGCCGAAGGGTGAAAGCCCGATGACGCCGGAAGAAAAGCTTCTGCGCGCCATCTTCGGTGAAAAAGCGTCGGACGTTCGCGACACTTCCTTGAAGCTGCCCCCGGGTGTTGCCGGTACGGTTGTGGAAGTGCGTGTGTTCAACCGGCACGGCGTCGACAAGGACGAACGTGCGCTTGCGATTGAACGCGAAGAAATCGAACGCCTTGCGAAGGACCGCGATGACGAACTCGCGATCCTTGAGCGCAACGTCTATGGCCGCCTGGAAGAGATGCTGCTGAACAAGCAGGTCGCGTCCGGCCCCAATGACATGGCTGCTGACTCGAAGGTGACTTCGGCAATTCTTGAAGAACTGTCGAAAGGTCAGTGGTGGCAGATCGCGCTTAAGAACGACAAGGCAATGGCCGAAATCGAAGCGCTCAAGAAGCAGTATGACGACGGCAAGAAGCGCCTTGATGCGCGTTTCGAGGATAAGGTCGAGAAGCTGCAGCGCGGCGACGAGCTTCCCCCGGGCGTCATGAAGATGGTCAAGGTGTTCGTGGCGGTGAAGCGCAAGCTGCAGCCGGGCGATAAGATGGCCGGTCGTCATGGCAACAAGGGTGTGATCTCCAAGATCAACCCGATCGAAGACATGCCGTATCTGGAAGACGGTACCCATGTGGACATCGTGCTCAACCCGCTGGGTGTGCCGAGCCGCATGAATGTGGGGCAGATCCTTGAGACGCATATGGGTTGGGCAAGTGCCGGGCTCGGGCGTCAGATCGGTGAAGCGCTGGAAGCCTACAAGGCATCGGGCCAGATGATTGAACTCAAGAAGACTCTTGGGAACATCTATGGCGATGAGCCGACGTTGGATGAGCTTGATGACGCAGGTCTGATCGAGCTTGGCACCAACCTTAAAAAGGGTGTGCCGATTGCAACGCCGGTGTTCGACGGTGCGCATGAAGGCGACATTGTGGAGATGCTTGAAAAGGCAGGTCTCGACGGGTCGGGTCAGTCAACGCTGTATGACGGGCGGACGGGTGAAAAGTTCGACCGTCAGGTTACGGTTGGCTACATCTACATGCTGAAACTGCATCACCTTGTGGATGACAAGATCCATGCACGTTCCATCGGACCATACTCGCTTGTTACCCAGCAGCCGCTGGGTGGTAAGGCGCAGTTCGGCGGGCAGCGGTTCGGTGAAATGGAAGTGTGGGCGCTCCAGGCGTATGGCGCTGCTTACACCTTGCAGGAAATGCTGACCGTGAAGTCGGATGACGTGGCGGGCCGTACCAAAGTGTACGAAGCCATTGTTCGCGGCGACGACACGTTCGAAGCGGGTATTCCGGAAAGCTTCAACGTGCTGGTCAAGGAAATGCGGTCACTCGGCCTCAATGTCGAGTTGCAGACCAACAGCGCGTAGGCGGTTCGATTATTGCGGTTCGGACCTCGCGGTCCGGACCGCCCGATAATTTTTGTTTTTCTATCTGCTTCCGCAAAATCCAAAAGCGGGCAGGTGCACCTAAAAGAGGCGGTTCATGAACCAGGAAGTCCTCAGCAATATCTTCAACCCGGCAGGCGTCGCTGAGACGTTTGACGCGATCAAGATTTCGATTGCTGCGCCCGAGAAAATTCTCTCTTGGTCGTTCGGTGAGGTGAAGAAGCCCGAGACCATCAACTATCGTACGTTCAAGCCTGAGCGCGACGGTCTTTTCTGCGCGCGCATCTTTGGTCCGATCAAGGACTATGAGTGCCTGTGCGGCAAGTACAAGCGGATGAAGTACAAGGGCATCATCTGCGAAAAGTGCGGCGTTGAAGTGACGCTCTCGAAGGTCCGGCGCGAGCGCATGGGGCATATCGAGCTTGCGGCACCCGTCGCTCATATCTGGTTCCTCAAGTCCTTGCCGTCGCGCATCGGCCTGCTGCTTGATATGGCGCTCAAGGATCTTGAGCGGGTCTTGTACTTTGAAAGCTACATCGTCACCGAGCCGGGGCTAACGCCCCTCAAGCTGCATCAGCTTCTCACTGAAGAAGAGTTTATGGATGCGCAGGACGAGTATGGTGTGGACGCCTTCACTGCCGGCATCGGTGCTGAAGCTATTCGCGACATGCTTATCGGCCTCAATCTTGAAAAGACTGCAGCTGAGCTGCGCGTCGAGATTGCCGAAGCAACGACGGAACTGAAGCCCAAGAAGCTCGCCAAGCGCCTCAAGGTTGTCGAAGCCTTCATGGAATCCGGCAATCGTCCGGAGTGGATGATCCTGACAGTTGTGCCGGTCATTCCGCCGGAACTGCGTCCGCTGGTGCCGCTTGATGGCGGCCGCTTCGCAACGTCGGATCTCAACGACCTCTATCGCCGCGTTATCAACCGGAACAACCGGTTGAAGCGTCTGATGGAACTGCGTGCGCCGGACATCATCATCCGTAACGAAAAGCGGATGCTTCAGGAAGCCGTTGATGCGCTATTTGACAATGGCCGCCGTGGCCGCGTCATCACCGGTGCCAACAAGCGTCCGCTGAAGTCTCTGTCCGATATGCTCAAGGGCAAGCAGGGCCGGTTCCGCCAGAATCTGCTCGGCAAGCGCGTGGACTATTCGGGCCGTTCAGTGATTGTGGTGGGTCCGGAGCTTAAGCTGCACCAGTGCGGCCTGCCGAAGAAGATGGCGCTTGAGCTGTTCAAGCCGTTCATCTATTCGCGCCTGGAAGCCAAGGGTCTTGCTGCGACCATTAAGCAGGCCAAGAAGCTGGTTGAGAAAGAAAAGCCGGAAGTGTGGGACATCCTCGAAGAGGTGATCCGCGAGCATCCGGTGATGCTCAACCGTGCGCCGACGCTTCACCGTCTGGGCATCCAGGCGTTCGAACCGACGCTGATTGAAGGTAAGGCGATCCAGCTTCACCCGCTGGTCTGCGCAGCGTTCAATGCTGACTTTGATGGTGACCAGATGGCCGTTCACGTGCCGCTGTCGCTGGAAGCACAGCTCGAAGCACGTGTGCTGATGATGTCCACCAACAACATTCTGCATCCCGCTGATGGCACGCCTATCATCGTGCCGTCGCAGGATATTGTTCTGGGCCTCTATTACCTGTCGCTCGACAAAGACAATGAGCCGGGTGCGGGCATGGTCTTTTCCGACGTCAAGGAGATTGAACACGCGCTTGATGCGGGTGCTGTAACCCTGCACGCCAAGGTGAAGGCGCGCTGGATCACCAAGGATGAAGACGGTAACGATGTGACCATGCTTGTGGACACAACGCCGGGTCGCATGCTTGTCGGTGACCTGCTGCCGCGTAACCCGAATGTGCCTTACGATCTGGTGAACCAGCTTCTGACCAAGAAGGCGATCTCAGGCATCATTGATGTCGTGTACCGCCATACAGGCCAGAAGGAGACGGTGATCTTCTGTGACCGGATCATGGGTCTTGGTTTTGCGCGCGCCTGCCGCGCCGGCATTTCGTTCGGCAAGGACGACATGGTGGTGCCGGAGACAAAGGAAGGTCTCGTTGAAGAGACCCGCACGCTCGCCAACGAATATGAGCAGCAGTACATCGACGGCCTGATTACCCAGGGCGAGAAGTACAACAAGGTTGTGGATGCGTGGGCCAAGTGCACGGATCGCGTTGCTGAAGAAATGATGGGCAAGATTTCCGCCGTCCAGATTGACGAGGAAACCGGGCGCTCCAAGGACATCAACTCGATCTACATGATGTCGCATTCAGGCGCGCGTGGTTCACCCGCGCAGATGAAGCAGCTTGCCGGCATGCGTGGCCTGATGGCCAAGCCGTCAGGTGAGATCATTGAAACACCGATCATCTCGAACTTTAAAGAAGGCCTGACCGTGCTTGAGTACTTCAACTCAACTCACGGTGCCCGTAAGGGGCTGGCCGATACCGCGCTCAAGACGGCGAACTCGGGTTACCTGACCCGCCGGCTTGTGGATGTGGCGCAGGACTGCATCATCGTCGAGCCTGATTGCGGCTCTGAGGATGGTCTGACAGTTGGTGCTGTGATCGACAGCGGTGAAATTCTGGCGACGCTGGGCAGCCGTATTCTGGGCCGTACACCGGCCACGGATCTGGTGCACCCGGTCTCCGGCGATCTGATTGTTGCCAAGGGCGAGGAAATCACCGAGCCGCTGGCGGATGCGGTGGAAGAAGCGGGCATTCAGCAGGTGCTGATCCGTTCGGTTCTGACATGCGAAACCCGCGGCGGTGTCTGCGGTAAGTGCTACGGGCGTGATCTTGCCCGCGGTACGCCGGTCAATATGGGCGAGGCCATCGGTGTGATTGCCGCCCAGTCGATCGGTGAACCGGGCACGCAGCTCACCATGCGTACCTTCCATATTGGTGGTACGGCGCAGGTGGTGGATTCATCCTTCATCGAATCCAACCATCCCGGCATCGTGACAATCTCCAATCCGGAACTTGTGACCGACAGCTCCGGCAACGTCATCGTCATGGGCCGCTCTTCGCAGCTTGTGGTGTCTGACGCTGAAGGCATTGAACTGGCCACCCACCGGCTTTCCTACGGTACGCGTTTGCGGATCAAGGACGGTGACAAGGTGGAGCGCGGCCAGCGTATGGCCGAGTGGGATCCGTACACACTGCCGATCCTCACCGAACGTGATGGCACCATCGGTTATGAAGACGTGATCGAAGGCGTGACCATCCGCGAAGTGGCGGATGAGGCTACGGGTATTGCGTCCAAGGTGGTGATTGACTGGCGTGCGTCTACGCGCTCGGCAGATCTCAAGCCGGCGATTGTGGTCAAGGGCAAGAACGGCCAGGTGCTGAAACTTCCCAACGGCAACGAAGCCCGTTACCTGCTGGCTGTGGATGCGATTCTGTCGGTTGAAGACGGGTCGGAAATCCATGCCGGTGACGTGGTTGCGCGTATTCCGACGGAAGGCGCCAAGACCCGTGACATTACCGGTGGTCTGCCGCGTGTGGCGGAACTCTTCGAAGCACGCCGGCCCAAGGACAACGCAGTTATCGCCGAGTGCGATGGCGTCGTTGAGTTTGGCCGCGACTACAAGAACAAGCGCCGGATTATCGTGCGTCCCAAGGATGAGACCATTGAGCCGACGGAATATCTCATTCCGAAGGGCAAGCATCTCACCGTTCGTGAGGGCGACTTCATCGAGAAGGGTGAATACCTGCTTGATGGCAACCCGGCACCGCATGACATTCTGGCCGTTTCGGGCGTCGAGGAGCTTGCACGCTATCTCGTCAACGAAATCCAGGAGGTCTACCGACTGCAGGGCGTGAACATCAACGACAAGCATATCGAGGTGATCGTTCGCCAGATGCTGCAGAAGGTTGAGATCACGGATGCCGGCTCGACCACGCTTTTGATCAACGAGCAGCTTGATCGCGTCGAACTTGACGAGATCAACGAAAAGATCGTTGCCGAAGGTGGACAGCCTGCCTCTGGCAACCCGGTGCTGCTGGGCATCACCAAGGCGTCGCTACAGACGCGTTCCTTCATCTCTGCCGCCTCCTTCCAGGAGACGACACGGGTGCTCACGGACGCCTCTGTGAACGGCAAGCAGGACCATCTGATCGGTCTGAAGGAAAACGTCATTGTGGGTCGGCTTATCCCGGCAGGCACGGGCGCGCTCCTCAACAGGCTCAAGAGCGAAGCTGCCAACCGTGATGAGACGATCATGGACAGCCGCGGCGTTGTTGCTCCGGCGATTGATGAAGCATCCGAGAATGCCGAAGAAGTCGCTTAAGGACGACAGAATCGAGGCCGCCGGATAATCTCCGGCGGCCTCTTTTTCCGGCCAGTTTGGCCGGGAATGGCTGAGGCGGGCAGGGGTTTGGGCATCCAGACCGTTTTCCCGACTATTTCGGGTGAATTATTGCCCGGCAGCCTTGACGTGCAGTGGGGGGATCGGTAGGTTCCGCCAACTTTTTGAGGCAGGCAGTAGGCGATTCAGGTGGCAATAGCCCCGGCCTAAACGCTGTTAAGGAAAGCCAAAGAGCACTGTTACCGGAGCAAGAACCGGGGCTAACCCCTTGGTTCCTCTGCGTTTTTTGGCCATTCGGAGAAATCCGGGAGGTCCAATTTGGCGTGCCGCTGGAGCTTCCGGGTATGGGGGGCGATCCGGCGTAGCGCGCCGACTCGCATCCGGCATCGGTGTTTTAAGGTTTTCTTCAAGAAGACGAGAATTTTGCCCGTCCACATTGTGGGCAGTTGTTTTGGAGCCCCGGACTTTGGGGCGATCTTTAAGAGAAGGCGTCGAAAAGCTCTTATGCCGACGATCAACCAGCTCATCCGCAAGCCGCGCGCACCGCAGATCAAGCGGACCAAAGTGCCGGCGATGGAAGCCTGCCCGCAAAAGCGCGGCGTGTGCACTCGCGTCTATACAACAACGCCGAAGAAGCCGAACTCGGCCCTTCGTAAGGTCGCACGTGTGCGTCTGAACAACGGCTTTGAAGTTACAAGCTACATTCCAGGCGAAGGCCATAACCTTCAGGAACACTCCGTGGTGATGATCCGCGGCGGTCGTGTGAAGGATCTGCCGGGCGTTCGCTACCACATCATTCGCGGCGTGCTGGATACCCAGGGCGTCAAGGACCGTAAACAGCGCCGTTCGAAGTACGGCGCGAAGCGGCCGAAATAGGGCGAGGGGACCAGATCAATGTCACGACGTCACCGCGCTGAAAAACGCGACATCATTCCCGACGCCAAGTTTGGCGATCAGGTTGTTACGAAGTTCATGAATTGCCTGATGTATGACGGCAAGAAATCTGCTGCCGAGCGCATCGTTTACGGCGCCTTCGACCAGATGCAGGCCAAGACGAGCCAGGATCCGGTGCAGATGTTCCATGATGCACTGACCAACGTCATGCCGACCGTCGAAGTGCGGTCGCGGCGTGTCGGTGGTGCCACCTATCAGGTGCCCGTGGAAGTTCGTCCCGAGCGCCGCCGTGCGCTGGCCATTCGCTGGCTGATCGCTGCAAGCCGTGCGCGCAACGAGAAGACAATGACCGACCGTCTGGCCGGTGAGCTTCTGGACGCTGCAAACAATCGCGGCTCCGCCATCAAGAAGCGCGAAGACACACACCGGATGGCTGAAGCCAACCGTGCCTTCTCGCACTACCGCTGGTAGGCACGTCTACCGACTGACGACTGACGACCCTAGTTTTCGCATTTCTGGTTTTTAGAGGCTCAGCCCAAAAATGGCTTCGCGCACAACACCGCTCAAAGATTATCGCAATATCGGCATCATGGCTCACATTGATGCGGGTAAGACGACGACGACTGAGCGCATTCTGTATTACACCGGCCGGTCGCATAAGATCGGTGAGGTGCATGACGGCGCGGCTACCATGGACTGGATGGAGCAGGAGCAGGAGCGTGGCATCACGATCACCTCCGCTGCGACGACGTGCTTCTGGAAAGACTACCGGATTAACATCATCGACACCCCGGGCCACGTGGACTTCACCATTGAAGTTGAGCGTTCGCTGCGTGTGCTTGATGGTGCGGTTGCCGTGTTTGACGGTGTTGCCGGTGTTGAGCCGCAGTCCGAAACCGTATGGCGTCAGGCTGACAAGTACCACGTGCCGCGCATGTGCTTCGTGAACAAGCTGGACCGTACCGGTGCCGACTTCTTCCGTTGCGTTGACATGATCGTGGATCGCCTTGGTGCGATTCCGCTGGTGGCGCAGCTGCCGATCGGTATTGAGAGTGACTTCCTGGGTGTTGTTGATCTCGTCAAGATGAAGGCGATCATCTGGAAAGATGAAAGCCTGGGCGCCGAGTTCGAATATACGGACATTCCGGCTGACCTTAAGGATCAGGCTGACGAGTATCGCGCCAAGCTCATCGAGACGGCTGTTGAAGCTGACGATGTCGCCATGGAAGCCTATCTGGAAGGCAACGAGCCGGATGAAGCAGGCCTCAAGGCGCTGATCCGCAAGGGTGCCATTGCGCAGATTTTCGTACCGGTACTTTGCGGTACGGCGTTCAAAAACAAGGGCGTGCAGCCGCTGCTTGACGCTGTTGTTGATTACATGCCGTCACCGCTCGACGTGCCGTCCATTAAGGGCATTGACCCCAAGACCGACGAAGAAATCGTTCGCAAGTCCGATGATGACGAGCCGTTTGCGGCGCTGGCCTTTAAGATCATGAACGATCCGTTCGTGGGTTCGCTGACCTTCGCACGTATCTATTCGGGCAAGCTTGAAACCGGTTCTTCGGTGCTCAACACCGTGAAGGACAAGCGCGAGCGCGTTGGCCGTATGCTTCTCATGCATGCCAACAGCCGTGAAGACATCAAGGAAGCTGCTGCCGGCGACATCGTCGCTATCGCAGGCCTCAAGGACACGACGACAGGTGACACGCTGTGCGATCCCAATCGCCCGGTGATCCTGGAGCGGATGGAATTCCCGGATCCGGTGATTGAAGTCGCCGTTGAGCCGAAGACCAAGGCCGACCAGGAGAAGATGGGTATGGCGCTCGCGCGTCTGGCACAGGAAGATCCGTCTTTCCGTGTTACGTCCGACGAAGAATCCGGCCAGACGGTCATCAAGGGCATGGGCGAGCTTCACCTCGACATCCTCGTTGATCGCATGAAGCGCGAATTCAAAGTGGAAGCCAATGTGGGCGCGCCGCAGGTTGCTTATCGTGAGACCATCACGAAAGCCGCTATCGTTGACTACACCCACAAGAAGCAGACCGGTGGTTCAGGCCAGTTCGCGCGCATCAAGCTTTCGTTTGAGCCGTGCAAGCCGGGCGAAGGCTTCGAGTTCGACAGCAAGATCGTCGGTGGTTCGGTGCCCAAGGAATACATCCCGGGTGTGCAGAAGGGGATCGAGAGCGTCCGTCAGAACGGTATGCTCGCAGGCTTCCCGATGCTCGACTTCAAGGTGTCGCTGATTGACGGCGCATATCATGACGTTGACTCCAGCATCATGGCCTTCGAAATCGCCGCCCGTGCCGCTTTCCGTGAAGCCGGTGACCAGCTGGGTGTTGTGCTGCTTGAGCCGATCATGAATGTCGAGGTGGTGACACCTGAGGATTACATGGGCGATGTAATCGGCGATCTGAACTCCCGTCGCGGGCAGATTTCAGGTACCGAGGCACGCGGCAACGCGACTGTGATTGCTGCCATGGTGCCGCTGGCCAACATGTTTGGTTATGTGAACACGCTGCGCTCCATGTCGCAGGGTCGGGCACAGTATTCGATGCAGTTTGACCATTACGAGCAGGTGCCGCACGCGGTGTCTGAGGAAGTTCGCGCGAAGCTCGCCTAAGGCGCGCTAACCGCATCAGCAACGTAGGACAGGGCACGGTTTGAGACCGGGCTCATCAGAGGAAGACAGAAGAGATGGCTAAGGCAAAGTTTGAGCGCAACAAGCCGCATGTGAACATCGGCACGATCG
>CAZEHX010000025.1:0-9856 GCA_964511745.1 uncultured Parvibaculaceae bacterium
TAATTCAAGTCCGACTGCTCGTTGATTGCCCAAGTCCCAAACCCAGAAACAGCGCAAAGGCCAAAGTATTTGCCTGAATCTGCAGGCTGAAATCCACCAATGAGTGCAACGCCACCAGGACAGCTGAAGCCACGGCAATGGCTGCAAAATGAGCGTCCCGCCGGCGGTTGAAAAACCCTGATATTGCTTTCCAGACAAGTCCGGACAGCCCCGCCAAAACCAGCATTGATGCAGGAATACCCAGGCCCAGTATCAGTTCCAGATAGTCATTGTGTGCCTTGTCCCAGACCTGCCTGCCTGCGGCAATTTCGAGCCGGTAGGCTGGAAATACATCCTGGAAAGTGCCCAGACCGCTGCCCAGCCAGCCATAGTCGGCAATTGCGACCAGGGTACGCTGATAGGTTTCAAATCGCGCGGTTGAAGCAAGACCCTGCTCCATCAGCCGGCCCAGAACTCTGGCGCCTGACATCTCCAGAACGCCAGTGATCAGAACCACGCTGGCGAAGACGACCAGCACCCAGCCCGGCCCGGTGAATAATCGCCGACGGTCCGCATTTTGGCGAAGACTGTAGAGCAGCATCAAGACGAGCAGTGCGACCACGCTAAACCCGATGCCGCCACGCGACCCCGTCACCAGCAAGGCGACAAACAGCAGCACAAAGACCACCAGGTTGAGGCCTAGCGATCCACTGAACGCACCCGTCCACAGGTGCACAATATCCCGTCCGCTTGCCTCCCGGCTCCGGCTCAAAATCCTGCGTGCCTTGTGCAGCAGCAGCCCCAGGGCTGCCACTGTCCCCAATCCAAAATATGTGGCTGCACTGTTGCGGTTGATGAAGCCTGCTGTCAAATAGCTTCCTGCGCGCTCATCGAACCACAAAATCTTGTCGAACGAGAATGACAGCCGGGCCAGGCCGTATACCGCGGCCAGCGCCATCATCAGCAACATCCCATTGAGAAGAATGTTGGCATTGCTGTCTCTGCGGGCCAGAAAATACGATCCTGTGAGCACAGCCGCCGCAGTTGTCCAGTGCAGCAGTGCCCACCGGGTCTGTGACGGATTGACGGAAATCCTCCCGGTCAGTTCCTGCCCGAGAGCTTCTCCGGCAACCGCCCAGGCAGGGTGTTCCGGCAACAGCGAACCGAGCGGCAGGGTCTGCACCAAAGCCCAGCTCAGGCCCGCTGCGATCAGCGCAAGCGGAAACAGGATGACGCCGATTTTTACGGGAGGATAACGACGCCCTTCAACCAGCAGGGCGATTGCAGTCATGGCCACAACAGATCCAATCGCTATGGCATTGCCCGCCCATGGCAGCGGCCGGTTGGAGCCCAGCCAGAACGGGCTTGATCCGACGACAAGGGTCAGCAGGACCGAGCACAGCGCCGTCATGGCCGGCGTCCGGTATATTCACGACATGTTACATGGGGGGCGAGTTCCATCACATCTCGGCTCCCGCACTTTTCAGATATTGCCGCAATTCCTGCACCCGGCCCGGATAGGCCTCGGCAATGATGGTCAGGTCGTTTCGGACAATGTTGTGTGATGCTTCGGACAATAACGGCCAGGCGAGGCTCATCATCTGCAATCTCGCCAGCACCATATCGACTTCCTTCGGTGCGTAGATGAACGAAAGGCCAAGATATTGCTGCACTTCCGGGTCAACTCCAAACAGCTGACCACGCAGGTGTGCCGCCAGGAACCACAGGTCTCCAAGCAGGGGTGCCTCGGCAAGTGCCGACAATACTGCTTTGAGGGCAACTGTCCTGAGGGTTCGCTGTTGCGTGAATTTGGGTTCAAGTTCAGCAAAGAAGCTTGAACCGGACATGGCGATCACCGCATCCCGGCGCTGTGGCAGGCTCATCAGACCAATGCGGTCAGCCAGAAGGTCAGCAGTTGCCGGATCATCGAGATCAAGCGTCTTCAGCCATACCTGCAGTGAGCGAGGGGTTACGGGGTAGAGGACTTCTTCTGTCAGGTGGGTTCGCTCGAGACGGGCAAGCTGCCAGGCGCCGCCGCCGGCAACGAGCACCGCGATCAAAAACAACCCGAGCGCGCTGATGAGCCTGACGATGCCCGCCACCTTACTTGGTGCCGCCATAATAGTCGGGATAATTCTTGTTGTAGTAGCCGGAGGAGTAATAGCCGTAATGCCGCGCCTTCGAGGCAACCACATCGTTCAGGATGATACCGATCAGTTTATCCATGGACCCAGGCGATTCCTTCAGCGCCGCTTCCACTGCGTCGCGAGGGGTCTTCTCCCACTTCACCACCAATGCCACTGAATCGACAGCATCCATCAGCGCGCGCCCGTCTGTGACCGGCAGCAACGGTGACGTATCGACGATGATCAAATCGTAAAAACCCCTCAGGTGAGCCAACAGGTCCCTGAGGCGCTTTGAGCCGAGAAGCTCTGCTGTATGGGTAATATCCCGGCGGCTTGGCGACGGCAGCATATGCAGGCCCGATGTGCTGTCCTTGACAATCGCCTGGTTTAAATCCGCCTCCCCAAGCAGCAATTCCACGCAACCGATTTTTGCCTGAGGGGCATAAAGCAGCGTCAGGACAGGGTGGCGCAGATCAAGATCGACAAGCAGCACCCGCTCTCCTGACGCAGCCGCCAGTTGGGCCAAATTGGACGCAATCGTCGACTTGCCTTCGCCCGGCAATGCCGAGGTGACAAGAATGACCTTCTGTAGCCGGTCCACATCAACGAACTTGATCCCCATTCTGAAGGATCGAATAGCTTCTGTAAAACTGGACAGCGGCTTGCTTGTAACCAATCTGCTCATCGAGACGCGATCGTCACGGTCCATGCGCCGTTCCGATTTGGAGCCGCGCGAGATTAGCCGAGACAGCAGACTCAACGGATTGAGGTTACGTGCGACGCGGCCCAGCCCGCTGCTTAGCTCACCATCAGCCTGCGGAACAGACGCAAGGACCGGCACCCCCAGTTGCTTTTCCACCTGGGTAGATGTCCGGTAGCCTGAATCGAGTTGTTCCAGCAAAAACGCAATACCGGCACCAAGGCCAAGGCCCAGCATGGCAGCCAGTATCACGATGGATTTCTTGTTTGGGGCACTTGGAACGGTTGGTGCCGCCGCCCGCTCTATCACACGCGAATTGTTGGTGTTGAGTTTTCCCTGCTCGCTGGTTTGCTTGAAGCGTGACAGGAAGGATTCAAACAACGCCTTGTTGGCAGCTGATTCGCGTTCCAGTTCCCTTAGTGTGATTTCGGCCTGATTAACGTCGGATGCGGTGCCATTGACTTCCGCCAGGCTGTTTTCAATCGATTGCTCACGGCTGCGCGCGACCCGAAGTTCGTTTTCTGCCGAAGCCAGGATGCGCTGGGCTTCAGAGCCAATCGACCGATTGACATCGGCCAGTTGCGCACGAGCTGAAACAACGGATGGATGTCTGTTGCCGTATTTTGCACTCAGGTTCGCCAGTTCACGGCGCACTTCAGATGCCTTGCCTTTCAGGGCCGCCAAAGCACTGGATGACAACGCATCCGCAAAAGCAGTTATATCTCCACCACGTTTACGCACTGCTTGGATCTGGTCGTACTTGGCTTGCGACTGCGCCGTTTCCGCGCGCACCAGAATCAGTTGCTCATTGAGCTTGGAAACCTGCTGCTGGCTGAGCGTGGTGCCTTCGCTATCAACGATATTGTTCTGTGCCTTGTACAACTCAACGGCGCGTTCAGAGTCCCGCACCCTGGTCTTCAAGTCACCTAACCGTTCTTCCAGCCACTCATTGGCGCGCCGGGTGACTTCATAGCTTGCCTCCAGTTGATCTACCAGGTACTCGTCAGCGAAAGCATTGGCGATCTGGGCTGCCAGGGCCGGGTTTTCAGAGGTGTATTGGATGTCCACCACATATGTCCAACCCTTGCGCTTTACCGAAACATCCTTCGCAACGGCGCGGATAACCTTGTCCGTGGAATTGTCGCTGAGATCCGGCTCAGGAACTGCCTCGCGGCTCAGCGCCAGATCAATCAATTGTCGGACAAACGACGGTTCCGCGGGTTCAACCTTCAACTGCTCATCGAGCTTGAGTTTGGTCACTACGCGTTTGGCGACATCATAGGACTGAATCAATTCAAGCTCACTGTCCAGAGCTGAATTATCCCGGCCAATGCCTGCAACCACGGCTTCAACATCAATGATGTTTTTCTGTTGCGTATCTATCAGCAGTGTGGCCTTCGCAGTATATTCCGGGGTTAGCTGCAGCGCATAAACCGCGCCCAGGAGGGCCGCCAGGAACCCAAGCACGGCCACAAGTGGGCCGCGACGCCGGGCGATCCGCAATAATTCCCTGAGATCTACACCATCCGTTCCACCAAAGCCAAATGCCGCGGTGGATTCATTGTAACGATCACGAGGATCTTCGTAACGATCACGAGGGTCTTCAGAATTTATGTCAGAAGCGCGCTTTAGCATAAATACCTACAAGATGACGGTCCCAGTCGTTAAAGCTGGCTCCGGAATAATCACTGTAGGAGTATTTATAGCGACCCCCAACCGAGAGGAAGCGGTTCATCTTGTATTCCAGCTCCCCACCTGCCTCGAATCTGAGGTCGTCCATCGGGGAGTTCTCATAATCGTTATATGAGATACCCACGGCTGGCGAGAAGATCAGTGTACGCAGAACTTCGTAGTCGACAGCAAGTTTGACTGCATCCTGAACGCGGCCATTCTGATCGAGTGTGCTGTCCTCAATGGTACGATCCGCGTCCAGCTTCACCGTCATCAGACGAGTCGGGTTCCATACCAACGCGCCATGATAGGTCCAGTCGGAAGTGGTCGGAGACCCGCTCGAGTCATACGTCTGCTCCATATAACCGAAGCCAAGTTCACCTGAAACAAGGTGTGTGATTTCAAATTCGACACCGCCGAGGGCGCGCCATCCAACTGAATCCTGGATAGTTACCCCACTATAATCGCGCCAATTATAACGGAAATCACTGAAAATCTTGTACCCCGGAGAGATGAGATACCCTGCGCGGCCACCGACTGTAACGACATCACCGTCACGGAAGTCCTGATCAATGCCGTCCACGTCATCATAGTCGTACATCTTGTATGCAGCGCCGGCAGAGACACTCAACCTGTTGAAAGACTTGTTGATCGAACCCCAGGACTCAAATGTGTAATAATCACCCGGAGATGTTGGCAGTCCTGGTGTGGGGTATTCAAGATCACCAGGCGTCTGGGTAAATTTGCCCCCGCTCACACCACCGAGCACAACAAGATCACTGCGAATGTCATAGCGGCCATCAAGCTCACCGTCGAAATCAGTACGGCTTTGCGATGACAGATCGAAATATTCGTAATGATCCAGACCAGCGCGCAGGTTCAGCGCGTGACGGCCAAAATCAGATCGCATCGCTATACTTGGCGAGACGTACACACCGGAATCGTCGTCCTTGCCTGCTGATTCGCCAAAAACGTTGCTATCATAGAAATAGCCGGTTTCCACGCTTGGCCCGATCCAGAACTGACCAGCGCGCCAGCCAAGGCCTTCAAACCTGTCGCGAACGACCGGCATGTCGCCCGCCACGATTCGTGAAATCTCATCGGCCTGCGCGGACGTTAACCATAACGTTCCTGCGCAAGCTGCAGAAATGACCACTGATGTTAACTTGAACTTTTTCAAAACCTGCCCGTTAACTCCATTGTCCTAACCACCCCTGACAAATCGAAATCAATTACGGCTTATGCCGTTCCCGCCACCATTTGCATTGATCCTGAACAGGCTGGGAGCGGTGCCCGAATAGTCTCCCGACCCCGAACCAGAGCAGATGGCAACTATCGATCCGCCCAGCGAAGCAGCAAACGACGACGCCAGGCTACCGGCTCCACCACCGCTGCAAACAACCTGCAGCACAATACCGGCGCCCGTCGAATCACCGGCTTCTATCAGAACCTGATAAGCGCTTGCAAATCCGGCACCTACATAAATCTGTGCGGTTTCGCTCTCGTCTATTACTGCAGCATAAAAAGCGCCTGCTGCCTGAGGGTCATTGGCGACTTCGTCAGCAACCACCGCCGCAAGTTGAGGGTCCTGATTATATCGAGCCAGAACCGTCTCGGCACTTTGCGAATACGCTGCGGTTGCCGTTAGCATAAGCGCCGCAAAGCCCAACAATACAGTTTTCAAAGGCATAATTTCAAAACCTTTCACCACAGACGGCACCGACCATAAAAACCAAAACCGCGAATAATCAGATAAGATCATCATTGTACATGTCAATCAACACAAATACACCTTGAATTCCAGAACGAAGTGCAACACCCCCGGCTTGATATGATATCAGGTCGGTTGGAAAAGCCGGAGGAGTGTTGCAGTGGAAACATATCGTCATTTGAGCTGTGAAGACAGGGATCAGATTGCCGTTTTACTGGTAGGCGGACATAATAATACATCCATCGCCCGTGTGCTGGGGCGGTCGCCTTCAACGATCGGCCGGGAGTTGAAACGCAACTCACTGCAAAGCGGTCGGTACTCGGCCCCGATTGCCGATGGGGCCTATATGCATCGCCGTCAGCGCAATGCAGTGATAGAGCGCGATGATCGACTTGCAATGTTTGTACGTGACCGGCTTGCCGAAGGCTGGTCTCCACAACAGATATCCGGCTGGCTTCGTTCCGGCGTCGAGGCAGGTTTGCGCACTGTGGCCATGGAGACAGTCTATGCTTTCATCTACCGTGCTGACCAGAAGGCCGATGAGTTATGGCGTTATCTCACACGCCGCCGCAGGACGCGCCGTGCACTGCGTACCAGGCCTTCTCGTGACACCATCAAAAACCGGGTTTCCATCCACGAACGTCCGGAAAACGTGAATAACCGCTCACAGATAGGCCATTGGGAAGCTGATCTGATCATCTGCCAGCGCACTCGACCGGTGCTGGTGCTGCACGAACGCAAGTCCCGTGTAACCCTTGCTGCCAAGCTCACCGGCAAGTCCGCCGCAGAGACAGCCGGTGCGATCATGGCCATCTTCAAAAGACTTGATCCGGTATTGCGCCAATCGATCACCTTCGATAACGGCACTGAATTCGCCCGGCACTCTTTGTTGAAGGAGGCGCTGGGCATGGCCACATGGTTCTGTGACGCCTATGCCTCCTGGCAGAAGGGCGGCATTGAGAATGCCAATGGCAGGTTGCGGCGCTGGCTGCCTCGAAAGACCAATCTCGATGAGGTCTCCGACGAGGACATCCAGGAAATCGTCATGACCTACAATCTCACGCCGAGAAAGTGCCTTGGCTACATCACACCAATCCAGGCTCTCTTTCAAAACCTTGGCAGAGATGTCAGATTGAAATTTGCCTGAAATCGTTGCACTTCGCGTTGGAACTCAGGCACTAAAAAATCCTTTCCTTTTGCATATGAGTAACACGTCGTCCGTGATCTACGCGATTTGCGGTGATTTTGTTACCATCGCGGATATCCATATTTGCACAAACAAAAGTCTGATCCACTTGAGGATGAGGCGGAAGTTGTATCCGGCGGCGGCCAGGATCGGATTGACGGCATCACCCTGGGTGTGGGCGAGGTAATTGCAGTTCATTCTGTGACCCGACTTGAGGTGGCCGATAACCGGTTCGACAGCTGCCCGGCGTTTCATCTGGCGCTTGATGGCTGGCGTGACACGTCGTTTCTGGCCTGTGGTAAAGACCCTGAACTTGTGGCGCAGCTCAGCGTTGTGGCCCTTGTATCCCGCATCTGCCAGGATACGATCAAGGGCAGCACCGGTGAACTGCTCGATGTCGGGCAGGATGGTTTTGAGCGTGTGGCCGTCATAGGGTTTACCCGGCAGCGCCTTGGCATGAACCGCGAACTGGCCGCCCTTGCAGCGGTTCAGTGTTGTGGCGATTGAGACCTTGACGCCGAACTCATAGGGCTTGCGGGACTTGCCTTTGCCGATGCACTCGACCTCAGGCGCATGCAACGAGTAGATCTTCTTCGGGATATCATCGCGCGGACGCTGGGTTCTGACGCGTTCGGCTTTCCACAGCTCGACCCGGAAAGCATCCTTGAGTGCATCATTGCCTTCAATCTGGCGCTGAATGTCTCGAATAGTGCGTCCAAGCCATGTCCTGAGCTGTTTCAGCTGCCTGCCGGCGCGCTTGAACTGTTTGGCATGGGCATAGCGTTGATGCTGGATCAGGGCCATCTTGCCGACCCGTTTGTAGGACTGGCGAAGCGTCAGACCGGCTGCTCTGGCCTTTTTGACCAGGCGCACGCGTGCCTTGTTGATGAGTTTGGCATCGGTTGGCCAGGCGACGTTCTTTTCAGCAACCGTGGTATCGACAATCACCCTGGTGAAGTCCGATGGCCTGGCAGCACCAAGCCTGACCGCCACCGACAGGCTCTCCTGCAGCAGTGCCGCCACCTTGTCCTCGCCCATGCGCTGGCGCCACCGTGTCATCGAGGAGCGTTCAAACGGCAGATCGTGGCGGAAGAACTCCTCACCGCAGAAGTACTGATAGTACGGGTTCTCCACCCAGCGCGCGCAAAGCTCTTCATCAGACAGGTTGTCGGCATACTTGAGGATATGCAGCCCGGCCATCCATTGCCCGTCAGGCAAGCGTAGCGCCGCCGAGAGGGAGCCTAGTCGGCAAAGCTGGATGGCCCGGGTAGTCGGTGTATTTTTCACCGCATGTGTCTGACAGGAATTGCCAGTCGATCCGGTTGGCCAGCACCACTTTTTCATGGCCCATGTGAATGATCTGGTCGAGCCGTGAACGAAACATGTCGTGTTGGCCCGTATCGACTGGTTCTGATGGCTTCATGGCCCCTCCAAATCAATATTTGGACCAGTGAATCACACCAAAAGCACAAAATCAAATTGCAAGGAAACAGCACCCAAACCGGTGGTTTCCTGCAATATCGAATACTTCAAACCGCAAAATCACAAAACAAATTCAATCGCTTGCGGATTCTTCACGGGGGACTAACACATCACAAGTAAAATTGACCGAAATGCTGGCTCTCCAAAAAAGCTGCGCAGATTGAGATCTTTTGAGTATCCGTCTTAGTCAAGTCAGTTTTGATCGATTCGACCCGAAATCATCCTGATCTAGAAGAACCTTTCCGGAATTCTTACGATATCTCCTGGGTTGAGGGTTACACGCTGCGTCAGCTCCACCGGGACTTCCTGATCAACGCCTGCGCGCCGTACAAATGCCTTGCCTGTATTTGCGCGATATGTATATCCGCCTGCAATGGCGACTGCGTCCTGAATGGTCAGGCCCGCCTTGTACGGATACTCGCCACCCTTGCCGACTTCTCCCGTGATGAAGAACGGCCGGTAATTCAATACGGAGATGGAGACTTTGGGATCTTTCAGATAGCCGCGGCTGTAACGCGCCACAACGGCAGTTTGAAACTCGTTTACCGTTTGTCCCGTTGCCTGTACTGCGCCAATGAGGGGCAGGTCGATCTGCCCGTCATCGCCGACCAGGAACTCGCCCGACAGCTCGGATTCCCCAAACACATTGATGCTGACCTTATCGCCTGAACCGAGCCGGTAGGCCGTTGCTGAAGTTGCGCCCTGGGCACCAACGGTTGCGCCAAAATTGGCCGGCGCCGGCTCCGGGGAGGCAGAAGACAATGAGGGGTTACCTGAAGATCCACATCCCGCCAACACAACACCCAACGTTGAAAACAGTACTATTGCTCCAAATTTGATGGGTGATCCCCCGACCTTCATGACTGCCCCGTTGTTTTGCAAAACCCTGACAAAAGTTTCTGGTGATCTGCAGTTGTCCGTACCATGATTTTTTTGGAACGGCAATTACGCATTTGCCACAGCGTCGGCTGATACATTCACACAATCTCGGCAACAATAAG
>CAZEHX010000026.1:0-6630 GCA_964511745.1 uncultured Parvibaculaceae bacterium
TGGCAGGCTGCGTGGGTGTCGGTCGGCGGTGCTCAGCTGCTCCGCGATCCGAACGGGGGCGCGCCCTCCTGGCCCCGCGCGCTGGGCTCGGTGGGGGTGGTGTGGGTGCTGCTCGCCGTCTCGGGGGCCCGACTGACGAGGGCGAGCCGCTCGTAGATCGTTGCGCGCCGGCGCTTAGCGCGGCCCAGAAAGCAACGCCTGCTAGAGACAGCGGGTCACTCGGTGGTCGAGAGGAGACGGTGTTGGCTCCCAGCCGCCAGGACGAGGTGGTTGGGTCCCACGCCAGCAAGGTTGTGCGCTCGGCGAAGAAGGTGGCGGCGGCCGCTCCACGCGGAATGGCCAGGGCACACAGTTCGCGCTCCCAGTCAACGTGTCTGCCCATCCTGCACGATCTCGCGATCCTACAGATGCTGCTGCTGAGCTTGGCTGGGTCCAGGCCACCAAGCCTGTCGTTGTTCGCATCAGCTACTCCCGGGTTGCGACCCAGCGCCAACTGGAAAGCGGCAGTAGCGATCGTGAAGGCGCCACATAGATTCAACGGGCCGGCGGCACCCCTTGGCTGGGCTTGCTGCGACCCTTGGCGCAGGATAGCCAGCTGGCCGCGCGCTGTCCCGTCCCCCAGCAACGCGCGGGCCAGCGCGGCGGTGACCTCTGCGCCCTGCAGATGCGGCGCGCAGACGCGCCCGTCCGCGCTAGGGAAAGAGTCAAACACCTCAATCGCCGTCACACCGGACGGGTCCGAGGGCCTGCGCGCGGCCGCTCCACTCCTCACGTAGTAGAAATGTCCGCTCATGTACACGTGGGCGAGCAAACCTCCTGCTGAGCCAGCTGTGGAAAGCAAGCCCGCGACTCGGTCATGGCTACCCTCGCGCGAGACGAGACTCCTGCGAGCAAAGTGCGCGGCGCGAAGGAAGTTCGCGCCGCACCCGTCCTCGCCTACTGCGAGGCTCCTGTTGCCGCTCACTAAGGCGATACACGCCAGGAGCGCCCTCGAGGAGAGCAGGCGCGGTGGCGCGGCCGCACCCTGCTGAAGGCGAGTGGCGGCATAGTCCGCGGCGTACTCGCCCAGGAAACGGAACAGCGTGGCAACTGAGTACGCAGTTAATCCGCCTCCGCGTGCGGCTTGCTCCATGTCGTCGATGGCCGTGGAGACGCTATTAGCGCTTAAGCCGGCGTCATCGCCCCGCAAGAAAGCCGGGTGCCCGCTATCAATGTCGGCGGGCACATCGCCTCCCGGATACCGTAGATTGCAAGCCATAAAGGAACAGGGAGCGGGATCCGTTGCCCCGAGGATTGGCGATGCCCCGGGGACTGGAGTGGACGGTGCGCAGCCGTCGCCATTCGCGGCGGCGTTCGATCGCAGGCTTGAAGCCGTCGGCTCCACGTCTGATGCGTCCGAGTCCTCGACAGTGACGACGCGTTCGTTTGGCCCCGTGGAAACCAGCGTCTCGTCATGCGTGGCGACAACCGGCGCTTCGCACTGCCGCGTAGCAGCAGGCGGCGCGGCGCCGAGCTCGTGAGTGATCGGCTGGGCGTCGCCGTCGCTCGGCGACTCGTCGAGGCCCATCAGGATGTCCTGCGTGTCACTAACGTCGCTAGGGGAGGAGTCCGAAGAGGTGTCGTCGCTTATCCCCCCCTCAGGCGCCGGTGTGCGTGGCGGTTGCGCTGGAGGGTTTCTAGAGGCACGCGCGCGACTCCTCACCCGCGTGCCTCTGTTAGAGCCCAGCTGTCTCAGGAAGGCGCGCCACCCCACTGAGGTCGTGAACTGCGTCATCGTGGCCTTGGCCACGGTGATACGCCCTGGTACGCCCGCCTCCAGCGGTTCCTGGCGCTGGGCCAGAGCTGCTGCTTCAGGGCTCGACATGCCGGACAGTGTGGCAGGGGCAGGGATGTTTCGTGTAACCACAAAATGTTCGCGTCGCGCTCCGTCCGCCACGACGTCAACGCCGCCGACCCGCGCCGCGGAAGGCGGATCGTTAATGAACTGCTGCAGTGCCGCTCTGATGTCCCTCGCCGGGGGCCCACCTGTTCCCAGCAGTCTGATGTTGCGGAAAAGCGCGTCCCAGGCGATGTCACCTGCACGTGCCCGATCGCCAAAGCGCTGCCACGCCTCCGCAGTCGGCATACTCCCAGGAACGCCTGCAGGTTGAAAGGCTGCAGAAACGACGGCCAAGGCTCGCGACGCGGCGAGTCTGCGACTCCTCTCGGGTGTCCCTCGTGACCGGCTGCGCGCCTGGAGCACGAGATCGTTGGAGAATGTGATGAACGCACCCGCTTCGGCGCCGGCGGACTCGTCAACAAGGGGGCGTGCTGTTCGCAACAGCGCATCACAGCTGCTTGTGAAGTGATCGCTACTTAGCTCCTGCCATGAGAGAAAGCCGAAAGTCGAGGTACGAATCCGCGCAGCGTCGAGCCCGCTGCCGTCGGCTGGAAGTGGAACAAAGCGCCACAGCCAGATGTCGCTGGTGGAGGAGAGCACGACGTGGACCCGCCTGCGCGACGTCTCATCTCCAGACGAAGCGACGAGGGAGCGTATCAACTGGACCGCGCATTCCCTGGGGAGGAAAAGGTCGGCCGCGGCGGCGATGTCGGCGACACGGCCTCCCGGGGACGCCTGCGGGCCGCGGCCAAAGGAGTTGGGTCGAGCTACTGGCTTGGAAACTACTGGCTCTGGGGGTCCATCATCGCGGTCGTGCGACCTTGTGCGGACGGGAGTGCGGCGACGCGGTGCGGGTGCCGGCGCTGGGGAAGACAGCTCAGCGCTCAAAGAACGCCGGCCGCTGGCGTCGGTGTGGTCCCCGCAGGCTCGATTGACAGACAGCAGGCTACTGATCTCGCGCAACAGGCTTCGAGCCGCCTCCTGTCGGCCCGGCTGGCTCGTGGCGGGCGTCTGTGCCCGGGTGACCACCGCGGCTGAGCATGGAGCGGTTATGCTCGTTGCCCGGGGCGCCGCGGAGGTCGCCAGCGCTACGACTGCCTCGGCGGCCGGGGCTAAAGCGGCAGGGCTCCCAAAGACCTCCCCAAGGGCCAACGCGGCAGCGGAAGAAGCTTGTTCCGTGGTCTGCGTTGCGGATAGTGCTTGAGACTCCGTCGGGCCTGTGAGAGACACCGACGCAGTCGCGACGGTCGCGGCGGGGACTGATGTGGTGGCGACGTCGCTAACTTCGGATAGTGCCTGCGTAGCCATCGGGCGAGTACGGGACGGCGACACGGCCGCGGCCGTCCCTGCGGCGACTGACGTGGTGGCGACGCGGCTATCAGCGGATGGTGCTTGAGGCACCCCCGGGCTCGTGCCGGGCAGCGGCGCGGCAGCGGCAGACCCTGCGGTGACTGACGTGGCGGCGCCGACGCTGACTGCGGGTGACACTCGGGACACCATCGAGCTCGTGCGTGACGGCGACGCCGCCGCGGCAGTCTCAGCGGTGACTGATGTGGTGGCGACGTCACTGACTGCGGTTAGGGCATGTGCCACCATCGAGCTCGTGCGGGACAGCGCCGCGGCCGCGGCAGACCCAGCGATGACTGACGTGGTGGCGACGACGCTGGCTGCGGATGGTGCTTGGGCCGCCATCGAGCTCGTGCGGGGCCGCGACGCGGCCGCTGCAGTCCCAGCGGTGGCTGACATGGTGGCGACGGCGCTGACTGCGGGTGGTGCTTGGGTCGCCGTCGAGCTCGCGCGGGGCAGCAGCGCGGCCGCGGCCGTCCCAGCGGTGACTGGCGTGGTGGCGACGACGCTGACTGCGGATGATGCTTGAATCACCATCGGGCTCGTGCGAGACGACGACGCCGCCGCGGCCGTCCCAGCGGTGACTGACGTGGTGGCGACGACGCTGACTTCAGATGATGCTTGAATCACCATCGGGCTCGTGCGAGACGACGGCGCCGCCGCGGCCGTCCCAGCGGTGACTGACGTGGTGGCGACGACGCTGGTGGCGACGCCGCTGACTGCGCTATCGCCATCGCGACGCACTGGATCGTTGGCCTCGGGTAGCGTGGGCCGCTGCGCTGTGCGCGTCACGCGCGAACGGATGGCAGCCAAAGCTTCGCGCAGGCGTCGCGCGGCTCCCCCCCGCCTGGTGCTGCCGCTAGCTGGCTGCTGGGCGGCGGCGAGTATCATCAACGCGTCCTTAACGCAAGAAAGGCGCTCTCTAAAGAAGGCCACCCGCTCCCGCGTCACCGATGCTCGGGCGGCGTGACAGCTGGACGCTGAAACGGCCAAAGCGCGCGCTGCACTCGTCGACGCCGGCTCGACGCCGGCCTCGTTGGTACTCACTTCGACTGCTAGCAGGGCCACGGAGTGGGTGGCCCTGTCCGCTGCGCGAGCGTGCTCGCATGCCTCAACTTCTTCCGTCAGCTCGCGCGCGTCCGAGAAGAGAAACTCTAGCCAGGCGCTGGCCTCACTGCGCAGCTCGCGCGCCAGCTTGTGGCAGCGTACCAATGCGACCCGGGCTGCCGTCACTTTGGCCTCCGAGGACGCATGCTTCAAGGCGGCGTCTGTTCGTGCCCGCGTAGCCGCCGCGAGGCCCACGTCTTTGACCGCGCTTTCCAGGAAAGCGTTGAGGGCGTCAGCCGCGGCGCGCTGGGCTTGCTCGTTCCCCCCGCGGCACAGGATCACACTTGCGGCGGCCGACTTCGCGCGAAGGGCGGCGACCACGCTATCGATGTGCGTGGACTCCTGGACTCTCTGCTCGACAAGCTTGCGCGCGTCGGCCTCGGCGGCGACCGCTTTGGCGAGTTGGTCGCTGGCGGACTGTTCGACGGCGTCCACCGCCACGATGCTGGCTGCGAGGTCGGAAGAGTCGGAGAGCCGGTCACCCTGATCGGCGAGCAAGAGGCGAGCAGCGTCCCCGATCTCGCTCAATAGTCCCGCAACGTTCACTGTGGCGCTCGCAGGCTCGGCCTTCCCGCTCTGGGCGGCACGCTTGCGTCCCGAAGAAGAAGATTTTCTTGCCGCGCGTGCGGGCGCGGCGCTGCCGCTCCCTGCGGGGCGTGCGCTGCTCGCCGAGGCGGAGGTCGCGGCGGCTGTGCCGGCCACCGTTGCGCTGACAGATGCTGGCTGTGCAGTCCGCGCGGCTGCTGCACCGCCCGCGGGCGCGCTGGCGTGTGCGGGCTGTACGGAAAGCGCGACGGCTGCGCGGGGCGCGGGCAAGCTGACGAGTGTAGACTGCGCGATACGCGCGGCTCTTGCCCCAGATGTCGCGACGCGATCGGGCTTATCGCCTTTGGCGCGATGAAGCGCCTCAGTCCACTGCTGGACTTTTGCGCGACCTGCTCTCGCTTCGGCGGACGTGCCCGTGAACTCGGCAGCGTGGAGCTTCACGGCAGCGGCTAAGACGTCCGCGTTTTTACCGCCGACATCTACTCCTCTTCCCTTGGAGCGGCTGGGAAGGCCGTGCAGGATCGCGCGTAGGACCTTGAGACGCAGCGTAGGCGACACGCCGGCGAGGCGGGTCGGGGTGTTGCCTGCCGCCATCACGCGGGCAAGGGTACTGGACGCGGGCGCTGCCGCGGGGCGCGCCGCGACAGGCGTGCTCGCGGCAGCGGGCGCGCTCGCGGCGGACGGCAGGGGCTTGGGGCACGTAGCTCTTACTGGCTCCTGCGCGCTAGTGGAAGTCGCGGGCTGCTCCAAATCAAAGTCGGCCAAGATCACCCGACGGGCGTCTGGGTGGACCTTGGCCAACAAACCCTTGAGAGTTCTGCCCGCCCTCCGGAGGGCCTTGGATGCTGCTGGCGGAGACCAGCCCTCCGAGGTGCTCCCCTCGCTGTGTGGCGCCGCTGCGGCCACCTCGGGTTGGGTAGGGACCCTGCTGCCGCGTTTGGCCTCCGCTGCTGCATGGCCGACGGCGTGTCGTCGACCATGGCGAGGACCGCGGGGCGATCGCCCACGCTTGCCCTCTCCCCGAGGGATGGCGTTTGTGGCGCGTCCGCGACCGTTGGGGACGCCCTTAGCGGCGGTTGGAGGCTTCCGAAGAGTCTTTCTGCTGCTTTTCGCGGAAGCGTGTTGGCGCTTCCTCTGTGAGTCCCGGTTGCCCCCCCCGTCACCCTTAGGGGAGGGAGAAACTCTCACTGTGTCCTTGGACGACGCGGGGGCGGGGAGTGGGGATTTCTCGTCGCTTTTCGTCGCATTGCGACGAGAGAGCCCCTTCCCCCTCCTTCCACGCTTCACTCTCATATATAAAGAGAAAAACTCAATATAGATTAACGTATAGCTCTATTATTCTATTACCTCTACGTGTGCGAGAGTACGCACGGTTGGTTCAACAAACATACAAATCAAATAGGCAGCCAATGATAGATCATTGGAGATTAAAGGATGAGAATGATAATAATACAGTATGGGAGCATGTGCAATACGGATGGATACAGGCTATCAGAGGATCCCAGGGACTCAATATAATCCGACTCACTGACTGGAAGACCAATCTGCAACGACTGGTAGGCAACAATGATGGATTGAAGGTTAGATTATCTAATTCTGTTGATTTATTTAAGCAACATAGTAATGATATTGAAATGATTGCTGGCCACTCTCTTGGTGCTAAAGTCGCATCAGTAATGAGTAGCCAATTCAGTGTATCTGCTGTGCTATTCAACCCTGCAATCACTGGTACTGTACCATCACACTGTATA
>CAZEHX010000027.1:0-6291 GCA_964511745.1 uncultured Parvibaculaceae bacterium
CTGGGTGGCGCAAGCCGTTCCCGGCGACCGGCTGGAATACCATCGCGGCTTTCTGGTGCTCGACATCTTCCCTGTGTTTTCAAGGCTGTCGGATGCGGCGCGCACCGAGTTGAGCAGGCTTGGATCGCGGGCCTTCTGGGCCGCCGAACTTGGTCTCGTACATCTCGTGCAGGAGCGCGTGGGCCCGGATCAGTTCGCCTACATCGCCGTCGCCCGGCCCAAGCCCAAAGCTGCTGCCGTCTCGCTGTCCCAGCTGCTGCTCGCGGAACAGGAGGCTGCGTGATGCCCGCCTTCCAATCCCTATTCACCGATCACGGAGACCCTTATATGCCTTTCCCCGAAAACACGCCCACGCCGGACGATCTACCATTGCTCAGCGCCGCCGAGATTGCCGCGCTGCCGGTCGAGTTGCTGGCGATCCTGCAGCGCGAGATTGACGAGCGTCTTAAGCGCGACAAGGCCGCCAAGACCCGCTTCGATGCTGGACTGGCTGTCCGCTACGCAACCTGCGCCGCCGAGGAACGGCAGTTGCTGGCCAAGGATACCGGCACCGTTCGGTTTGATGACGGCGATTTCACCGTGGTCGCCGATCTGTCAAAGCGGGTGGACTGGGATCAGGACAAACTGGCCGACATGGTCGCGCGGATCCGCGATTCAGGGGACGATCCGGCCGAATATGTTGACCTGGCCTATAAGGTGCCGGAGCGCAAATACGCAGCCTGGCCCGAGGCGATCCGTCAGGGCTTCGAGCCCGCGCGCACGGTGCGGCCCGGTACGCTGAAGGTCGAGATCCTCGCGCAGGGGGCCGACCAATGAGCCTCCCCATCATCAGCGCAGACCAGCGACTGGCCGAGCCGCGCGGCATCAAGGGCTGCATCTTCGGCAAATCCGGCATCGGGAAAACCTCGCTGCTCTGGACCCTCGATCCGAAGCGCACGCTGTTCATGGATCTCGAAGCAGGCGACCTCGCCATCGAGGGCTGGGCCGGTGACAGCATCCGGCCGCGCACCTGGACGGAATGCCGGGATTTCGCGGTGTTCATTGGCGGGCCGAACCCGGCATTACGCGATGAGCAGCCTTACAGCCCGGCGCATTATGCCGCCGTCTGCGACCGCTTTGGCGATCCGGCAGCACTTGATCGCTACGACACCATCTTTGTCGACTCGATCACAGTTGCCGGGCGGCTGTGTTTCGGCTGGTGCAAGGGCCAGCCCGAAGCGCTGTCGGAGAAAACCGGCAAGCCGGATGTGCGTGGCGCTTACGGGCTGCATGGCCGTGAGATGATCGGCTGGCTCACGCATCTGCAGCACACGCGGGCCAAGAATGTCTGGTTCGTCGGGATCCTCGACGAGAAGCTCGATGACTTCAATCGAAAGGTGTTCCAACCGCAGATCGACGGCTCAAAGACTGGGTTGGAGCTGCCGGGGATCGTCGATGAGGTGATCACCATGGCGGAGCTGAAGGCCGATGGCGGCGATCCGTACCGGGCCTTCGTCTGCCAGACGATCAACCCCTGGGGCTTTCCGGCTAAGGATCGCTCCGGTCGCTTGTCCCAAGTCGAAGAACCCCATCTCGGCCGCCTGATGGCGAAGATCCGGACGCCCGCCGCCCCCGTGACAGATCGCCTGACCTACGCCCCGCCGCCTGCCGACCCGGCCGGTGCCGACCAATCCCAACCGCAATCCTGATCATAGAAAAGGAGGTTCCCCATGGGTTCCTGGAACGATTTCAACGACGCGCAGAGCAACAGCAATCTCATCCCCAAGGGCACGCTGGCCAAGGTGCGCCTGACCATCCGCCCTGGCGGATTCGACGATGCCTCGCAGGGCTGGACCGGCGGCTATGCCACGCGCGGCTCGACCGGTGCTGTCTATCTCAACGGCGAGTTCACCGTGACCGAAGGTCCGTATGCCCGGCGCAAGATATTCACGCTAATCGGGCTCTTCAGTCCTAAAGGGCCGGACTGGACCAATATGGGCCGCAGCCTCGTGCGCGGCATGCTGAACTCGGCACGCGGGATTTCCGACAAGGACATGTCGGCCGAGGCGCAGGCCGCGCGGCGGATCAGCGGCTTTGCCGATCTCGACGGGATCGAGTTCATCGCCCGTATCGACATCGGCACCGATGCCAGCGGTGACGACAAGAACGAGATCCGCAGCGCGGTCACGCCGGACCATCGCGACTATGCGCAGGTCATAGGAACGGCGCCCCTGCAGTTCAGCGGTAACGCTGGACCCGCGAACGCCCCACAGCAAACTGCAACCGTAGCGCCTTCGTCCAATCCGCCAGCAGCCAACCCCGGTGCCCCCGGGCGGCCGAGCTGGGCGCAGTAAGGGGGGGATCGGTCATGCGCTTGCGCCCCCGCCAGAAAACCTTTGTCGAGCGCAGTGTTGCTGCGCTCGCCTCCCGCGGCAACACGCTGGGCGTGGCACCCACCGGCTCGGGCAAAACCATCATGCTCTCGGCGGTCACCGGCAAGATGATCGGTGACGGCGCCAAGGCCTGTGTGCTGGCGCATCGTGATGAGCTCACGGCGCAGAACCGCGCCAAGTTCCAGCGTGTGGTGCCGGAGGTGTCGACATCTGTGATCGACGCGACCGAGAAATCCTGGAGCGGCGATGTCACCTTCGCCATGGTGCCAACGCTGGCGCGGGCGCCGAACCTGGCCGACATGCCGCGCCTTGATCTGCTGGTGATCGACGAGGCGCATCACGCCGTGGCGGACAGCTACCGCCGGATCATCGACCAAGTGCGGGACGCCAATCCCGACGCCCGGGTGTTCGGGGTGACGGCAACGCCGACCCGGGGCGACCGCAAGGGGCTGCGTGAGGTTTTTGACAATGTCGCCGACCAGGTGCGTCTGGGCGAGCTGATCGCCTCGGGTCACCTCGTGCCGCCGCGCACCTTCGTCATCGATGTCGGCGTGCAGGAGGAATTGAGGTCGGTCCGAAAAACCAGCGCGGATTTCTACATGACCGAGGTGGCGGACATCATGGACCGCGCGCCTGTCACGGACGAGGTGATCCGCCATTGGCGTGAGAAGGCCGGGGATCGTCAGACCGTCGTGTTCTGCTCCACCGTCGCCCACGCCGAGCATGTCACCGAAGCATTCAAGGCGGCTGGTATTTCCGCCGCGCTGATCCACGGCGATCTGGCGCCCGAGACCCGCAAGGCCATCCTGGCTGATTACGCATCAGGCAAGACCCGCGTGGTCGTCAATGTCGCCGTACTCACTGAGGGTTGGGATCATCCGCCGACGTCCTGCGTCGTGCTGCTGCGGCCCAGTTCCAACAAATCCACGATGATCCAGATGGTCGGGCGCGGGCTGCGCACGGTCGATCCGGAGGAACACCCCGGCATCGTCAAGACGGACTGCATCGTGCTGGATTTCGGGACGTCGAGCCTGATCCACGGCACGCTGGAACAGGATGTCGATCTGGATGGCAAGATCGGCACCGGTGAAGCCCCGATGAAAACTTGCCCGGCCTGCGCGGCAGAGATCCCGCTCGCCGCCACGGAATGCCCGCTCTGCGGCGAGGTATTGCTGCAGGAGGAGGGCGAAACCGGCGCGGACGCAGTGCCGCTCTCGGGCTTTGTCATGACCGAGATCGACCTGCTGAAACGCTCCAGCTTCGCATGGGTCGATCTGTTCGGGACGGAGGATGCGCTGATGGCCACGGGCTTCAAAGCCTGGGGTGGCATCTTCTGGTGGGACGGGATCTGGTATGCGATCGGCGGGGCGAAGGGTATGCGGCCACGCTTGCTCAGCATTGGTGAACGCACCGTCTGCCTTGCGCAGGCCGACGACTGGCTCAACACCCACGAGAGCGATGAAAGCGCCTTCAAGACGCGAGGATGGCTGCGCCAGCCACCGACGGACAAGCAGCTGAAATACCTGCCTCCCGAATGCCGCCACGATTTTGGCCTGACGCGCTACCACGCCTCGGCGCTGATGACCTTCGGGTTCAACAAACGGGCGATCCGCGCGGCTGTTGATGCGGCGGCCGGAACAGAACGGATGGCGGCGTGAACCATGTCGCGCAAATCCCATCCCCGCCCAAACCGGCTGCGGATTGCCCGGAGCGTCTTCGGTACTGGCATCCGCGTTTTGTTGCATGCGCCGTTTGCCTGCGCCCGGCGCAAGGTTTCGGCTTCTTCAATCCCAACACACGCCGCCCACGCGAACACCGCTGGTTTTGCTCGATGCCCTGTCAGGCATGGTTCGCGGCCCGCCAGAAGAAAGGACTGACCATGCAGGGAATGACTGAAGAGGAGCACCTCGCTGTCACCGCCACCATGAAACACATCGCCCTGCTGATGGACGAGATCGGCTGGCAGACCGCCTTCGCCGAACTGACCGAGGCGCAGGTGCGCGCCCTGATCGAGGAAGCCGTCGAGGGGTTCCGCGAGGCCATGGCCGACATCGCGCGGGCCCAGACACCGGAGATCCCCTTCTGATGCTGGATTTCAACCCACGCCCCTCCACCGCCGAGCGGATCAACGCGCTGGTCGATGCAGCCCTCATCGCCGAACGGGAAGCCACACCGCGTCGGACCTATCTCGGCGCCTCCCGGCTTGGACATGCCTGCGAACGTGCGCTGCAGTTCGAGTTTGCCGGTGCGCCCAAGGATGAGGGTGCGGATTTCGGCGGGCAGACGCTGCGGATCTTCGCCATCGGCCACCAGCTCGAGGATCTGGCGATCCGCTGGCTGCGCGCGGCCGGGATCGATCTGGTGACCCAAAAACGCGATGGCGGCCAGTTCGGCTTCTCCGTCGCGGGCGGTCGCATCCGGGGCCATGTCGACGGGATCATCGCCGATGCCCCGGCGGCGCTCGGCATGCGCGTGCCCGCGCTGTGGGAATGCAAGACGATGAACGCGAAGAATTGGCGCGCCTGCGTCAAGGACGGGGTGACGGTTTCCAAGCCCGTCTATGCCGCCCAGATCGCGATCTACCAGGCCTACATGGAGCCCTCGGTGCCGGGGATATCGGCAGCTCCGGCGCTGTTCACCGCCATCAACAAGGACACGGCCGAGCTTCATCACGAGTTGGTGCCCTTCGATGCGGATCTGGCGCAGCGCATGTCCGACCGCGCCGTTCGGATCCTGCAGGCGACCGATGCGGGGGAGTTGCTGCCGCGCGTCGCCACCACGGCCGATTTCTTCGAATGCCGGTTCTGCGCCCACGCCGAGCGGTGCTGGAGGCTGGCCACATGACCGACGAACCCACCGACCGATCAGATCCCGACCAGGACACACCCATGCGCGGCGACACAGCGCCCGATGCGCATCCCGAAACGCCTGCGGAAAACATCGTCCATTTCAACCCGTGGCGCGATTTCAACGACGCGGCCCCGCAGAGCGACCCTTTCGGGGACGAGCCTGATCCTGCGCAGATCGCGCAATTCATGCATGTCGTCTTCGGCTATTGCGACGGGCTGATCCCGGTCCGCAGTTTCATCGACAAGGGGCAAGGCATCGATGGCCGCCCGCACAATATCTGGCTGGAGGCGGATCAGGCCGCCCCCGACAAGATGGCAACCTTCGCAACATGGGCCTCGCGCGAGGGCGCAGCCGTCTACGTGATCCCCGGAACCGTGGCCGTGCCCGGTCAGGCCAAGGCCGCGGAAATCCTGCAGATGCAGACCGTCGTGGTCGATCTCGACACCGGTGACATCGCCGCCAAGCGCGCCCATCTGGAGCGCCATCTCGGCGCACCGACCATGGTGGTGGAAAGCGGTGGTGTGACACCTGAGGGGCAGCGCAAAGCCCACATCTGGTGGATGCTGTCCGAGCCCGCCGAGGGCGATGACATTCGTCGTGTCTGCCGTCTGCGCGGCGACATTGCCGCGAAAGTCGGCGGCGACATGCATTTCCGCTCCGCCCACCAGCCGATCCGGGTGGCGGGTTCTGTCTATTACAAGAACAGCCTGAAAACGCAGGTGCGGATTGTCGAGCTGGACGCCGACCGCGAGCGTGACCTGGCCGAGTTCATCGAGGCCGTCACCGACATGCCGCCCGCCCCGGGCGTGTCCCTGCAGCCCGAGTTCAGCCATCCCGACAAACCCGCCATGGACGATGTGCTGGTCACGCCGGTGCGTGAGGGGGCGCAGGATGACTGGTCCCGCTTCGAGGGCGCGTCTGCCGCGATCGGGCATTTCATCCGGATGGTCCACGAGGGCCGGATGACAAAAGACGAAGGCTGGGAAGGCATCTGCGGCTACAACGCCGCGATGTTGCGGCCGCAATGGCCGGTCGAGCGGCTCAAGCGCGAGTCCGAGCGGCTCTGGGA
>CAZEHX010000028.1:0-5069 GCA_964511745.1 uncultured Parvibaculaceae bacterium
TGCGGCCGCAATGGCCGGTCGAGCGGCTCAAGCGCGAGTCCGAGCGGCTCTGGGAGCGGCATGTCGAAAAATACGGACCGCCCCTGATCCGATTGGATTCCGGCGCACCCGGGCCGGAGGAGATGCCCGCCTTCACGCTGGGCGCGCTGCTGGACGACCAGAGCCCGATGCCCGAGGACATCATTGCGCCACGGGTGCTGACGCCTGGCGGGCTGCTGGTGTTGGGTGGCGCGCCCAAGGTCGGCAAAAGCGACCTGCTGATCTCCTGGCTCGTGCACATGGCCGCTGGTGTGCCGTTCCTAGGCTTCGCCCCGCCGCGGCCGCTGCGGGTCTTCTATCTGCAGGCCGAGATCCAGTATCACTATCTGCGCGAGCGGCTGAAGCAGATCGCCCTGCCGCCAGAGGTGCTGGCCGCTGCGCGCGACACCTTCGTCGCCACGCCGAAACTCAAGATGCTGCTCGACAACGAGGGAAGCGTTCGGGTTGCCCGCGCCGTGCAGACGGCCTTCCCGGATGCGCCAGTGGACATCATCTGCATCGACCCGATCCGGAACCTGTTTGACGGCGGGCCCGATGGCGGCGGCGAAAACGACAACACCGCCATGATGTTCTTCCTCAAGGAACGGGTCGAGGTTTTGCGCGACCATATCGACCCCGATTGCGGGGTGATCCTGATCCATCACACCAAGAAGCTCAGCAAGCAGCAGGTAAAGGACGATCCGTTCCTCGCGCTCTCCGGCGCCAGCGCGCTACGCGGGTTCTATACCTCCGGCCTGATCCTGCATCGCCCCGACGAGGAGTGCTCGCAACGAAAGCTGGAGATCGAGCTGCGCAACGGTCCGGCGCTGCCTGCAAAGCTGATCGACAAGGTCGCTGGCCAATGGGTCGAGATCAACCCGATGAACGAACGCCTCGTCCGCCAGGAGGTCGGCGCGAAACATGATGCCGAGCGGGACCGCAAGGGCGAGGTGATCTGCGGCCTGCTGTACGAAGAGGCCCTTCAGGGTCGGATGTACACGATGACCCATTTCGCGGAGACCTTCGAGAACACCGGGGGTCTTGGCGGGCAATCGATCATCCGCGAACGGCTGAACGTGCTGACCACGAAAGGGTACGTGAAGTTCGTCCGCGGGGTCGCTGCGACAGCGCTGGATCTGGCGGCCGAGCGGAGCAAATACGGCTATCTCTGCGTCGAAACCATGCGTCTGGCCACCAGCCGGGAGCGGGTAGATCCCGAGACCGGAGAGGTCACACCAGAGCTGATCGACGTCCTGCCCAGTCACTACAAATGCCCGCAGACCGGTGCCGTTCTACCCGTCGAAAATCCGTCCGTCTGGGTCTATCGCGACGTGGAGGACGCATGATGAAACACGCCGTTTTGCCTTCCGAAATCTGCGGTTCAAAGTCCGAAATCTGGCCAGATTTTGCAAAATCTGAAATCCTGGCGAAATCTGAAATCTGGCTTTTTCCATATGATTTCAGAAGCTTGGAAGGTCCTTTCCAGATTTCGGAAGGGTGTTTCCGAAATCTGCTCCGCAATCTGGATTTGCTCAACAAAATCAGTGACCTGCGCCAGATTTCAGATTTCAGAAAAGTCCCCCCTAAAGGGGTAGGTGTCCTCCCCGCTAAAGGCGGGGAGAGCCACCACCTACCCCTGGGCAATTTCTCGGGTCGTAGTCTGACCCGTTCCACCCCTCGAGCAGCCAACCACAAAAGGACAAAGCCCATGGCGGACCAATCCATGACCAACCCGAATCAGGAAACAGATCAAATGTTGCCGCCTGCGTTTGCCGGTCAGCGCACATTGCTCGCGCTCGATCTCGGCACAACCACGGGCTGGGCGCTGCATGGCACCGACGGGCTGATCACCAGCGGGACAGCATCGTTCCGCAATGGCCGGTTCGATGGTGGTGGGATGCGATACCTGCGCTTCACGAACTGGCTGGGCGAGTTGGAGCGGTTGTCCGGTCCCATCGCTGCCATCTGGTTCGAGGAGGTCCGACGCCATGCCGGGACGGATGCAGCGCATGTCTACGGCGGTCTGATGGCCACGTTGACGGCATGGTCCGAACTTCGGGGCGTGCCCTATGCGGGCGTTCCCGTCGGCACGATCAAGCGCCATGCCACCGGCAAGGGCAACGCCAACAAGGACGCCATGATCGCAGCTGCCCGGGCGCGCGGCTTTAGCCCCGCCGACGACAACGAAGCCGACGCCATCGCGATCCTGCTCTGGGCCATGGAAACCCACGGAGGTGCGCAATGACCGGAATGCGCTTCACACCCAAGGGCTATGGCGGCAATCGTCGCCAGCCCGACGAGGTCAAACGGGACGGCTGGAAGGAACAAGGGCTGCTGGCCGTCGCAATTGACGATGACCGGCTGACCTGGCCTGAGCGCGAATTGGTGCGCCAGCTTGGCGAGCGCCTTTACGGCAAGCGGGAACGGGAGGCACGCCATGGGTGAGTGGACAACAGCGCGGGTCGAGGATCGGCTGGAGAGCGCGGCCGACGTCTTCCGCACCTTGCCCGGCGTCATGCCGCAGGGCTTCTTCAACGCATGGCCTGAATATTTCCACAGCTTCGCGGACAAGGTCGGTCAGGAGCCGCAGATGCGGCAGCCCCGGCCGGGTCCGCGCCAGATCACCGAAGCTGAGGAGGCATTGCTCTGGTTGCGCTGGCTGGAACGGGACGATGCCCGGATCGTCTGGCTGCGTGCCGAACGCACGCAGTGGAAACCGATCTGCTGGGAGATGGGGATCAGCCGCCCGGCGGCCAACCGCCATTGGCAATACGGCGTCGCGCTGATCACTTGGCGGCTCAATGGTCGCGTGCCGCCTTCGAAGCGGTCGCAGCGCTTCGTGGTCAAGAACGCGAACAACCTGTCAAGAAAAATCGTCCTGTGACAGAATTTTCAGTGAGACATCGCAAAGGGTTACAGTTTCCGGCTGAGAGGCTACAAATTGGATATACTCGGGAGAGGAGCGCGCAGGCAAAGGCCTCGCAGCTGGCTTCCGGGGTCCATCAAAGGGTCCATATGGGGTCCAGGTCGCTAACCCACTGAATTCGCGGGTCCTTCCTGGCCCGAAACGTATACGGGCGGGCGAAGCGCGCAATATCGCTAGCGACAGGGCCGGTTTTTTGGGAAGCCACCCCGGTCGGAATCCACCCGCGACCTGCTGAAAACCACAACAAAACAAACCTTTGGCACCGGACACGCCCGGTGGCCGCTGGACACTTCGCGGAGTCCAGGCTGGCTGCCGGTGTCCGGAGTCCACCCGAGTGAGGCAAACCGAACCGCATGACCCTGAGTTTTGCCCCGGACGCGATCGAGATGTGGCCGCTGGCGAGGCTCCAGCCCTATGCGAACAACGCCAAGACACATGGCGCGGACCAAGTCGCGAAGATCGCCGCCAGCATGGCCGAGTTCGGCTGGACGGTGCCCTGCCTCGTCGCCGAGGACGGCGAACTGATCGCGGGGCACGGGCGCGTGCTGGCCGCAACGCAGCTGGGGCTGGCCGAGGCGCCGGTAATCGTGCTGGGCCATCTGACCGAGGCGCAGCGGCGGGCCTACCGGATCGCCGACAACAAGCTCACCGAACTCGGGACCTGGGATGAGGCGCTGCTCTCGGCCGAACTGAACGATTTGCTGGCCGACGACTACGACCTGTCGCTGATCGGCTTCGATGACGCGGAACTCGAGGCCCTGTTGGCTGGAGAGGTCGATCCTGAAGCCGCCTCCCGCGAGGGCGAGGACGATGTTCCCGAACCGCCTGAAACTCCGATCAGCCGTCCCGGCGATCTTTGGGTGCTTGGCAAGCACCGACTGCTCTGCGGTGACGCCACCGTGGCCACCGATGTCGAGCGTCTGCTGGGTGATGTGAAGCCGCAACTGATGGTGACCGATCCGCCTTACGGCGTGGAATACGATCCCGGCTGGCGCAACAAGGCAGGGGCTGCTGCAACCAAGCGCACCGGCAAGGTGCTGAACGACGACCGCGCCGATTGGCGCGAGGCCTGGGCGTTGTTCCCGGGCGATGTGGCCTATGTCTGGCACGGCGCGCTGCACGCGACCACGGTTACTGACAGCCTTGAGGCATCCGGCTTCAACATCCGATCGCAGATCATCTGGGCCAAGGACCGTCTGGTGCTGAGCCGCGGCGATTATCACTGGCAGCATGAACCCTGCCTCTACGCCGTGAAAAAGACCGGCAAAGGACACTGGGCGGGTGACCGCAAGCAGACTACGCTCTGGCAGATCGCAAACAAGGATCAGGATGCGGAAACCGTGCACGGGACGCAGAAGCCCGTCGAATGCATGCGCCGGCCAATCCTGAACAATTCCAGCCCGGGTCAGGCGATTTACGAGCCCTTCATGGGGTCAGGCACCACGCTGATCGCGGCCGAGACCACCGGTCGCGTATGCCTCGGAATCGAACTGAACCCGGCCTATGTCGATGTCGCCGTGGAGCGGTGGCAGCATTTTACGGGCCAGTCGGCCGTGCTGGACGGAACCGGCCAGACCTTCGCCGATCTGGCGACAAACCCACGCTGAGGCATGCATGACCTGGCTTTACATCCCTCCGGACTTGGCTCCGGAGCCGCAGACGCATGCCTGTTCGGCCTCTCCCTCTGCTCCGGCGCAGGCGGTCTCGACCTCGGGCTTGCCATCGCCTTGCCCGGATATCGAACTGTGGGCCATGTCGAATGGGAAACCTACGCCGCAGCCACTCTCGTGGCGCGGATGGAAGACGCGTCCTTGGATTGCGCGCCTGTCTGGGACGACGTTGCCAGCTTCGACGGCCGCCCTTGGCGCGGCGCGGTGGACATCGTCACTGCGGGCTATCCGTGCCAGCCGTTCTCCGTCGCGGGAAAACGCCGGGGTGCCGACGACCCGCGCCACCTCTGGCCGCATGTCGCCCGCATCATCGGCGAGTGCGAGCCGCCCTTCGTCTTCCTCGAGAATGTCGCCCATCATCTCCGCCTCGGCTTTCCTGAAGTCGCCAGCGGACTGGTCGGCATGGGCTACAAGCTTGCGGCAGGCCTCTTTACGGCGGCGGAAGTCGGTGCGCC
>CAZEHX010000029.1:0-4875 GCA_964511745.1 uncultured Parvibaculaceae bacterium
GACGGCGGCGTCGAAGGCAGACATCACGTCCGCCTTGCCGAGCGCAGCACTTGTGGGCGAGTGCAGATCGGCAGTGGGTTGCTCTCGATTTCAAGCCGCACCCATTCGTCACGGTCCCGGTCGGGGATGGTGCGCGCGTAGAGCGGCAATCCCAGAGTATTGACCGTCTCGAACGTGTCGGCGGGGGCATGGTAGATCTCGAAGAGGCCCTCCACCCCTTCGGGATAGAAGAAGGCCTTGTCGGTCGGCACACCGAAGCCCGCCCCACCGCGGTAGCGACGGAAAGTAATACCACCAAAGCTGACCTCGTCGGCGACCCGGCCGCGCAGATCGGCAGCAGCGGCAGTGTTGAGATAAGTCTCGCGCACCTCCTTGTGGGCGATGAGATCGGCGAAGAAGGCTGAGCCACATTCGGCGCGGACCTGCACGGCCCCGGCGGCAAGCCCGCCCATCGAGTCCTCGACGCTTTCGATCAGTGCCTGGCAGCGCTTGCGCAGCGCACCGGAGGCCGGGGTCGCATTGTCCAGATCGAAGTCGATCTCGGTGGCGGGCGTGATGGCGAACTCGGTGAAGTAGTTGATCACCGTGGCGTTGTCCTTGGGATCCTTCACGATCCCCTGAATGCCGTTCAGCAGGTGATATTCGAACGTCGCCTCCGCATCCTGGCGCAAACGGGCGAGCTTGCGGGCGACCTCGCTTTGCACCTGCTGGGTCGCACTTTCCGAGCCAAAGTCGCGGATGCCCTGAATTTCAGAGGCCCAGAGCACGTCCTGCTTCTTGAACTGGCGGCAGACAAAGGCGCGCATGTCGCGACGCTCCGGCACCTGTTGCTCGGCCGCCGAGCCGCGTTCAGAGAACGGGATCAGCGACAGTGTGCCGTCACGGCTTTCAATCACGACGGTGCGCGAGCGCACGCCGCGCGGTGAGAACAGGCTGGCGCCCGACAGGATCGCGGGCTTGAAGGGGATGTTTTCCAGCGCGCGGGTAAGCTCGATGATGGTGAATGCATCGGCCTCAAAAATATCCATGGTGGTCATGGGAATGCCTCCTTTGAGGGTTTGATCAGCGGACGAGGATGCCGACCGCCAGCAGCGCGGCATGGGCGGCGGTAATCTCGCCCTCACTGGGGGTGCCGGCAAAAACGAGATCGTGGCGATTGATGATGGCGGGACCGCGAACCAGCGCAACGGCTGGCACATCGCCGCCTGTGGCATCGGCCCTGCCCCAAAGCACCGCCACGGCGGTTTCCGTGCCATCGACGGCGGCAGGATCATGGGCGGTGTATTTGCCAGACGCGGTGATCTTGCCCAGCACGGTGCCCGGATCGAGCTTGGCAAACGCTGTTCCTGTGGCGACGGTGATGGTTTCGCGGGTGAAGTCGCGGAACGCCTCCCAAACGAGGAAGCCTCCTGGATGCGTGGTCTCGGTAAGCGTGGTCACGTGGTTATCCTTTCAGCTTGAAGGTACGGGCGACGATCTCACCCCATGGGCGGGCCGTCGTGGTCCGGCCGGGTTGCGGGTGATGGGCAGTGATGTCGGGTTCGGCCTCTGACCTCAAAGCCAGAAGGGCCATGCGGACGTCGTCGAGGCGGGCGTCCTGTTCCAGGAACCGTCCAGCCATCTGTGGCTGACCTGCAAGTCGGCAAAGATCGACGATAGCGCGGGCATGAGTGATCGCCTCGGCTCGGATTGCCTCGGCGCTGATCGCGGCGGCATCGGGCGGTGCGCCATCCGGAGCCGGGATCCGAGCCGAAGGGCTGGGCATGTCGTCGGCGGCACCATGCCCCTCGGGCTCGACAAGCGCTTCGTCGCTGCCCGCCTCGCCGGTGCTATCGGCGGGTTCGACATCGCCGTCCACGATACTGTCGGTCTTTGTGCCGGTGTCTTGGATACTGTCCTCGCCAACGTGCTCCAGTTCGGGCTGAACGCCCTCCGCCTCGGTCGGAACATCCTCCTGGCCAGTGGCTTCCACTGCCTCGACGAGGTCGGGCGGCGCGTTGCGGAACCGACCGATGTCGAAGCGGGCGGCCATCCTCACAGGTTCCGCCAGCCGGTCCGCGAAGCCCGCCGCAACCGCGTCGGCCGCATCGAACCAGGTTTCGGCCGCCATCAGCGCTGCGATCTCGTCATCGCTCTTGCCGGATTTGGCGGCATATCCCCGAACCAGGCTGCCCGCGATCTTGTCAAGCGCCTCGGCCATCGCGCGCATGTCGCCCGCCGTGCCCATTGCCAACCCCGACGGATCGTGGATCATCAGGAACGCGTTCTCCGGCATGACGATCTCGTCGCCCGCCATCGCGACATAGGACGCAGCCGAAGCGGCAATACCGTCGATCCAGACCGTGACCGTGCCCGCGTGCCGTTTCAGCGCATTGTAAATCGCGACCGCATCGAAGACTGACCCGCCCGGGCTGTTCAGCCGCAGATCGACTGGCGTTCCGTCTGGCAGTGCGCCGAGTTCGGCAAGGAACCCCTTCGCCGAAACCCCATGGGCACCGATCTCGTCATAGATCGCCACTTCCGCGCCGGTTCCCCGGGCGCGGATCGCATACCAGCTTGTCATATAATCACTCCTGTTCGGTGGCGGGATCGGTGGAGGCGGATCCGTCGCCCGTGCCTTTGTCCGTGCCTTTGTCCGTGCCTTTGCCCGTGTCTTTGCCCGTGTCTTGGCCCGTGTCTTGGCCCGTGTCTTCGCCCGTGCCATCTCCAGGATCAGGCCGCGCTGCGGGCGTCGCCCGCGCGCCCTGCGTTTCGCCAGGGCTCGCGCGGTAGCTCAGCCCCAGATCTGCAACGCGTTTGGCATCTGCCGCATTCTCTCGGTCGACTTCCTCAACGTCATAGCCGGTGGCCTCGACCACCTTGCGGCGTGAGGTGATCCCCGCTTCCATCGCCAGCACCTGAGCCTGGATGTCCTTCAGCGGATCGACCCAATCCCAGCGTGGCGGGATCCACTGCACCGCTCGCGCGGCGGCGGGGTCACCGATATCCAGCGCCCCCGACAACACGGCCGTCTCAAGCCAGCGCCGCCAGATCGGAAGGCACAGCTGGTGCGCCATCACCGCGTGTTGCAGCTGGCCAATGCGGCGGCGGAACTCGACCAGCTCTGCCCGCAGGCTCGAATAGTTCGCCTGACGCACATCCCCGGTTACGAGGTGATACGGCAGCCCCAGCGAGGCTGATACCGACAAGAGCGTTCGGTATTGAAACGCCTCATAGCCGCCCCCAACATCTGCAGGACTGGAGAACTTCACGTCTTCGCCCGGTAGCAGAACCTGCATCGTGCCGGGTTCGAGGCTCGCAATGGCGGTGCCATCAAGAGTGGCCTCACCCTCGCCCATCATCGGGTCTTCCGGCGCTGTCTTGGTGATAAACCCCGCGAACATCGCCGCGGTTTTCTTGCGGTCAAGTTCGGCATCGTCGTATTGGTCGAGCAGGAACAGCCGCACCATGGCGGGCGCCACATGCGGCAGGCCACGGATCTGGCCTGCGTCAATGGGGCGGTAGATGTGCAGCACGTCGTCGGCTGGCACGCGCACCGTTTCGGGGATCACCATCCCCTGATCGGTGCTGTCTCCAGGATGGCGACGGCGAAAATGATAGGCCACGCGCCGTCCGATGGCGTCAAATTCAATCCCGCAACGGATGCGATTGCCATTTGCCGCGGTCTCGGTCTTCTCGAACGGCAGCATCTCCGACTGGAGCAACTGCAGTTGCATCGGCACAAGCAGGCTGTCCTCGGCGCGGCGGAGACGCAGACGCACGAAGCATTCGCCCGCCACGAACATTTCGCGCGCCACCATGGCCTGCAGACCGTAGAAATCGGTCAGTCCATCCGCATCCGCCTCGTCGGTCCATGCGAGCCAGAGCTGCTGAACGCTGTCACGCAACGCCGCATCCGTGATAAGCGACGAGGGCTTGATGCCATCGCCCACCAGGTTTGATGCAAATGCCTCACAGGCATTGGCGGCATAGCCATTGGTCACGACCAGTTCGCGCGACCGCGCCAGCAGGCGTGGACCGCCCGAGGCGACCAGCGAATTGATGTTTTCCAGCGGCGGGTTCCAGCCGCGAAGCCGCCGCCGGGCCATCGCGCCTTCGAGGCGCGCTGACACGGCTGCCGGGCCGCCCGAGGATGGGCGACGGAAACGATCAAACAGGCCCATGGATCAAAGACCCTTCGCCGTCGTTACACGCACCTGCCGAACAATCCGTCGTCCCTCGGCGGTGGCAATCTCGCGGTCGATGGCCTCGATGGCCCGGTCGATTTCCGCGACGCTGCGATAGTCCACCGTCTTTCCGTCGTAACTGACACGCGCCACACCAGAGGAACGCTGAACAGCCAGGGTCTCGCGGCGGGCGCGGAGCTCGGCTATCGTGGGCATCAATTCACCTCATGTAACTTGAGCGCACGGTTCGCCGCTGTGGTCCCGCGCGCCGAGAAGCGGGCATGGTGTTTCCCGCCCCGTCCTCAGCCATGTCCACCGCCTTGATCCCGGCCTGTGCTTCCAGATCGGCCCACCGCGCATCGGACCAACGGTCAGCGCCCAATATCCAGGCGGCTGCCCGGGCATAGACGCGACAATCCAGAGCTTCATTGCGTTCGCGCAGCTTCTGCCATTCGAGCCTGGCGAAGCCGCGGCGGGTAGCGACCGTGATCAGTTGTTCGGCCGTGAATTGCTTCAGCCACTCGCCGTCCGCCCAGTTTGGCAGATGGATCGTTCCGGGCGGGCAAAGGTGCCCAGCCTCGATTTCCTCCCGCGTCGGCCGGTCCTGGCGCAAATAGCGATAGGTCTCGGTCTTGAAGGTCGACGTGGCGACCGTCCAAAGCCGGGCCCCGCGCCGCAGCCTTTTGCCTGCGATGGTCGCGTCCACATA
>CAZEHX010000030.1:0-4665 GCA_964511745.1 uncultured Parvibaculaceae bacterium
ATGAACTCATTGGGATCTCCCCGACCGGTATAGGTCAAGGTGATCGGCATGTTAACGGTCGTCGGCGCCGGGCCGCCCGCACCTTGCGAGGGCTGGATGGTGCCGAGACGCCCGGGAACGAAGATCTCCGGGCCCTGTTCACCGACCAGGTATTCCTCACCCTGCCGGACCGGTCCACCGCTGGCGCGGCGACGCCGGCTGCGGGAGGCACTCGGGGCCGATTGCCCGGATCCGGTGCCATGGCTGAAAAAGCTACCGATGGCGTCGCGGGCAGCGGTGGCCTTGTCCATGACCCACTGGAAGGCCGAGATCACCTTGCGGATCCCGCCTACCAGCGCTTCAACTCCACCTCCGGCTACTTCGCCGATAGTCTGACCCCAGGCCCGCCATTCGTTTTGCGACAGATCGAGTGGGCCGAGCAGTCCTTTGACCGCCTCCCATAGCTGGCGCAGCACGGCGGCAGCAGGCTCCAGCACGGACAGGGTTTCGGGGCCCAGGGCCGATCTGAAGCCGTCGGCAAAGCCTGCTGCAGCAGCGCTGACGCCTTCCCAATTGTTGTAGAGCCAGGTGAGTGCTCCGACGATGGCCAGCAGCGCAAGCCCGACGCCGGAGGCTGCCAGGACCGCACCAAAGCCAGCAAAGGACGATCCGAGCGCCGACAACCCGCCGGCAATGGTGGTCAGTGTGCCAAGCTTGCCGATAGCCAGCACATAGCTCAGTGATGAAAGCGCCAGTTTCATGGACACCAGGGCGCCGGCAGCCGCAGCAATGTTGCCGGTGAGCTGGGGATGGGCATCGGCAAACTGGCGGATCTTGTCGATGACCGGTGTAATGGCATCTGCGATACGCGTGAGTGCCGGCAGAAACGCATTGCCCAGCGAAATCCGGAAGTTTTCCATGGCGATCTGGAACGCCTTCATGCGCTCCTCGTTGGTTGCCATCTTGCTGGCAAAGTCGGTTTCGATGACGCCCGAAGCGCTGCCTGCGCGATCGCGCAGTTTCAGGTATTCGTCGAACTGCTGCAGCAGCGGCCGCATGCCCTCCTGGACCTGGCGGTCGGTGAACAGGTCGGAGAGGTTGAAGTAATTGCCCTTGAGCGCCTTGTGGGACAGCGCGATGAAGCGCTCCAGCGGGCTTTCGCCCGTGGTGATGGCATCCTGCAGTTCCTTTCGGATGTCGATGCCGAACTCCCTAAACTTCTTGCGCGTCAGGTCGGAGTTCATCTTCTGCAGCACGTTCATCATGTTGGTGGCTGCTTCCGACCCGGTGCCGGTGCCCTTGCGCACGATCTGCAGGGCAGCTGCAATATCAGCAAGGCCTGCAGCCCCTGTCATCCCCATGGCCTGGGCAGCTGCAGCGATTGAAGGAAACTCCGCTGCCATGTCTTTCAGTTCAAAGCCGCCTTCCTTGCCGGCCTGCGCCATCACGTCAAAGGCACGCGCAAGTTCTTCCGGCGCCACGCCCAGGTTGAGCATGACGGCATACCCTGCCTTTGCCAGGTCCTCGACCGACGCCCCTGTTGCGGTGGCCGCCTGGCCGATGGATGCTATGGAACGGGTCGCCTGGCTGCTCGAAAGCCCCATGCCAACCAGGAAGTCGATGCCACCGAGCAGTTCGCTCGACAGCCGATTGGTCTGGCGCGCGGTGATCTGCAGGGATTTGCCGATCTGGTCGAGCTCACCGCGGGCCAGGCCCCCCTTGTTGCCCAGTTCAACGAGCGCTGCCTCGTACCGCTGCGCACTTTCGATCGGGGCCTCGATGGCTCGCTTGAGCCCATAAAACCCGGCCACGGCATCAACCATGCCGGCCCTGGCCTGAGACAGCTCCCGGCGGGCCCGGTAGATGCCGAGATTGAGCCGGTCGGTCAGCTTGAGCCGCCGTCCGGTTTCTTCCGCCGATTTGCCGATACCACGCAAGGAGTTTGCCACCTGGCGAGCAGGGCCCGAGACCTGGTCGAGCAGGCGAACGACGAGTTCCGACGTCAGTCTCGCCATGGTTCAGCCTCCAGATCCGTAAAGGGCGCTCGCTATGCGCCGGGCTTCGCCGTGCCAGGCGAGCAACTCCTGCCAGTCCATGTCTTCGATCACCGGGAGAGGTGTTGCGAGCACATGGGCAACCTCTGCCGTCAACTGCCGCCAGCTTCCGGTGACGGCGGGCCCGGCAAAAAACCCTGGACGACCTCCGACACGCTCATGAAGTCGGCTGCATCCATTTCCTCGATTGCTTCGGGAGGCAAGTCTGTCAGCAGGGCCGTCATCAGGATGCCGCGGTCGATATCGGCCTTGTCCGGATCGGCTTCAGTCTCGCGAATGTCGCGCACCTTCGGGCGGCGCACGGTGAGCTCGTTGATCTTTCTGCCCTCCCATTCGAAGGGAACGGTGAGCTTGATGGTCTTCGTCATGATGTCATCCCCTCAGATCACAGCGTTGCCGGCACCCGCAGGATGCGGTTGGTGTCAGCGTTTTCATCGACGCCGTTGACGCGCCAGGTATTGGTGTAGAAATCCCAGGCGATCTTTTCCTTCTCGTCGAACCACAGTTCGTAATGAGTGATCTCGTTGATGGCATATTCGTGCCCCATCAGTTCGCCGCGCTGGAAGGCATCAGCCTCAATCTTGCCAAGGCGGCCTTCCATGATGGCCTTGACCTCGATGGCTCGACCGGCCCGCTTGTCGATCACCTTGCCGTAAGCCGTGAACACGCTCTTGAGGCGTGAGCCCAGGCCAAATTCGGCCAGAAGGTCCGGATCGATGCCGGCAAGCTTGAAGGTCGGCTCGAGTTTCTGGACGCCAACCTCGATCTCGATCTGGACGAGACCGCCGCCGGGATGATGTTCGGCATAGATCGCCTGCAGTGTCGGCAGCTTGAGCTCCTGCAGCGTGAGGTGTTTCGACCTCGTCGGATCGTGGTCACCGCAGAACAGGTTGACGGCTTCCAGGATGTAGATGGTGGACATGGGCGGTATTCCTTTAAAAGGTTCGGTCAGCCGACGACGGCATCGACCTGGGCGAGGAGATCATCGAGCAGCGCATCAAGTGCGGGGCGATAGCGCGCCGACTGGATGCCGAGATAGCGCAGCACTGGCGGTTCTTCCGCCGCGAAGTTGACCGTGAAGCGGCCGAGGCGCAGTTGTTCAGGCGAATTCTGGTCGCGGGTGAATTTGATCTCGTAGCCGAGAATGTCGCTGTCGGCCTTCAGGTCCCGCAGCGCAAACGACATGGTGTTGAGGATTGCCTGGACGGTCTGGCCGGTAATATTGAACCGCCCAAGATAGAACCTCAGCGTCCTGAGCAACATCAGGTGAATGTAATCACGCCCGCGGGTGACGTTGTAGAAACGCCACAGATCGTCTTCACCGGCATTGTCAGTGCCGACATAGACAAAGCCGCCCGAGGCGATGGCGGTCTCGACGCCGAGTTCACCACGCAGGATGACGCCTATATTGTTCGACAGCAGCGACTGACCCTCGGTTGCTCCATCGGTGAGCGAGAAATTGATCGGACGCGACGGCCCGACGATGCCGTGGACGGGCTGGTTGGCCCAGGAGTGAAACGGCCGGCCCTGCTTTTCGTGATCGCGACGCACGGCGATGCCAAGGATGCGCGGCGAGGCCGGGACAATGACGGTGATGCCGCCCGACAGGATTTTCACAGCCGGATCCACCGGAATGAGACGGTCTGACGAAATCGTCTCGCGCCAGTCCGTTGCTGCCTGCTCGGTGGTGGCGGGACCATCGACGACGGCATGGGCGAGCAGTTTTGCCAGCACCGACGGCAGTGCGGCACACACGGCGTTCGCCTCATTGGCGGTTGGCTGCTGCGAGGTGTAGCCGGGACAGGCGATGAGGCGCGGAATGATACCCAGCACGGGCCCTGCATCGATCAGTGCATGGATGCCGGTGCCGCTTGCACCGCTGCCGATGATGTTCTGGATGGTTGCGTCCGTATCGACACCTTCGTCAACCCTGACCACGACGATGCGGGCCGCAACCTGAAACTCGCCCAACTGGTCATTGATGCCGGTGACCGCATCCTGCAGCGTACCGGTTGCCCCCAGGGCAGTCAGCTTGGTGCGATCGTCGCTATAAAGAAAAACCGGGGTATCGAGTGGAAAGACCTGCGCATCGGCATCCGGTGCCGTGCCGACAAGCCCGACGATCGCCATGTCGCTCCACACCGCTGGGCGCGGTTCATTATCGATCCTGGTAATGGAAATCCCGAAGGTCGGGTCGGACATATTGCTGTCTCCTGGGTAAAACGCTCGAGCGAGAATCCGCTAGCGGCGTGGTCTGGACGATTGGTCGTGGATCAACGTGCCGACGCGACGGGCCGGGCGGGTCAGATCCAGGACATGAAAGGGACTGGTGTTGGTTCAGCCGGGCGAGCGGGCTGCCAAGACAAACTTGTTTCGAATGAACCCTTTAGAGTTCGCAGAGCCACGAGATCGCCGTCATCCGGCGACCGGAGATGACCTTGCGAACCCCGTGCAAGAGCGTGCCACCGGCAAACACCAGCAGCAATCCGCGTTGCGGGATCGCCTCGAGACCGAGCTGGGGAAAGTAGATCTCCCCGCCTTCGAAGTCGTCGTTGAGGTACAAAACCGAGGCATAATGGCGGCTTGGGTATTCCCCGCGCCCGCCATGGTCCGAGTGAGGCGGCATTTCCAC
>CAZEHX010000031.1:0-4502 GCA_964511745.1 uncultured Parvibaculaceae bacterium
TATTCATTGCGTACCCGATCAGTTCGCATAGCTGAAGCAAGGGCCAGAAAGGCCGCTGATCAGCTTGACGAGTACTGGTTTCACCTGAGGTGTCAGGACCGAGAACTTCCCGGCAAGCATATGCTACGATTGGGAAAGCAAGGCACCCTGCTGAAGCAACCTTCAAGCCCCGAGGTCTCAGAGGCATCTGTGCTGCTGTCAGAGGCGGTCGAGGTTTACCTGAGCCTTATGGGTCGTGACAAACTGATAACTTATATCCAGACGCCTTGATGAGTTTCTCCACTGTAACGCATTGCTGTTACGGTCTCTTGGAAAAACCTTTTCATAACAGTAACTTGTTGGTAGTAAAGCACTATATGAAGAATTGGTGGAGCCAGGGTCCGTCGAACTAGTGTAATTGTCCATTTATATTCTTAATATTATTGCGTAATTTCTGCGAGTTACCAAAATACTTGTCCATAGTCGTTTGTCATTGACCGCATCTATCCCTATCTCAAGTTAGGGATAATGTTAGGGTCAAGAATGTCACGAGCGCTACACAAGCTTACTGATAGAGAATGTAAAACGTCAAAATTTTCAGGAATGCTGGGAGACGGAGGTGGTTTGTATTTGTCGATAAAGCCTTCGGGAAGTAGGTCGTGGTGCTTTTTGTGGAAAAAAGACGGAAAACGCCGTGAAATGGGATTGGGGTCATACCCAACAACTACACTCGCAAAGGCACGGGAGTTAGCGGGTGAATGCCGGCAATTAGTTTCCGAGGGCCGAAATCCCATCGAGGAGCGGAGACGAAAAACTGTACCGACTTTTGGGGAATGCGCCGAACAATTCATATTCTCAATGGAAACTCAATGGCGAAACCAAAAACACAGGTGGCAATGGCGGCAAACGATTAGATCGCACGCGGCATCAATCCAAGATAAACTAGTTTCAGAAATAGATACGGACGATGTTTTGGCGGTGTTAGTGCCGATTTGGACGACCAAATCGGAGACAGCGTCTCGGCTTAGGGGTCGTATTGAAAGAGTTTTGGATTTTGCCAAGGCACGTGGATGGCGGTCCGGAGAGAATCCGGCGCTTTGGCGCGGGCACCTCAAGAGCATTCTCCCCTCCAGAACCAAGCTCTCGCGAGGCCATCATGCCGCGATGCCTTATCCCGACATCCCCGCATTTGTAGCAAGGCTGCACGGCCTTGAGGCGGTCGCCGCACGTGCCCTTGAGTTCATAATATTGACTGGAGCTAGCCGCGCCCTCAATGGGCAGATCAACTGGGCGCGGTGCTTCCGCCTCGACCCAGTCGCAGAGGCCGCCCAGCGTGCGGTCGGCGATGATCGCCACGCCGATGCTGGGCATTCCTTATCCCTATCTCGCCAATGACATGGTGAAGGGCAACTTCTCGAACTCGCGTCTGGCGCTGATCGAGTTCCACCGCGCAATCGCTGGTCAGTTCCGAATATTTTGACAAGCTGATCAGCCACCCGAAGACGGAAGATGCCTACAACGGCATAATTATGGCGTGTTGCATAAAAAGCGATTGCCCCTCATCGGGCAATATGAACGCGTGTTCGGTCAGGAGCAATTCGGGCAGGGCCATTTCGGATAGGGGCAATTTGGACGGGGTAAAAGGCCAAGCCCGTCTCGATCATCGATCTTGACCATCGTTCGTGACGGCCGTTTCAGCGGTGAATACAAGACCCGGAAGCTGTTGAAATTCCGTCATTATTGGCGTCTGGGTAAATTCCCAAACCAACCGCTTTGCCACCCGAAGACAAGCATTCGTTGATCATGTTGTTCATACACATATAGACGCTTCCGAAACCACCATTGCTGCTTCCGCTGCACAGGCAAGCGCTGCCAGCCTGACAGCCGCGCGTCTCGTCTGGTCCCGAGGTTAACGCGCCGGGGCCCGATACGCAACTGACCGATAGAAAGCCGTCGTTGATAGTGCGCGCGCTGATGCTGCCACCGCTGTTACGGCACAATTGGTTTTGTTGTTCAACACAAGCTGTTGAGCCAATAGCGCAGGTGGCGGAGTATGGGCGTTCTCCACCAGAACTACCGCCAGAGGCGCTGGCTTGTGCCGTGGCCATGGCCGGAATGCAGGCGACAAAGAGCGCAATGAGAAGGGCGAAACGCTTCATATCTGTTCCTTTTGCGTTGGCTGAACCGACATTCCCCAAGTGGAATGCCTTATCGCCCATGTTGCCACTGACCCGTGGCCCGATCAACCATCTTTGGCCCGCTGTTTCGTTTTTCAGTCCTCCAACACGCGGCCTGAACGCGATTTCTGGTCTCTGCGGCATGGGTAATGTGGTTTTGTGTCAGTTTGGCACCCGTTCGGACAGACCGGTTGAGCCGCTTTCGTTCAGTTTTTTTGACTGACGCCGTCATACGGGAACCGGTGACGCACGGAGTCCGTGGATCGCCGTCAGTATGCGGCGGAAAAGGTCACCGCTGACGGCGACCTCAGCGAGTTGGAAGGTAATGGTGCGGGCGTGTCTGACAACACGGGCACCAATCTTGATTAGTCGGATTTGCAGGCTGGTCAGCGACCAGTCGGCCATCTCCTCAGGTAGATCAGTGCCTTGCAGGAAGACGCCAAGATTGTAGGCCAGTGCATGAAGTTGCAGCCGGACCTCGTTCTGAGCCATGCCCTTGCAAGACAACCGCGTCCAGTGGATTACGTGCTTGCCTTCCTTGATATGCTGCTCTGCTGTGCCGCGCTGATTGTAGAAGCGGATGATCCGGTCCGGCTCCATCGGCAGGTTGGTGACAACGAATCCGACGCTCGGGAACAACTCACCCGGATGCCATTCGACTTTGGCGACAACACGGCGAGGCTTGCCCCATGGCGCCGCCAGATACTCAAAGTCGCCGTAGATGCGCTTCACTCTTTTTGGTGGGCGTCCGACTGGCCGCTTGAGCAGATGCGCGATCCCTTGATGACCACGAGGTGGTGCTGGCGCACGATGGCCGCCGCCTCGTCCGAGATTGGCACGCGGTGGACGCGACGCTGCCTGGTTGTCGTGGCAGGCTTGGTCCTGCTCAGATGCTCGAGGTTGAAATCCTCGAATCGTGACTGGCGCACCTCCCCCATGCGCCGGGCGTTCCCCTTCGCGGGCGTCCTGTTTGAGGAATATAACGGCTCGGTCACGCTCTCAAAAGGTGCCTCCGAACGGCTGATCCCTACCGGCGAGGGTATCTAAAATATTTCTAAGCTACTAAACGGCTCAGTATAACCTATGGTTGCGTGTTCTCAATCATAGGTTATACTGGCCTTCTTAAGACGCAGATTTTTTTATTTTGGCGGGATTACAGTTACCCATTTAGTTAGCTGTTCAACCTCGGCAATGAGTAGAGCAAGGTTTGCCTCTCCTATGAGCTTCACAGTCGCCAATCGTGGCGTGCAAGGATGTTCAGCGAACTCAAGGCCGAGGTCTGGGACTGAATAGAACATGAAGCCTTCCACGCGATCCCTGAACAATTCGAATAGCCTACGAGGTTCACCACATGAGCCCCGACGAGCGCGCCCAGAAGCGTATCCGCAAGATCCGGCACAAGCTGGGTTTCGACCTAGACCCCGAGGGTGACTATTGTCCGCGGATGAAGCACCGTCATCAAGACACCCACGAAAACCTATTGGACGACCTTCAGTTCCACGAGGAGAGGTATCTCTGGGCGTTCATGAAGGGCACGCGATGGTGAACTGGCCCGGCACCATCTGTGCGGCCCCATCAGACCCGGCTGATTGTGCTGGCCGAGACGTTGTAACTGCACGCGATCTCTCGCACACTCTCACCTCGTGCTTTGCGCGCCCGCACCTCCGCCTGCTGATGCGCTGTCAGCTTGAAGGGGCGCCCAAGGCTTTTGCCCGCAGCCTTGGCCCGCGCCCGTCCTTCAGCCGTACGTGATCGAATAAGGTCGCGCTCGAATTCAGCAATGCCTCCAAGGACGGTCAGCATCAGCCTGCCTGAGGGGGTGGTCGTGTCTGCCCAGACTTCTGCCAGAGAGCGGAACTCAGCACCTTTTTCAGAGATGCGCTCGACGATGTTGAGCAGGTCCCTTGTGGAGCGCGCCAGGCGATCCAACCGAGTGACAATCAGCACATCCCCCTCAGCAAGCCCTGCAAGGCATCGTTCAAGCTGTCTCCGCGTGCCTTGTGCGCCGCTCACCTTCTCGGAGAAGAGGGTTTCAGCACCGGCCTCCTTCAAAACGGACTGCTGTGCTGCCAGGTTCTGGCCGTTTGTGCTCACGCGTGCATATCCATAAATCATGCCTTCTATTTAGGGACAGACATATGCAACATTCAAGTACCTGAAAACAATGACGCCAAAATTCGTTGCATAAGTCTTAACTTATGAAGGTCCTATTTGAGCGTAAGCTGTGCGATGAGAATGCGGAAATCGCGGAGTGGCTTGTGAAGCGGGACAGTGAGCTACCCACCGTAAACTGAATAGCCCCTAGATTTGTAGACACCTTGCTTGGTAATTTTGGAAGCAAGGAGG
>CAZEHX010000032.1:0-4177 GCA_964511745.1 uncultured Parvibaculaceae bacterium
TGGGCTGGCCCACCGGGTGGACCGGCTTCGCCTCTGTGGCAACGGCGTGGTCCCCCTGGTTGCAGCGCATGCGCTTCGAACTCTCGCAGCTGAACTGCTGGCCGATGGATGAAGGGGCACCTGCATGAAGCAGTCGCGCGCCATGTCGCTGGTCGAGTCCGTTGCCAATGTGATCGTCGGCTACGGCTTCGCTGTGGTCACGCAGATCCTGATCTTCCCCATCTTCGGGCTGCACACGACGCTGGCGCAGAACATGAAGATGGGCGCGGTGTTCACCGTGGTGAGCATCGCTCGCTCGTTCACCCTGCGGAGACTGTTCGAGGCGATCCGTGTTGCGTCGGAAAAGAGAAATCATCAATAGCCCGCGTCCATGCGGTGTGGCTTCTGTGTTGTCGCTAACTCATTCAGATCGTATGGTTTCGGAAATTTGACAGTTGATTGAACTCCGGTTTTGTCGGCCCCAAGCTAAATCGGATCGAGAGTGATTTGTTGAAAAACCTAGACGAGGAAAAGACCGATCAAGATTTGCTTCCGGATGGGTTGGAGGCTCTGCGGCAGGAGCTGAGCCTCACGGATGTGATGGGGCTGATCGAGCGCACTGCGAGATGGGTCGATCCAAAAACCTTCGAGTATCTTCCTGTGTGGTATCCGGAGCATGCGCGGCGTGTCCTGTTCTACAAGGCGAACTGGTCCGAGCCGCAGATGAACCGCAATCGTCAGACGGGCGTCAGCATCCACAAGTCTGAAGGGAATACGCACGCGAACAAGGCGCTGACGCTTGCCTTGGGGCTTCGAGCCGCGGAAAGACCGAACTGGTCATGCTGCCATATCTGGGGTGTTGATGATGCCGCCTATCAGATCAGCAATGCCGTAGTGCAGGATCGTCGTTTCTTTTCCTGCGTGGCAAACATGGTTCTTCTTCCGACGCCGCTGAAGGCGTTCACCGACGTCATGCCTGAAGTGAAGATCATGCTCCGCGTCTGCGCACTTCATCTCTATGGCTGGTCTTGCGACCATGAAGAAGTGGCTGGCATCGCCAAACAAGTTTCGGAATGGGCTGGCTGGGACGCTTACCCGAAGAGCTGGCCCAAACCGGGGACGGTTTCGCTTCCGCTCGGAACGGCCAAATTTTCCACACGGATCAAGAAAGCCGCCGACCGCAGGAAGGCCGCAATTCGCAAGGATCTGGCATCGGCCGGTGCAAATTATCCTCGCGAGGAGGTCGAAAAGGTTCTCAGCTACTGGAATGTTCCGCTCTGAAAGACCGCCGCTGCCCCATGAGGACAGCGGCAAGGCTCTGGTTTCGCAGGTGCTTCAGGCCACAGGCAGCTTGTACACGCGCCCCCTATCCTCGATCTTCTCCGAGGTCACCTCGAGCCCGAGCTTCTTCTTCAGGGCCCCGGCCATCGCGCCGCGCACCGTGTGCGACTGCCAGCCCGTCGCGGCCATGATCTCCTCGATGGTCGCGCCGTCCGGCGCGCGCAGCATGGCGATCAGCATCGCCTGCTTGGTGCCCTCGCGCGGCGTGCGCGTCTCGGGCGCGGCCTTCGGTTTGGTGAGGGTGTCCTGCGTGGGCTCCTCGGTCGGCGCGTCCGTCGCGCCTGCAGGCGCGGTGTTCGCGTCCTCGGGCTCGATGCCGATAGCGGCGAGGCCTGCGTCGGTGGCGATCAGCGTGACGCCGTGGCCGTCGCCGGTCTCGCGCCAGACGGGCTCGCCATTGCGAGTGTTCGCCTCGACCTCTTCGAGGAAACCTTTGGCGATCATGGTACTGACCACTTTGGTGGCGGCACCGCCGCGCAGGCTGTCGGGTAACGGCAAAGCGATCAGGTCGTCGCGTTGGGATGCGGCGCTGAGGATGATCGCCTGGGTGTCGGAAATCTTGGTCATGGGGTCGTCTCCTTGTTCGGGCCCGCGTCATGCGGCGCCTTCTACGACCCCAAGCCGCGCAGGGCGCGCGGCAGGTCATCGGGCTGGCTCCTTGGTCGAGTTGCATCGCTTCGTCGGCGTGACGTTCGCTCTGTCCGCGCCGCTTATCAACTCGATAAGCACATGATTTAGAATGATAATCGGAGCCACCAATGCAGGGCATGAGCGAGCGCCAGTACGCCGCGCATGTCGGCTTGTCGCGGGGCGCGATCCAGAAGGCGAAGACGGCCGAGCGGCTGATCCTCTATCGCGATGGAAGCATCAACGCGGCGGCCAGCGACGCCAAGCGTGCAGAGACGACGGACCCGTCGAAGACCCGCAAACCGCCCACGCCGAAGCTGAAACCCGTTCCCGAGGCGGCCGTTACTGCTGTCGGCGACACCTTGCGCGAACAGGGTCTGGCGGTCCCCGCGGTGGGTGGCGGCACGACCTACCTTCAGGCGAAAACCGCCAACGAGGTGCTGAAGGCGCAGGAGCGGCGCATCCGCCTGCAGAAGCTGAAGGGGGAATTGATCGAGCGGGCGCGGGCGCTGTCGCTGGTGTTTCGCTTGGCGCGCGAGGTGCGGGACGCATGGGTGAACTGGCCCGCGCGGTCGTCGGCATTGATGGCGGCGGAACTGGGCGTGGAACCGGCCGCGATGCAGAAGGCCTTGGAAAAACATGTACGCGCCCACCTCGACGAGCTTGCCGAGGTCCGGCCAGACTTCCGGTGACGATGATGGATTGACGGACCCCGGATCGTGGTCCGGGGCAAGCTTCGACGGCGCGAGCGAGATCCTGCGCGCCTGGGGTGCTGGCCTCACGCCCGATCCGGATCTGACAGTGTCGCAATGGGCGGACCGGCACCGGATGCTCTCGGGCCGCGCCTCGGCCGAGCCCGGGCGATACCGCACGGTGCGCACGCCCTACATGCGCGAGATCATGGACCGGCTCTCGCCGGGCGATCCGACCCAGCGGATCGTGTTCATGAAGGCCGCGCAGGTCGGGGCGACCGAGGCGGGCAACAACTGGATCGGCTTTGCCATCCACCAGGCCCCGGGGCCGATGCTGGCGGTCCAGCCGACCGTGGAACTGGCGAAACGTAATTCACGACAACGGATCGATCCGCTGATCGACGAAAGCCCGGAACTGCGCGAACGGGTCAAACCGGCGCGCTCGCGCGACGCGGGCAATACGATGCTCTCGAAGGAGTTCGCGGGTGGCATCCTGATCATGACGGGCGCGAACTCGGCCGTCGGGCTGCGCTCGACACCCGCGCGCTATATCTTCCTCGACGAGGTCGATGCCTATCCGGCCTCGGCAGACGAGGAAGGCGACCCGGTCACGTTGGCGGAGGCACGGTCACTGACCTTCGCCCATCGGCGTAAGGTGTTTCTGGTCTCGACGCCCACAATCCGGGGGCTGAGCCGGATCGAGCGGGAATACGAAGCATCGGACCAGCGCCGGTACTTCGTGCCGTGCCCGCATTGTGGCCACGCACAGTGGCTGAAGTTCGACCGGCTGCGCTGGCAGAAGGGCCGCCCGGAGACGGCGGAATATCACTGCGAGGGCTGCGATCGGCCCATCGCAGAACACTACAAGACGGCGATGCTGGAGGGCGGCGAATGGCGCGCGACCGCCACGGCCACCGATCCGACCACGGTCGGGTATCACCTCTCCGCACTCTATTCGCCGATCGGCTGGCTGAGCTGGGAGCGGATCGTGCGGGCATGGGACGCAGCCCAAGGGTCGGACGAGGCAATCAAGGCGTTCCGCAACACGATCCTTGGCGAGACATGGGTCGAGACCGGCGAAGCGCCCGACTGGCAGCGGTTGGCGGACCAGCGCGAGACCTGGAATGCTGGCGCTGTGCCATCAGGCGGTCTGTTCCTGACTGCGGGAGCGGATGTTCAGAAGGATCGCATCGAAGTCGATGTCTGGGCCTGGGGCCGCGGGCTGGAGAGTTGGCTGATCGATCACCTGGTCATCGAGGGAGGGCCCGGCGACCAGGCGTGCTGGCAGCAGCTGACCAATTTGCTCGGCCAGACATGGATGCATGCTTGCGGTCAGAAGATGACGTTGGCACGGCTGGCGATCGATACCGGCTACGAGACAAGTGCTGTGTATGCCTGGTCGCGACAGGTCGGCTTCGCGCAGGTGGCTCCGGTCAAAGGCGTCGAAGGATTCAACCGGTCCAGCCCGGTCACCGGCCCGACATATGTGGACGCGACCATCGCAGGCAAAAGGCTGCGGCGCGGGGCCCGGCTTTGGA
>CAZEHX010000033.1:0-3867 GCA_964511745.1 uncultured Parvibaculaceae bacterium
CCAGCAGGAGTTCGGCCAGATAGGCGCCGTCCTGGCCTGTAATACCGGTGATCAGGGCTTTCTTGGTCATGTCAGCGTCGGGTCCTTGTGCAATCGGCTGCTTCGCGACACCACTGGCTCAGGCGTGCAAATGACGGAAATAGTCCACAGTCTGCTTCAGGCCGTCGGCCAGCGGCACCATCGGCTGCCAGTCCAGCGTGGCTTTCGCCAGTGCAATATCAGGCCGGCGCTGCCTGGGGTCATCTTCCGGTAGTGGCAGGTGGACAAGTCTGGAGCGTGAGCCGGTCAGCTTCAACACTTCCCCGGCCAGCTCCAGCATGGTGAACTCCACCGGGTTACCCAGATTGACCGGACCGGTGACATCGGGCCCTGAGGCCATCAGCCGTAAAAAACCCTCGATCAGATCATCAACATAACAGAACGAGCGCGTCTGGAGACCGTCGCCATAGATTGTGATGTCGTCGCCACGCAGCGCCTGCATGATGAAATTGGACACCACGCGACCGTCCTGCGGGTGCATGCGGGGTCCGTAGGTATTGAAGATGCGCGCGACCTTGATCTCGAGATCATGCTGGCGATGATAGTCAAAGAACAGGGTTTCGGCACAGCGCTTGCCCTCATCATAGCATGAGCGCGGGCCGATCGGATTGACATTGCCCCAATAGGCCTCCGGCTGTGGATGAACGGACGGGTCTCCATAGACCTCGCTGGTCGAGGCCTGGAATATCCTGCACCTCAGCCGTTTGGCCAGCCCCAGCATGTTGATTGCCCCATGAACCGATGTCTTGGTGGTCTGCACGGGATCATGCTGATAGTGGACCGGTGAAGCAGGACACGCGAGATTGTAGATCTCGTCCACCTCGACATAGAGCGGGAAACACACATCATGGCGAAGAAATTCGAAACGCGGATGGTTGTGCAGATGATCGACATTGCGCTTGGTGCCGGTGAACAGGTTGTCCGCGCACAACACCTCGTGGCCCTGTTCCAGCAACCGGTCAACCAGGTGTGATCCCAGAAAACCGGCTCCTCCCGTCACCAGGATACGTTTGCGGCTGTCATACAGTCGAGGCATCAGATCTCCGCCCAAAATAAAGGGGAATTGTTACGCCAGCGCGTGTGTTCGCAGGCACGGGCCAGGTGCGCCAACTTCATGATCGTGGTCTTTCGCGCGTCACTTCGATCCGAAGCCGGTCAGAATTGTCCTCACGGTTTTCGCTGTGATAAGCGCATCAAGCCACGGTGAAAAATGCTTGATGTAGTAAAAGTCATAATGGAGCTTGTAGGTTGCAGCCTCAAGCCGGGCGACATTGCCCTGGTTGACCTGCGCCCATCCCGATATGCCCGGGCGCACAATGTGACGGTAGGAATAGAACGGGATATCGCGCTCGTACCACCGGGAAAGTTCAATCGCCTCCGGACGCGGACCGATCCAGCTCATCTCGCCGGCCATGATGTTGACAATCTGGGGCAGTTCATCAATGCGGTACTTGCGCAAATACTTTCCCACGCGGGTAATGCGCGGATCGTCGTCTTCAGTGAATTGCGACCCTGCCGCTTGAGCATCGACCTGCATGGTCCGCAGCTTGATCATCTCGAACGGCTCGCCCCTGAACCCCATGCGCGGTTGCAGGAAGAACACCGGGCCTCTGGACTCCAGCTTTATGACAAGCCCAGCAATCGCAATAATCACCATGAACACCGGCGTCACCACCACCGCAACGCCCAGATCAATCAGCCGTTTCAGCTTGAGGTAAAACAGTGACGGCAACACCGATCCAAGGCTGTTCTCCGACAAATTCTCGATCTCGACCTTGCCGGTCAGCGCTTCCGACATCTGCTTGACGTGATAGACCGGCAGGCCTTTCAGAGCCGAACGAGCCAGAAACCCGCTCCACTCGTCCGACAGTTCCGCCCTCAGATCAACCACGATCCCGTCAAGAACACCTCCGGGATGGGCTGGTTGCTTCAGGCTCACCCAGTCGACTATATCAATCTTGTTCAAGCCCCTGGTATCACCGGCCGTGACCAGGCCGTAGGTTGGCCGCAGCGTCCGGCGTGCCAGAAAGAAACAGATATAGAACCAGATGATTGCCACCAGAAAACTCGCCCCGAACTGATAGCGGGAATACTCTATGCGCAGAAAAAAGAAGCCCAGGATGACAAGGGCGTAAGAGGCTGCAAACACCGGGAAAATGTATTGCGTCGCCTGCACACCGGGGTAGTCGATGAACTGGCGCAAGGCCCAGTAGCCCACCAGCAGTGCCAGGAACGACCCCAGCACGGCGGACTGCAGGCCGCTCAAACCCGATACCGGAATCAGGCTCGTCGATGGCCACCTGACCAGAGCCGGCATGACTACAGCGAAAAGCATGCCGCCCAGCAACTGAACACGGATCCGCGTGAACAGCCTCAAAGGCTGGTGCTCCTCGATACCGCTGGCAACCGTGCCAACCATTGCCCTGTGACGGGCGATCCTGGGCCTGTGTATTATTGGCGCGAGGCCTTTGCAATTGTTGTGGGCGGAAACGTCCTGTCAGAGGCCGGTTCTGCCTCGCGCCCATAGACATCGTCTACCCGCACAATGTCATCTTCGCCAAGATAGGAACCCGACTGCACCTCGATGAGTTCCAGCGCGGTTTTGCCAGGATTCTCCAACCTGTGAACCGCGCCCAGAGGAATGTAGGTGGACTCGTTCTCATGCAACAGGAAGGTTTGATCACCACGGGTGACCCTGGCGGTCCCCGTGACCACAATCCAGTGTTCGGCACGATGATGATGGTATTGCAGGGACAATTGCGCGCCGGGTTTGACGGTGATGCGTTTGACCTGATAGCGCTCACCGCGGTCGATACCTTCAAATGTCCCCCATGGTCGCACTACCTTGCGATGGTCAGTCAGTTCGGGCCGTTCAGCCGCCTTCAGGCCATCCACCACGGTCTTGACCTGTTCAGCCCGGGCGCGGCTGGTGACGAGCAAGGCATCCGGCGTATCCACGACCACAACGTCCTGCAGCCCCAGCACGACAGCCAGCCTGTCCGGGCTATGAACAAAACAATTTTGTGCGTCGGCAAACCAGGCGTCGCCGTCCGACTGGTTTCCAGCCTCATCTGCCCGATACAAGCCGGCCACAGCATCCCACGAACCAAGATCCGACCAGTCACCCTCATAGGGCAACACCGCAACGCGAGGCTCTTTTTCAAGTACCGCATGGTCAATGGAGATTGACCGGCACTGCGCAAAGGCCCCGGGGGCCAGGCGGATGAAGCTTTGGTCAATGCTGACCTCATCTAGCGCCTCACGCACCGAGGCATGCAGGTCAGGGGCATGTTTTGCCACCAGATCAGTCGCCGTGCGTGCCTGCACAATAAAGATGCCCGCATTCCACAGGCAACCGTCCTGAATGAGCTGTTGCGCCGCTGCGGCATCAGGTTTCTCAATGAAGTGCGTGACCTGGGCGGCCTGGTCGTGGCCGTCAATGGCCAAGCCGGGTTCAATATAGCCAAAAGCTTGCGATGGTCCGCGTGGTGCAATTCCCAGCGTCACCCACCACCCGTCGTTCGCCAAAGCCGCAGCCCGGCCAACAGCATCGCAAAACGCTCCGGTATCGACGACATGATGATCTGACGGCAGAACGACCATGATCGCCTCAGGATCGGCACTGACGATCTTCAACGCCGCAGCGCAGATAGCCGGTGCCGTATTTCTGGCAACGGGTTCCAGCAGCATTGGTCCAGACAGGCCACACCTGTCCAGCGCATCTCTCACCATGAACCTGTAGTCCTCACCGGTCACCGCGAGACAGGCCGAGACGCCATCGAGCGACTTCACCCGGTTCAAAGTCAGATCAAGCAATGACTTTTGTTT
>CAZEHX010000034.1:0-3799 GCA_964511745.1 uncultured Parvibaculaceae bacterium
TGCACATCCTGCCCTGCCTGTTTGAGCAAGCGGTTGTATCCGGCATATCCGTCTAGCCGCCATTGTGTTTCGTACTCTGGTGGGGCGGTGACTATCGCCCCACCTATGTTTGGAAGGGAGTAATCCAATGCTCGATACATATGCCATTCGCCAAGATGAAATGCCCCAAGAGATGCGGTTTCTCTTGGACAGCTACCCACGCGACATTTGGGATGCGCATCCCGGTTTTAGAGAGAAAACCAAGCACTGGCTCGGCGCACATCAAATGTTCCGCCGAGTGGCCGAGCGCATTCGCCTTGATACTGAAGGGCTGCTGAACAAGGACATGGCGCTGGATGATTTTGCCCGACGGCTCTCTCATTACGGTGGTAATCTGGTGGGCAACCTGCATGGGCATCACGGCTGGGAAGATCATAGCTATTTTCCTGAATTGTCGGCTGCGGACCCCCGGTTTGATGCGGGGTTGGAGATGCTGGCACAGGACCACGCTGATTTGGACAAAGTGCTGGATAATTTCACCCGCACTGCGAACCGCTTGATCAAGTTGACGACCTTGGAACCTGCGCAAGCCTACGAAGAGGCCGGGCAGCTTCACAAGACGAGCAAAACCATTGAGGCGTTCTTGAAGCGGCACCTCAGCGATGAAGAAGAACTGGCGGTGCCCATCATCTTGCATCACCGGTTGAGAGGATGAAGGTGATGTTATGACCAAGGACACATCAACTCAAGAAGACCAAACCAAAGCAAAGGAACGCCGCGCGCGTGGTGAATTCGTGCGGGGCGCCAGTGGATTTCGTCATGTCATTGGTGACGCGGACTTCCCACCTGAACCGGGACGCTACCATTTATTCGTGGCGCTCAATTGCCCGTGGTGCCACCGCGTTACCTTGGCGCGCAATGTGCTGGGGTTGCAGGACAGCATCACCATGGATGTGGCGTTCCCCAACCGTACCACCGAAAACGACCCAGAAGGCCCCAACATGTGGGAATTCGCACCCGAACGGATTGCGACCTTGACGGGCAAGCCTTTACCGGAATGCACAGCGGAGACTGGTACGGGAAACTCCCTTCGTTTGCCCGAGGTGCCACGCTATGCGATGTATTCCGGCTGCGTGCTCGACCAGATCATCTGGCAGATGCAGCGATCTGGCCTGCTGACCGCAACAGCCCGACTAGTGGCACAGGGCGAGACGGTCGGCACGACCACCAGTGCGGGCACGCCTGCGGCTCTCGAATTGCAGCGCTTCGGGCATTTCAACGGCGCGATCACTCGCAATGGGTCGGCCCTCGGCAATGTTGTCTCGGCCGACATCACCTATGCCAACAACCTCGACCGGATCGAAACCATCCGCTCGGATGGTCGCATCGACGGGGCCGACCCCTCCATCGCCGCGTTGACCGGCTCCATAGAGGTCCGGTTCGCCGATCAGACTCTGGTGACGCAGGCGATCAATGGCGATGCCTGCGAGCTAGAGTTCGCCTATGTGCTGCCCTCTGGCGAGAGCTTTATCTTTACAATCCACGCCGTCTATCTGCCGCTCCCCCGGATTGAGATTTCTGGTCCGCAGGGTGTGCAGGCGACCTTCGACTGGCAGGCCGCGCGCGACAGCACGGTCGGTCGTATGTGCACCGCAACCCTGATCAACGATGTGGAGGCCTATTAATGCTGACGCTCGACCTTACCAAACAGCCACGCTGGCATGATCTCGGGCCCGGGGTGCGAGTGCAACTCCGCCCGCTGACCACGGCGCTGATGGTGGCGACGCGCAGCGATCCTGCCGTGGAGGCGGTCCCCGAAACTGCCTCCGATGAAGAACGTGCCGTTGCCTTCGCCAAGGCGCTGGCCCGAAGTGCTGTCCTCTCCTGGGAGGGCATCGGCGATGCCGATGGCAATTCAATCGACCCAAACCCTGAGGCCATTGATGCGCTTCTTGACATCTGGCCAATCTTTGAGGCCTTCCAACTGACCTATGTCTCCAAAGGCCTGCTGCTGGATCAGGAAAAAAACGTCTCCGCGCCCTTGCCGACTGGTCCTTCGGCGGGGGCGATCGCTACTGCGAGGGTTGCGAACCCAGCGAAGCCTGCCCGCAAGCCTGCCAAGACTGCCCGGCGCGGCTGAACCAACCCATTACCTTTGAAGGCTGGCAGATCTGGGACCTCGTCGGCCGTCTCGGCGGCCAGCTGCGTGCGCTGCCGGGCGCGGTGATCGGCTGGGACTTGTCGGCAGCACTTGCCCTTGGCGATGCGCTTGGCATCCCGCCGCTGGCCATGGCCGAACTGCTGCCAGTGATCGAGGCGGTGATGGTGGTCAAATTGAACGAACAGATGGCGGCCAATGGCCGCCCGGGTGTCAGTCCCTGATCTTCTCGATCAGGGTGACGCCGGGCAAGCCTGCAAAATGAGTGTCACAGGTCAGCAATGTCGCGCCTCGTGCGCGGGCGGTTGCAAAAATGATCGCGTCAGCGGTTGCAAGCTTGTGTTCCGAACAGGCCTCAGCCGCCGCCAGCGCGATCCCGGTATCGAGCGGTACGATCGCGCAGACCTGCGTGAAGGCGATCACCTGATCCGCCTTGTCCTCACCAATCTCGCGCGTCAGCCATTTGGCCAGTTCCAGCTGGACCATTGTCGGGACAAGCCATTCGGCCTGTTCGGGCAGATGCCCGGCCAGCTTGTCGCCGGTCTTTGAGCCGATCAGCCATTCGATCCATGCCGACGTATCGACGAGGATCATCAGAACCGGTCCGAGTGATCGCGATAGTCGGTCGCGGATGCGCCACGCGCGAGGCCTTTCAGTGCCTCGCGTTTCGGGACCGGAACCAGCAAGATACCCGTTCCCTTCGGAATGAACGCGAAGGTCAGTCCCGCCTCCCAGTGCTGGGCTGCCCGGATCGCCTTGGGAATCGAGATCTGAAATTTCGAAGACAATGTCGCGGTTTCGGCCATGTTCATACCCTCAATGTATCGATGCGCTAAACGTAAGACGAACGCGCCCCAAATTCAAGGATCAATCGAATGGCCGAAAACCGCGTCTCCGTTCGCCTTGCTGCGGTCGGCGGCCGACAAGTGCGCGCCGAACTGGAAGGCGTCGGCGAAGCCGGGGCGCGTGGCTTCGGCCGTCTCAGTCGTGAGATGGAGGCGGCCAATGCCAAGATGGCGGCGTTTTCGCGCCGGGTGGCGATTGCCGCCGCTGCGGCGGTTGCTGCTGCCGCCGCCGCAGGTGTCGCTATGGTCCGGAGCGGGCTGCAAACCGTCGATGCGCAGGCCAAGCTGGCGCAATCGCTCGGCACCACGGTCGCTTCGATCCAGACGCTGGAGCGCGCAGGGAAACTTGCGGGTGTGTCGATGTCCGGCATCGAGCAGGCAACGAAGGATCTGACACGACGGCTGAGCCAGGCGGCCGCCGGGGCCGGTCCGGCAGCGCAAGCGCTGAAGCAGCTGGGATTGTCGGCGGGTGAGCTGATTGCGCTGCCGCTCGACCAGCGGGTTGGCGCGATCAACGCGGCCATCGAGAGCTTCGTGCCCGCGGCTGAACGTGCCGCCGTCGCCGGGCAGCTGTTCGGCGAAGAAGGCTCGATTGCCATGAGCCGGATCGACACGGCAACACTGCGCCAGGCAACAGAGGATGTTCTGGCCTTCGGTGTGGTCGTCTCCGAGCAGGATGCCGACCAGATCGAGCGGACCAATGATGCGATCTCGCGGCTTGGCCTGATCTGGCGCGGGCTGTCGAACCAACTCGCCGTTGCTGCAGCCCCGGCACTTGAAGCTGTCGCCAATGCCATGGCGGCTGTGGCCAGTCGAA
>CAZEHX010000035.1:0-2802 GCA_964511745.1 uncultured Parvibaculaceae bacterium
CGTCATCATGATCATCATGCCCAGCCTCTTCATCGGCATGATCCTCGTGGCCTTCGTCATCGTGATCCTCGTGGCCTTCTTCATCATGGTCATCATGCGCTTCGTCGGCGTGATCAGCATGGTCTTCATGGCCGTCTTCGTCGTCATGATCGTCCTCGCCATCATGGTCATGGGCTTCGAACAACGCACCTTCCCGGAACTCCAGTTCGATCGTGCCATCTGCTTCCAGCAATGCCGTCACAGCGGCATCCGGTGCGAGCGTTTCAATCGTATCGGTCAGCCATGGCGTCAAATCGGGTCCAATCCAAAATACAAGATCGGCGGCCTGCAATGCTGTAGCCTCAGATGGACGAAGGCTGTACTCGTGCGGGCTTGCACCGGGCTGAACAATCAAATCGGGTGTGCCGACGCCGTCCATGACCCGTGCTACCAAAGAATGGACCGGGGCGATATCAACCGCGACCTTCGGCGCGTCCGCGTAGGCTGTTCCACCCATCAAAGTGGCAGTCAAGGATAGGGTAAGAAGCTTTCTGGACATCGAGGTCTCCATGTGATTTTATAACATTACACATTGATTAGACGAAATGTAATAACATGACAAGTGAGTCGAACAAGACAAATGCTGCGGACAGCCCCTTGGGGTTTGCGCAACATGATCATCGCACATGCGTGAGCGGGGGTCTTGCCGCAGCCGAGGCCCGTTGTTCGGCTGAAGGTCTTCGCTTTACGCCTGTGCGGCGCAAGGTGCTTGAAATATTGCTGCAAGATCACCGCGCGCTCGGTGCTTACACGATTTTGGACCGGCTACGCGAAGACGGATTTGGATCGCAGCCACCTGTCGCGTATCGCGCGTTGGATTTTCTTGTCGCAAATGGGTTGGCCCATAAGATCGAACGGCTGAACGCCTTCATTGCCTGCGTTCACCCCAGCCATTCCCACACACCAGCATTCATGATCTGCCGCTTGTGCGATGCCGTGGCCGAAGCCCAATCCTCGCCAGCGCGGGGTGCATTGGGCGATGCGGCACGCGCCACCGGCTTTCGGATAGAGCGCACTGTCGTCGAGGCGAGCGGTGTCTGCCCGTCTTGTATAGATGAGGCCGACGCATGAGCCTTGTTCAGGTTGAAGGGCTCAGCGTTCGTTATGGCGCAAGGACAGTCCTGTCGCGCGTGTCTTTGCATATCGAACCTAGTGAGATTGTCACAATTGTTGGCCCGAACGGGTCAGGCAAAACCAGCCTGCTGAGGGCGATTATAGGTGCGGTCAAGCCGTTCCAAGGCCGCGTCGTGCAAGGGAACGGCGTGAAAATCGGATATGTCCCGCAAAAGCTGCATATTGACGAAACTTTGCCAATCACAGTGTCCAGGTTCTTGAAATTGCCTGGCGGGGTCACAGTCGCAGATATCGATCATGCGCTGACACAGGCAGGCGTGCCTGACTTAGCGAATGCGCAACTTTCGCAGCTCTCGGGGGGGCAATTCCAACGGGTCCTCCTTGCCCGCGCATTGATTGGAAAACCCGATCTGCTGCTCTTGGATGAAGCCACACAGGGATTGGACCAACGTGGTTCAGCCTCATTTTATCAACAGATCGAAACTGTGCGACAGGACACGGGCTGCGCTGTTCTTATGATTAGTCACGAATTGCACGTTGTGATGAGCGCATCTGACCGCGTCATCTGCCTCAACGGTCATGTCTGCTGTGAAGGAACACCGGCGGTGGTCGCATCTGCGCCAGAATACAGGGCATTGTTCGGGACAGGAACCGGCGGCGCACTGGCACTTTACCGGCATGAACACGATCACGGCCATGACCATGGCGACCATACCCATGACCACGACCATACAGAGGCCGCAGAATAATGCTTGATGATTTTATGGTCCGTGCTGCCCTAGCAGGGATTGGCGTGGCCTTTGCCGCCGCACCTTTGGGCTGTTTCGTGGTCTGGCGACGTATGGCCTATTTCGGGGACGCCACGGCGCACGCCGCGATCCTTGGTGTTGCCCTGTCGCTGGCGTTCTCGATGTCGATTTTCGTGGGGACCATGACTGTAGCCTTGCTCATGGCGCTGGTCGTCAGCGTGTTATCTGGTCGGGGCTATGCGATGGACACACTGCTCGGGGTCCTTGCGCATTCGGCACTTGCCTTCGGGCTTGTCGCGGTGTCCTTCATCTCGGGCGTGCGGATCGACCTGATGGCATATCTCTTTGGGGATATTCTGGCTGTCTCGCGTGAGGACCTTTCGATCATCTGGGGCGGTGCGGCACTTGTGGTCGCGCTGATCGGCTGGCGCTGGTCGGCCCTGCTGACCTCGACACTGAACGAGGATCTGGCTTACGCCAGCGGGATCAACCCGAAACGTGAACAACTGGTGCTGACGATTGCGCTGGCAATTACGGTTGCGGTCGCGATCAAAGTCGTTGGAGTCCTGCTTATTGCCGCCATGCTGATCATACCGGCAGCCGCCGCGCGCCCTTTGTCACGCACGCCTGAAGGTATGGCCGTCGCCGCCGGTCTGATCGGGATGCTATCCGCCATTATTGGTCTGCGCGCGGCCTATGTGTTTGATACGCCTGCTGGCCCCTCCATTGTGTGCGTCGCGGCGACTACGTTTCTCGCAACCAGCGTTCTCAGGGGTTTTAGACACGAGCGGTAAAGCGGTGTTGACCAGCAAATTCTATCAAGAAATGTAGATGACCGCTCTCGGTGACACTTCAAAGCGATGTACCGAAGCGACGCGGCCGACCGCTTCGATGTAGGTTTCTCGGACGCCCCTCGCGACGTTTGAGTGACGCGGAACGT
>CAZEHX010000036.1:0-2724 GCA_964511745.1 uncultured Parvibaculaceae bacterium
GCCGTCAGCGCAAAAAAGTCGTCGTCCTTGCAGCGACCCGACACGGCCGTTCCAGGTTTTCGCAGCGCTTGGCCTATATAGACGTTCTGGCCGGGATGATTGTTTTCGATGACCGCGCGTTCGACCAGCTCGTCGAGCTCGTCGGTGCCGAAGATGGCAGCGCGCGTCAACCTGCCGTCGCGCGCGTCGGTCCAGGCGAGCTCGATGCGGCCTTCGTGGCAACCGTCGAGCCAGCCTTCGAACAGGTGGGCGACGTGCCGGCGCATCTGGTTCGCATCGGGCTCGAACATGGGCTGGACATTGGTCATGGGGGAAAACGGGTCACGCGGTATGGTTGCTCTTCAGCGGCAAGATGAGGCCGGAGGGCCAAAGCCCTCCGGTTAGCGGCTCAGAACACCGACTGGGACAGCGGATCCTCGACGGGTGCTGCAGGCGATGCCACTGGTGGCGGTGTCACTGGTGGCGATACCACTGGCTGCGATGCCACTGGCGGCGTTACATGCTGGGCTGGCGCCGGACGGGTGGGGCTGGCTGATGTCTCGCCCTGCCAGAGATCTGCCGGATCGACGGGGCTTGCATCGACGAGATCTGCAGGGCGATCGACCCAGCTGACGATATCGAAGGTCGGGCGATAGTTGGTGCCGTAGCGGTCCTTCATGGCCTGCGAGCCAGTACAGCTGAGAACAGGCAGCTGACCCGGGTGACCGGCGCACTCAGCCTGATACTGGGCGTAGACTTCCTTGATGGCATTGGACAGATGGATCGAGGCACTGGCGAACTCCGCCACGCCGGCGAAGAACTTCGGGCTGAACGCCATCACCACGAAGCCACGCTTGAAGCCCTCGCCGGGGCACGGGGCAGCACGCTCGAGGCTCTGGTCCATCACCCGCTCCGGCGCCTGGCCCTCGCGGAAGCACAGCCAGCCGGTGGCGATGTTGTCAAAGTCGATGACGAAGCTCGGCCGGGCAATCTCGACATCCTCACCATCGGGCCCGCGCACGAACCACTTGTCCGCCTTGGCGTTGTACTTTGCATAGGGTTTGACGGTACCTGATCCGCCGATATTGAGGTTCATAACTGCTCTCCTTGTTTTGGTGGTGTTGAACTCAGAATCCATAGATCTCCGCGCCCCTGGCCCGGGTCACCGGGTTCGACCAGTGAAAGCGCTCGTAGTCGGGCACCAGCAGGCCGCAGAGCTCTTGCGGGTCTTTCGAAACGGCGAGAAAGCGGCCAAGGCGCAGCGCAATCTGGCGCAGAGCGGCAAGCTGGCGATCAATGTCGGCTGCGGGAAGTTCGTAGACCGTGACGGCACGACCATCCTTTTTCGACGCTACCGGCTTCACATAGGCAAAACGCATCGCGTAGTTGCCATGTGCCCTGGCATAGATCGCACCCTGCCGGGCATGGGCCAGCAAGATAGCGGAAGGAAGTCGCGCAGAAGTTTTCAGGTCGACGATCAGACCATGCTGGTCAAAGCGCCAGTCGATGTACCCGATGAGCGGAACAGCGACATCGTCAAGCCGCATTTCGATACGGTCCTGGTAGGCGGTCGGCACTCCGTACTGGCGAAGTTCCGCCAGGCCGTGTTCGACATAACCTGCGATCTGATCTCGTTCACTCTCGCGCCGGGCATCGGCGGTGAGCGCCATCTCGCGGTCATAGGCTGCAAGCGCCCTGGCGATGCATGCCTCAAGAGACGCCGTTTCGTCGAGCAGACCAAGATGAATGCCATCCTCCACCGCCTTGCCGCGGGCCATGAAGGCAGACCCCGGGCCGCGGTGCCCCAAAAGACGCTCCATTGCCCACACCGCAGGCTCGCTGGCCCACAGGTTGAGAGAAGATGCCGACAGGTGCCCGATGCCATGCAGATCAAAGCCGTTGCTCATTGGCTCACGCCCCTGTCGGCGGTGGAGATCCGAATCAACGCAGCCTCGTAAGACTCGATGTCGCTCAACCGGTAGACCACCCGGCCACCGATCTTCAGGTATTGCGGGCCTTCGCCGAGCCAGCGCCAGCGCTCCAGTGTGCGCGGACTGATCCGCCAGCGCCGCGACAACTCGATCTGGTTGAGATGATGGGACAGCAAATCGCTCATAATGACCTCCGCCGTGTCGTGAGGCGGCTCTGCTCAGCCTCGACCCGTTCGATGAAGGACAGGATCCTGTCAGCAGTGGCCAGCGTCGGGGATCGCCCCCGGCGCAGATTGACGATAAGGCTCGGATCACCCACGGCCTGGCGGCCGAATTCGCTGGGCTTGAGGCCTGATGACGCGAGGAAGTCCTCGACGCGAGATAGGAATTGTTCACTAATCGTTCTCATGATAGGATCATTAAGAGCGATAGGAATTGCTTTCGTCAACAAAAAGAAATAGGTTATTTCCTACATCGCAATATCAAGGAGTTACACCCCAAGTGGACCTCGATCCCATCCGCCTCAAGGTCATGCACCTCATCGAAGAGGCCGGCAGCGACCTCAAGAACGCCTCTCTCGCCTGTGACAAGAACCAGGCCTACATGCACCAGTTCATCTACCGCGGCACACCCCGGGTATTGCCCGAGGACGTGCGTGAAGCCCTGGCTGACCATCTCGGCGTCGATGAACAGGAGCTTCGCCACCCCGATCCCCCGGCACGCCGGGTGGAATCGACCGGCGATGATGACGACACAGGCTCAACCTTGCGTCGACGCCCACGGGCCTCGGCGGCCGGCTTTTCGGCCGTGCGCG
>CAZEHX010000037.1:0-2635 GCA_964511745.1 uncultured Parvibaculaceae bacterium
AGCCAGTCGCGGGCAGAATCGCCGTCGCCACCTAAACCGGCGAACATGTCGGCCAGCGAGCCGGGAATGTCGGATGCAAAGCCAGCGGTTTTTGATAACCAGCCGTTTGTCTGATCATCCAGCCAGCCCAGCAGTTTGGCAAACGGACCGACAACCCAATCTTGCAAAAAGTCCAAAATTGAGCCGCCGACATCTTGCATATTCTCACCCACGCCGGATGCCCAGGCGTCGATGATATCTCCAAAAAATCCGAGCGAGTTGACGAAATCATCAAAGAGTATGACAAGACCGGCAAACACAACCGAGCCAACATCGTACAAAACCTCAAAGGCTTGGCAGATAGCCCAGATCGGTGGCGAGATCCACCACAGATTGTCGTAAACCACGCCGAGGACGGCGACCAGCTCGTCCCAGTAAATAATCACTGCGGCGATGGCTGCGGCTAAACCGACAATTGCCAGAATTACCCAGCCGACCGGCGTGCCTAAAAGAAGCGTCGATAAAAGCGGCAACAGTATCGTCAGCGCGGCCAGGCCCAGCACGATTGCCGATAATCCACCGGCGACCAGCGGAACCAGCACGATAAACTGCTGCAAGGATTCCGGGATGGCCGACCATAATTGAATAAATTGATTGAGCGCCGCGACCTCAAATTCCTTGAATGGTTGGAATATCTCTTTGAAAGCATCGCCCAAAAGCTGCCCTGCCGTCTGCAACGAGCCATCCAGCAGCAACGAGACACCTTCATAAGTGCCCAGCACGGCCTCGCGCATATCGCCCGCTGTGCCGCCTGCGTCTGCCATTTGACGGCGCAGGTACGATACGGCGTCACCGCCCTTTAATAATTCGCCCGACTGCGTGGTGATGCCGTTTGTCAATTGGGTCATGATGGCGTTTAAGCCCGCCATGCCTTCGCCGAATTGCTTTTGCAGGAAAGCGCCGCTTGCCGCATCGGACATGTCGGCAGTCGCCACGGTTAAATCCTGCATAATATCTAAGAGCGGCCTGAACTGGCCATCGACCACAACATCGACGCCGAGGCCCGACAATGCCCGCTGCACGCTGGGCTTGACCATGCGTTCCATGGCAATCGTGACCGCCGTTGATGCACGCTCGACTGTGGGGATGACATTTTTGACCAGCCCCAATGAAATCAAGACTTCATCGAATGACGCCTTGAATGTCTGAGCACCACGAGCGGCAATTCCCAGCGCACCAGGCAACTGCCCGGCGGAAATGGCGAACATGTTTGAGGTCTTGACCATCTGATCGACGGACAAGCCCACATCGTCGATCTCAACGCCGTAGGCTTTCATGGCCTGTGAAACAACACCGGCGGCCTGCGCAGGCTGTAATTCGCCCAGCGAGGCGGCGGCCAAGTTCAGCACCGGGACAAGCGCGGCGATGGATTGCCGGGCGTTGTTGCCCTGCTGTGTCAATGCTTTCAATCCGCCCAATGCCTCACCGGGTGCGTACTGCGTCTGAATTCCCGCTTGAATCGCGGCGTTTTTTAATAATCCTTTTTCGGCATCGCTCGCACCGCCGATCTGCGCCACGGCCTGTAACTGGTAGTCGAAGCGGCCCGCGTCGCGGGCTAGATTTTCTCCGAATACGGCCCAGGCCACAGACAAAGCCAATACCGCAGTGGTGACAGCCAGCACCGCCGTCCTGATATCTTTAAACTTATCAAGAACGTCCGTGCCCTGCGTCATTACTCGCCGCAGACCTGCGGTGATCTTGTCGTGCAGCGCCAGTACGACTCCTAATTTAAAGATGGTTTCCATGCTACTTGCCTTTTTTATCACCGCCCAGGGCGCGGCCTATGGCTGCCGCCACGACGTTGACGGCTGATTCGGTCAAATACTCAATCTCTGCGACGGCTTTGGCGTACTGCTCGTCATCCAGCGCGTCGGGGTCGATACCCATGAATTTACGCATGAGCAGATCGACGCCGAATGTGCCGACGTTTCGCAGTAAATTGAGGTGCCAGTCTTTGACATCGATTTCCTCCTCCCCATCCGGGAGGGCTAGAGTTTTTTTATTGAGACGTTGACAGCCCCGCCGCATTTGTCGGAGATTTTGCCGTAGAGTGCCACGGCGCGTCCGGGCTTCGAGCTCAAGTACTCGCGCAGCTCGTCAGGCTCGGGTTCGGTGACTACAGCCTCGACAAAGTCGCGCATTGAGGCCATCGGGTTGCCTTTGATCTGGGCCAGCATTTTGTTGACTTCTTTGCGCAGGGGCTTGCGCCACTTAATGATGAAGCCCGTGTCGAGATCTTCGGCGCTCATATCGTCGATGTACTGGTACTCGGCCTCGATGCCGATTGCTGCCAGCGCGGTCTTGTTGATTTGGGTTATGGCCAACTGCCCGACATCTTCGAGCCGCTCATCCAAGCGCTCGCGCTCCTCGCCAGCCGGAAAAATGCCGACCAGCAGATTGCCGATGGCCTTGTCCATGCCACGCAGTGCCATGTCGCGCACGTAACGCTCGGTTTCCTGCTTGCGGGGATACAAGCCGAGCAGCATTTCTCCGTCTACTTTAATCCCCCTCAATTCACGCTTGGGATATTTCTCACGCAAAGCGGCCTTGCGCTCATCCAGCGGATCGGCTGCGGCCTGCGTGTTGTTTTCGGTTT